>CATOSA010000037.1 GCA_951812315.1 uncultured Burkholderiales bacterium
GGAACAGGCAATCGGGTACGTTTCGAATGCAGCGTTCGGGGGAACACGGCCGCTAGCGGTGCACTGGCACAACGACGTCAAGGCCGCGAGTGAGTCGCGAATGGCTGGCGGTCACCGAGCGCGCCAGTCCTGGCGCGGTGCGAGTACTGGTATGGATCGCACTTCATCTGGGACGGCCGGTCGCGCGCGCGCCGCCTCGCGTGATTACCTGGGCCGCGTCCTGGGGCAAAAGCCCGCGTTGCGCGACGTCTATCGACACTTTTATTCGTTCGCTGCAGTCGCACTTGATCGAGTGTATTTCCTGTCGGACCGGTGGTCGAATTTCGATATCCGTTTGCATGGTGAGAAGGCGCTGCTTGAACAGATCGAGCAACACGGTGGTTGTGTTTTGCTGGGAGCCCACTTGGGCAGCTTTGAATGCTTGCGCACCCTTGGACGACGTCGCAGCCTGGGTATCAACATGGTGATGTTCGAGCAGAACACACCTGCCGTCGCTGCTATGGTGAGGGCCATCAATCCGGCATTCGAGAAGGATGTTATTTCGCTCGGTGCGCCAGCATCGATGTTGCAAGTTATTGAGCAACTGGAAGCCGGAAAGTTGATCGGCATGCTGGCGGACCGGGCGCTTAGCGATCATGGCTTGATTCGGGTGCCGTTCCTTGGTGGGGTGGCGTCATTTCCGACCGCGCCGTTTCGCATTTCCGCGGTCGCGGACCGGCCAGTCATTCTGATGGTCGGGCTATATCGTGGGCGAAACCGCTACGACGTATATTTTGAGACCTTGGTCGACTCGCCAGAATTGTCAACGGGCAGACGCGACGAGATCATCGGGCGCTGGATACGTCTTTATGCCGATCGGATGGCGTACTACTGCCGTCAGGCGCCTTTTAACTGGTTCAACTTTTTTTCTTTCTGGTCCGATGGAAGTGATTCCGACGAGAATTAGCACGTTGCTGTTTGCAGCCTGCCTGGCCGCCATGCAATCACTGGCGGTTGCGGCTAGCTGGGACCTGGAGACACTGATGCAGGACCTCGCCGCCAGTCGTTCAGGAACGGCAAGTTTTGTCGAAACGAAATTTCTTGCCGTACTCAATGTCCCGATCAAGCAAAGTGGAACACTTGCTTACTCACCTGATCACCTGGAGAAAGTGACCTTGATGCCGCGCCGCGAGCGGGTGCTCATCAAAGGCAATGCATTGACCATTGAATCCGGAAGCGGGAAGAAAACCCGGCACGTGCGACTGTCGCGCTATCCGGTACTGTGGGGATTTGTTGAGGGCATGCGAGCCACGTTGACGGGGGATCTGAACACGCTCAAGCGCTTCTACGACATTGAACTGCACGGTTGGACAAATGACTGGGAATTGGTACTCAGTCCACGCCACCAAAGAATGCGCGCTGTCGTCAGTCTCGTTCGCATTCGTGGCAGCGCAGGTCTCATCAATATCATCGAATTGGTGGAGTCAAACGGTGACCGGTCGGTGATGCATGTCACCGAGGATACTTCGTGACGCGTGTCGCGTGGTTCGCGTTGCTCGTCTGGATAACGCTCCTTGCAGCCAGCGGTTGGTTGTTGTCACGTACGACTATCACCAGCGACCTTCAGGCGTTCTTGCCGGAAGCACCATCACCGGCACAACAAGTACTCGTTGATCAGCTGCGTGAAGGTGTTGTCTCGCGTCTCATTCTGGTCGCCCTCGAAGGCGAGGAGAAAACCGGGTTGGCCAATCTCAGCCGGGAAATCGCTCATCGGCTGACTGATGATCCCGCGTTCGCCTATGTTATTAATGGAAGTGAAGACCGGCTGCAGGCAGATGGTATTTTTTTGCTCGATACAAGTACTCGTTGATCAGCTGCGTGAAGGTGTTGT
This sequence comes from uncultured Burkholderiales bacterium, assembly GCA_951812315.1. Lineage (GTDB taxonomy): Bacteria > Pseudomonadota > Gammaproteobacteria > Burkholderiales > Eutrophovitaceae > SG8-40. The sequence goes on from CATOSA010000037.1 coordinate 1,871, forward strand.
CTCGCGTCTCATTCTGGTCGCCCTCGAAGGCGAGGAGAAAACCGGGTTGGCCAATCTCAGCCGGGAAATCGCTCATCGGCTGACTGATGATCCCGCGTTCGCCTATGTTATTAATGGAAGTGAAGACCGGCTGCAGGCAGATGGTATTTTTTTGCTCGATCATCGCTATCTGCTAAGTCCCGCCGTCAGTGCAGGCCATTTCAGTGAGAAGAGTCTTCGCGCTTCGCTTGAATCGCAGCTCGAGTTACTTGCTTCGCCGATGAGTGCATTTGCAGGACGCCTTGTTCGCCGCGATCCTACGGGCGAGTTCCTGGGGATCATCGAAAGATATGAATCGGCATCCCGGCCCCAAGTGTATGACGACGTCTGGTTCAGTGCTGATTCAAGGCGTGCGCTTCTGATTGCGGAAACGAATTTCCCCGGGTTTGATATCGATGCGCAACAGGCGGCGATTGCGCGCATCGCTAGCGCATTCGAATCTGCCAGGAACGACCTGGGAATCGCCGATGCTTCGCTGATAACGGTGGGCCCGGGGGCATTCGCCGTGCAGACGAGAGATGCCATCAAATCGGACGCGATCAAGATGGCGAGTGCCGCAGCTATCGCGATCGCGTTGCTGCTGTTTTTCGTATTGCGCTCGGCGCGCGCACTTGTCCTGATCATCATACCGGTGATCAGTGGTGGGCTGGCCGGCATCGCGGCCGTGTCGCTCGCTTTCGGCACTGTGCACGGCATCACCATTGGATTCGGGGCGACATTGATCGGCGAATCGGTCGATTATGCGATCCATTTGTTGATTGGTGCAGTTCGTGGAACGCCGCAACAAAAAAGGATGGCGGGCATATGGCCGACGCTGCGCCTCGGTGTTCTTACGTCGGTATTCGGATCGGCGGCACTCGTGCTGTCCGGATTTCCGGGGCTTGCCCAACTCGGGCTGTTTTCGATTGTCGGTCTGGTCGTAGCCCTCGGTGTGACGCGATGGATCGTGCCTTTGCTGATGCCGGCGGAATTCAGCGTAGATCTGGTTAAAGCGTGGGGGCCAGCACTGCTGCGCATGGTGCAGCGTGCTCGCGCGGCCCGAATTCCATCCGTGATATTGATTCTGATTTGTGTTGCCTGGCTTATGGCTGTCGGCGGCACAGTGTGGAATGATGAGATGGAGGCGTTGAGCCCGATCCCGGAGGAGGATCAGGCACTTGACGGTGAGATCCGGCGCGAACTTGGCGCCCCCGACGTTCGTAACCTGATCGTTGTGCGCGGCGTGGACCAGGAAGCCACGCTGCAAGTGGCCGAGACCGTGGGCCGGGTACTCGAATCGTTGGTGGGGCAGGGCGTACTGACCGGCTATGACTCTCCGTCGTTGTTCCTTCCAAGTCAGAGAACCCAGCGCATTCGCCAGAACGCGATTCCTGATGAGGCAGCGTTGCGGCAATCGCTTGAACAGGCAGTCAAAGGCCTGCCATTCAGGGCCGGTGTTTTCGAGCAATTTGTCGAGCAGACGCAACTCGCGAAGAACGCGAACTTGCTAACGCGAACTGATCTCGAATCGACAATGCTGGCTGGCAATGTAGATCGATTACTGGTCAATCGACGCGGCTCCTGGTATGCAATGCTGCCGCTACGCGAGGTCGGTGATCCAGGTGCGGTTGCGCACGCTTTGGAAGGATTTGATCCGCACAGTGTCATGCTGGTCGATCTCAAGACCGAAACTGATGCGTTGTATCGCGGCTATCGGAACCAGATTCTGACGTTTGCGACTATCGGCGCCATTGCGATCGTGATGTTGCTGCTGGCGGCGCTGCGATCAATGCGCCGTTGCCTGCAAGTTGTCCTGCCGATCGTGGCGGCGGTAGTGGTCACGGTTACGATTCTTGCTGTCTCAGGTGTCGATTTGACGATGTTTCACCTGGTTGCCATGTTGCTCGTCATTGGCGTTGGCTCGAATTACACCTTGTTTTTTGACAGTGTTGTGCAACGCGGTGTCGCCCGCGAGCGTACTTTCGTCTCACTGGCCACATGCAATCTGTCAACGGTGATTGGTTTCGGGCTGATAGGCTTTGCGTCGACTCCGGTCCTCGCTGCGATAGGAATGACTGTTTCAATTGGTGCTGCATTGAGTCTTTTTTTTGGTGCAGTGTTCATGCAGCGTGAGCCCGCGGTGGGCGAACATGCGAAGAGCGATTGATTTCCGTCGAATGAAACCGGTCGGTTGAACGTTGTGGATCGGCTCGCCGCTTAATTGGAGCTGGTTGGTTCTTCTGTGCGCCGCCTAATTGCGGCAGATTGTTTGTTTGTTCGCCGCGTAATTGTGGCACCTTGGTATGTTTCTTCGCCGTTTAATTACGGCTTACTGATTTCTCTGATCGCCGCTTAATTGCGGCTCACTGATTTCCCTGTTCGCCGCCTAGTCGCGGCTCGCGGTTGGCAGTCGCCGCCAGGCGAGAAATGGCAAACGAACGACAAAGCCTGCGAGCAGACGCATGTGCATCCACGTCAGTAGTGCGTTGTCACGCATATACTGAAAATGTGAAACACCGCCTTGTTCGGCTGACAAATAGCGCACGGGTGCATCGATGTTGATGGGCTGTATGCCGGACCAAACCAGGCGTACGGCAGCTTCGACATCAAAATCAAAGCGCCGCATCCAGCGACTGGCAGACATGATGCCGAGGAGGGCGCGTGCCGGGTAGACGCGAAAGCCGAACAGGGAATCGTCTATGCCTGCCCATAGTGTTTCCAGATTCGCCCACCAATTGGAGATCTTGCGCCCGTTTACCCTGAGTTTCGGCGCGTCCGGATCGAACACCGGCTTGCCCAGAATCATGGCTTCGGGGGTACGTTGGGAGGCGTGCATAAATGCGGGCAGCCTGGCTGCGGGATGTTGACCGTCGGCATCCATCGTCAAGACATGGGTGAAACCTGCCGCCACCGCTTCACGCAATCCGTGCAAGACCGCGGCGCCTTTGCCGAGATTGCTGGGCAGAACGAATACGCGCAAGCCGGGATCAGACTCCTGCCGTTCCAATAGCGCCTTAGCGCTGCCATCGGTACTTCCGTCAACCACGACCCAGACCGGTTTCCAGTATTGGCGTGCTTCAGTGACGGTTTCCAGGACTTTCGCCCCGGTGTTGAAGCTCGGAATCAGTACAAGATGGGAACGCGACGCAGCCGGCATACGATGTCAATAAGTGCGATGTCGATGCCGCCTGGAACGGTATCAGTGCGAGGTTGTTGGCTGGCCGATCGCCGGTTCAGGATCACGCCGCGATGGGCTTACGACGGTTTCCGGTCCGAGCGCCTGTTGATAATAGCGTTCGAGTTCGGCGACGACCGCCCGCGTGTCGCCGGAAAACTCGAAGCGCTTGCCGAGCCGGGCGCGGTACACGAGCGGCATTGGCGGCTTCTTCAATATTGGCCACCCTTTGCACAGAAACGAACTATTGCTTTCGATAATCACTGTTTGAAGTGGAGCGCCAGATCTTTTCGCGATCAACGCAAATCCGCCCTTGAACGAATTTATTGGTTTGCGCCGGGTGCGTGTCCCTTCCGGAAACACAAGCAATCGCTGCCCGGAGCGCAATTCTTCGGTTGATCTTCGTATCATACTGCGGGGCGAGTCATTGCGGATATAGCGGGCCAGGCGCGCCAGGCTGCCGCCAAGTATGATGCTGTCCCAGATCGCGGCTTTCATGATGCAGGCGATGTCAGGTACGCGCGATATGATCAACACGGCGTCCAGAATGGAAGGGTGATTGGCTGCGATGATGACGCCTTTGTTATGACGAAGTCCATCAAGGGCGCTCAAATCCAGTTTCAGCACACCGCTGGTGCGCAGCATCGCAAGTATGCTGCGAAATGTCATTCCGATTAGCCAACGACCCAGCCACTGGCCTGTTTTTCTTGGTAGCAGGGGATACAGCACGGTGCCGATGACGGTACAGACAACGCCTGCTACTCCAGCGTAAATCAGTCCGAAGTACAGCCAGAAATATTGGTAAATTTCCCGGAACAACCGGAGCATTCCTTTCATCGGTCGTAACTGGCCTTATCGCCGTTGAGAAATTCCCGGCAACAAACGGAGACCGGGAGTTTCATTGGTTTTCTGATTGTATGTGTGGGCGACCGATAGGGAAACCATGAAACTGGTCTTTTTTAGTGCCGATCATGAATTTTGGAGCGCGCGATGAATGCCGGCGCACTCTAGCGCTGTTCTAGCGCCCGCCGTTGCGATTCCTTCAACACCCAGGTAAAAGCGATTCCTGCAGTAAAGTTGTTCTGCTGACGTATCAACGGACTCGCCTCGAATACTGCATTTGAAACGGAGTCCAAACGGGCGAACCCCCCGAACCACATTTTCTGAAAACGCCGGCTGACAGAGCCGACCACCTGGGCTCCGGCATACCCGCTTTGCGCCTGGTATGCCGGACGCTGCGAATTCGCGAATTCGGGGGCGACGCCGTAAAAGTAATTGTGATAGCGTTTATCACCGAATAGCGCTCCGAAAGCGAATCCGAGTTTCCAGTCTGTGCCCAGAGGCGTGTTCCTGAAATCGACGTTAATTTGCGGTTGAAAAACCCAGCTGACGTTGTGGCTGTGCCAGAAGTCGATCGCTATTACGGTGCGTGCCGGCAAGCGCAGATCCACGCGGATATCCTCTGTGGTGTCGCGATATAGCGTCAAATCCAGACTAGGGCCTATTTCAAGCGTCGGATCGAGATCGGGCATGTCTTGCCTCGCGGCATTGCTGGAACTGTCGACAGGTACAGATCCCCTGATGCTCAGTTGCAAATCAACGCGATCAGCGTCCAGAAAAAGTCCACGTACGCGATCCCGGTCGGCCTTGAAAATTTTGCCGCGATAGATCGCATAGGGAACCGGTAGAACGTAGCTCGTCCGCTCGTCCGAGCCGCGGTAGTCCGGAAAGTCCAGCACTGTAAATCCGGCGCCTGCTTCCCACAGAGGTTTGTCTGCGCCACTTGCGACGCACGCGTACATCGTAACGATGCAGGTGGCCGCAAGCGAAGACTGCCATCGAGCCATCAAGGCTGTAGATCCTCCCGGTCCATCGGTATCGGCATGCACCGACTCACATTGAAATTCAGGCGCATGACGTGACAAAAGTGTTGATCTGTCAGACAGCAATGTGCAGGCAGGCACCAAACTCCATCCTGTTCAACCGTCATGGACAAAGATTCGGCATCTGGTTCGCACACGCATGATAATGTCTTCCCTGGTCTGCGCAAGATTGTGGTGCGTGTGCCGCGGAAACAGGACAATGGGTGAATAGGACCGAAAATGAAAAAACGGTGCGAGGCGCAATGAAACGGGCATTGGTGACAGGTGGAAGTGGCGTAATTGGCTCGGCGATCTGCCTGCTGCTCGCTGAGCGTGGTTTCGATGTGCTTGTTCATGCAAATAGCAGACAGGAGCGGGCACGTGCGCTTGCGGCACAGATTGTCGGCGCCGGTGGAGCAGCCGAGTCGATATGCTTTGACGTATCTGATCGTGCTGCCTGCAGAACGGCATTGTCCGCCCTTGCAGAGGACAGACCGGTACAAATCGTGATTCATAATGCGGGCATACACGATGACGCGCCGCTTGCCGGAATGACCGGCGAACAATGGGATAGCGTGATGAACGTGTCGTTGAATGGTTTCTACAACGTCGTGCGGCCATTGCTGCTACCAATGATTGCGACCCGCTGGGGTCGCATAATCGGCATGTCGTCGGTTGCCGCGGTGGTCGGTAGTCGTGGCCAGGCAAACTATGCTGCCGCAAAATCTGGATTGCATGGCGTGAGTAAAGCGCTTGCCGTGGAACTTGCGTCAAGAGGAATAACGGCGAATGTAGTGGCGCCCGGTATCATTGAGAGTGAAATGGCATCCAGTTTTAAACCGGAACAAATATTGCAAATGGTGCCGATGAAACGCGCCGGCCGCGCTGAAGAAGTGGCGGCAGTCGTCGGGTTTCTTGCCTCGGACGATGCAAGTTATGTATCCGGGCAGGTTATCGGTGTCAACGGTGCAATGATTTGAAGTCGCGCTATCAAGGGCGCGATGGCCTGGTTCGTTGTTGCAGCATTCCGATTGGTTGTTCGCCCTGTAGACGGCGCACTGCAGTTCGGTTCGCAAGAATTTGCCGTGCCCGGCGTGAAAATATGTCACTGCCAATAAACATCAATCAGGCGTCCCGGAATGCCGCTATGGATTACGGCGAGCATGGATTGCTTCCGTCAACGTCGTCCTTCGCTGGCGTTCTGTCGTTCGCATGATCGCGCTTGACCATATTGCCGAGGAGAGAATAGCGGCGGCCATCGAACGGGGCGAACTTTCCGATCTTCCCGGCCAGGGGGTACCGCTCAAACTTGACGATGACGTACTGATACCGGAGACCTTGCGCATGGCGTACCGGATACTGCGTAATGCGGGCCTTGTCCCACCTGAAGTGGAAACCTTGCGCGCGATACGTGACCTGGAACGCGTTATTGAAGATCTCTCTGAGCCGGAGCCACGTTGCCGGGCCTTGCGCAAACTGCAGTTGCTTCGTCTGCGTCTGGAAACATCGGGTAGGCAGGCAAACATGATGCACGCCGGTTCGTACTATTCGCAGAAGCTGCTGGGCCATTTTGACGACAATGGCCGTGACAAAAATCGTCCGGACGACTGTCGCGCAGGTGAGGATGGTCACGGCGGTGGTATCTCTGCAAATACCGGAAACCATGGCGGCATTTCGCGTCGATGAATAATCACTTGATTGCAGCCATCGTATGGGTCGCTATAGTGATTGGCGGCTATTTCGTTTTCGATCATTTTTCGGCACCGGCCCCGGTTGTACGCGCTATTGAGAATGGCAGGGCCGAAATTGTCGTGCCTGTCGCGCGCGACGGGCACTATTACATCGATGGCGAGATCAACGGCCACTCGTTGACGTTTCTGGTTGATACTGGTGCCAGCTACATTGCGGTGGGATCTGACTTTGCGCGTCGCGCGCAATTGCCTGCCGGCACCACCGGCTTTTTTAACACCGCGAACGGCTCTGTTGAAGGACGTATCGTCAGAAACCTGCAGGTAAGAGCGGACCTGTTTGAAATTCACGGTGTTACCGTCGCAGTTATGCCCGGGCGGATCGAATACGGTCTGCTTGGCCAGAACTTCCTGCAATATTTCGATGTGAATCAGTCAGACGGAAAACTGGTGTTGCGCATGCGCCGCTCCTGAACGGCTGTTGTATCTGGATACATCGGACTCAGTTTGCCAACCTTCCTATTATGGGCAGCAAGTCTTTGGCAATCAGGGAATTGGCGTAATCGGAAATATGGTCAGAATAGCTGTAGAGAAATTTGCCGTCGCGCGTTATTGAACATGTGTCGCGATCAACATTGCAAAGCAGCGGCGTAGGATCATAAGTTGTCAATTGGGGATTGGCTTTTCCCAATGCATTGACAAAATCACGGTAGGCGCCGGTTCCTTCGAGGTGTTCGGACAGGCTAATCGTGCAGCGGGCGTTTGGCCTGCGCCTCAGGATTCGATTGAGTCCCGGGCTGGACGTCAATCCGCCCTCGATACAGCTGCGCGGATCCGGAAAAGTGGGATTGTCAATCACGAAGATGACGCGCTTGCCTTGCTGTTCCAGTTGTTGGATAACATCGCTGTAGGCTTCAATCCAGTTCGTCGTGGCCGTTCCTGTATCTCCAGTGACGAATCCGGTCGCGGGATCAATGGCAAACGTGCTACGCAGTGCAATAACCAGTACGACCACACTGATGGATGGGTTTTCCAACGCAGTCTGAAACGCGAGCTGATTTCTGGTCCGTTGTCTGGCATCTGGCTCAGGCGCGCCGTGTCTCGGCGGCATGACAGAGCCGATGAGAATACCTTCCATCTCTGGTCCCGATTCGCGCGCAATTCCGTAGAAAAGCGCTTCCGCTTTGCTGTCGCCGATCATTGCGAAGCGTGGTGTTTTTCCGCCGCGCGACAGGCAGAACTGGAATAGTAGTACCTGGTCGTCGGGTACGCCACACGCATTTTTCAAGGCGCTGCGGTCGTGACCAAGCGTCAAAGTGCTGATGTCACCGGCCATTTTCGAGTGAAATCTGAATTTAAGGCCATGCATTTTTCGGATGGCTATTCCTGTTGCGAACAGCAACGACATGATGATGCACATAACGAGCACGTATCTTCTCGCCCTGGGCCCTGAACTGGTGCGCACGGGACGTTCCACAAACCGGTAGGTCAACCAGGCAAGCACAACGGCTGAAGCGATCAGCCACAATCGCGCGCTCGTCGACGGCGTCTCCGATTCCATGATGCGGGCGAATGAAAGCAGCGGCCAGTGCCACAGGTATAGCGGATAACTGATGAGTCCGAACCACACAAGAACCCGGCTCGCGAGCACACGTTTATTCAACCACGACGCCTGTCCGGAAATCAGGCATGCCGTGCCGAGCGTTGGTAACAATGCCAACGCACCCGGGAACGGGTCGGTGCTCTTGAGGGCGACGATCGAAATCAGTATTGCGCCAAGCCCAACCCACGACAGAATCTGGCTATAGGCGGCCTCAAAATCGAGCTTCTTGTGCAAACTTCGATAGGCGAGTGCGGCACCAAGTGCGAGTTCCCAGAAGCGAGACAGAGGCGAGTAAAAATCTGCGGTCACGTCGTGCCGGACCAGACACAAACTGTATGCAACAACGGTTTGGTATCGGCAGCCGTGTCGAAATAGCCGGCTTCGCTCCAGAATACGAAGTTAGCTACAAATCCGGCACCGTCGGCAATTGGCCTGCCGAGCGCTTCGTACTCGCCCGGCGTCAGAATGACCCAGCCGGCTGCGATACATGCAACCAGAATCACGATCAGCGCCGGAAAAATGCGTTTAACGCGGCGCGCATAGAACGACTTGATGCTGAACGCGTCCGTGCCGAGTTCGCTAAGGATATGCCTGGATATCAGAAAGCCAGAAATGACGAAAAACACGTCGACGCCGATGAAGCCGCCTGGTGCCAGGGATGGAAATGCGTGAAAAGCGATTACGGCAAATACCGCAATGGCGCGTAGCCCGTCGATGTCAGCGCGGTAGTCGCGCCTGTCACCAGGTGCCTGGGAAACGGCGCTATGAGCAAGACCTTTTGGTGGCTTTGTGGTGCCTGATGCGTCAACTGCCATCGTCGATCTCCAGGCGTGACGGTCGCTGCGCGGATACGCGGTGCTCTTTATCCTGTCTACCTGCCCGCACGCAATGCGGCAGTTACGGTTAGTTGGCGCCCCGAGCACGAATCGAACGTGCGACCTACCCCTTAGGAGGGGGTGCTCTATCCCCTGAGCTACCGGGGCGCGGTAGATAGATGCATCGCTTTTTGCCTTGCAAACACACAGTTAACAAAATTGTCACAGCACCCCAGTCGCTGAAAGATAGGTCCATTGATGGGTGTTTACAAGCGTTGATTGTGCTGGAATTGTGCTGGTGCTGTGGCCCCTCCGAGGGGTTAGAAAGCATTCTTTCTTTGGACCTGGCTTTCTTTGGACCTGGGGCACACCGCGCGCTTTAGGAAGGGCCAGCAAGTGAATAGATACATCCTCAACACGCGCCTCTCTGGTCGAAAAAATTTCCCCGTTTTTTTCAAATTTCCCAGATAGTTACCAGTACATCAGGCAAGGTTAAATCTGCATCCGCAAGATGCTGATGAAATTCAAACTTTTGAGTAGAATTCCCAAACAAGCACTTATCAAGGCATCAACATGACTTGGGAAAAAGGACAATCAGGCAACCCCGCAGGCAGGCCAACTAACCACGGTAACGTCCGCGACATTGCACGACAGCACACGACGGAAGCGATTAGCGTGTTGGTGGAAGTGATGCGCGACGAGAGCGCAGCACCGACAGCACGGACTAGCGCGGCTCAGGGATGACTCGACAGAGCTTGGGGTAAACCCGTTCCGGTAACACCTCCTACCGAGAAGGCAGAGTCCTGCAGCGATGTCCTGAAACGGATTTCTGAATGTCGGGAAGAAGATGTTGAAGCGTTAATGGACGACGGTTAAAGAGGAGAGCTGCAGAAGTTTCTGTTCGAGCGTCAATACCATTCGCTCGTCAGAATAACGGGTTCGTGCCCGGTTCTTCGCATACGCCTGAGGAAACTAAAATATCGCTAAAAAGCGAAAACTTTCCACTCTGACGACTTACATGCAACTCCCTGGAATCTTTGCTCTCGTCGCCCTGCGGAATCAACGCGACGATATCTGACCGCGTTAATCGCACAGTTTGTACCGGCCTGCCCTGCCAAGTAACAGTGTTATCACGCTCTGAAAACGTGACGATCACTAAGTACCCTCGCCAATCCCAGGGATAATGTACTTCGCAACTTAATGACACCATATCGCTTTCGTTTTGCCCGGTCGTTTGACGCATTGATGCCAATGTTTCCCGGAGAAACCTGTCTCTAGACTTAAATCCAATTTCGACGGTCAAATCTTGAGAGGGCGTTGCTTTTGCAACAATGCACACCGTGCAGAACAGAGTTGCAAGTAGGAAGTGTTTCACTATTGAACTCGCGCCATGGTTGTCATTCTCCTTTCTGCCGCAAGTAGCCGGGGAGTCACTCGATTCGGGTGCATTTCCCTATTTTCAGGGCGGGAATGTTCGCCCCTTCTGCGAAACTCCTCGTGAAGCGTTGCTCTGTTTCCGAGAGCTTGGATAACTGCTGTTCCGATATCACATTCCAGTATCCTGTCCTGTAACTGTGTAGAAAGCGCAAGTTTAACTTGCTAAACATTATTTCGGTAAGGAGTGTTTCGCTAAACAGGGCTAGGACTGTTTCGCTAAGGTTGCTAAAGCCGCTGTTAACACATCTCAAATTCCCAAATTTAGTGAAGTCCTTCTGGCATGCCCAATCCGCGACGTCTGCGCCGAATTCGGCAACGACCCAAGGGGCGTTCTCAAATGCTTTGTAGTTCAGTTGTTCGTCAGGCGTTGGTTTCCTAATAATGTATTTTTGGTCACCCTTGAAGTTGGCGCGTTCCCAAGTGTCGGTAGTCTTTTCATAGTTAAACCCAACGGCCAAGTCAGTAACACACAGGTAGCTTTCGGCTGTAGCGACATGTGAAATAGAGAATACCGACAGGCTGACAACCAAACATTTCATCGGCTTGCCTCGCTAGTCGTCGTTGTCGGTTCGTCGGGTCACTCTGAACAGCACCAGAATGGAAAGCGGTACCGGTTTCAATTATAGTATAGTCCGCCTTCAATCGGTAATCAAGCCTTTGGAATGCAGTGCTGTTAACGCCTGTTGCGTGCGCTCTGTGCGTCTCTTTGGTTCACAGGCAAGCCTGCCGCGTATTTTCTCAATAGCGGCATCGACCGGTATCACTAGGCATCCATCAGGCAGTGAAGGGGGGGTGTCTGCCGGGCAGGTTGCGCCTTCTTGGCACAGCAGCTCGTCAAGCCCATCGAGCGCGGCGATAAGGCTTGTAGGCAAAAGGGGTCGGGAGTCTTTTGTCACAAGCCTGTGGGCCGTCCCAGAGGTTGTAACGTTGATTCCAAGTCAAGGCCAAGAAAAGACTCCCGACCCCTTTTTTCTTTCTGGAAAAAGCAGTGCGTACCTTCGAAAACAATGTCGACGTACTGAATCAATTGTCTGTGGATTTGAGTTTGCACTATGAAAAGTGGATTGAATCGTTGCAAAGTCAGAGTGCGGACTTTCTATCGCTCGATCCAAGTGAGATTATCTTCATTGTCAACACGGACTACAGGCGCTTCTATGAAGGCATTGAACACTTTGTAGATCAGACGCAAGATACCTTCGAAGCTTTGTTCGACCTGACGTGCTTTCCTGACGTTTTGACTGAAGGCAGGCGTTTGCGTGAGTTTGCGGAAGTGTCCGGAGAGCAGACCCGAGTCCCTTCTGCAGACTATTTGATGGGACATGTTGCGGCACCGAGCAAATAGATTTCGAAATTCTTGTCGAGTAAATTGTAGGTCTGGTTAGCTTTTGCGCAAAATCTGACGTTGCATTTCGCGGATGAATGGCATAGTGGGCGCGCTTGTGCCGGATTTCGCTGCGCCAATCTGCCGGCGTAGAGTTAGCAAGCATGAGCGATCGAACCTCGGCTAATATTGTGGGCGTTCCAACTATGGGGAAGGTTATGAAATACCTGATTCTTGCAATTCTTGGACTAATTTCACTGAGCTCGCAAGCGGCAATTGACTGGAACGAATCGGAAATCAAGTGGCACGGGTATGTTGATGGACTGGTGGCCGCAAGGGAACAAAACAAGAATGCTGTGTTGATTGTTTACGCTGAATGGTGTGCGGTGTGCACGGAATACTCCAGTATGTTTAGAGACCAGAGGGTCGTTTCAAGAGCGGACAACGTTATATTTATAAAGCTGGATCAGGACGACGATTCAAGGTACTTGAAAAGATTCAGCATCGACGGAGAGTATGTTCCACGGACTTATCTGCTAGACAGGAATCAGGACATCATGGTCAGCCATTACGCGAACGATACTTACCTGTTCTTTTTATCGCCAGGCAACGCAAGCTATTTTTCCCGGTTGCTGGACAGGCTTAAGTGAGCGCAGATATACAGGCCTGACAAGCACGATTTGCTCAATCGTGAAAAACCTTCCCGAGGCTGTATCGAGTTACAAGCGTACGCCGGTGTTTTCAAACGATACAGTGCCAAAAGGTCTTCTCCGCGCCCATCAGACCAGGGAAGGTACCTGGGGGAAAATCATTGTTCTGGAGGGCCAGCTCCGTTATCGCATCCTGGCACCAGAGCCCGAAGAGCTCATTCTTTCGCGAGATCAGTCTGGTGTTGTCGAGCCCACAGTGCCTCATGAGGTTGAGCCCCTCGGGGCGGTAAGGTTTTATGTCGAGTTTTACAAGTAGCTCATTGCACGACTAGTGGACTAGCCAGTCGAATTCGTGCCGCAAGACGCCGCCTTTTGGCGGCGTCTTTGTTCATATTGGGTCCGGGTATTGCATGTACGCACCTGGTGGGACTTCTTGAAAGCTGGAAACCATTTGAAAATTGTTCTGATTGATTGTCATGTCATGTGAATTGTTGCATGACAGCGTCGCCGAGTCAGGAAGCGGGGCAGGTTAGCAATATGAGCTATGTCATTTCGATTCAACGAGGGTCCGGGGGAACACCTCTGACTCGAAGCGAAATCAACGCAGCGCTGGACGCGGATCAAACGATAGAGCGCAAAGATGAGGGAATTGCCGAATGGGTCAGGCCTGATAGTACAGAACGCCTCTACTTCAATATTGAGGATTCGAGCCTGTGGACCGACGACTTCAGCGCCTCTGAAATCGATACTCTCTTGCCGAAGCTTCGGGAACTGGCGCTGGCCCTCGAGGCAGAAGTAGTCGGAGAGGAAGGCGAGGTATTGACCAGCTCGGAGGAATCAACCGCGCCCGCTGGGGCAGGAGGATTCTCGATGTTAATTGGCCTTGTTCTCACACTGGTTGTTCTTCCCTTTATAGCCGCTGTGTTTGTAATCAGGCTGCCGTACCTGTTATGGCAAGTGTTCAGGGCGGCCAGATAAATGTGTGAATTGAGTGGCGCACGCGAAGGCGATCAGTTCTCGCAAGACATTATTGTGCACGGCCCTGGCTAGCGGGGACGAGAATCTGCTATTGATTCACTGTCGCTCTCATTAGTCGGTGGAAAGGTCAGGAAATCACCATCTGATAACGCAATCTTGCTTACAATTGCGCAACTGATCGAATAGACACCGGAGGGACAAGTGGAATTATTCGAGGTGATGCGCACTACGTTCGCAGCACGTGAATTCACCGATGAACACGTGCCTGACGAAGTTCTCTACGACGTAATCGAAAACGCGCGGTTTGCGCCCAGTGGCGGTAATCGCCAGGGAAACCGGGTCATTGTCGTACGCGATGTAAAGACCAGAGAAGCGCTCGGCAAACTGGCCGAGCCCGCTGCGAAAAGATATGCTGCACAACGCGCGGCGGGCGAAAACCCATGGAACAGTGTGGATCCGACGAAAGTCACTGACGAGGTGATCGCTGCGACGAATGCGCCTTCCCAGATGGTCAGTTCATATCGCGGGGCCAACGTGGTTCTGGTTTTCGTTGTAGACCTGAAAGTGGTTGCATCAATGGACCAGTACCTGGATCGCGTTGGCGTAATTAGCGGTGCTTCAATTTATCCGTTCGTCTGGAATGTTCTGCTCGGTATCCGTCAGGCAGGCTTCGGGGGCACGATTACCACGGCAGCGGTGCCGGGTGAAAAGGAAATCCAGGCGATGCTGAATATACCTCCGCATTTCGCAGTGGCGGCAGTTGTGCCGGTCGGCAAGCCCGTGAAGCAACTAACCAAACTGAAACGGCGACCCGTCGAGGAGATTGCCGTACTCGAGCAATTCGACGGATTGCCCTTGGCCAAAGACGCGGCGAGTCTCACTTGAGTGTTTGTTTCTCTATACGGACCTAGGGGCGAAGTGGCAATCGTTTCCGTGGCATGGCGCCGCCTGTTCGCACTGACTGCAAGTATCGCATGCATGTACGCAATTGTTGGTGGGAAGATTGATCAAGTCCTGTGTGGTATTGGTGATCGTTGTAGATCCCGGCCGGGCACGTCTATACGTGCGTTTGTAAATGGATAGAATGCGTTGTTGCAAATCATCTCTGCTCTTTGCGTTTTGCGCGCGCCGGGCCTTCAAAGTCGGGGACTTCCCTAAGTGAACACCGTAGTGTGCGCGCTGATCGCCCCCCTCACACTGATTGCACTAATTGGGACTGGACGAGCGGAGGAACTCTCGTCCTGCCCGTATTGTGCCGACTGGAAACCGTTGTCCGGCCATCGCTTCTTGTCCGCAGATGTGCTGGTTGTGCGTAGGAACCAGGTGGCACTTCCCGGGTGTGATGCTGTGAAAGCGACGTTTCTGCAAGAGCAAAAACATCCGAGCATCAGTTCCGCGACGGGTTTGCCTCCCGCTTTACTCGTGTACTTTCGACTCGAAGGGTCGCCGCAGTGTTCGCCTTTGGTATCTGGTGCCGAGCCCGGCGCATTGCTTGAGCTTCAGTACGTTCCGACGCACGCATGGGCTGGCGCAGAGGTTGAACTGCGGGTACTTCACGCACATGAGATTCCCGGCACAGACCGGACCGGTTCGAGCGCGCAGTGGTTCGCAGTTCCTGCTGACACGAACTAGCACTATTCAACCAATGGAGCCGGAGCAGATTGTTGCAACCTCGGTCGACCAATCGAATCTGCTATGGCTGTGTTCAACTGATGCAGAGATGAAGTATCTTACGCAGCGGACGGTAAGGTATGTGCGGAACACGCTCGCGTCCCAACCATCCGTCATCAAAACAGAAGATACGGGAGCGTCGTCTCATTTTGCTTTTTGATGCCTGCAATGGCGAACGTTATTCGTAGCCAGATATGTTCGAGATAAACACGCCCTTCGTAGTAGGGACGGTATTCGCGATATTTGGCTTCTGGATGCTTCGGCACGCCTTGCGCAGTTACAGGAAAGCACTAGCGAGCGAGCATTGGCCCAGCGTTAAAGGGAAGATCAGCGATATCCACCTTTGGGGAAGGCGAAATGTTGATGGCCGGATGCAGAGGTAGAGAAACTGAGTGTGGAGTACGTGTATGAAGTTCACGGCAAACCCTACACAGGCACTGCGCCTACGTTCTATACGCTGGTCTACCCGGAAACCGTAAACTTTGCGACAAGATTCCCGAAAAATAGTGAGGTGTCAGTCCACTATGACACCGGCAACCCGGCTGACTCGGTGCTGATCCCTGGCCCCAAGCAAGGAAACAAACGTTACAGCGATATTATTCTTGCTGGCGTCGGTCTTGTTGTCGCTGTGAGTATTGCTGTCTTTGGCGCACTAGGCGTAATCGGATAGGCAAGAGGATGCCAGATACATTTACATCAAATTGCAGGACGCTCTACCATTGCCTGCCAGCAGGTGCGGAGTGTCGTGTGGCTCGTTACCAGTGGTATCCAAACAGAAGAGACTGCAAGATCGGGTATTTTATTTCATGCTCGAACGTCTTTGGGATTGCCAGCGAGATGAAACACACCATGATTGGCGCACTGTCTCGGTGCCTTGGTGTTTGTCGAATACGGGGGTATGACGCGGGCACGTACCGACATGAGACTCCTGTCGATAACAATGTCACTAATTCGAAATCCCAGATTGCTTGCTGAATGAAGCCGCGCTGCCTGGTTCTTGACCTGGACGGAACACTCGTTGACAGCGAGCGCTTGAACTGTCGCGACTACATTGAGTTCATCGACGAGATCACTGACGACGAAGAGACGCTTACGACCCGTTACCGGGGCATGAGATTCGCGAATATCGTTGGCGATATCGCCGCGCGGTACGGCGCATCGCTGGAAGATGATTTTGAACCGCGATACCGTCGCCACATGGAACGCCTGTACGAAGCGGAACTCGTTGCGAACCCCGGGGTCAGGAGCCTGCTTTCCAGTTTGGACATTCCGCGCTGCGTCGCGTCAAGCGCGCCACTGAAGAAGACCGAACGGGCTTTGGAGATTACTGAACTTGACGAGTACTTTGGCGCGAACATTTTCAGCGCGTATGAAGTCGGCGCATGGAAGCCCGAGCCGGATCTGTTTCTGCATGCTGCGGCAACGATGAATGTTGCGCCGGAAGAGTGCGTTGTCGTTGAAGACAGTGAACCGAGTGTGAAAGCGGGAATCGCTGCCGGTATGCAGGTGGTTCACTATCAACCGGATCGGCGCAAGGCCATCATGCCGGGTTGTATTGGGGCTGCCCACTTTGATGAGATTGCAATCTTCATATGTAACGGGGAAGACGCAATCTAGGAAGCCGTTGTTTCTAGTTGATTATGTGGACGATGCTCTTGTCGTAGCGAGGTATTACCATGAATCGGGAAACAGGCACCCGTGTTTCAATTGGTGCGGCAGCTAGTAATCACAACCGGCAAGGTGGACAATGCCGCGTCCCGATGAGCATGTAGAAAGTTATGGCTAGAATTGCTTCTTTGTTATGTCTGCTGGTTTCAACCGTCGCGATAGCTGAAGATCGCCTTGTTCTAGGGCTAACACAGTTACTTGAGACCGGTGACACAAGTAGCTTCGTTTATGTCGGGCAGAGTTCACCGCGCGTCGCAATGTGTTCGAGACGTGCGAGTATCAGGTTAAATCAGGCGACGCCAAATGGCCCATCGGGAATGGCGAAGCAAGTAGCCATGTGTTGATCACCTGCCCGGGCTTTAAGGTGCTCGGCGTGCGCATAAGGCCCGATCAGTCGCCCAGGTACCACATACTAGGTATTGGTCTTTGTAAGTGCTCAAGCACTGGCAGCGGCTGAGAGCCGATACTGTGGGAAGTTCTTGTGTTTTTCGCGTGCCGGGGCCGGCCGCATGAGGTCAGGTCTGGACGATATGGGGAACGGATCAACGGGAGGTGAATGTTGTCGGCCTGCATCCCCGGTCTTGTCGGCCTGGCAGCCTATTTGCTCGGGAATAAGGCTATCTTGATCAATTACAGGGTCAGCCTTGCGCACCTCGGGGCAGCAGCGATTCTCAGCATCCACACAGCGGCCGCACCCGTTGCAGTTGTCAAGGTCGACGCGCGCGGTCGCCTGGCGCTGCATCGGCGGCAGCCATGGAAGCAGAACCAGTAACAGAGTGGCACCGCCAGCGATTGCCCACACGGTTTGTCCTGGCAAAGTGTCGAGTAGCGGGTAAGCGATCAGGTAGAACCAGTCGAAATCCATGACCGAAGGTACTTTGTCCAGATTTGCCGCCGGCTGGCTGACGGCCGGCCGCACGACTGACAGCACCAGCAGCATGGCGAGGGTACCGGCAGCGAGTCCAAGTGGCGGGTTGACCTTGGCGTTTCTTTGCCGCTGGATATGGATCCACATGACGAGCAACATAAACAGCGGTACCGCAATATGGATGAACACCATGAGCGTGAAGAAACGGCCGCTGAGCGTATCGCTGTTCAGGAAGTTGCGCGCGATCGACTGGCCGAATATACCTAAACTGTCGATCCATTCGGTCGAGGCGATGGCAATGTACTGGGCGAGTACGTCCCAAACCATCCAGTACCCGCTGATGCCGCACGCGAAAACAAGCCACAACAGTGGCACGCCGGTGAACCAGGTAAACCAGCGCGCACCGCGGTAACGGTCCATGATGAATTCGCGCGCCAGGTGCAGCATCATGACAATGATCAATGCATCGGAGGCATAGCGGTGCAGGCTGCGCATGATTCCGTCGGCATACCACTGTACGTTGGTGATGTATTCGAGCGACTCGTACGCCTGACTGATGCCAGTGTCGAAGAAGACGTACAGGTAGATACCGCTGACGATGACAATCCAGTAGAAAAACCAGCCGAGCGTGCCGAGATGGGCGAGGGGATTCCATGCCGGGGTGAAAGCGCGGGCAAAAACCCCGTCTGCACTTTCAAATAGTGCTTTGGCAGTGTTGCGCAAACCGCTCACTGGTTGCTGGACTCCCAGGCGCAGGTAGCGTGGTACTTTGCTGTACTAGTGTAGTGGTTCACTATTATCGGCGCTTATGTTGAATTGCAGAAATAGGGTCTAAATGAACAAAAGTGGCGAAATTTGTCTCAGACAAGGCGCAAACCACAGCGAGGTTGGCCACCTCGCGAGGATTTGTAACGCAGCATGAGGCGAATTCTCGCAATCTTTTGTGCCGCTAATAGTGAATCACTACACTACCTGTCAAGCGGCTGGTCCCGGCGGTGAGGATTGGCGCCAGGCGCGTGCGATCGCCCACGCGATTGCGCCAAGTATCAATATGCCAAGCCCGAATGAAATGAATGGTGAAAGGTCAAACCGGTACTTGTCCGTTGTCGGGTCAAACACGGTACAGAACAGTTTGATGTTATTGATCAATCCTGTGATCGGTGTGGCTGCGACCTGCTTGCCCCACATTATTTCCTTGAGCGGTTCGACCAGCAACGGCAGCTCAGGCGCCATACCGTAGAGCTGGCGATAAACTGTTCCATCTGCGTCGAGCACGGTGGCCTGGATCATGTGATCAAATCCTTTGGCCGTGGCAAAGTAGCTGAAGCTGACGTCGCTGCTCAGGCTGTGTATGGTCTGGGCAGTGGCGCTGACAAAATGCCAGTCATTGACATCAATATCGCGTTGCCCGGCAAACACACGCATTCGATCGGGCGTATCGTCCCGGGTGTCAAAGCCTATTGTCAGGACCGAGAAACTCTCGTCACCCAAGGCTTGCCTTGCATCCTGGACCACGTTTGCCAGATTGCTGGTGATGGTCGGGCATATGTGATAGCAGCTCGTATAAATCATGCTGATCACTACGGGTTTTCCGCGCAATGATTGCAACGCAATCGTTCGTCCCTCGCCGTCAAGAAAGCTGTAGTCCCCCAGGCTTTTCCCAACGGCCTCCTGGCTAAGCGCAAACGCCGTGGATTCATCGTAGTTCGAACCTGGTCCATGTGCGCCTGTGTCGTGGCTGTTTGCCATCGACATATCGGTGTGCGCGCTTGCGGCTGCGCCGTGATCGCCGATCGCATGTCCCTGTGCCTCATGGCCCAGGTTTCCGTGTTTCTGGTTCTCGAGATTCTGGTTCTTGAGTTCCTGTGATTGCGCAGATGCAGCACTCGCGAGAAAGGCGAGCAACAATACGAGCATGCGTACAGCATGAAGCAAGGTCGAATGTCTCATGTTCTGAATCATTGCCGTTGTAGCCGAATCATCCTGAGTCCGACAGATTGCCAGGTTGCCGGATGCAGTCGCGCGCGCCAATACTCAACACAAACCTGCTCAACACAAACCGCCTTGCGCTCGCCGTGTTTCTGTAAGCGCCGGAAGGCTTTCTGCCAAGTCGATCAGGTTTGCGCAATTCAGATCGATGGGATCAACCACGCGTCAAGAATAGCGCCGCCGAGTAACAGTGTCAGCTGCACGAGAGACGCATGAAAATTTGTCATAGCCATCGAGGGTGACGGGTTGCGCACAAGGCCGATACTGGTCCACACAAACCGGGCACCGCCAAGCGCTGCACCCAGAAGATAGATCCAGCCCATGCCGAACATGACCGGAACAAGCGACAGTACGACCAGTGCCACTGTATGTGCCAGGATAATCCACGCGGCGGTTGCGTCCGGGACGACCACTGGCAGCATTGGAACGTCGGCCGCCGCATACTCGTCCTTGTACTTGAACGCCAGGCTCCAGAAATGTGGGGGCGTCCACAGGAACAGCACGAGCGCCAGCAGCAGCGGTGCCAGCGCCAGCCCGGGATCGACCGCGGCAGCTCCGGCAAGAATGGCAAAACTGCCGGCAAGACCGCCGATGACGATATTCATCCAGGTGCGCCGTTTCAACCAGACGGTGTAGACCACGCCGTAGACGAACGCGCCCATGAATACATAGAACGCGGCAGCGGCATTTGTTGCCAGTGCCGCCGCGGCAATCGCGAACGCCAGTAAAAGCACGATACCTGCGAGCCAGTAGCCGTTTGCCTTGAACCGGCCAGTCACGAACGGCTGGTTGCGTGTGCGCTTCATACGCGCATCGAGGTCGCGTTCCATGTACATGTTAAACGCGCCGGCGCTTGCCGAAGACAGCAGCACCGCGAGTGCCAGCACGGCAGTTTGTACCAGGCCCGGCGCCTGTCCGGGTGCGACCGCGACACCAGCCAGCGCAGTGAACATGATTGCAAACCCGATGCGAAGCTTGAAGACCGAGTAAACGAGCGCTAGCGTTCCCTTGACCGTCGGCTTCGCAATCGTGCCATTCGCATGGCTGGTTAGCGCAGAGGCCATACTTCAGCGAGATACTTCCAGTTGACGAAGTAGTAAAGCACAAAGGCCGTGAAGAACACCGCAACCAGCACTACAGTCCCGGGTATCTTGATGTCCTTGGCGCTGCCGTACTTGGTGGCCGTGGTCATGGTCAGTCCTTCCAGCGGCTTGTCACCGGTTCGCTTGCCGAAAAACACTGATCCGACAATGATGGCGATGAACATGAAACCGCCCAGGGCTGCCATGATTGCACTGACCCCATTCAGGCCCATCATCAGGTAAGCGGCACCGGAGTAGTCGAACTTGAGTATCGCGTCGGCACCGGTAATGTCCCAAACGCGTCTCGGTACCCCAAGCGTACCTGCGCCCATCATGAATAGCGAAATGCCCATGACACCAAGGCCGAACACGTAGGGCTGCCATTTCGCCAGGCCTTTCATAATCAGCTCACGGCGAAATATCAGTGGTACCAGTAGGTAGGTCGCGGCCATGAAGGTCAGGGTGGTGCCGGCGACAACGGTGGCATGGAAATGCCCGGGGACATAAAGGGTGTTGTGCATGATCAGGTTGATCTGCTCGGTACCCATGACGACACCGGAAATGCCGCCCAGGAAGCCGAACATGACCAATGACATGAACATGCCGGAGAACGCGGGATTGCCCCACGGTGCCTTGCGCAACCACTCGAACAGGCCGTTGACGTAGCCGCGTCCTCGCTGCGCCGCCTCGATCGAGCCCGGTACCGTCATGCCGTGGATCATGCTGCCAAGCACGGCCAGATACATCGCGTAGCTGGTATTGAATATCTTCCACGCGGGACTTATGCCCGGCTCTACCAGCAGATGATGCGCGCTGGCGAGTTGCAGGAACAGGATATACATCAGGAACGCCATGCGGCTGACTTTTTCCGACAGCGGCTTGGCGCCGAGCACGACCGCGGCAATCAAGTACCAGATCGCCACATGCGCTGCGACATTGATCTGCTGCGACGAATGCCCCATCGCCCACCAGACGGTCTTGTACATCAACGTGTCGATATTGCCGATCAGGCCGATCGACCACAGGAACGTCGGAATCAGGATGATCGCACCTGATGCGATCGTGAATACTGCGATGATCGCTGCGGTGATTGCGCCAAACGTGACCAGCGGTACCGAGCCCTGGTAAGTTTTCTCCTCCTTGGCGATTACCAGCGTGCCGAAGAACACGAAACAGCCGATCAGCGCGCCGACTGCAAACAGGATCAGGCCCAGATAGAAGTGCGGCGCTGCCTGCATCGGCACGTAGGAAGTAAACATGACAATGGAGTTGCCTTGCAGTACGGCGACGTTGGTCATCAAGGCGCCTACGAGCATCAGGGCAAATGCGGTCCACGCCCAGCGCGGCGCAGCCAGACGTGAGTTCAATAATATCGCCGACGCGAAATACAACACGGCCATCTCGAAAAATATGATCCAGACCAGCAGCAAGTCCAGTCCGTGGGCGGTCAAGGCGAGATAGAACCAGTCGGCCGGCAGCAGGTGTACACCGGGCCAGCGGGTGAGTCCGACCATCAAACCGAATAGTCCGCCCACGGACAGAAAGACAATGGCGGTCACGGCGTTGGCCTTGATCAGGTTTTCTGCGGAACTGTGAATTCGCAACCCCGTGGCGGGGCAAACACGATGTGTAAAAGTTGACATCTGTATATTCCCCCTAGTTCTCGGTCACGTAGATATTGCCGATCATCAAGTGGTGACCGATGCCGCAGAACTCGTTGCAGACCACTCCGAACTCGCCGGCTTCATTCGGCGTCAACGTAACGACCATGTCGTAATTGGGGTGAGTCTGCAGGTTGATATTGACCGGCTGCAGGGAAAATCCGTGCTGCCAGTCCATGGAAGACAGATGCAGCCGGTATGTCTGATCTTTCTCGAATTCGATGATTGGCCACCACTGCCACAGCCCGGCAATCATGTAGACGTCACTGCCGGGCGGGGGATGCACGACCGGGAATCCCGCTTCTTCGCGCACCTGGTATTTTTCAACCATCGCTTCAGCTTTGGCTGCAAACGCTTCAGGCGTGATCCGATAGGATTCATTGGACAGGTTCTGTTCGCCGGCCATATGCCAGTAGATCATCGCCGAGAACATGATCAGTCCCCACAGAAATGCGATGATGACCCAGACGAGCTCGGTACGCGCTACAGGTTCTTTCCACCAGATTCGCTGGGGTGGAGGATGAATGCCCATGGTATGGCTCCTTGTTAACGGGTCCTTGTCACTTGGCGATGGGGATGGAAATGATTTCCATCACGCCCCAGATCAAGTAGAAGACGGTGGGTATCACAACACCCAGGAATAACAGCAGGAAAGGGTTGTCGAGGATGCGCTGCATCGTCGGGATGCGCTCATCTTCATCACCACCGGCACCATGGTTGTCGCTGGCCGGACTTGAGTCACTCATTCTTTGCCCCCTTTTAGACGTTAGCTGGAGCAGTGCTTCACTATTAACGGCACAAAAGTTGGCGAGAATTGGCCTCATACTTCGTTACAAATCCTCGCGAGGTGTACAACCTCACTGCGGTTTGCGCCTCGTCTGAGGCCAATTTCGCAACTTTTGTTCATTCAATCATGCGTTCAAACGTCCAACATAAGCGCCGTGAACAATGAAGCACTACACCAGCGGTTTTCTGGCTGGAAGAACGGTACGTCACCCATGAAACATCTTGTCGGGGTGGCGCACCTTGACTTATGTCAATGTGTGCGGAAAAGACGGGGCGACTTTCAGCCGGGGAGAATGCAGGCCAGGAGAGTCCGGGATGGCTGCTGCCAAACTCGATTACTGGAAGAATGCGTCGTTCAGGCGCGAATTAACAGAGTGCTAGCCTGCGAAATGACGAATCAATGCGAATGATGTGAGCGCCATTGTCAGGAGAATGGCGAAGAAGATGATGCTGCGGTACTGGAAGCGCCGGCCGGCGGCAGCTTCCATGCGATTCAGAATCCAGTCAGCCCCGATATACAAAAAGATTGCTGCCAGTGTGAAATAGACGACTTCCATGTTGAGTTCTTATATGAGTGGCAGTGCCGTAGTCAAGCGTTTGACCTGGTTCGCTTCGAGTTCTGGCATCACCAAGGCAGTCCGTTGTTCTCCGCGTTCCGTTTTCCGTTCACGGCTGCGCGACAGGCCTGACTGATCGCATGCGCCCGACATTATCCGCTGACCTCAGTGGCTTGTCCCGCGCGAGCGCGTAATCTTGTTGTATACATTGTACTTGCCGGAGGGTTTTTTCATTGGTATGCGGGTGATCTCGACCAGCGCCTTCGCATCGTAGACAACCAGCGCACCGTCAATGTCCCAGACGCTGACCAGCGCGTACTTGCCGTCACGCGTGAATTCGACGTGGGCGGCGGTTTTTCCTGGTACCGGCGTAATGTCTTTTACGATTTCGAGGCTGCGCTTGTCAATCACCTGCATCGTGTCGCGGGTCGGACCGTTCATGCCATCTACCCATGCGTAGTCGCTGTTTTCGTGACTGCGCAGAAAAAACCGGGACCGTTGGTGGGAATTTGTCTGATCAGCGTCCAGTCTTGCATATCGATGACGCTTACCGCAGCCTCGCGCAAATTCGGCGTCGCCAACAAGGTGCGACCATCGCGTTCCCAACTGATTCCAGATCCGAGGTGGGGCAAGCCCGGCAGTGCTATTGACGTGATCTTTCGGCGCACGTCGAGGTTGACCACCTGGTCCTCGCCGCCGTTGCGTGCCGCGCCGACCAGCCAGCTGTAGCTTGTGTCAAAAAAGAAATCATCCAGCGGCTCGTCGAGGATTGTACGGCGCGGATTGAGCTTGCCGTCGATCGCAACGCCTTCTTCCAGCTTGTAGTCATGCACCATGCCGTTGTAGATCGGCTCGGCGTCGTCGTCATAACTGACTTCCCAGACCTCGGCGACGTCCTTGAGCGCGACGATGAAGCTGCTGCGCGGCCGCGCATCGTATACCGCCGATACTCTGGAAGCATTTCCCTGCAGATCGGCCACGCGCAGAACTTTTACCGGTTGCAGGTTGTTTGCATCCAGGATCACTAGCGTCTGCGGAAGCGTGTTTCCCACAGCGAGGTAGCGGCCGTCACCGGACGCAGCCAGGTTGCGGCTGTTCAGTCCGGCGCGAACTTCGGCCACGGTGCGCAGATTCCAGAGATCGTACTTGCTGACCCAGCCGTCTCGCGACATGAAATGGACGAATCGCCCGTCGGACGAGAACTTGGGTCCACCGTGCAGCGCGTAACGTGTCGCAAAGCGCGTGATCGGTTCAAAGCGGTCACCATCGAGGATGGTCACATGGTGGTCGCCTGTTTCGACCACGACAAACAGATTGAGCGGATCCGCGGAAAAAACCGGTTTCGCAGGCAATGTTGCGGCATCCCCATATTCAATGCGCGAGGCGCGGATATCGTCCAATGTCCATACAGGTGGTTTTTCTTGCGGCGTGTAGAGAAATTCAGCGACTGCGTCGATCTGTGCGGTGCTGAGTGTGTCACTGAAAGCGGGCATTTGTGTGGCGACCCTGCCTTCGCTAATGGTCTTGATCGCCTTTGTGCGGCGCAGGCGAGTGAGGTTCTCCGGCAACAGTGCCGGACCGCTTGCACCGAAACGGTCGCTGCCATGACATGTGGCGCAGTGCTGGCGGTAGATGTCGCTGGCATCTTGCGCTGCCGCGAAGCCAGTGGACAAGAGTAGCAAGAGGGCAACTGCCGGGAATGCCAGCCCGGTTGACCAGCCCCGGATTGATTGCGCAAAGTACCCCGCAAGACTCGCAGCCATACCGCCGTACCGGAACGTGCAATGCCGAAACGCGCAGTGCCGGATCACGGCTGTTCCTGCACCAATGGGCGGGGGTTCACGGCGCATGTCGTAAACGCCATAGCGGCGTGTTTTGCCGTCAGGCTGTTCATGCGTCAGTCTTCAATGACGGGGGTCTTCGCTTTTTGGCGCGTGTATGGCGTCACCGCAACGCGTGGCGCCGAATGTTCAATACCCAGTTCTTCATCGGTGAGGTAACAGGCAGGGTCCTCGGCCCAGGGGTCGCCAGTGAGTTGTTGGGCACGCACTCTGGTGTTCCCTCCGCACACGTCCACATACGGACACATGCCGCAGCGGCCTTTCACCGCGCGCGGACGCCGCTTGAGTCCGGCCAGTAACGGATCGGAGAGATCAGTCCAGATTTCCGAAAACGGCCGCTGGCGCACATTGCCGAGCGTGTAATGCCACCACATCGTGTCCGGATGGACGTCCCCGACGTTGTCAATATTTGCGACGTTCACGCCAGATGCGTTGCCACCCCACTGTGTGAGCTTGGCACGAAGGTGGTCCCTGATGTGGGGAAAGCGCTGTGTTGCCCATTGCAACAGGTAGACCCCGTCAGCGTCGTTGTTGCCGGTGACGTACTCCGTTGGCTTGTCCGACTGAACATCGCCGTACGCGGTATCGAACAGCAGGTCCATCGCGCGCCGCGTTGTTTCAAAGATCGCGTCTCGCGCGCGGTTGTTGTTGCCACGCCCGGCGTAGTTCAGATGCGACAGATAGAACTTGTCGATGCGCTCTCGTGCCATCAGATCCAGTAGTGAAGGCAAGTCGTGCGCGTTATCCTGCGTTAACGTAAATCGGATACCGACTTTTATTCCGGCGTCGCGCGCAAGTCGCACTCCATTTAGCGCGGCACTGAACGCGCCTTCCTTGCGACGGAAGCGGTCGTGGGTTTGCTCAATGCCATCGAGACTCACGCCGAGGTAGTCGAACCCGATGTTCGCGAGTTCGCCGACATTGTGTTTTCCTATCAGCGTACCGTTCGTCGACAGTCCTACATAGAAACCCATGCGCTTGGCGCGTTGCGCAATGTCGGTCAAGTCGCTGCGCAGCAGCGGCTCCCCTCCGGAGAGGATCAATACCGGGACGCCAAATTGTTTGAGGTCATCCATAACCACATCGACTTCGGCGCTGGTCAACTCTCCAGGAAAGTCGATGTCAGTCGAAATTGAATAGCAATGCTTGCAGGTGAGATTGCAGCGCCAAATCAGGTTCCAGATCACGACTGGCCCGCGCATACGAGGCTGGACACCCAGTGGCGACGGTGCTGCGATTTCCTTCATATACTGCGTTACCCTGAACATTGGCTACCTCTGTTATTTACTTCGGTCTTCTTGTTGCTTTTTTGCGTCTCTGTGCGAGCGTCATTCGTGTGCCTTGCCGGCAGACGTAGCCCGGTCTTCTTCAATATCCGGCTGCTATACAACACTTCGTGTGCACGCACCGCAGATCCGAGAATCATTGCGATCTGGCGCAGCTTCGTTTCGACCTCGTTGCGGTCTTTGCCGTGCACCATCGCGAACAGGTTGTAAGGCCACTCGGGCGGGTGCCGGCTACGCAGGTAACAATGACTGACCAGCCCGCTCTCCGCCAACTGATTTCCAGCGAATCGACTAGTGCATCATCTACATCCCAAACTGACATCCCGTTCGAACGATACCCAATCGCATAGTGATTGGGCACGGCGCCGATTCGTCGGATCACGCCTTGCTCGAGCATGTGTTCGACGCGCTCCATGACTTGCGCGGGAGTGGCACCAACCTGCCGTGCAATAACGTGCCATGGGCGCGGCACGAGTGGCAGACCCGCCTGAGTCGCAAGAACGATGGCATGGTCGAGTTCGTTGAATTCTTCCGCGTCAGTCATCGAAAGTCACCATGCGGGCAATTCGAGATTCACGAAGTACTCGCGCAGCTTCGGGAACTCGAAGACCAGATAAGTGCTGTCGCGTTCGATTGAGAACAGCACGCGTTTCACGTCCGCGTGGCTCGCCGCGGCGACGACGAACCACTTGTTGAATGCGTGTTCGCGGCGGTAATTGTGTGCCACTTCCGGGAACGCATTTACCAATTCGACGATGCGGTCGTAATCAGCCTCGGGCACTTGCATTGCCGACAGGCTGTAGGCGCCGCCGAGTCGCTCAACCTGGTAGAGCGGGCCGAAGCGGGTGAGGGTGCCTTCGTCCAGCAGCCGTTTCAGACGGGTGAGCAACTCCTCCTCGCTGAGTCCAAGCTGCGCGGCGGCGTCGAAGTATGGCTGCTCGGTGACCGGAAAGCCGCCCTGCAACTGCGTGACGATGCGAGAGTCGATCTCATCCATGTGCGACCTCGTTTGTAATGCGAGCTGCCTGTTGTTTGAAGCGCCGCCGGCTGAATAGCACCGCGAACGGGTAGTCGAGCAGCTCAGCGCGCGTGCGCAGCGTTTCGATATGCGCGAGCACGCGCTGACTGTCACGGCCATGGATCATGCAATAGATGTTGTACGGCCACTGCGGCAGGCAGCGAACTCGTTGTGCGCACAGTGTGACTTCGGGGAATGTCGCAATTTGCAGCCCCGCGTCTGTCGCCTCGGAATCAGGGATATCGAATGCGACCATTGCGTTGGACCGATAGCCCAGTTCATGGTGTCTGACGATGACGCCAAAATGCGTGATGACATCGTCGTTAATCCAACGCGATATGTTGTCGATGGCTGTGCTCTCGCTGCACCGGGCTCGAGCGGCAAGCTCTGCAAACGGGTGCGGTGTCAGCGCCAGGCCAAACGCGAGCGCAGCCGCAAGGGCCGCTTGCGTTTGGTCAAGTGCCGGTGCAGGCCTGGCGTGGCGGGTTGTCACTATCTTTCGAGGGTGCGCGCTGTGTGCAGGTGCGCCGCGCTCATCGAATCCGAGATCGATATGGTAGGACTCCACCAGAGGGAGGCGCATCAGCGGACATCCGCTGCGCGCCTCAATGTTGTCAAGTACCTGTTCAAGTTGTTTCTCATCCCGCGCGGAGGCGAC
>CATOSA010000038.1 GCA_951812315.1 uncultured Burkholderiales bacterium
CGGTGCGAGACCAGTGCCAAATCCGAACGCAATGAAGTGCGCCGGATGAGAAAACACAAATCCAGTCGATGGCTGCACGCGCGCGTCACCGGAAATGGTCATGGCCCCCGACTTTCACGTCCATCGCTTCTCCACGCTCATCGAGCACGACCACACCACTACCCTTTCGGACACGCCCGATACGCGTAAGGCCCAGGCGCAACCTGGCAGAGGCCGCATCAATGATTGCTGACCGATCCTGAGGGGCAGAAAACAAGAGCTCGTAATCGTCACCTCCAGCCAGTATCGCCTCGCGAGCGGGTGCTTGATCTTTCATTGACATCGCTTCTGTGGCGCATGGCACATCGGCATAGCGAATCTCCACGCAAACGTCTGACCGCTCCGCAATATGTCCGGCGCCGGCAACCAATCCGTCAGAAACGTCAATCGCGCTGTTGGCGATTCCGCTGAGTTCGCGCCCCAGCTCGACCCGTGGCGTCGGCGTGTTCAGTTTTACGAGACATTCGTCCAGTCCGCTGCCCTTTAGTCGGACATCACCTCGCACATGCGCAAGCGCAAGCGCTGCGCTTCCGATTTGCCCTGAAACCCAGACGTCATCACCATGTTGCGCACCATCACGGCGCAACGCCATGCCTGCTGGCACTTCGCCGATCGCCGTAACAGTCACTGCCAATGGTCCACGGGTC
The DNA here is from genome assembly GCA_951812315.1 of uncultured Burkholderiales bacterium. GTDB lineage: Bacteria > Pseudomonadota > Gammaproteobacteria > Burkholderiales > Eutrophovitaceae > SG8-40. The sequence goes on from CATOSA010000038.1 coordinate 687, forward strand.
ATGTCGCCACCGATCAGTTCAACGCCTGAGTGCCGCGCCAGCTCATGGAAACCATCGGCAAACTCTGCCAGCCAGTCCTCCCGTACTTCGGGTAACGTCATTGCAAGCAATGCCCATCGCGGCTGCGCACCCATTGCCGCGAGGTCCGACAGGTTCACTGCCAACGCCTTGTGCCCGACAGTGCGCGAATTAGCGTCCGGCAGAAAATGTGTTCCGGACACCAGCGTGTCAATGGAAACAACAATCTGCTTTCCGGCGGACGGTTCCAGCAGCGCACCATCGTCTCCAACGCCCAGTACCGCACTACGCGCCGGAGCCGCAAAATAGCGCTCAATCAGGTCAAATTCTGATGTCATGTCTCGCGTCGCTGCGACAAAGGCGAAGCCGCCTTGCCACAATCAGGACTTCGGCAAATGCTGCAACAGATCGCGATACTCCTCCTCCTTCATCGTGAAACTGTGCTCCGCTTTCGGAAATTCACCCTTGTTCACGTCTTCCTGGAAATCCTCCAGCGCCTTGCTGATGATTTCCCAGCAGTTTGCATAGCGTTTGACGAATTTTGGCGAGAAGCGATCGAACAGACCCACCATGTCGTGCAGAACAAGGTTCTGTCCATCGCAATCCGGCCCGGCGCCAATCCCGATCGTCGGGATATTCAGCCGCTCCGTGATGATCTGGGCAACACGATCGGGAATTGCCTCAAGCACAATTGCGAAGCAACCTGCTTTCTCCATTGCCATCGCATCTTTGAGTAGTTGCACACCTGTGCTCGCATCTTTGCCTTGCACCTTGAACCCGCCAAGCTTGGACATCAGTTGCGGCGTCAGTCCGATATGCGCCATGACCGGCACACCGGATTTGATGACTGCCTCGGCCATCGGCGCGAAATCCTCGCCGCCTTCCAGTTTCACGACGTCAGCACCGCCTTCCTTGATCATGCGCATCGCGCTGTTCACCGCGTCCTCGGATGACGCGTGATAAGCGCCGAGCGGAAGGTCGCCGACCACAAGCGCATGCTTCGCCGCCTTGGAAATCGCCTTTGCATGGTGAATCATCTCGTCCATGGTCACGGGCACTGTGCTCTCATAACCGAGCGCGGTCATGCCGAGCGAATCGCCAATCAAAATACAATCGATGCCAGCCCGGTCGACCAGTTGCGCCGTCGGGAAATCAACCGCGGTGACCTGGAATATTTTCTCACCCCGGTCGACCTTTGCCTGCAAATCAAAAATCGTCAGTTTTTTCACCGGCTTTGTATCAGCCATTTCTTCCTCCCGAAATTGTTATTAATCGCCTCAACCAAACGGAGCTACAGAAACACGGAGACACGGAAAACACTAACTTTAACTCGCAACGACCGGCAGTTCTTCTTCGACAACGCGCAATCCATCTGGAGACCAGAGAATATTGTCCAGATTGTGATTCGAGTAGTTTAGGGGCGAGTTCACGCCTTTTTCTTGCGCGCGCCCGTTTCATCCAGCCGCAACTCAGTGGCCAGTTTATCCAGCACGCCATTTACGTACTTGTGCCCGTCAGTTCCACCGTAGCTCTTCGCCAGTTCGACAGCCTCATTAATCACGACGCGATACGGGGTGTCAGGTTGCATGCTAAGTTCACAAGCGGCCATCAGTAACAACGCATGCTCGACGGGCGACAAGTTTTTCATCGGCCGGTCGAGGTACGGCCGAATCCGTTCTCGCAACGCATCGGCATTGCCAACGACACCTTGCACGAGCAGTTTCAGGTATGCCTGATCGGCTTTCCCGAACCCATCCATGCCGCTTATCTGCGTCAGCATGTCCTTGACATCCGTCTCATTCACTAACCACTGATACAGACCCTGCAGCGCAAGTTCTCGCGAACCTCTGCGATTACCCGTCATCGATCGCTTCCATCAGCCGCGCCATCTGCACCGCGACTTGCGCGCAGTCCGTGCCTTTGCGCTGGATTCGTTCCAATGCCTGCTGTTGTGTTTCGCAGGTCAGTATGCCGTTGGCGATAGGGATACCGGTCTCCAGTTGTACCGCCGTCAGCCCGGCGGCCGATTCATTTGAAACAATCTCGAAATGATAGGTATCGCCGCGTATAACAGCACCCAGTGCGATCAGCGCATCAAAGCGGCCGCTGTCGGCAAAGCGCTGTAGGGTTAGAGGGACTTCAAGCGCACCGGGAACGCTGGCGATCGCCACGTTTTCCGGCGAAACACCGGTACGCATCAGTTCGACGTGACATGCGTCGAGCATTGCTTCACCGATTTCCTGATTGAACTGGGTGACGACAATACCGATATTGAGGTCGCTTCCGTCGACTTGAATCGGAAACGCCTGCACTCCTTCGAGACCTGCCATTGTTCACTACCTCAATAAATGAAAGCCTGCTCAGCTGCCGCTGCCCGCGGGGACATGCGTCTGCAGAATGGCCAAAATTGCGGACTAAAACACCTGCCTTCTTCAATTACCGGGCAGCCAGACTCCATTGTCGTAGCTCCGATCCGGCAATGCTAGCTTGGCTGTAGATATCCGGTAATTTCCAGATCGAAGCCGGTCATACTGGGCATACGTCGCGGCGCAGCCAGCAAACGCATGCGGGTCACGCCGAGATCGCGAAGAATCTGCGCGCCTATGCCGTAGGTGCGCAAGTCAAGCTTGGGCGGTGCTTGCGGTTCACCGCCGAGGCGCTCCAGCAAGTCGACGCCGTCTTCAGTGCGGTGAAGAAGCACAATCACGCCGTTTCCAGCATCGTTGATTGTCCGCAATGCGGCATTCAAATTCCAGGAATGCGAACGGCTGGCCGTGTCGATAGCGTCGGCGACAGAAAACGGTTCATGAACACGAACCAGCGTTTCTTCGCCCGGTCGCAGCCCGCCCTTGATCAAGGCCAGGTGCGTGTCGCTAGAAATCTTTTCGCGATATGCGACAAGCCGAAACGTGCCGTGCGCGGTCTCGACCGGGCGCTCCATGGCACGCTCGATCAGCGACTCGGTGCGGCTGCGGTATTGAATCAGGTCGGCGATCGTCCCGATCTTCAACTCATGCCGCTCGGCAAACTCGATCAAATCCGGCAAGCGTGCCATTTCACCATCGTCGCGCAAAATTTCGCAAATTACCGCTGCTGGCTCAACACCAGCCATCGTTGCCAGATCGCAACCTGCTTCGGTGTGCCCGGCACGCACCAGTACCCCGCCATCCTGCGCCATTAGCGGAAAGATATGACCGGGCTGGACAATGTCGGCCGGGCCTGCCTGCTCTCTTACCGCGGCCTGAATAGTCTTGGCACGATCGGCCGCCGATATTCCGGTTGTCACACCTTCGGCAGCTTCGATGGACACTGTGAAATTTGTTCCGAGGCGTGATCGATTGGCACCCACCATCAGCGGAAGACTCAGTTGCTCACAACGCGCCGCGGTCAACGTAAGGCAGATCAGGCCACGACCGTTTTTGGCCATGAAGTTGATATTCTCGGGCGCCGCGAACTGCGCCGCGAGGACGAGGTCGCCTTCATTTTCGCGGTCTTCCTCATCGACAAGAACGACCATGCGGCCATCGCGTATGTCCGCGATGATTTCCGGCGTCCCGCTGATACGATCACTCACGATTTACTCCCACTGGCTGACAGCATTGATTCGACATAACGCGCCACCACATCGATCTCCAGATTTGTGCGGCTGCCAACAACAAGTTTGCCAAGGTTGGTAACTGCAAGTGTGTGCGGGATCAGATTCACCGAAAATACGCCCCTGCCTTCGGGTTTGCCAACATCTGCCGGATCACCTTTGCTCACTGAATTAGTGGTGAGGCTGACACCATTGACCGTGACCGAGCCCTTGCGCGCAATAAAGCGCGCCAGCGATTCCGGAAAACTGAAATTCACTACCCTGTTGCCGTCGTTCTCAACCATTTCGACGACCTCGCCGACACCATCAACGTGGCCGCTCACCAGGTGTCCTCCGAGTCGCTGGTCAAGCCGCAGCGATTTTTCCAGGTTCACTGCATCATCAGATGCGAAAACAGCGCTCACGTCGAGTGTCTCTGCAGAGACATCGAACGACATCGACTGCCCGTCCAGACTCGTGACGGTCAGGCAAACGCCGTTGACCGCAATGCTGTCTCCGATCGCAACATCGGATAAATCGAATCCGCGACAGGTGACGCGCATCACGGCGGTTTCGCCGGACCGTGTGACCGATTCGATTTTTCCGACTGCTTCTATTATTCCGGTAAACATCGTCAGTTTTGTCCGATCGCCGTTTCCAGCCGCGCGAGCAAACGCATGTCTGGTCCGATCCGGCGCAGGTCGGAGACATTCAGTGCAAGTACTTCATCCATATCATTCAATGGCCCCAAATCGAACATGCCGCGGCCCCGATCGCCCAGCAATTTGGGCGCAAAGTAGAGCAACAATTCATCGACCGCCCCCGCACACAACAATGCACTGTGCAGGTTTATTCCGGCTTCGACCAGCACTTCATTGATACCACGTTCGGCGAGCTCTGCGGCAACCTTTCCAAGATCGACCTTGCCTTGTCCATTGGGTAGTACCAGCACTTCGACGCCGCGTTCGGCGAACTTGTTGATTTTGGTTTCATTGTCGCTTGCGGTCGCGACGATCAGCCTGCCACCGTCAATGATCCTGGCATTGTCCGGCATACGCAGCCGGCTATCCACGACCACACGTAGCGGCTGGCGGGTCGTTTCTACCTCACGTACGTTCAGGCGCGGATCGTCGTGAGTAAGTGTGCCGATGCCAGTCATGATCGCGCACGAACGCGCGCGCCAACGATGCGCATCACGGCGCGCTTGCGGACTCGTAATCCATTGGCTCTCACCGTTTTCCAGCGCGGTCTTGCCATCGAGCCCGGCTGCAATCTTTACGCGCATCCACGGCCGGCCGCGCGTCATGCGCGAAACGTAGCCGATATTGAGTTCGCGTGCCTCGGTCTCCATCACACCGCATTCAACACCGATTCCGGCATTTCTTAGGCGTTGCAGACCGGCACCGGCGACAAGCGGGTTAGGGTCCTGCATTGCCGCCACGACACGTTCAACGCCGGCAGATACCAGCGCTTGCGCGCATGGGGGCGTGCGCCCTTCGTGACTGCACGGTTCCAGCGTGACATAAACTGTCGCGCCCTTTGCGTCACGCCCGGCTTTTTCAAGCGCCATTGCCTCCGCGTGGGCTTCACCCGCGCGTTCATGCCAGCCTTCCACAACCCGGCCGTCACGGACGATGACACAGCCGACTCTTGGATTCGGCGTCGTCGTGTACAGGCCTTTTTCCGCCAGCTGCAACGCCCTGGTCATAAACCGGGTTTCTTCGTTCATTGACGCTTGCGGCGCGGCGCCGGCTTCTGCACTTCTTTGATTGCGTCGCGGAAATCATCCACATCCTGAAAATCCTTGTACACCGACGCAAACCGGATGTAGGCAACCTTGTCCAGCTTGTAGAGTTCCTTCATGACCATTTCGCCGATACGCCGCGACTGCACCTCACGCTCACCCAACGAGAGCAGTCTCTGAACAATGCGGCTGATCGCATCTTCGACCAGATTGGTCGGCACCGGCCGCCGGTGCAACGCGCGCATAAATCCGGTTCGCAGCTTCTCTTCACTGAACTCTTCCCGATTTCCATTCGACTTGATCATCTGCGGCATGCGCAACTCGACCGTTTCGTAGGTCGTAAAGCGCTTCTCGCAATCAATGCAGCGACGACGACGACGGATGCTTTCACCCTCTTCGGACTCGCGCGAGTCGATCACTTGCGTATCAGGGCCATTGCAGAACGGGCACTTCACTTTTTGCCGACCTCGATCACGGCGATGACATCGGCCAATGCCATGGACTCCTGTAGCCCGCTCCGGGCAAGAAGAACACATGGCACGCCACAAATGTCTCGCAAGCCCGTAAGGTCCGGTGCGTTATCCCGCGTTACGATGTGGCCTGGCAAGCACATGTCGTGGCACTCTGGCCGGCCTTCAGCGGTAAACCGGAAGACGCTGGCACAACTCGGTCACTGAACCCCGCACCCGAGCAAGATTTGCTTCGTCGTGGGGAGCCTCCAATGCGTCGGCAATCAGATTGCCGAGTTGATCGGCCTCAGCTTCCGCGAAACCACGCGTCGTCATCGCGGGCGAGCCAATACGAACGCCACTGGTCACAAATGGTTTCTCCGGATCGTTCGGGATTGCGTTCTTGTTCACCGTAATATGCGCGCGGCCAAGCACCGCTTCCGCTTCCTTGCCGGTTATCTTCTTCGATCTCAGGTCGACCAGGAACATATGGCAATCGGTCCTTCCGGACACGATGCGTAGTCCGCGCTTCTGGAGCGTAGTTGCCATCGCGCGCGCGTTGACCAGCACCTGCTTCTGGTAGTCTCGAAAGTCCGGCTGCATGGCTTCCTTGAACGCGACCGCCTTGGCCGCAATCACATGCATCAACGGCCCGCCCTGGGTACCCGGGAAAATGCTCGAATTGATCGGCTTCTCGAACTTCGAATTGCACAGAATGATGCCGCCGCGCGGACCGCGCAGCGTTTTGTGCGTGGTACTGGTAATGAAATCCGCAATGCCGACCGGGCTGGGATAGACATCGGCCGCAACAAGGCCTGCGTAGTGCGCCATATCGACCATCAGATACGCGTCAACGCTGTCGGCAATGTCGGCAAAGCGTTGCCAGTCGATGACCAGCGAGTATGCCGACGCACCGGCAACAATCATTCGCGGCCGGTGTTCCTTTGCCAGCCGTTCCACGTGGTCGTAGTCGATCGCTTCGTCCTTGTCGAGGCCATAGCTCACGACATGGAACAGTTTGCCGCTGAAATTGACCGGTGATCCGTGGGTAAGGTGGCCACCGTGCGCGAGTGACATGCCGAGTATCGTGTCACCGGGCTGCAACATCGCCAGATACACTGCCGCATTGGCCTGGCTACCCGAATGTGGTTGAACATTTGCCACATCGGCCTTGAACAATGCCTTGACTCGATCTATTGCAAGCGTTTCAGCAATGTCGACATACTCGCAACCGCCGTAATAGCGCCTCCCCGGATAGCCTTCCGCATACTTGTTGGTCAATACCGAACCCTGGGCCTCTAGCACGCGCGGGCTGGTGTAGTTTTCGGACGCGATCAGTTCGATGTGATCTTCCTGACGGACGTTCTCGGATTCGATCGCCGCGGACAACTCGGGGTCGAAGTATTTAATGGTGTCTTTTGCGGTAAACATGGTTTGCGGGCAACGGGAAATGGGCGCAATTCTAGCATCTTGCAGCGCAACAACGGTGACCAGATGTACTGCCGTCCAACGCTATTTCAAAGAATTCCGTGCACAGGATCGGGGCCGAAACGAACGCAACATCAAACCGTCATTGAGCGCACCAGCACCCCGACATAATGCGATAACGCAACGACGATCAGCGCTATGCTCACGTGCTCCCCAACCACCCGCCATGCCGAGGTCTGTTGCATGCGGGCAAGAAGGTAGCTCATCAACGTGACGATCGTCAGCCCCCAGATCACACCGACAAAAACGGCCCGATCAAGCGGCAGCAACAGCAAGGGCAATGCGAACGAAATCGCAACCACAAATTTGGAGACGAACGCCCACAACGTCGCCGCCCAGATGTGCGCTCGCGTTGATTCCGGATCGGCTTCCTGCGCCAGGTGAATTCCGAGCGCGTCGACATCGAATCGGAAACGGCTATTACGACAACGCCGCCAAATACAGCCGCCATCGACTGTGTACCGGCCTGCAGCCCTACCATCAATCCGATGGTGGTGATAACGCCCGACGTCGCGCCGAAGAAGATGCCGGTCCGCGTCCCCTTGTCCATTAGCATGGATGCGCACTCCGATACCAGGCCGCTACGAACACGTCAGCGCACCCAGCAGAAAATCGATGTCCCCATCCGTGTGACCCGCCGATAACTGCAACCGGATCTCTTCGTCACCCTTGGGCACAACCGGGTAGTTCAGTCCGGTCACCAGGATGTTCGACTCGAACAACTGATTGACCATCGCGGAGGTCTCGCCCGTATCCCGAACCATAATCGGCACGATGGGTTGATCGCCCACGATCGTTTCGAGCCCCATGTCGGACAGCCCTTGCCTGAGTTTCCGCCCGAGTCTGCGCAACGTCGCGAGGCGTTGCTGCCCGTCTGAGCTGTCCGTTAAGCGTACTGATTCGATTGCTGCTGCCGCTTCCGCGGGCGTAATGGGATTGGAGTAAATATAGGATGGCGTAGTTTCCCGGAGGTAACGAATCGTCGTTTCGTCGGCAACAACATAGTCGCCGTTCACGCCAAATGCTTTGCCCAGCGTGCCGATAAGCACATCCGCCCGTCCACCCGATTGCTCCTCGGTCCCACGTCCGCTTTGCCCGAAAGCGCCAACGCCATGCGAATCGTCCACAACAGTAAAAATGCCTTCCTCGAAGTCCGGTTCGTTGCGTGAACAGATTTCTGCGATCTTGTCGAGCGGAGCATAGTCACCACGCATGCTGAAAACGCCATCGGTAACTACACAAACGCGCTTGACTTGTCCTTTGGCAGCGACGAGTGTCTGGTTCAGCCCGTCTAGATCGAGATGTTGATAGACCGCCTTGTTTGCCGGCTGGGACAAGCGAATCGCATTGATGATGCAATTGTGATTAAGCGCATCGCTGACAACGAGCGTTTCGCCCGTCACGAGTTGCGGCAATACGCCCATCACGGTCGCGTATGCGGTCATGATCATCGCTGCGTGCCTGCCATGAAATTCGGCCAACGCCTGTTCCAGTTCAGTGTGTGGCGTGTACGTGCCACTGATGAAACGTACCGCCCCCGGGCCAGTGCCAAACGTTCTGGCTGCGCGTTCCTCGGCTTCGACCACACGGGCATGCAAGCTCAATCCCAGGTAGGAATTGGAGTTCATGCGCAAAAAGGCGCGATCGCCAAAACCTTGCAGAAAATAGCGTTCGCCAAATCCTGCCTCTGCAGACTGAACGCCAGTGACGACAAATTCGTCGCCCTTGGCAATTCCCTTTGCATGAAGATCAGCGACGTGATCCGCAAAACGTACTTGAAGTTTTTCCAGAGACATATCGTGTCAGTTTCGTTTGGATAAGTTTTCGAGCATGTCGTCGACCATCGCGTCGAGGTCATAGTCCGGCTGCCACCCCCACTCGCGGCGCGCAACGCTGTCGTCCATTTTCCTCGGCCATGACTCGGCAATCGCCTGCCTCACCGGATCGACCTGGTAGTTCATGCCAAAGTCCGGAATTCGTTTCTTGATCGAGTCAGCCAGGTCTTCGGGCGCAAAACTCATCGCCGTGATGTTGAAGCCGTTGCGATGTACCAACGAACTTTCATCCGCCTCCATCAGATCGATCGCTGCCTTGATCGCATCGGGCATATACATCATGTCCAGGCGCGTGCCGGGTTCAAGAAAACAGTCGTAGCGTTTGTCCTTGAGCGCGGCGTAAAAAATATGCACCGCGTAGTCGGTCGTGCCACCCGTGGGCAAGGTTTGATGGGAAATCAGACCCGGATAACGCACGCCACGCGTATCTACACCATATCGATGAAAATAGTAATCACACAGCAGTTCGCCGCTGACCTTGGTAATTCCGTACATCGTATTGGGATGCTGGATCGTGTCCTGCGGCGTATTTTCGGCTGGCGTGAGCGGTCCGAACGCGCCGATCGAACTGGGGAAGAACACCGAACATCGATATTCCCGCGCGACGTCAAGCACGTTGAGCAAGCCATTCATGTTGACGTCCCATGCCCGGCTAGTCTTCGGCTGTTGCCGAGAGCAGAGAGGCCAGATGATAGATCGTGGCGACCTTGTACTTCACGACAGTGTCGCGCAACACTGCCCGGTCGCGGACGTCGAGGCGCATATGGGGCCCTGACTCAATCGCATCTTGCGAGAGATCGCGACGATGACCGGCAGCGATGACGTTGTCACCACCGTACTTCGCTCGCAACGACCGCGTCAGTTCCGAGCCGATCTGGCCGGTAGCGCCGGTAATCAGAATTCTTTGCATTGCTGTATCAGGAATTCGCAATACTGCCGAGCTTAACCTGATGAAAACAACCTGCAATTGCGTTCGATCAAGTTGCCTTCATTGAAAATTGCCTTCAACCAAGCCAGTCACTTGTGAAACTGCGACGGATCAGATTTCCCTGATTCGAATCAATCGCTCGTAGAGCTCTGCGTCACCGCGCGAGAAACAGCAGAACACGACTTCGCGCAGCGAGTCGTACCGGGAAATGACCGATCCGACGACATCCACCGCCACTTCGGCGGCAAGCTCTGCCGGATAGCCATAAACGCCGGTACTGATGCAGGGAAACGCAAGACTGCTGACCTGTTTTTTCACAGCGACCGCCATGCTTCGCCGGTAACACGATGCAAGCAGGTCCGGCTCCCCTTCACTACCGCCACGCCATACCGGACCCACGGTATGTACAACGAAGCGCGCCTTCAACCGGTAAGCCAGCGTGAGTTTCGTATCGCCAACATCGCATCCGCCCAGCCCGCGGCACTCTTCCAGCAGACGCGGCCCGGCGGCACGGTGAATCGCGCCGTCGACACCGCCGCCGCCCAGTAATGAACTGTTGGCAGCGTTGACGATGGCATCGACCTGCAAAGTGGTGATATCGGCCTCTTTGACCGAAAGTTCAATCGACATAGTCAAATACACCGCCGGGACCAAAGCCTCCCGGAATATTCATCAACCGTCCGCGAACATAGGTCTATTTCACTGGCAAGTTCTGTGTGCAAGAATTGCGCTCCCTGCGCCATTAATCCATATCAACGCGACAACAAACATGACCACCCACACCGCTTACGATAACGTATCACTCCCGGCGGGCATTCGCTCGCGTTTCGTCAAAAACAATAACGGTTTGAATATGCACCTGCTCGAGGCCGGGCCCGAGCAGAAGAACGCCCCATGCATTCTACTGTTGCACGGTTTTCCGGAACTGGCCTACAGCTGGCGCAAAATCATGCCGCAGCTCGCGGACGCCGGCTATCGCGTCATCGCACCGGACCAGCGTGGTTACGGCCGCACCACTGGATGGGACGCGAGCTACGACAACGACCTCAAACCGTTCGGCTCGCTCAATCTGGTGCGCGATATCGTTGGCCTGCTTTCAGCGATGGGATACCGGTCCGTCGATGCCGTTTTCGGCCATGACGCAGGCTCGCTAGTCGCAGCCTGGTGCGCGCTGATCAGGCCGGACATATTCCGGTCCGTTGCAATGATGAGCGCACCGTTTCCGGGAGTACCCTCAATGCCGTTCGATACCGCTGACGGCAATGCGCGCGCACCTTCGGCCTCGTCCGACATTCACGACGAAATGGCCGCACTCTCGCCGCCGCGCAAGCACTACCAGTGGTATTACTCAACGCGAGAAGCCAATGGCGACATGGTTGATTGCAAGCAAGGCATTCATGATTTCATCCGCGCCTATTACCACCACAAGAGTGCAGACTGGAAACAGAACAAGCCGTTCCCGCTCAAGTCCTGGACTGCCGGCGAGTTGGCCAAGATGCCAACTTATTACATCATGCACCGTGACTGCGATATGGCACAGACTGCGGCGGAGGAAATGCCATCTGCCGCCGAGATCGCCGCGTGCGCATGGCTGCCCGATGACGAGCTGCGCGTTTACAGCGGAGAATACGGCCGCAACGGATTTCAGGGCGGACTACAGTGGTATCGCTGCGGGACGAGTGGATTGAACAACGAGGAACTCAGCTTGTTTTCAGGTCGCACCATCGACGTGCCGTCGTGCTTCATCGCTGGGAAAAGCGACTGGGGCATATATCAAAAGCCGGGCAGCATCGAGGCAATGCAGAATACGGCCTGCACGCAAATGCGCGGTTGTCATCTTGTTGAAGGCGCCGGACACTGGGTGCAACAGGAACAACCGGAGCGGGTCAGTGCGCTGTTACTGGAATTCCTGAAAAATCGGGGTTGAGCGAGCGTGACTCAACGCAGGCGAGGGCCTCGCTCAGCGCTGAATGGTTCCGTCTTCGACGATCGAAGTGACGGTGCCATCGACACCGATAATACGCGTACCGTCTTCGTCCCAGCTCAGAATATCCAGCACGCCACAGGCCGCTCCGATCTCGGTTTCACTATCCGGATCGCTGCCGAGCAGCTCGATTGCCTCTTCGATGGACATGCCGACCTGAAGGCGGCTGCCTTCGCTGCCATTTTCACTACCGGCACTCAAAGCCGCAGATTTGACCGTAGTGTCGAAAGTCGCGCCGTCCTGCGCGGCCGCCACATCGTCGGGCATTCTGTCGCCGGCAAATGCCATTCCGGCCGCGAAAATCGTAGCGGCCACTCCGGCCGCAAAGATTCTAGCGGCACACAGAATGTTAAAACCGGGTTTCAGATCAAATATTCTGTTCTTCATCAATACTCGGTTCTTAATCAATACGGCGTTCGTTAGAAAGACTGTCATTCAGGTATCGGACGTTTTCCGCGCTCCCGATCAACGCAGGATACGCCGGTTCCAGCCTTCTTGCACCGGAATTTCGCGCGGAAAATTGCTGCAATTCGTCTCGGCCAACAATGAACAAGGCTTGACGGATGCAGACTGCCACGCCATAAACCCTCCTCGACAACAACTCAGGCTTGTGCCGGATTGATCAACACCAGATATGACCAACGCCGCCGTCCAATACACCATTGTCCCTACCCGCCCCGAAGCACATTTGTTCGGTGTGACATGCACTGTCGACAACCCTGATCCAGACGGTCAGCGATTCTCGATGCCGGCCTGGATTCCCGGCAGTTACCTGTTGCGCGAGTTTGCGCGGCACGTGATCCGCATAAGCGCCCGCGCCGGACGGCGCGAAGTACCGATCATCAAGCTGGACAAGAATAACTGGATAGCAGAACCGTGCACCGGACCGCTAACGATCGAATATGAGGTTTACGCGTTCGACTTGTCGGTACGCGGCGCCTATCTGGACACCATGCGCGGATTCTTTAACGGCACCTGTGTATTCCTGCGTGCCCACGGCGCCGAGCATCTCAAGCACGGCGTCGAAATCCGATCGCCGCGAGGCAAGCAATATCGAAATTGGCGTATCGCGACTGCGATGCGACGTAGCGGTGCCAAAGCATACGGCGTCGGTAACTACGTCGCCGACGACTACGACGAGCTGATCGACCATCCGGTGGAGATGGGCGAGTTCTCGCTCGCAACTTTCCGGGCGGCCGGCGTGCCGCACGACATCGTGATCAGCGGGCGGCACAACACTGATTTGAAGCGCCTGTCACGCGACCTCAAGACGTTATGTGAAACGCAAATTGCGTTCTGGGGTATCGCACCAATGAAGCGCTACGTATTCCTCGTGCTCGCGGTTGGAGATGGTTACGGCGGCCTCGAGCACCGCGCGTCAACGTCGCTGATTACCAATCGAAACGACCTGCCCCGATCTGATACGCCGGCTGCAGACGACAACTACCGCACTTTCCTCGGTTTGTGCTCGCATGAGTATTTTCACACATGGAACGTGAAGCGCATCAAACCCGAATCGTTCACGCCTTACGATCTCGACCGGGAAAACTATACGCAGCTTCTGTGGGCATTCGAGGGCATCACATCGTATTACGACGATCTGATGCTGGTGCGCTCGGGTTTGATCTCGCGCAATGCGTATCTGCAACTGCTTGGAAAGACGATCACCCAGGTACAACGCGGTTCCGGCCGGCACAAGCAATCCGTCGCCGAATCGAGTTTCGACGCTTGGACCAAGTTTTACCGCCAGGACGAAAATGCCCCCAACGCGATCGTCAGCTACTACTCCAAAGGTAGTCTTATCGCCCTGTGCCTTGATCTGTTGATTCGCCAGAAAACCGGTGGACGCAAATCACTGGACAACGTCATGCAGATATTGTGGAAGCGATTTGGTAGCACAGGAAAAGGCGTTCCCGAGGATGGCGTCGAGCATGTTGCCGAGCAAGTAGCTGGCGCGAATCTGGGTCGATTCTTCAAAAGTGCCGTGCACGGCACCAGCGAGTTGCCGCTGCCTCGACTGCTGAAGGATGTCGGAGTGGAAATGAAACTGCGCCCGGCTGAATCAATGGTCGATCGCGGCGGCACCGCTCCGGGCAAGAACGTCTCCAGATCTTTGCAAGGAGCATGCCTCGGAATGCGCACTCGCGCTACCAGTACGGGAGTCAAAATTACACACGTTCTGGACGGTGGGGGTGCACAACGCGCAGGTCTGGCGCCAGGCGATATTCTCGTGGCAGTGGATGATCTTCGAGCCAGTGGCGAGAATCTGGAAACACTGTTGTCGCAGCGCCGACCGGGCAATCGAGTTCGGCTGCATGTGTTTCGCAGAGATGAGTTATTGCAGCTTGATGTCGAATTACGATCAGCCCCGCGCGACACATACTATCTGCAGGTGTCGGATAAAAAGGAATTCGAACGACCCAGGCGCGCCTGGCTTGCTACTTCCTGACCCGTACCGCGCCAACGCATTGTCGGCTGTTTCGGGGTGCGGCTCGCGCTACGACGGAATCAACGCATAACAGCGATTCGTCTTATTCGGACGTGTCGCGCGCGAACATGTCTGTCTTGGCGTTCGTGTCGTCGGTCACAAGATTGGTGGCGTCCGACTCGAATGCGACGCGCGTGCCTAATCCGCCCAACGCTACGAATCGACTATCCAGATTCCCCTGCGCACCCGCATCGTCGACCGAGAACAGCACGGTCTTTCCGGCAACCCGGTCGCGGATATAGATGTGCGTACGTCCGCTGACGGTAGCGGGCGATACCAGATTTGTCGCGACTGACTGGAAGGCGACGTAGCGGCCGTCATCACTGACTGCCCCGACGCTGCTGGCAAAATTCGCCTGTTGTTCGTCATCACTGATCGACACCCGTTCCGTCGTATTCAGCACGGTATCGCGCAAAAAAATGTCTCGCGCTGCATTGGTATCACCGGTGACCAGATTCGAGGCATCCGATTCAAAGACGACGTATCGGCCGTCGGCACTGATGTCCGGATTGACACTTTGAAAGTCTGCCTGCTCACCGAGACTGTTTACCGAAACACGTATCGTCTCCCCGGCGACGGTATCTCTCCTGAAAATATCGAAAGCGGCATTGGTATCTGTCGAAACCAGATTGGTCGCTTCGGATTGAAAGGCCGTGTATCTGCCGTCATTGCTGACGGCCGCGGCTGCGCTGAGTCCGCCGACCGCCTGATCTTCGTCGCTATTCACCGAGACACGCACTGTCGCATTGGTTCCAGTGTCGTGTAGAAATACATCCCGCAGGGCATTGGTGTCGCCACTCACCAGATTGTTCGCGTTCGATTCGAACGCGACGTAGCGCCCGTCGAGACTGACAGCGGCATCGAAGCTGGTCCCATTCGACTGCCCGTTCGAACTGCTTACCGACACGCGCCGGGTGGTAAGGGTCAGGGTGTCATGCCAGAAGATGTCCCGAAGCGCATTTGTATCGTCAGTGACCAGATCTGTCGCATCCGATTCGAAAGCGACGTAACGTCCATCGGAGCTGATTGCCGCCGAGTAGCTTGCGCCGTTCGCCTGCACGGACCCACTTGCTTCAGATACGCGGTTAGTCGTTTTCAGCACAGTGTCGCGCACAAAAATATCGCGTGCCGCGTTGCTGTCCGTGCTTACCAGATTGGTGGCGTCAGATTCAAAGGCGACATAACGCCCATTCGAGTCGATTGACGGCCTTTTACTATTAAGGTTGGCCGCAGTGTCAGCATCGAAAAGGGATACGCGCTCTATCGAGCCAGGTGCGAGGCCTGTGGTTGCTCCACCGCCGGAATGACCTGTTCCGCAACAATGGCTTCCGCCAACGCCACCAACGCCGCTACTGCTGTCGCTGCCGCCACAACCCGCAATCGCCACGCAGCTGCCTAACACGGCGGCCCATACGCATACGTTGCGGTTCACAACGCGATGATTTTTCTTGACCTGCATCAGTCTCCTCCCCGGACTTGGCGACGAAGACAAAGCAGCCGATCGCTCGAAATGGCAATCTAGCTCCCTCAGTCGCGTTCAGATCCGCAAGCAGGCTCAATTTATCATTTTGCGCACGCCATTTCCGAATTACTTTTTAATGGAATCAGCATATTAGGCAAGCAGTCTGTCGGACTCAGGATGATTCGGCTGCAACGGCGGGAGAGCGGCCCATACTTCGCCGATTTCTCCTTACATATTCCCGATATGCGCAGCTTCATCGAAATACATGAAATCGACAAAATCTGTGCTCGCTCTCACTTGGTCTGAATTGAACCGGTGTTTCGCTTTCGAACCCCTAAGTCCGACAGACTGCTAGCCATCCAGATCCCCCAGCCCAATCGGTGCCGGCGTCATGCGCACGATCTCGGAAAACAGCTCGTTAAACTCATCGCCTTTTTCCTGTCCGAGCAGCGGGTCGCCGTGCGCCGAAAATGCGTCCTTGACCGCGCGCCAGTCTTCCTCGGTAAGCTGCCGTTGCGCGATCGGCAGCACTTTCGACTCTTCTTTTTGCATATGCTGCCAGTAGAACTCGCTGAAGCGCGTGAGCGCTTCAGAGAATCTTTCTACGCCATCGGGTCGTCCTGCTTCCCAGGTGCTTAACGCAACGGTCAACATGCCGAGCATTTCTTCCCCCTCGTCATGCTCGGCTTCGAGATCCCTGATGATCTCGTCCGCTTCGTCAGAGCGCTGCATTAGCAACGCGAACAGCGTACTGTCTTCGCTCGGGTGATGACGCTGCTCGGGGTACTCGCAGATGTAGTAGAGCATCGCGTGCAGCAGCCTGAAATCAGGGGGCTTGTCGGAACCTTCGACTTTCTTCACGACATGCTTCATCGCGTCGATGACAGCGGCTAATGAACGATGCTCACGTTCAATTAGCGAAATCGCCTCATGTTTCACATCGCCTTGTTTCAAATTGCCCTCCCCGCTTCAAGTGCCGCCGATATCATGGTCTCTCAAAACGTCGCTCGGTAGCCAGGCGCCGCTGTCACGCTGCCTGATTGCGCTTCTCCGGCGCCAGGCCAAAGTCGTAATGCACCGAAAACCACTGGCTGTCGACGGTACTTCCGTCCAGCGCGACACCGGGCTCGTGCCGAACGAAATCGACCACGAGCGAATCCTTGACCGCGAATACTGCATCGGTCTCCAGATAGGGATCGCCGTTGACGAACAGATGGGTCGTGACTGTTTCGCAGCCCGGTGCGGAAACAATCATGTGGGTGTGGGCGGGCCGATACGGATGCCGCCCCAGCTTCAGAAGCATTTGTCCAACCGGACCATCGGTCGGGGACCGGATAGCTCACCGGCTTGACCGTCCCAGAACGAGTAACGTCCCCTGTCCATCCGCAGTTATCCGCGCGCGCGCGCATCTCGGCGCCGGGACGCTGGACATCGTAGAGCCCCGCACCATCGGTAGACCATATGTCGAGCGTTGCACCAGCAATCGGTTTTCCGTCCGCAGTCGAAATCGTTCCCGAGAAATATGTCGGCTCGCCGTCAACGCCTTCGGCGATATTCGAGCCGTTCGGCATTTCGCGAGCCCCGACCCTGTAGAACGGTCCGAGAACGGTAGATTCGGTCGCACCGTCGGGCTTGGAGTGGTTGATCGAATCCACAAGCATGGAGACACCAAGCGTGTCGGGACAGCAGAATGAATTCCTGCCGTTTGTCGTCGCACTTGTGTCCGGTTGCGGTCAGGAACTCGATTGCGGCGACCCATTCGGCCTCGGTCAATTCAGTTTCGCGTACGAATGCGTGTAAATGTCGAACCAGATTCTGCATGACCGTTTTTCATGCGCTCGTCTGTTGCGCCTTCCATCCGGGCAAGGACAGCGTCGGTCAGTTGTTCACCGGTTCTTTCCAACATTCGTCCAGACTCTCTCGATCAATGCAGCGATACCCTGTCCGACGCCGATACACATCGTGGTGAGGGCACGGTCTACACCACGCTCGTTGAGTTCATGCACCGCGGTCGTCACCAGGCGCGCGCCACTCATGCCGAGCGGGTGACCAAGTGCGATTGCGCCACCATTGGGATTGACACGGGAATCGTCGTCACTCACGCCAAGTTCGCGCAACACCGCAAGCCCCTGAGCAGCAAACGCTTCGTTCAGTTCGATCACGTCGACGTCGTCGAGCTTCACGCCCGTACGCGCTAGAAGTTTCTGCGTCGCCGGAACCGGGCCGATGCCCATAACCCTGGGCGCACACCCGGCGCTGGCAA
>CATOSA010000039.1 GCA_951812315.1 uncultured Burkholderiales bacterium
GTCAGATCATGAGCGGCGACGTGTCGCCGGTGATGATTGCAGCGATTATTGCCGGCTTGCGGGTGAAGAAGGAAACGGTTGGTGAAATCGCAGCGGCAGCGCAAGTGATGCGCGAGTTTTCCACCAAAGTGCCGGTGCCGGACGATGAGCATTTGCTCGATACCTGCGGTACCGGCGGAGACAGTGCGCACACCTTCTAATATTTCCACGGCTGCGGCATTCGTTGCCGCGGCAGCAGGTGCCCGGGGTAGCGAAGCATTGCGGCCGCTCCGTATCCAGTAAATCCGGCAGTGCCGATGTACTTGAATCGCTCGGCGTCAACCTCGACATTACGCCGGAACAACTCGCACAATCCATCGGCCGCGTCGGTGTCGGCTTTATGTTCGCACCGAGCTATCACGCCGCGATGAAACACGCGGCACCGGTACGGCGCGAACTCGGCGTGCGTACCATTTTCAATATTCTCGGCCCGTTGACCAATCCGGCCGGTGCGCGTAATCAGTTAATGGGCGTGTTTCACCGGGACCTGGTCGGAATCCAGGCGCGCGTACTGCAGCGGCTGGGCAGTCGCCACGTGATGGTCGTGCACGGCGCCAACGGTCTGGATGAAATTTCGCCGTGCGGCGAAACATTCGTTGCCGAACTCAAGGACGGGGACGTGCGCGAATACCGGATGCATCCGGCCCAGTTTGGTGTCAAGGAAATCAAGCTCGCCGAAATTCAGACTGACGATGCCGCCGCCGCAAAACAAATGCTGCTCGAATCGCTGACCGGTGAGAATGTAGCGGCGACCAATGTGGTTGCGCTCAACGCGGGCGCCGCTGTCTACACCGCAGGTGTTGCCGGCAGTCATGAAGACGGCGTGCGCAGATCCCTGAATGTGATCTCCAGCGGCGCTGCGCGGCGCACCCTGGATGAGTACGTCGCATTCACGCAGAAATTCAATCAAGCCGAATAACAGGAATAAATTGGCGGCCAGATCGACCGAAAGCATTGTCCAAGGTGAATGCTATTGTGTTGCTGGACTCGCTTTTCACTGTGCTCCCTACCTATTCGAAGTAAATCCCAATGTCTGACATCCTTGAAAAAATACTTGCGGTCAAACGCGCGGAAGTGGCCGCGGCGATCAAGAACCGCCCGCTGGCGACTGTGCGATCCGACGCTGAGTCGGCGCTGCCGCCGCGCGACTTTGCAGGGGCGATTGGCAGCAAACTGGATGCAGGCCTTGCGGCAGTGATCGCCGAGGTCAAGAAAGCCAGTCCGAGTAAAGGTGTACTGCGCGAGGACTTTGACCCGGCCGAGATAGCCAGGTCTTACGCAGAGCATGGCGCAGCCTGCCTGTCGGTGTTGACCGACGAGCAATTTTTCCAGGGCAGGGGCGAATACCTCGGGCAAGCCCGAGAGGCAAGCGGTTTGCCGGTTCTTCGTAAGGACTTCATGGTTGACCCTTACCAGGTCTATGAGGCACGTGTGATGGGGGCCGATTGCATCCTGCTTATTGTTGCAGCGCTGGACGACGAACAAATGGCTGAGCTCGAGTCGATAGCACTGTCACTGAAAATGGCGGTACTCGTTGAAGCGCATGACGGTGAGGAACTCGAGCGGGCGATGCGGCTGAAAACAGCGCTGGTGGGGATCAATAATCGCAATCTGAGAACGTTCGAAACGCGGCTGGAAACGACCTTGTCGCTGTTGCCACGTATACCGGCCGACAAGCTGGTGGTGACCGAAAGCGGAATACTGGCACGCGCCGATGTCGAGCGTATGCGAGCAGCAAACGTGCATAGTTTTCTGGTCGGCGAAGCGTTCATGCGCGCCGATGATCCCGGCGCGGCGCTCGACGCGCTTTTTCGCGCCGGCTGACACTAGAATTCAGTCATTCCAGAAGCCGGATTAAGATTCGCACCTAATACCTTGTCTTGGCAAAAATTTCCGTTCTTTTGAATGAAATGGCCGTTTAGGGGCGATTTTGTTGCAAATGTGCAACATATTGACTGTAAGTTCATGGCAGATAGCCAATTTATGCTTGCTTCCGGGTGTTGCAGTTTGGCAGAATCGCATCGGCTTCTTCTGTCCCGGGAGAGGTTATAACAAGGGGTGGGGCGAAAAAACGCCTCAAAAGGGTGGGCGCTCTCCGCGTCCGCCCGGCTTAAGCTAAATGAATCTTCAAGGAGATAGCATGAAAAAAAGTCTAATTGCACTGGCGGTAGCCGGCGCATTCGCGGCTCCGTCCGCGATGGCCGTCGAATTCACGCCAACTTTGTATCAATCACTCGCATTCAGCATCGACAGCAACGAAGTCGGCGGCGTTGAGCCGGATAATGGCACGAACGATCAGTCGATCCGTTCTGGCGGTGGTTCAACCATCGGCTTCAGATTCACCGACGATCTTGGCAATGGTATGACCGCCGAGGCTTTCATACACTTCACTACCAATATCGCTGCCGGCCACAGTGCCGATGTCGTTCATCGTAATGGCTACGTTGGCCTGACGGGCAACTTCGGCGCGGTCAAGATGGGCACGAACGAACACGTCTACGAAGTCGGTCAGATCATCGACGGCTGGGGTGCTGACTGGGCCGGTGGTAGCTCGGTCGGTTTCTGGACTGGTTCGCCTACCCGCATGGGCATCAGCAACTGGAACTTCACCCGTCAGGACGCCGGCTCTATCTGGTGGACCAGCCCGTCGTGGGGTGGTTTTGTCCTTGACGCCGTCTACGTCTCCGGCTTCGGTAACGCCAATGGTCCTGATAACGGCACTGCCGGCGACGCCAATGGCATGCAGCTCGCCGCAAAATGGTCCAATAGCGCTTTTATGGTCAGTGGCGCATGGGCGGACTATAGCGATTACAATGCTGGCGGTGGCGCGTTCACGGGTCAGACCGGTGGATCTCAGGATGCCACTGGTCTTCGGTTGACATTTGTATGGACCGCCGGCTGGGGTAATCTCGGCGCAAGCACCAACATCATGGAGTCCGAAGACAAACTCGTTGCGAACTCCAAGAACGAAGTCACGACCTACTCGTTCACCGGTACGTTCAATCTGGCAAGTGGCCGGATTATCGCCAACTATGTTATGGCAGGGGATCAGGACTTTGGCGGCGCGAAAATCAATAATTCGGGTGGAAGCGGTTTTGACATCGGTTATCAGCACGACTTGAGCGCAAGCAGCTATGTGTTTGTCCGTTATGAGGCGAACGAAGGTGACGAAAACTACAACAACGGCGGCGCCACTACTGGCGGTTCGAAGGTGGAGTCCGACGCGCTGATGCTTGGTCTGAAAGTCTCCTACTAAGAGGCTCATGCAATAAAGAATCGCTCACGCGATTCGGTAGCAAATCAAACGGGGACGTGAAAGCGTCCCCGTTTTTCTTGTGCGGCCTCGTGATTCACAGCATAGGACGATCACCTCCACAGGGGCAGCGCTAGATTCCTGAACGAACAGAAAAGCTCACCGTGTGATCCTGGCGTCGTCACTCGTTACTCTGAGAGTTGCGCGAAAAGCCGTTTACCACAGGGCGCCGCGGGAGGTTCAAGAACCTGAAACAGCTTAACGGGGGTATTTGGTGACCATGGCGGTTCAATAAGTTACGTTCCGGTTAACACGATTTCCATGTGTCGCGGCAGGTGAGCGTGGAACTCGTCGCCGCCAGCGTCTCAAACGGTATTACGCAGGCGCCCGCCCAGAACCAGCCCCGCCAATACACAACACCCGCCGAACAGGGAAATCGTAGCGGGTGCGCCAATGGCATTTGCCATGGAGCCACCGGCAAGCGCGCCGAATGGCACCACGCCGAGAAATGACATCGTGTAGAAGCTGACAACGCGCCCGCGCACAGCGTCATCGACCAACGATTGAAGAATCATGTTCGCGCCCGCGGCAGTCACGATAATTCCGATGCCGACCAGTACCATCAGTGCAAACGTTAGCCACAACCATGGTGACAATCCGACCGCGATCAATGCGCTACCGGCCAGCATCGCGGAAAACATCAGGTGCCGCGGCAAGCGCTCGATGCTGGCGCGGCTTGCCAGGTAACCCGTCCCCATCAACGCGCCGAAACCGGCAAAGCCCAGCAAGAAACCGAGCGTTTCCGATCCGCCGCCGAATACATCACGGGCAAACACCGGCATCAGAACAATGTAGGACGAGCCAAAGAATGCAATACACGCGACCAGCGCGAGTAATTTAAGAATCTGCGGATGGTGCCAGGTATAGACTGCGGCTTCCCGAATTGACTCGCCGAACCCGGCCGGGGGTGTCGTTCGGTCACGCGGCAGACTTGGAAGCGACCACGCCAACCACAGTACGCCCAGATAGCTAACGGCGTTGAACAGAAAGGCATAACCTTCCTGAACATAAATGAGCGCCAATCCGGCAATCGACGGTCCGATAAGCCGGCCGCCATTCATCAAAAACGAATTGAGCGCGACTGCATTGGGCAGGTGGTCGCGATTTCCGACCATGCTGATGAATAGCGAATGGCGCACCGGCGTGTCGAGCCCGGCGACAACGCCAAATAACAATGCCAGCGCAATCAGATGCCAGATATCGAACGTCCCCGACAGCACCAGCCATCCGAGCAAAGCCGCCTGCAAGGCTGCGAAGCTTTGCGTCGCAACCAGCAGTTTACGCCGGTCGAATCGGTCAGCGAGAACGCCAGAGAACGGTGCTATGAAAAAAATCGGCGCCTGGTTTGCGAACGTCACCAGCCCGAGTATCGCGACCGAGCCGGTAATGCGATACACAAGCCACTGCAACGCAATCTGTTGCATCCAGTGGCCAAGTATTGAAAAGCCCTGGCAGAAGAAGAACCTTCTGAACAGTGGATGTTCGAGCGCGCGAAAGGTATGTGGAATGGACAACCTAGTGAAGCACTACGCCAGTAGTTGAACCCCCGAACGCAACAATGGCGGTCGTCGGATGAGAAGTTTCAACAGTTGCGAATGCCATTGCGTCAATACCCGTGTGAAAAACGCTCTACCGCTGAGTTATGCGGCATCACTATAGTCAGCGCCAGGCCCGACAGGATGTGGAGGCTACACGTCCGCGTGCGAAATACTGGCGTGCACTTGTGAATGTCGCTGCATGAAGTGAAACGACAAATAGTCCGTTCGAAGTTACCATAGACACAACTTCAACAACGAATCGGGATTTATCAGAAATGCTCACCTGGGACGACTACCTGCAGGCGATCATCGCGGTATTTGTGATTACGGATCCGCTCGGGCGTCCAATTTTCTTCGCGATGCTGACCAAAGGGATGACACGTGAAGCACGCCGCAAAGCGGCGTTCAAGGTGATCGCGACGGTCGCAGCCATCTTGGTCTTTGCCGCTCTCGCCGGAAAAGTGGTACTTGATGCGATGGGAATTCACCTGGGTGCATTCGGATTTGTCGGTGGACTGATCGTTGCAATGATGGGCTTCGAGATGATGGCAATGGGTGACCCCAGCCGCGTACAGGGCGGGCACGACTCGCGTGAGGCGCCCAAAGCAGAAGATCAACTGATGGTGCCGTTCGCGATGCCGTTTATCGCAGGACCGGGTGCAATCACCGTTGTGATTACTCTGGCAGCCAAAACCGAAACCGCCGAGTCGACAATTATGGCACTCACTGCCGTCGGCTGTGCGGTCTTCACGATGATGTTCACGTTCACCTTTCTGGCAGACGCGATCTCGAAAATCTCGTCGCAGGCCATCAGCGTGGCGACAAAATTCGGCGGATTACTCATCGCGACGATCGGCGCACAGCTGGCATTGAGCGGTCTCAAGAGCTTTTTCGAATTGTGAGTCAGGCAGTGTTGGTGGCGCTGAAAATCGATTCAACTCTGGCAGCGCAGCCTGAAAAGCGCGCTCAACAACAGTCTGGTTTAACTGCGCGATAAATGGACGATCACATTGCGAATGTAATTAGATGGAATCCTTGGTGACGCGGCTACGCCGCGATCCGTCAAACGTGATTTTGAGTATGATCTCGGTCAGCACCAGAGCCAGGAAAACTGCGTTCATTATGATCACGGGCGTAAGGCCAAGCTGCCAGGCGTAAATCTCGTATCCGGCAGCAGCTGCCAGGGACAGCGAAAGCATGCCCATCGACACGTCGTCTGCATGTCTGAGCCGAACGGTCTTGACGACTTGTGGCAGAAAACTCAGTGCGAGACAGACGCCAGCAAAGTAGCCAACGAAATCTGTCAACGTTGTCGTCATTGCTGCAGCGACTTGATGGCCGAGAACGGTGTTGCACCAAATTGGCGCCGGTATTGCTCTATAAGAGGTGGACCCCAACGGCTGGACACCAAAATGTAGCTGATAAGTGAAATCTTATGGATTATTCTTTTACGACACAGAGAGGATCCGAAGATGACACGTAGTAAAGAGAAGAAATCACACGGCGAGCTTCAAGGCCAAAGTAGCACTGGGCGCAGTGCGTGGCGAGCACACACTGGCCGAGCTGGCTGAACAGTTCGACGTTCACCCGAATCAGATCCAGGACTGGAAGAAACGTCTGGTCGATAGTGCCGAGGACGTGTTCGGTGGCAACGCAGTTGAGGCGCAACACACCGAACGCGAAATCGAGAAGCTGCACGCCAAGGTCGGGCAACTGACGATGGAGAAAGATTTTCTGTCAAAGTTGCTCGGGCGCGACCGGTGAGCGAGCGCCGAGCACAGATTCAAAGCGCTCACGAACTGTCCAGGGCACGCCGCTGCGAGTTACTCGGAGTGGCACGCTGCACAGCGTACTATCGCGGCGCACAGGTGTCAGCCGAAGACCTTGAGCTGATGCGCCTGATCGACGAGATCCACCTTGAGCTGCCGTTCTACGGAAGCCGTCGTATTCGCAACGAACTCGATACACGCGGGCTGCAGGTCAATCGTAAGCGCGTACAGCGGCTGATGCGTCAGATGCAGATCAGGGCGCTGTAGCCGAAGCGGCGCACCAGCACGCCAGACAAGGGACACAAGATCTATCCTTACTTGCTCAGGGACATGACAATCACGCGGGCCAACCAGGTGTGGGCGAGCGATATGTGTTATCTACCGATGGCCAAGGGGTTCATGTAGCTCGTGGCGATTATGCACTGGCATACGCGCAAGGTGCTTTCGTGGCGGGCGTCGAACACGATGGACAGCGACTTTTGCGTCGAGGCGCTCGAAGAGGCATTGCGTGGCTACGGTACACCCGAGATATTCAACACCGATCAGGGCACGCAGTTCACGGCCGATGCGTTCACCCGCGTTCTCAAGGACCACGAAGTGACGATCAGCATGGACGGCAAGGCTCGCTGGATCGACAACGTGTTCGTCGAACAGTTGTGGCGCAGTGTGAAGTACGAAGACGTGTATCTGCGCGCGTATGAAACGCCGGCGGCATTACGCGCCGGACTGGACAAATACTTTCGTTTTTACAATACCCGGCGTCCTCACACTGGGCTTGACCGGCGTACCCCCGATGCGGTGTACTTCGAACAAACGGCGTTGAAGAGCGCGGCCTGAACCCCATGGAGATTTCACTTAAGCGGGGGTCCAAGTTTCGGGGTCCACTTCTCTGCTGTGACCGCAATGGATCTCAACGCTTCCATCAATTGCCTGGTAGTCCATCCACCGAGTACGGGCGCAGTAACGCCTGGAGCAATACCAGGATTGTCAAGCCCGAGATCTTTGGTCCATTCACGCTGTTAGGGAATTAGGTTGTTGAATCGTCTGTCCTTCGGTCCATCGCTGTAAGAACTGCCCATTTGGCACGCTCAAGCGGCGTATGGACGGCGGGCGTTTCCTGGTAAGAGGCATACAGAAGGTCAAAGCCGAGATGGCATTGGCCGTGACCGCTTATAACCTGACCCGTGCTATTAACATCCCGGGAACGAAGCAACTCTGCAAGGCACTGGCTATCTAATCACAAATGAAAAAGAGGCCACCTCGAACAAGATGGCCTCCGGGTTTTTACACAGCCTCCGATGTGGAACTCATAGCCGATTCCTACTCGTAATAGGAACTTGCTCTCCAGAGTGCTGTTCTTGAATTCGTATCCGGGTCCGGCAAACGCCCGGAATCCCTTGCCAATGTGATAGCTGAACGGCGCGACAATCACAGTATTACCTCGATTTGTGATGTTGAGATGCTCAATAACCGCTCCAACCCCCACGGAATTGCTTAATCGATACTCGAATTCGAGGCCCAATGCTTCGGCTTCGTGCCAGTGATCGGCGTCTTCGAATTCTTCTCCAGTTCCGAGGAACAGCGCGATGTGTTTGTGACCGGTCATGTCGTGGTGGTCGTCTGCAGCCGGTGCCTGTTTTGTTGCCAACAGATTGATCGACAGCGCGAGCGCCAGAACAGGCGTCGCAACAAGTTTACAAAGGGTCCTCTTTCCGATGCGCAAGAGTCCGCGGCCGACAATTCTTTGCATAAATATTCTTTCCTGTACTTTCCAGTTTACGAACTCACGCGTGCTCAGCAGGCGCTGAATAGCACGCGCTACCATGCCTCAAGTCGCAAGCGATTCCATAATGTCTTCAGTCCCGAATGTTTTCAGCCCCCAATGTCTTCAGTCCCTTGGCAGGGTCCGATCACACGCACATGTTCCTCACGGGTTGCAATATTGCTACATGCATAAACGTGCGGTCGAATAACAGTAACTTGTCACCATATGCACCACTCAGGCGGGGGAATACCTCAATTCATTGCGATGAAAAAATTCGAAGGTGACTCATCAGACATTCTTGCAGAAACTGTAACACGCGAACAATGAAGGCCGATGCCGACATCCGGGCTCTCGTGCCGATCGGCGCAATGTCGGGCTCACATAGCGTGCACGCACTAGAAGTCCAGTTGCAGGCGCAGTCCTGCGACGGTAATGCGATCCTTGTTCGGGTTGTTTGCGGGATCGATAACGAATTGTAAATCCGGCGTCAATGTCACGAATGGATTGACGTAAAACCGCCAGTAAAGTTCGATGATTTGTTCGTCTCGCAGTGCCGGATCACTTGGCCTGGCTTTGGCCCAGGCAAGTCCGAATTCGTCATGGATTCTGCCGAATGGTTGCGCAATTCCGATTCCGAGCGAGGCGAAGCGGTTGAACGCGGTTACATTGCGGTCGCTGGTGCTCAGGCGCATGAACGGCGTGACGCGGCCGAATTGTTGATCGAAACTCACTGAAAATCCATTGCCCCGTTCGCCGCCCGATTCCGTGGCGTAGACGAGGAATCTGTAATTGCCGGTTCCGAGGCCTGCGAAGTCGGATTCCAGAACGAGCTCCGCGGGGGCAAACCATTCTCCGCTGGAAAGATTGTCGACGCACAGGCTGTTGTTCTGACAATTGGCCTGAAACACGCCGAGGTGAACGCTGATCCCGGCGCCAGGCTCCCAGAACACGTCGGCGGCAACACCCGGGTCTGGAAACGGAATGCTGGAGGAGTTACTCAATGGCAACGCAATGAACTGCTCGCGCTCGCTATTCGCGACAGCATTGAAGTCGTAGCGAAAGCTCGGATCGATTCGCCCGGCAGAGTATCGGAAGTTCTTTCCATTGCCATGAACCCACTGCAGTTCGCGTAATTCAATCGCGTCGCTTTCCAGACTGCCATTGATGCCCTGAAGTGATCCGATGTCGTTCGACAGATCGGCGTCGCTCGGCGCGCCGATGGGCGTGCCGCCGCGCACCCACCAGGTAAAGCCGCCGCGTGAAGCAGGTGCGTCAAGAATTTCCCAGGCGCCGCCGAAATCGTAAGTTACGTTGAGCAAGTCGTTGCGATCCGTCAGCGAGCTGCTCGCAGCCTGCCAGATTGTTGTGACTGACAGCTGGGTATAGAAGCCATCGCCTGCATCCAGGTATTCCAGGAAGTCTTCCGGAGAGCGGGCAAAAATTCTTGGCTGGTCGCGCTTGAACATCCGGCGTGCATTGCGTGACCAGATCGATTCTTCGTTTATTCCGGAATCAGGCTCAACTTCTGCCGTGTTTGCTGTTTGTGAAACCAGTAGCAGGGCGAGGAAGGCAACCAGATAAAAGATGAGTGATGGGCGCCACCCGCGCATGGCGGTAACTCCGGCGAATTGGCGTAGACAATGGCGCTTCATGTGGCGCACTGTACCGCCAATTGCCGTTGCTGCTATTGGTCGCATTGTGCTCATGCCGCAGACACGTAAAGGCGGTCGCACCGCGGGCGATGGTTTCTTACGCGTTATGTCCGGGGAGCATTCCGGATCAATTTCGCCCGGTGAGTCTGATACGAAGCTGCGCGTTTGCCGCTTTAGCCGAGGCGTCCCAACTGATTCTTCAATTTGTCTACTGTGCTGGTCAAATTGGCTACTCGTTCGCGGACTTGCGCCACAACTTTCTCGGGGGCGCGCTCAACGAATTTGTCATTGTTCAGTTTGCCTTGTTCCCTGGCCAACTCGCCTTCGTATCGGGCGACTTCCTTGCCGATGCGTTCGCGTTCTGCAACGACGTCGATTTCTATTTTCAACATCAACTTGTAGTCGCCAACAACCGCGACTGGCGCATCGGCATCTGGCAGATCCTTGTCCACCGCTATCACTTCAGAGAGCTTGCCCAGCGCTGTGAGCGGCGCGCTCCAGCGTTCAATGAACGATTTCTCGCCACTGACCAGCAGCGGGACGCGCTTGGCAGGAGATATGTTCATTTCGGCGCGCAACGTGCGGCAGGCGGTGACCAGTTCCTTGAAGCTGGCGGCTGCAGCCTCGGAGCTTTCGTCAATCTTCGACGGCTGGGCCTCGGGATATGGCGCAAGCATGACACTGTCACCGTCGCGTCCGGCAAGAGGCGCGACCGTCTTCCAAAGCTCTTCCGTGATGAACGGGATGACCGGGTGTGCGAGCCGCAGAATTGTTTCCAGTACGCGCAGCAGGGTTCGACGCGTCGCTCGCTGTTGCGCTTCGTCGCCGTTTTGTATCTGTACTTTGGCAATTTCCAGATACCAGTCGCAATACTCGTCCCACACGTACTTGTAGATCGCGCTTGCGATATTGTCGAACCGGTACTCGGAAAATCCTCGTGCGACGTCTGCCTCGGTTCGCTGTAGCAGGCTGACGATCCACCGGTCGGCCTGCGAGAAATCAAGATAGCCACCGGGCGCACACTGTTCCGCGCCGTGCGGGTCCAGGCCGCAGTCCTTGCCGTCGCAATTCATCAGCACGAAGCGCGACGCGTTCCACAGTTTGTTGCAGAAATTGCGGTAACCCTCGCAACGGCCGAGGTCGAAATTGAGCGTACGCGTAAACGTTGCCAGTGACGCAAAGGTAAAGCGCAGTGCGTCTGCGCCAAACGCCGGAATGCCATCCGAGTAGTGCCGGCGCAGATATTTTTCGATCTTTTCCTTGTGCTCGGCCCGCAGCAGTCCGACAGTAGATTTTTCAACAAGCGCCGGCAGCGTGATGCCGTCGACGAGATCAAGCGGGTCCAGGGTGTTGCCCTTGGACTTGGACATCTTCTGCCCTTCTGCATCGCGGACCAGCGCATTGATGTAGACGTCACGGAACGGGACCTGTCCTGTGAAATGCAGGGTCATCATGATCATGCGCGCGACCCAGAAGAATATGATGTCGAAGCCGGTGACGAGCACATCGGACGGCAGGTACTTTTTCAGGTCCTCGCTATCGTCGGGCCAGCCGAGCGAGCTGAACGGGACCAGTGCAGACGAGAACCAGGTATCGAGCACGTCGGATTCGCGCCGGAGTTCACCCGTATATCCCTGTTGCGCCGCCTGGGCACGTGCTTCGTCTTCGGTTGCGGCCACATAGATCCGGTGATTGTCGTCATACCATGCGGGAATCTGGTGGCCCCACCATAACTGGCGCGAAATACACCAGTCCTGGATGTTCTCCAGCCAGTGGTTGTAGGTGGACGTCCAGTGCTCCGGAACGAAGCGTACGTCGCCGTGGGCAACTGCCTTGAGTGCCTGTTTTGCCAACCCGTCTGTTTTCACGAACCACTGGTCGGTGAGCATCGGTTCGACGATGACACCGGTTCGACCGGAGCGCGGCACTTTCAGCTTGTGTGGCTTTTCCGATATCAGCAGACCCTGATCGGTCAATTCCTTGAGGATGCGCTTGCGCGCCGCGAAGCGATCCAGCCCGCGAAATGTTTCCGGTGCGTTTTCATTCAGTTTCGCGTCCAGGGTCAGCACATTGATTGGTTCGAACTTGTGGCGCTGCCCGACCTGATAGTCGTTGAAGTCGTGCGCCGGCGTGATTTTCACGCAACCGGTGCCAAACTCGGCGTCGACATAATCGTCCGCAATGATTGGCACTTCGCGTCCAGTCAGCGGCAGAACGAGTTGCTTGCCAATCAGGCCGACATAGCGCTCATCTGTCGGGTTGACTGCAACCGCGACGTCGCCGAGCATGGTTTCGGGACGCGTTGTGGCGACAACCAGTCCCGCGCTGCCATCCGCTCCAGGGTAGCGAATTTCCCAGATGCGCCCGGACTCTTCTTCGCTGTCGACTTCGAGATCGGAGACCGCCGTGCCCAGCACCGGATCCCAGTTGACCAGTCGTTTGCCACGATATATCAAGCCTTGTTCGTGCAGTTTCACGAACACCTCGATGACCGCTTGCGACATGCGTGCGTCCATCGTGAAGTAGCCGGCGTTGTCGCCTTCGGTATCGGCGTAGCTCCAGTTCGCCGATGCACCCAGACGGCGCATTTGTCTGATGATGGTCGCGCCGGATTGTTGCTTCCATTGCCACACGCGGGCTACAAAATCGTCGCGTCCGAGATCGTGCCGGGTTTTGTCCTCTGCTTCGAGCTGGCGTTCAACTACGAGCTGTGTGGCGATGCCGGCATGGTCGGTGCCGACTACCCAGTTGGTGTCGAATCCGCGCATGCGGTGATAGCGAATCAGCGCGTCCATCAGCGTTTGCTGGAATGCGTGCCCCATGTGCAGGGTCCCGGTTACATTGGGCGGCGGGAGCTGGACACAGTAGTTGCCGACCTGTCCCGACCGGGCCTTGAAGTAACCGCGCGAATCCCAGTACTGGTACCAGCGATCTTCGATCGCTTTCGGGTCAAAGCTTTTTGCGAGTTCCATATCGAGCGCGCGGCAGGCGGAGTAAAGCGGCTAAGTATAACGGGCTGGCAGCCTGCCGGACTCAGGTGTGCGGCAGGTGCCTAGGTTTGCTGATCAGGGCCGGTTCCGGTGCCGTCCGCGTCTGAATCATCGTCGGCGCCAACTGCATCGTCTTGTGCAGAAGTTGCATCGTCGTCCGCCTCGTAGTCAGCGTCTTCCCAGCGCAGACGTACCAGTTGCGGAAGCGCGAAATTGATCGACCGGTGCAACAAAGTCAGTTTGTGTCCAAACTCAGGGTACGCCTCCAACAGGCTCGTCATTTCACGATCAACGCTGGCGATCAGCCTTGCGGCGACTTTGTCTTTTGCCTGGTCTCGTGATCTTTTTCGTCTTCGGCTGCATCCTCGATCGCATTGGTCAGGATCGGAATGGCGCCCTGCAACTCGTCGGGGAGCGCGTCGGTGAGAACCGGCGGCTTGGTACGGCCGCCATGCTTGCGGCCGCTTCTCCAGAAAACCGTCGAGCTTTTCCAGCAAAGGGTCCGAATTGTCGCCGTTATCGCCCACGCTGTTCAGGACTTGCCTTTGCCGAGGTCGTGAGTGGTGATTTCGTAACCACGGTCGCGATAAAAGCGGTAGCGGTCGCGTGCTTGCGCGCGATCGTCGGCATCCGCTGTGACAATTTCTACCACTCGACGAAAGCGGCTGAAATAGGACGGCAAGTCATTGCGCAAATTGATGAGCACCTCCTCGTGGACCACCGGGTCAGTGGCATGGTCAACGATAATTGGCGTGACCGGCGCGAGCCGGTCTGCTGACCGGCAATGCGGATTGAATGCGATCGTTGGGGTGGTCCAGAGCATTCGTGACAATCTGTCGGTTACCTGTGCCTCCGCGGTGTCCAAAATCATCACCCGCATTTTGCGCGTCATCGCTTTGGATGAAAGCTGACAGGCCGCATGCAGCTTGTCAGCAGCGTTCGTATAGAACAGTACCTCAGTCATTTTTGCCGCTCATTTCGGCCAGTCATTCAGGCTTTGAAAAAGCCGATCACGAACATTATCTGGAACAACCACTCATGGAACAACCGCGAATGCACTCATGAAATTCTTGAACCGGTCTGAAGTTGAAACGCGGCGTCGAACCGGCCGTTTTCCAGCCTTGAAATTCGTTGCCGGCGTGCGTTCTTGTCACCAGCGCGCGCGCGGCGCCATCAGGAACTGACAAAGCATCGGTACCGGCCGTCCGGTAGAACCTTTCTCCTTGCCGGATTTCCATGCAGTGCCGGCAATATCGAGATGTGCCCATCGATACTTCTTGGCGAACCGTGACAGAAAAACACGCTGCCGTTACACTGCCGGCCGGCCGGCCGCCAATATTGGCAACGTCAGCAAAATTGCTTCTGAGTTGTTCCTGATAGTCGTCCCATATCGGCAGGCGCCAGGCGCGGTCCCACGACGTTTGCCCGGCATCGATGAGTTCACTGGCGAGTTTGTCGTCGGGGACTGAACAGGCCGGTCGCAACTTTGCCGAGCGCGATAATACAAGCTCCAGTCAGCGTCGCGATGTCGATAACCGCTGAAGGTTCATAGCGCTCTGCATAAGTGAGTGCATCACACAATATGAGACGGCCTTCGGCGTCAGTGTTGAGAATTTCGATAGTCTGTCCTGACATGCTGGTGACGACGTCTCCCGGCCGCGTCGCCTCGCCGTCGGGCATGTTTTCGGTTGCTGGTACCAGTCCCACGACATTGAGCGGCAGCTTCATGCGCGACACTGCGTAGAGCGTTCCAAAAACACTGGCCGCACCACACATGTCGTATTTCATCTCGTCCATTTCGCCCGACGATTTGAGCGAAATTCCGCCGGTGTCAAAGGTGACGCCTTTGCCGACAGGACGACCGGCTTATCTTTGGGCTTTCCCCCCGGTATTCCTGCAGATGAGTTTCCGGCTGGCGGCTGCCTTGCGAGACTGAAAGCAACGAGCCCATTCCAAGTTTCGCCATGTCCTTCTCTTCGAGGACGTTGACGCGCAGCCGGTTGCGCTTGCCGAGTTCAACTGCCTGCTTGGCAAGATAGGTCGGCGTGCACACGTTGGGCGGCAAGTTTCCAAGGTCGCGCGCCAGGTTTACCCCTTCGCCGATGGCGCGGCCGCGGTCGAGGAAGTTCCCCTGTTGTGACGATTTGCCGGCTGCGGCAAGTGTTACGCGTTGCAATTCTCTGGCTGGTGAACCGGGATCGCTTTTCATTGCGTCGAAGCGATAGGCCGCTTCAATCGCCAATGTCGCGACCTGGGTCGTCATCCAGTGCGACGATCTATCGGTGATCTGCAGTTCCGAAATAAACAGTGTGGCGTCGGTGATGCCGGAACCAACCAGTTTGCGCAGGGTACTCTGCGCGGCCTTGCGAAAGTCTTTTGCGTCGAGCTTGGCGTTTCGGCCGGCACCCATGAGCAGCACTCTTGCGGACGTGACACCCGGTATCTCGAACAGCATCAATGTCGATCCGGGTGCAGAATCAAAATCGCTTTTCCGGAGTATTCGCGACAGTTGCCCGTCACTCGCCTGGTCCAGCGCTTGCGCGGCATCGGAAAGTTTTCTGTTGCGATACACCGGTACCACCACACATGCCGTTCTAACCGTCTCCGGCTGAACCCTTTTTATGCTAAAGTCCACCGCGATCCTCTCCATTCGTTTTGTCGTTTCAATTACTTAGCATTATCTCTTCGTGCCGAAGCAAAAGTCAAAGTCACGATGATTTTTCAGCGGGCACTCCTGCGCGAGTTTGCGACAACGGGCGTAGCGACTTTTGTGGTGTTGCTTGCGATTACCTTCACCACACAGTTCATCCGGTTTCTCGGTTATGCGGCGCGAGGCAGCATTTCTACGGACGCGGTATTGACCTTCCTGGGGTTTGCCGCACTTCGATATCTCCCCATCCTGATCTCGCTAACGCTATTTGTTTCGATACTGCTGAGCCTGACGCGCAGCTATCGCGATTCCGAAATGGTGGTGTGGTTTACCAGCGGGCAGGGCTTGCTTTCGTGGATACGGCCGACTTTGCTGTATGCAGCTCCGCTGGTGTTCATGATCGCGCTGCTCAGCCTGATTCTCACACCGTGGGCGACCGGTAAGGCGGACGAGTACAAACGCCAGCTCGAAAGCCAGGAAGACGTCGCGGCGATTTCGCCCGGCGTGTTCAAGGAGTCCAAGCGCGGCGACCGCGTGTTTTTTGTCGAGAAACTGACGATGGATCTTTCCATCGTCTCAAGTATATTCGTCTACTCCGAAGAGACCGGTGAGGTCGGCGCGACCGTCGCAGCCAACGGATACCAGGAAGACGGACCCGACGGCAGCCGCTACCTAGTGCTCGAGAACGGGCGCCGCTACATCGGTCCTCCCGGCACCGCCGAATACAAGATTATCGAGTTCGACAAGTATGGGCTCTTGCTGGAGAACAAGGTGCCGAGAGCCTACAGGCCTACGCTTCGATCGCTTCCGACTGAGCAGCTGCTTTCGCAGCCCAGCCCCGAGGCTGATGCCGAGCTGGTTTGGCGGGCCGGCATGCCGCTGAGTGCGCTGGTGCTGGCAATACTCGCGATCCCGTTATCGTTTGTGAATCCGCGCGTGGGCCGTTCCGTCAATCTGATGATTGCCGCGTTCTCATACCTTGTTTACAACAATTCGCTCAGCATTGTTCAGACGTGGGTTAGCCAGCAGAAAATCTCCTTCATTGCCGGGCTGTTGGGACCGCATCTGATCGTGCTGGCGATCGTTGCGATCATGATTTACAAGCGGGTATCGGTTTCGTCGATCCTGCGATTGGTCAAGAGGCCTACGTGAAGACGATCAGGCGATATGTAGCGAAGCAGGTGTTCGCTTCTACCGCGTTTGTATTCGCAGGGTTGTTGTTTCTGTTCGGCTTCTTTGATTTTATCCAGGAGCTGTCCGACGTTGGCCGAGGAAGTTACCGTGTGCCGATCGCGGCGTTGTACGTGTTGCTCAGCCTGCCGGGGCGGGCGTACGAGATACTTCCGGTAGCGGCTCTCATCGGAACGCTGTTTGCCCTTTCGCAAATGGTCGTCAATTCCGAATACACGGTAATGAGGGTGTCGGGCATTTCTATGCGCGACATGGCGCTGTCGCTCACACGAATTGGAATCGGATTTTCCATTTGCACCTTCGCGCTTGGCGAACTGGTCGCGCCGGCCACTGAAGAAGCGGCAAAACGATTACGCCTCAAAGCGACCTCGAGTAATGTTGTTGCCAAGGCGTTCCGGTCCGGCCTGTGGATAAAGGACGCGACAAATTTCGTGAACGTATCGCACATCATGCCGGAGACGGTAATTCACGACGTCCACATCTACGCATTCGATGATGAGTACAAGCTTCAGGCGATCAGCCACGCGACACGCGGCGAATATCAGCAGGATAATCTTTGGCTTCTGCACGACGTCGTGCAAACACAATTTCAAGGCACGCGTACCAATGTGGCCGAACATGCCGAGTTACCGTGGCGTTCTGTTCTGAACCCATCGATACTGGATGTACTGATGGTTGTTCCCGAACAAATGGCATTGTGGGAGCTATATGCCTATCTGAAGCACTTGCGGGAAAACAACCAGGAAACCATTCGATACGAAATTGCGCTCTGGCAGAAGATTATTTATCCGTTTGCGGTGCTGGTGATGATGGTGCTGGCATTGCCGTTCGCCAGTTTCCATGCGCGTGAAGGCGGCGTTGGCGCGCGCATTGTTACCGGCATCATGCTCGGCCTCGGTTTTCACCTGGCCAACAGGTTATTTGGTCATCTCGGCTTGTTGAACGCCTGGCCGCCGTTGCTCAGCGCGTTGCTTCCGACGCTTGGCTTTCTCGCAACCGCAATATGGTTGATGCGCAAAGTGGAGCGGCGTTAATTCGGCTCTGCGTGTGCAGGTCCCTGCCGTGGCGCATCTGTGACCACCAGGCGCGAACCGGCGAGGCGATCGTGTAGAAACTGTCGTTCGGGATCGATGAGGGCCCAAAGCAATCCGATGCCGCTGCCGATGCTGACGAGCGCGAGCAGATAGCGCACCGTCGCCCGGCCGGGCCGGAGCAACGAGGCGTCGCGATTTGTCAGCTGCACATTCCATGTCTTCTGTGCCAGCGTTTGTCCGGTGCGCACCCAGCAGAACACGAAATAAGCGCCGCAAATGACCAGCAGGTAGGTATAAAACACGAGGCGCAGCCATCCGGCCGGGGTCCCTTGGGCGAGCGCAATAAACAGATAGGCGGCGACGAATACCAGCGCGAACACGAGGACCGCTTCGTACATCAGGGTCGCCAGCCGCCTCCACAGGCCGACCATTGCCGGTCGCGAGGGGGCACTCATATCAGAAGAGGCATCGCGCAGGCGCGCAGATGCGGGAAACTGGACATCTCGCCTGCAATATACCGTGATCTCGTGGTCGGTTGCGACGCGCAATTCCGTGTGCCGCTCTCAAACAATGCAATTTTGCGCTGCTCCGTGAGTGCGTGCCGTGAGTGAATGAGGACCGGTGAACAAACGAAGGTAGGTAGGTGGGCGAAGACAGGTGGGTGGGCGAAGATAAGAGCGTCGTTCAGGAACAGCGGATTTTCTGCTCGCGAAGAAAACAGCGAAGAAAATCGCGAATCGCATTGCGCGTGACGTTCTTGAACGTCACGCTATCAACAGTGTCCAATTCAAAGTGATCATCGCGGAACGTGATTTTCTTGCGAACCGTAAAGCGCGGTCGAGCAGGGCCAGGCGCTGGTCTATATTGTGCTCGCACCACACGGTGTTGGCGACATATAGTGCTTACAGCAACAGTATTACGTTGGGAGCAGGCGTGAAAGCGCTTCGTGACCATAGCGCTGATATGCAGGGAATATTGATGATTAATCAAGCTGATCACATGGCCTAACACATCGCAGTAGCGCTAGAATAGCGGGAGTCAACACATGCAAAGTGTAAATCTCACGAATCATTTTCTGATCGCCATGCCCAACATGGACGATCCTTACTTTGCTAAATCGCTGACCTATATCTGCGAGCACAATGAGCAAGGGGCGCTTGGTGTAGTCGTCAATCGACCCACGGAAATGACTGTTGGCGCACTGTTCGAGCAGGTTGAAATTCCTCTGACCGACGACGAATTGTCACAGCGGCCGGTCTATTTCGGCGGGCCGGTACAGGTAGATCGCGGTTTTGTGCTCCACCGACCGATCGGAGGCTGGGAGTCGACGCTCATCGTCGACAGTGAAATCGGTCTTACGACCTCGCGCGATATTCTCGAAGCGATGAGCGAGGGTAATGGACCGGATTCCGAAGGAATGCTGGTATCGCTGGGTTATTCGGGATGGGCGCCCGGCCAGATCGAGGAG
The DNA here is from genome assembly GCA_951812315.1 of uncultured Burkholderiales bacterium. GTDB lineage: Bacteria > Pseudomonadota > Gammaproteobacteria > Burkholderiales > Eutrophovitaceae > SG8-40. The sequence goes on from CATOSA010000039.1 coordinate 19,410, forward strand.
GAACTCGGTGAGAACGCGTGGCTGACGGTGGCAGCGAACACGTCCATCATTTTTGATTTGCCGCCGGACAAGAGGTTGGGAGGTGCAATGGGGTTGCTTGGCATTGACCCGGCCAGCCTTTCAGAGGATGCAGGCCATGCGTGAGACTCTAAAGATGCGGCTGATTTTTGATGTCACCGCCCCTTAGCGCAAGCGAACCGGCTTGTGCGATGAATGAAGTCGCGTCGCAACGCGGGACCGTAATGGCGTTTGATTTCGGCGAACGGCGAATAGGCGTCGCCGTAGGCGATCTTGAAATTGGCATCGCGCACCCGCTCGAAACGATCGAAATCAGAAAGGACAGCGACCGCCTGGGGTTGATCGAGCCGCTGGTTGCAGAATGGTGTCCGGTACTGTTCATCGTCGGCTTGCCGGTCAATACTGACGGGACCGAGCACAAGTTGAATTCGGCGGTATGCCTTTTTGGCGAAGCATTGACACGCGAGTTCGGCATTTCCAGCCGCATGATTGACGAGAGATATACTTCGGCTGAAGCGTCCAGTATATTGCGCGACGCAGGTGTGCGCGGCCGAAAACAAAAAGCGTATCTCGACCAGGTCGCTGCGCAAACGATTCTTGAGGACTTTTTTTCACATGGCGGCTAACCGCAAAAGCCCGCTGCCTGACGCCGAGCAACTGATGACCGCCCTGATCAAACAGATCAAGGGCAACATCAAGCCCGGCACCGGAATCATCGGCATATTCACCGGCGGAGTGTGGGTGGCAGAGCGACTGCATGCAGCGTTAGGAACGGAAGTCCCTCTGGGGACGATTGATATCGCGTTCTATCGCGACGATTACGTCCGGCGCGGATTGCAGGGAAACGTAAAACCATCGGATATTCCGTTCGATGTGAACGACCGCGATATTATTCTGGTCGATGATGTTCTTTATACGGGCCGGACTATCCGGGCAGCGCTGAACGAATTATTCGATTATGGCCGGCCTGGTTGCGTAATGCTGGCTGCGCTGGTTGACCGCGGCGGACGACAGTTGCCGGTTGCACCGCAGTTTGTGGGTGCCGAGCTCAAAGTCAGCGACGACGAACTCGTGTCCCTTGAGCGCGAACCCGACGGCGCAATGCAGTTATCCATCAAGCCGCGAGCAGAGGTAATCGGAAAGAAATGAATCGCGACCCGCAAATCGACAGCAACGGCAAACTGGTTCATCTGCTGTCCATTGAGGGAATCCCCCGCGACATTCTTATCAGCATCCTCGATACGGCACGGTCGTTCGTTTCTGTAACCGAGCGTGAGATCAAGAAGGTTCCGTTGCTGCGCGGCAAGTCGGTGTTTAATCTGTTCTTCGAGCCGAGTACGCGCACGCGAACAACATTCGAAATCGCCGCCAAGCGGCTGTCTGCTGACGTGATCAATCTTAACGTCGGTAGTTCGTCGCAGAGCAAGGGTGAAACGCTGCTCGACACGGTGGCGAACCTGTCGGCTATGCACGCCGACATGTTCGTAGTGCGTCATTCGCAAAGTGGCGCTGCCAATCTGATTGCCAGCAACGTGGCGCCGAACATTCACGTCATCAATGCCGGCGACGGTAGTCACGCGCACCCGACGCAGGCGCTACTCGACATATTCACAATTCGCCATTACAAAAAGGAGTTCGCCGGATTGCGCGTAGCAATCGTCGGCGACATTCTCCATTCGCGCGTTGCCCGTTCGCAGATTCACGCGCTGACGACGCTGGGTGTGTCGGAGGTAAGAGTGATTGCGCCAGCCACACTTTTGCCGTCGCATTTATCGCAACTCGGTGTGCAGGTGTTCCGCAATATGACTGAAGGATTGCGGGACGTCGATGTCGTGATCATGCTGCGTTTGCAGAACGAGCGCATGAATGGCGACCTGCTTCCCAGCGCGCAGGAATACTTCAAGAACTACGGCCTGACGCCGGAAAAACTCGCCGTTGCAGATCCTGACGCGATCGTGATGCACCCGGGCCCGATGAATCGCGGTGTAGAAATCGATTCGAGCGTTGCCGATGGCCGCCAGTCGGTGATCTTGCCGCAAGTTACTTTTGGCATTGCCGTGCGCATGGCGGTCATGTCGATTCTGGCAGGTCAGTCGCAATGAATATCCATATCAAGGGCGGGCGCCTGCTCGATCCGGCAAACGGCCTGGACGTAGCGAAGGACGTATACGTTTGCGGAGCGGACGTCGCCTCGATTGGTGAAGCGCCGGCGGGGTTCAATGCGGACCGGACGATCGACGCGTCAGGACTGATCGTGTGCCCGGGTCTGGTTGATCTCGCAGCGAGATTGCGCGAACCGGGTCAGGAGTATCGTGCCACCCTCGACAGTGAGACTGTCGCCGCAGTAGCCGGAGGAATTACCAGCCTTGCTTGCCCGCCCGATACCGAGCCACCGCTGGACGAGCCGGGCCTGGTCGAGATGCTCAAATACCGGGCACGCAGCCGCAACCTGGTGCAGGTCTATCCGGTAGGTGCGCTGACCCAGGCGTTCGAAGGCAGGAAACTGACGGAGATGTCTGAACTTGGCGAAGCCGGTTGTGTCGCGTTTTCGCAAGGTGACGCACCGTTGCCGGATGCGCGAGTGTTGTTGCGAGCGATGCAGTATGCCGCGACCATCGGCTACCCGGTATGGTTGCGGCCCCAGGACCCCAACCTTGCAGCGGGCGGCGTTGCGCATGACGGCGAGGTGGCAACACGCCTTGGATTGCCGACGATTCCAGCGGTTGCAGAAACCGCGGCGGTATCGACGATTCTGTTGCTGGTTCGAGAGACGGGCGCGCGTGTCCATCTGTGCCGGTTGTCCAGTGCCGACGCAATCGACATGGTGCGGCAGGCGAAGTCAATCGGCCTCGACGTGAGCTGCGATGTGTCGGTGAATCATGTCCATCTGTGTGATCTGGATATCGCTTACTTCGATTCCAACTGCCATCTGATTCCACCGTTGCGCGGCCAGCGCGATCGCGACGCAATTCGAGCCGGGCTGCTGGACGGGACGATCGATGCGATCTGTTCTGACCATACGCCGCTGGATGACGATGACAAGCAGTTGCCGTTTGCCGAAGCCGAACCGGGTGCTACCGGGTTGGAACTGCTGTTGCCGCTGGCGCTGAAGTGGGTGAACGAGACCGGTGTCTCGCTCGTGGATGCGCTTGCCTGCCTGACGACGGCACCCGCGCGCTTGCTTGGCCTTTCGGTCGGACGTCTTGATGCCGGTGCGCGTGCGGATATGTGTATCTTCGATCCAGCTATGCGCTGGCGTGTCGATTCGTCACAATTGCGCAGTCAGGGCTACAACACGCCGTTCACCGGCCACGAGCTGGAAGGGAAGGTCTTGTATACAATCGTGGGCGGCCAAATAGTCTACGAATAACGCGCTTGCCTGAATGCATGCGCGAAAGTGCGCAGCGCCGATCGATGTGCAGTAACTAATTTCTCGAATCAGCCATGAACCCATTACTAGATTTTTCCGGATTGCCGCGATTTTCCGAATTCGCGCCCGACTTTGTTGCGCCGGCGATGTCCGAATTGATCGCCGACGTGCGTGCGGTCGCCGAACAAGTTGTCGCTGATGAAGGCGACCCGACCTGGGAGGGATTTGTCGTTCCGATCGATGATTCGATCGAACGCCTGCGGCGTGCGTGGGGCCAGGTTGCGCATCTGAACGCTGTTTCCAACACGCCGGAACTGCGCACCGTGTACAACGAGAATCTGCCCCAGGTGACGCAGTTGTTTACCGATCTTGCGCAAAACGAAGGCTTGCATGACCGCTATAAAGCACTCAAGGCAACACCTGCGTTTTCGGAACTGAGTGATGCGCAGCGAAAGTATGTCGACAACGAACTGCGCGATTTCAGGCTGGGTGGCGCAGACTTGGCGTCCGGGGACAAAGCGCAGTTCAAGAAGAACGCGCAGCGCCTTGCAGAACTGTCGTCGAAGTTCAATGACAACGTGCTGGACGCAACCAACGCGTTCGAACTGGTTGTTACCGAGCGCAGCGAACTTTCCGGTATTCCCGATGATGTCCTCGATGCGGCCGCAATGGCGGCGCAGGAAGATGGCAACAGTGGCTGGAAGTTCACATTGCACGCGCCGTCCTACCTTCCGGTCATGCAATACGCCGAGAATCGGGAGTTGCGTGAGCGCATGTATCGTGCGTTCGCGACCCGTGCGTCCGAATTTGGTCTGCCTGAGCGCGACAATACGCCGCTGATTGCAGAAATTCTTGCGCTACGACGACGACAGGCCCGATTACTCGGATACGAAGATTACTCGCAAGTGTCACTCGAATCGAAAATGGCGGATTCGGCGCAACAGGTGCACGAGTTCCTGTCAGAGCTGGCGGCGCGAGCCCGGCCTTATGCGCAGCGTGATCTGGACGAGTTGCAGGAATTTGCGAAACGCGAGCTCGGACTGACGTCGATCGAACCCTGGGATCTTGGCTACGCTTCGGAGAAGCTTCGGCTTGAGCGATATGCGTTTTCCAGCCAGGAGGTCAAACGGTATTTTCCGGAACATAAAGTGCTTGAAGGGATGTTTGGCGTTGTGCAGGCACTGTATGGGGTCCACATCGAAGCCGATGATGCACCACGCTGGAATGAAGGCGTGCGGTTTTATTCGATCCGCGATGACAAAGGCGAACTTATCGGCCAGTTCTATGCCGATTTGTACGCAAGATCGACCAAGCGTGGCGGGGCATGGATGGACGATGCAATTACGCGCCGCCGCAAAGGGGATGCGCTTCAAACCCCTGTCGCGTATCTGAACTGCAATTTTTCCGGGCCGGTGGGAGACAAGCCGGCGCTGTTCACGCATGACGAAGTAATTACGCTGTTTCATGAGTTCGGGCATGGATTGCACCATTTACTCACGCGAATCGATGTCCTGGGTGTTTCCGGAATCAATGGCGTGGAATGGGACGCCGTCGAGCTTCCCAGCCAGTTCATGGAGAATTTCTGCTGGGAATGGAATGTGCTGGAATCGATGACACAGCACGTGGAAAGCGGGAGCCCGATATCTCGTGAGATTTTTGAGAAATTACGCGCGGCAAAGAATTTTCAGATTGGTATGCAGACGGTCCGTCAGATCGAGTTCGCAATATTCGACATGAGCCTGCACCATGACTACGATCCCGACGGCCCGGTGACGCCGATGCAGGTACTCGATGAGGTGCGCAAGAAGGTTGCCGTGATAGTTCCGCCGCCGTTCAATCGCTTTCCGAACGGGTTCTCGCACATCTTCGGTGGCGGCTACGCTGCCGGTTACTACAGCTACAAGTGGGCGGAAGTTCTGTCTGCAGACGCATATGCCGTATTCGAGAAGAACGGGATTCTTGACGAGCGCACAGGGTCACGATTCCGCGAAGAGATACTTGCCAAGGGTGGTAGCAGACCGGCCCTGGAATCGTTTATTGCTTTTCGGGGGCAAGAGCCGACGATCGACGCCTTGCTGCGGCATAGCGACATGACAAGCGGCGATAGGACAAGCGGAGACACGACAAGCGGGATATGACGAGCATTGATATGTCAAAACAAGGTTATCGCAGGCAATGATACGGCAGGCGAAGATCTGGCAAATGCTGCAGCGTCGCGCGACTAATCGCCCGGCAATGGCATCGTGGATGCTTCAACGATTGTGGAGGGCTGACACAGCGGAGGCGACATGATCGATAAGCTGCTGATTATTGTTGGTATTCTGGTTTTGTGCTGTACCAGTGCTGGCGCGGACGATCACCGGGACGATACGTATCGCTGGGAGGACGCGGAAGGAAACGTTTTCTATAGCGATTTGCCGCCGCCGACCGGTGCACGCAATGTCACACACTCGATGGCCGAGTCCGATGCGCCGACGCCGGATCTTCCGTACGAGCTGCAAATTGCTGTGAGCAAGTACCCGGTGACGATATATTTGACCAAGGATTGTGGTGCTCCCTGCGATGGCGCCAGTGCGCTTCTTATTGGGCGCGGTGTCCCCCATACCGTGCTCGATGCGATGACACCCGATGTAAACGAGAAGCTGAATGAGCTTACGAAAGGTGAGCCGGCGGTTCCGGTAGCTGAGATCGGTGACATCGTGATACAGGGGTTCGAACAGGGCTGCTGGAATTCTGCACTTGATTCAGCGGGTTATCCCCGTGACGCGATGATATCGGTAACGCCGCATATCCCGGATGCGGACGCTTCTGAAGACGACATCGACGATTCGGATTTCGACGATGATGACTTCGAAGATGACGAGTTCGGTGAAGAAGACGGCGAATTGGACGACGAAGACGACTTTTAGCGGCAGTTTTACGAATTTTCGCGAAAGTTGAGTCGCGCTTCCCGTAGTTTGGTAGCGAATCTTCATCCACACCAACGCCTGTCTGCGGGCGTTTAACCCTCGTCCGGGTGGTAACTCTGAAATAGTGCTCCGGCTTTTGCCGCCGCGATCTCATTCGCGAGATCCCGTCGATGCTGCGGGCTATACTGCTGTCGCCGCAACAGGACGCGAGGAGCGAGCAATGCCTTTGCAGAATCTGCAACCCATCAATGATCAATTGTCCGACATTATCGTGCGGGCCGACGAGCCATGGATCGAAACCGAGCCCGGCAAGGCATGGTTGAAAGTCCTGTGGGCGGGCCCCGAGACGGGTCGCTGGGTTGCTCTGTTTCACTGGAAGAAGGGTTACGTGGCTGCGCCTCACAAGCACTTGTCCGACGCACACACCTATGTCCTCAAAGGGAAGCTGAAGGTCCGCGACGGGATCCTCGCGACCGGCGACTACGATTACGAGCCGAACGGTGTTTTACACGGCGCAACCGAAGCGCTCGAAGACACGGAGTATCTGTTCGTGTGCGAGGGTCCGGTCGTTTTCTATGACGACGACGGGATTACCAGCTATCTCGGCTGGGAAGAGATGGTGCGGCTCAGAGACGCGGCGAAAGCAGAGAAAGCGTCGACCCTCAAAGTTTCGGCCGGCAACTGAGAATAAGGCAAGAGCTTGTTGCCGGAGCGGTTTCAGCCGCGTAGCCCCGGTTCGGAGAAAGTGTCGCCAGGATTCAAAGCGATCAGGAATGAGGAGCATTCGATTGCATGGCTGCACGCCTGAAGTTTCATGTCGCTATGCTGGGCGCATCGGCGACCGATTCCCGAATAGTGTCTGTGCTGCTAGCGTGTAGCCGGGCGCGCAAGAACCAATATTGAATAACCTGCTGATAAAGGCTTTCAGGGATAGATGAAAATTGCTACGTGGAACGTTAACTCGTTGAAAGTCCGGATGCTGCATTTGCTCGGTTGGCTCGACACCGATCCGCCGGACATTGTCTGTCTGCAGGAAACCAAGATCGATGACCCGAAGTTTCCGGCCGCGCAGATCGAAGACGCCGGCTTTCACGTCGTCTATTCAGGACAGAAGACGTACAACGGCGTCGCCATTGTTTCGCGCGAGCCCGTTGCTGAAACGGTTAATGGCATTCCCGATTTTGCCGATGAACAGAAACGGGTCATCGCGGCGACGTTTGGTTCAGCCAGGGTTGTTAACGCGTACGTTCCGAATGGGCAAAGCGTCGTTTCTGACAAGTACCGCTACAAGCTGGACTGGCTGGGCGCATTCACGCGCTGGCTCGAACAAGAACTCGAACGTTATCCGGAACTCGCGGTGGTCGGGGATTTCAATATCGCCCCGGAATCACGTGATGTTCATGACCCGAAAGCGTGGGAGGGACAAGTGCTGTGCAGCGATGCGGAACGGGAAGCATTCAACGGCTTGCTCGGCCTGGGATTGGTCGACAGTTTTCGCTTGTTCGAGCAGCCAGAGAAATCCTATACCTGGTGGGATTACCGGCTTAATGCGTTCAAACGCGGAATGGGAGTGCGCATTGATCATATTTTGCTATCACCGGCTTTGGCCAAACGGTGTAACAGCGTTTCGATACTGAAAGACATACGCGCGCAGGAACGTCCTTCCGATCATGCGCCGGTTGTTGCCGATATCAGTGGCAAATGAAGTTGCCGGCTGTGCGCACGATTGAACCTGCGCACAACTGGATTCACGTGTAGCTGAATTTCCGGTACGGCCGCGGTCAGACCGGAGCAAGGCGAGAACCCTTGCTAGTTCCTGCATATTTCACAAAGACGGTCGTGTATCCAAACGGTTCGCGAAACTAATCAACTTGATAGCGACATTTTGGGACCTTGCCTCACGGTAGCAGTTTGTACCTATTCGCTTTCAGGAAAAATGTGCCGTCACAGCTAGAACGATCGACCTTGAGCAATAGTCTGGCTATTCCTCTGCGCCCGATCGTCCAATCTGTTTAGGCACATTTCCCCTGACAAGCGAATCCTTCGTGAAATATGCAGGCTTCCAGGTCATTTGTCTTTGGCCGCTTCCTCCAGATGCAGTTCCTGAATCTTGCGCGTCAGCGTGTTGCGGCCCATGCCGAGCAGGTGCGAGGCTTCGATACGGCGACCACCGGTATGAGAAAGCGCGCGCGTGATCAAGGTGCTTTCGAACTGGCGGCCCAGTTCGTTGAGAATCGGCGTTTCGCCACGCTGCAGTCGCCGTTCGATTTCCCGGTCGAGGGCGGATACCCAGTCATCATCGCCTGACTCGTTTGTTTCGGCTTGCAGTTCCGGCGGCAGGCCTTTGACATCGACCGTCACGCCGGGCGCCATGACGTTGATCCAGTGGCAGACGTTCTCGAGCTGGCGAACATTGCCCGGCCAGTCGCGCGACGCGAGATACTTGATCGCATCTTCGGTGAGCCGCTTGGGTTCGATACCGAGTTCTCGAGCGCTTGCCTGCGCAAAATGCCGCGCCAGCAGAGGAATGTCTTCGCGCCGTTCACGCAGCGGCGGCAGGCGCAGGCGAATGACATTCAGCCTGTGAAAAAGATCTTCCCGGAACAGGCCTTCACTGACCCGCTGTTCAAGATCCTGGTGTGTTGCCGTGATCACGCGAACATCTGCACGGATTGGCTGGTGTCCGCCGACACGGTAAAAATGACCGTCCGACAGCACTCTTAACAATCGCGTCTGCAAATCGGGAGGCATGTCGCCGATCTCATCCAGAAAAAGGGTGCCGCCCTCTGCCTGTTCGAAGCGGCCGCGGCGCATGGACAATGCGCCGGTAAATGCGCCGCGTTCATGCCCAAACAGTTCCGACTCCAACAGCTCTTTCGGAATCGATGCGGTGTTGATCGCAATAAACGGCCGCCCGGCTCGCTGGCTGTGGCGATGCAGCGCACGCGCGACGAGTTCTTTGCCGGTACCGGATTCGCCGTTAATGAGGACCGTTGCCTGCGATTGCGCGAGGCGGCCGATTGCGCGAAACACTTCCTGCATGGCGGGCGCCTGGCCCAGAATTTCCGGCACCGCATCCGGCGCGTCGGCGACGTCGTCCTGGCTGAGGCTTTCATTCATTGCCCGCCGGATGAGATCGATGGCGTGATCGACATCAAAAGGCTTGGGCAGATACTCGAACGCGCCACCCTGAAACGAAGCGACCGCACTTTCCAGATCCGAGTATGCGGTCATGATAATGACAGGTAGATTCGGGTATTGCTCCTTGATAGTTTCGAGCAACTCCAGGCCTGAGCCGCCTGGCATGCGAATATCGCTCACGACAACTTGTGGCGAGCTGTGTTCGAGGGAAGCCAGGGCTTCGGGTGCAGAGGAGAACAGCTTGAACGCGATGTCTTCTCTGGACAGCGCTTTTTCGAAAACCCAGCGAATCGAACGGTCGTCATCGATGATCCAGACCGGTTTCATGAGCGCTTCCCAATCTGTACAGCCAGTTTGCCTTGCCCTGTGAATTCATGTTGCCCGGGGCTGTCGATGCCAGTGGCAGTGTCGTCCTGACTCGCATTGCCGATGGGCAACAGCACGGAAAAACTTGTGTGGCCGGGCCGGCTTTCCAGCTCAATCGTACCGTGGTGCCGGCTGACAAATGCCTGGGCAAGCGTCAGGCCGAGACCGCTGCCGTCTTCGCGGCCAGTGACTAACGGAAAAAATATCTGGTCCTTGATGTTCTCGGGCACGCCGGGTCCGTTGTCAACGACTTGAATGAGTATCGCGAGCTTGTGCAGTTTCTTCGCCAGTGTGATTTGCCGTGCGGCTCGCGTGCGCAAAATGATCTCGCCATTGCCCTGCATTGCCTGAGCGGCATTGCGCGCGATGTTTAGCACGGCCTGGATGATGTGTTCCCGGTCGCCTGTCAGGGTCGGAAGGCTGGTGTCGTAATCGCGCTTGATGTTCAACCCTGTCGGGAATTCGGCCAGCAGCAAACTGTGCACTCGCTCAAGAACTTCGTGAACATTGAAGCGAACTATTTGTGGTAGCCGGTTAGGGGTGAGCAACCTGTCCAGGAGCGAGCGCAGGCGATCGGCTTCCTTGATGATCACTTGTGTATATTCATGCAGTTCCTCGCGGTCAAGCTCGCGGTCCAGCAACTGTGCCGCACCTCGCAAGGCACCCAGCGGATTCTTGATCTCGTGCGCGAGATTGCGTATGAGTTCGCGGTTTCGCTCACTTTGGTCTTGCAGGCGTTCTTCGCGTGCGATTCGTAATTGCTGGTTGCGCAGGTTGAACTCGATCAGAAAATTGCTTGCGAGTGCGCCGTCGGCAGGTGTCACCGTGCAGGACAAATCGAACTCTGCGCCACCATTTACCTGCAGACTGAGTTCATGCAGGGTATAGCTGCAGTTGTGCTCGCGGGCGTAATCGAGCGCGGCGTTCAATGTTGACGCATCCTGAAATGCTCTTTCCAGTGGATGGCCTACGATGTTTTTCGCACTGAGGGCGAATAGGTTTTCTGCCGCCGGATTGAAGTAGCGCACGCTATGTTCGGCATCCAGAACGACCACTGCGGTGGCCAAAGATTCCAGTCCGGGGTGTGAATCCGAAATCGTGCTGGTGCTACTCACTCCGCGCCCCTTGTTCCGGCGCGAGAGGCGTCGTCAGTGTGGTGGCGGTGCCGTCGCGGGTGGGCAGCGGGAAAGTCCGATGAGATCGACAAACCTGACACGCGTGGGCCGCGTGCTCCTCTGTCTGCCCGATCAGCGCATATTGTTGATCTCGCTTTGAATTGCCTGGACATTGCGCTCGTGATTTGCGACCGCATCCCGAAAAGGCTGAACGCGATCCACATACCGCTGATAGTCGCGCTCGTTTGCCAGGCGCACCGATTCCTGCTCCTTCAACTGCTGGAGTGCGACCTCCAGCCGGTTTCGCTCCGCTGCGAGTTCCTGTTCCAGAATATTGCGCCGATCGTCGTCGCGCTTGCGCTGGGTCTTCTTGTCGACACTCGGAAAATTGCTGCCCGCCTTTGGCTTCGGTTGTGGTTTTGCCGTTGATGCGGCTGGTTCTTTCTCTTCCTTGAAGCAGCGAATCTTCGTTGCATTCTTTGGAGGCGCATCGGCGACGTTGGAATAGGTTATCTCTCCGGCGGCGTTCCGGTACATGCAGATATCTGCAGACGCAGCCGACATGCACAGCAGATACGCCGCAAACGCAATAGCAAGCGACGATGATTGTCGAACCATATGAATAGGAGTATGCCCTGACGGGACCACGGGTAAGATTATCCACCAGAGTCTAATTCAGCAGTAATGACGTGGCAAACAGTGCGTAGTGGCGCTTGTGACCTGTCTGATTCCGGACAAAAAAAGGCGGGAGTGCCCCGCCTTTTTCCGTTTCGATATTGAGCACCTAATGTCCGGCCGACTACCGGACTTAGCTGCTGTAGTACATGTCAAATTCGACCGGGTGGGTCGTCGTGCGGAAGCGGTTGATTTCCTCGTTCTTGAGCTCAATGTAGGCATCAACCATGTCATCCGACATCACGCCACCCTTTGTCAAAAACGCCCGTTCACTATCCAGGTGCCCGATTGCCTCTTCGAGCGAAGAGCACACGTGCGTGATCTTGCTCGCCTCTTCAGGGGGCAGGTCGTAGAGATTTTTGTCGACCGGATCGCCAGGATGAATCTTGTTCTGAATTCCGTCGATACCTGCCATGAGCAATGCGGTATAAGCCAGATAGGAGTTGGCCATCGGATCCGGAAAACGCACCTCGATGCGGCGCGCGGCCGAACCGGTTACGTGCGGAATCCGCACTGCCGCTGAACGGTTGCGAGCGGAGTAGGCAAGGTTGATCGGTGCCTCGAAACCCGGAACCAGGCGTTTGTACGAGTTGGTGGAGGGATTGGTAATCGCGTTCAGCGCGCGCGCATGCTTGATGACGCCGCCGATGTAATAAATCGCGGTTTCGGACAGGCCGGCATAACCGTTACCTGCGAACATGTTTTTGCCGTCTCTCCAGATTGACTGGTGAACGTGCATGCCTGATCCATTGTCGCCGACAACAGGCTTTGGCATGAATGTCGCGGTTTTGCCGTACGAGGCGGCGACATTCCAGACCGTGTATTTCAGAATCTGCATCCAGTCCGCGCGTTTCACCAGACTGTTAAAACGTGTGCCGATCTCGTTCTGGCCCGGTGCGCCTACTTCGTGGTGGTGGACTTCAACTTCAACGCCTTGCGATTCCAGCGCGAGACAAATCGCGTTACGGATATCCTGCAGAGAGTCGGCCGGCGCGACCGGGAAATAGCCGCCTTTGGGTTGCGCTCGATGACCCATGTTGCCGCCCTCGAATTCGATTCCGCTCGACCAGGGTGCCTCTTCCGAATTGATCTTCACGAAGCTGCCACTCATATCCACGTTCCAGGTGACGCCGTCAAAAATGAAGAATTCCGGCTCCGGGCCGAAGTAAGCGGTGTCGCCAATGCCAGTGGACTTCAGGTAGGCTTCTGCACGTTTGGCGATGGAACGCGGGTCGCGGTCATAGCCCTTTCCGTCGCTCGGCTCGACGACATCACAAGTGATGTTGAGAACGGGTTCGTCGGTGAACGGGTCGATCCGCGCTGAGTCCGCGTCGGGCATTAACAGCATGTCCGAAGCCTCGATGGCTTTCCACCCGGCGATGGAGGAGCCGTCGAACGCATGTCCGTCTTCGAATTTACTGTCGTCGAAGTATTTTGCGGGGACGGACGTGTGTTGCTCCTTGCCACGGGTGTCCGTGAAACGCAGGTCAACGAACTTGATATCGTTGTCCTTGATCATTTTCAAAACATCGGCCGGTGAAGCCATTACTCTCCTCCTGTACTGAACGGAATAGTTTGGGAAACGGATTAGCGGCACCTTTCAGCAGAAAGCGCGCCCATACAAAATATCTTAAAAATCAACGAGTTATTTTTATAAGGCGTGTGCGCCGCATGCAATTATGCACCAGTGTGGGGCTTGGCGCATTACTGCGCACCACTTTGGGCTGTAAAGCGGCGTTTGACGATGCCAACCCGTTCGTATTTCGGGATGTGCCCATCTAAATCTGCTATTGCGTTCCTGATTGGCGCATTGTGTATTGAACAAATCCATCAGCGCGAGGAAGGCCGACTTGGCAAACCTCAGGCGGGAAAGATGCCCCCGGATCTGCTGTGGTACAACATCAAGGAACAAGCTTTCATTCGAGAGGCGCTGTTAACAGATTGATTGCAAATATTATTATTGCGTGCGCGAACAACTCCGCACGGAGTGGCTATGATGCTGGTGTGAACAGATATTGATGGCCTGTTTTGAGTTTGTTCAATCCTTATTTGAAGACGACATGACTATTTCCGAAATTATTGAGGCGGCCCAAGAACGGGGGCAACAGCTGCGAGTGCCCTATGTTGGTGCATTGATGCCGCCGGAGGCCTACACGCTCATGCAGTCCGCGCCTGGTGCGAAGCTTGTTGACGTTCGAACCCGCGCAGAATGGGATTACGTCGGGCGCGTGCCGTGTG
>CATOSA010000040.1 GCA_951812315.1 uncultured Burkholderiales bacterium
TGCGAAACCGCAAACGGTCGTGCCGACGTGAGCCGGCGCATTTGTCCCTCCAAGCGCCGCAACGGAACGTATGCATCGGGTTTATACTTTTATGCTCACTGACCAACTGGTTCAGGAACCGGAATCCAGATCGACATGAATATCTCACCCGTACAGAACAAGGTATTTGGCGCAGTTGTCACCGACGTCGCACTGGCTACGCTGACACAGGACGAAATTTCCCGTATCAAGGCCGCTTTCCTTGAGTATGCTTTCCTGGCGTTTCCGGGCCAGTTTTTGTCCAAGGAAGAGAATACAGCGTTTGGCGAGCGTTTCGGTGAACTCGAGTTTGGCGCAACGTTGTTTGCAAATGTAGAGAAGCAGGAAGATGGCAGCTTTGGCGAAATTCTGGACGTCGATACTCAGCGCATACGTATCAATGTCGGCAACGAAGCCTGGCATACCGACTCTACATACAAACCTGTCAGCAGCAAGTGCGGAATTCTATCTGCGGTCATTGCGCCCGACGAAGGCGGTGAGACCCAATTGGCGGACTTGCGGGCAGGCTACACGGCACTGGATCAGGCGACCATGGATCGCATAGAAAAGCTGAGCGCGTTTCATTCGACGCAGTACTCGCAGGCCAATGACGTCGGCGACTTTCCACCCGAGGACGAGAACACCATTTACCACGGCGAAGCGTATTTACGGCCGCTTGTGAAGGTGCACCCGGAGACTGGTGTGAAAAACCTGTTCGTAGGGCGCCATGCCTTTGGCATTCCCGGGCTTGCCCGCGAAGAGAGCAAGCGCTTGATCAGGTCATTGGTCGAATTTGTTGTCTCTGAGCCGTCCCGCGTATACACGCACAAATGGCGCGCCGGCGACACCTTGATCTGGGACAATCGGGCCGTATTGCTGCACCGCGCCGAAGCGTACGACTACACCAAAGCGCGGGTTCTCATCGGCACGCGCGTGGCCAGCGAACCCGAAAGCGAACTCGCCTACTACCCTTCCGATCCGCAAGCTCAGCTCGGCCGCAATGTGCTGAAAACCGAACTCGATATCCTGCGCGAAGAAGCAAAAGATCGCAGGTTCGGAGCGACCACTGCGAGCGCTCCCGTCTGGATTCCGTAGCGCTGTAAATTTCCGGCGCGTGCTGCCGGCAGCGCCGCCGGGCAGCGGGCCGACGGCCGTGAGCGTTCAGGCCCGCTTGTAAATCGCCTCGCGCTCGCGCGACGCTTTGACGATCGGGATATCCTCCTCCGCCAGTGCCGGCATGCGCTTCTTGCGCTGCAATGCTTTCTCGATATACGGCGCCAGCTCCTCGGCTTTGCGCGCCTCACGCTCTTCACGGCCTTCGACAAACTGCGGCAACACTTCGCGGCCGAACAGCTCGAGGCTCTCGCAGATATGCTGGTGGCGATTCTTGCCACCTTGCTGAAGAAAAATAATCTGGTCAACGCCAACGTCGCTGAATCCACGGACCAGTTCACAGTAGTCCGCGGGTGTGCCGATGCCCGGCGCGCCAATCGTCGGTAAATCCCGGTCCTTGAGTTCCTCGAATTCCTCCCACAACGTGCTGCGCCCCGGCTTCGCGTCGTTTGCAACCAGCGCATTGATGGCATAGCGGAAGAATGCAAAACCGTCCATGCCGCGCCGTCGTGCCTCTTCTGCATCCTGGCGCAGGGAAAAGCCGGCCACCATTGCGATGTTCGCATTGACCCTGTGTCCGAGAGGGACACATTCTTCAGACTTGATGATCGAGTAGTAGATGTCGGCCCACGTTTTGGCTTCTTCCGGATCAAGAAAGGTAAACGCCAGCGCACCGAGTCCGTTGCGCGCCGCTGTCTCTATCGTCTTGCGATTGGTACACGCCATCCACATCGGCGGATGCGGCTTCTGCAGCGGCTTTGGCAGTACGTTACGGCAGGGCATCGTGAAACCCTCACCTTCATAACCGGGATAAGGTTCCATGACCATCATGTTCGCGATCTGTTCGGCAGCCTCCAGCGCGAGTGCCTGCTTGCGCTTTGCCTCGATGCTGTAGCCGTGCAGTTCCAGTCGCGTGGCGCCTTCACCTATACCGAACTCGACCCGGCCGTTCGACAAAAGGTCGAGCATTGCCACCGATTCCGCCGTGCGCGCAGGGTGGTTGTAGCCCGGAATCACCTGACGAATACCGAAGCCCACACGGATCTGTTCGGTCTTTGCCGCGATTGCGCTCAGGAATACATCGGACGCCGAGCAGTGCGAATATTCGTCCAGAAAGTGATGCTCTACAGCCCAGGCGCAATCGATGCCGATACGGTCCGCCAGTTGAACCTGGTCGATCGCCTCGTTAATCAGCTTGTGCTCGGAATCCTGAGCCCAGGGCTTGGGCAGTTGCAGCTCATAGAAGACGCCGAATCTCATGTCTCTCCTCTGTCTTGTAGTCAGGCAGGCACATCATCGCATACCCTGTTTCCAGGCAGAAATCAGAGCGGTTGTACGCGGATATGCGCACTCGCCGTTGTAGAGTCGGCACCGCTCAACCGCGGCGCCGTTGCAAAAACCGCTGCATGTATTCCTGTGGTTCGTCAGTAAGATATGCGTCGTGGAACGCGTCGATGCCGGCCTGAATCGCCTGACTGAGCGGCAATTCCTCCCACTGCCGGCACAGTACCTTTTGGGAGCGGATCGCCCCGGGACCGGCATTCAAGATCATCGCGACGCGCTCGTTCACGACGGTATCGAGCTGCCGGTTCGGATCGATGCGCTCAACCAACCCCCATTCGGATGCCTCTGCGGCGTTGATGATGCGCCCGGTCATGACCAGATCGCGGGCACGTCCGGTTCCGATCAGACGCGGTAACACCGCCGCCTCGATAACCGAAGGAATGCCGACCAGCACTTCCGGCATGCCGAACCGACTGGCCGGAGTAGCAAAGCGCAGGTCGCAACAAGCAGCTATCTCGAGCCCGGCACCCAGACAGTATCCTTCGATACTTGCAACCACGGGCACCGGCAATTCACGCAGCGCCTGACACACCGTGTGCAGCCGGGTGATGAATTCTTTCGCGGATTGGCTGTTCAGTGACACCATTTCGTTGACGTCTGCGCCACCGATCCACGACTTGCCCCCGGCGCCTGCAAGAATGACGGCCCTGGCGGCGTCATCATCGGCAATAGATCCCAGCGCGCCAAGCATATCCGCCATCGCAGCAGTGTTGAGTATGTTGAGCCTGTCCGGCCGGTTGACAGTCAAACGGTAGACCGCGCCTTGCGGATGATGCTGGACGTCGACGAGCAGTGCGCTGGAAGCGTCGTTACGGGAGGAGTTCATTGTTGATGCGCATGTGTTTATGGAATGACCGCAGGATAGCATCGGCAAGGAGCCGGAAGAATCCAGATAGTGCGTAAATAACAAGTCGACTATTTACGTGCTGAAACCCGATCGTCAGATGTCATCGAAATTACCGTGCCGTCCCTTGCCCGACTTGAATCGAGTCGCACCGGCAACACCTTCGGCGGCCAACATCGGAGAACTGTTGCGCCATTCAGATCGCAATCCCTCTTCCACACTCATTCCATGCTGGAGATAAACCGACCGACGGTCTGCCCTCATGCAACCCTGAGGAAACTTTGAAATTTCGCGCGCCATCGCTTCGGCAGCTTCGCGCGCCTGTCCATCAGGAACGACTCGCTCGCACGCGCCGATTTCCAGACATTCCTGTGCCGGCACCTTGCGCCCGGTCAGGATTATTTCCATCGCACGGCCTTGCCCGACAAGACGCGGCAGCCAGACGGTACCACCATCGACAAGCGGCACGCCCCAACGCCTGCAGTACACGCCCATGTACGCGCTTTCTTCCATAATCCGCACATCGCACCAGAGCGCCAGCTCCATACCTCCGGCAACGGCGGGACCAGCGACAGCTCCAATAACGGGTTTGGACAACGCCATGCGGCTCGGCCCCATGGGGCCGCGCGGAAATTCAGCCTTGCTCTCCTCGCAATCGAGTTCGCGCAGGTGCGCGTCCTGGCCCGACAATGCACTGGCAAGCTTCAGATCCCAGCCGGCGCAGAAAGCGCCGCCCTCGCCCCAGAAGACTGCGACACTTGCATCGGGATCGTTGTCGAATTCGTTGAACGCGGCGACCAATGCGTCGGCGCTTTCCGGGTCCATCGCGTTCATGGCTTCGGGGCGACTGTGTATGACTGTAGTTACCAGCCCCTGCTTTTCCACGCGCACTGTCATTGTCGTTCCTCAGTCATTCTCGTTCCTCCGTCATTTGCGTTAACTGTTTCACTCCGCCCACCACTATATCGGGGCGGACAAGACTCCCACCATAATCTGGCTACTTGCCGGACTGCGCGTGCCGCCTGAACCATACGCCTTCCGGATTGTGCCGTGTAATTCCGTCAAAAATCGTGGCCATACTCTGGCTCGCCAGCAGCCCCTGGCGCTCCATCGATTCATTGACAATCATCTTCTGCATCATGAGCATGCCGGTCGGCACGCCGCTGATACGATCGGCCAGTCTGTTCACCGCGTCATCGAGTTGCGCGCCGGGTACGGACTCTCCTACCAATCCCCAGCGTTCGGCGGTAACGCCATCGATCAGGTCACCGGTGAGCAACATTCGCTTGGCCCGTTCCGGTCCGAGGCGATAAGTCCAATGCGCTGTAGTCGGGCAACCCCACACGCGGACCGGCATATAACCAATCCGGGCGCTGTCTTCCATGACGATCTGATCGCAGCACAGTGCAATATCTGATCCGCCGGCTATGGCGTACTTGTGCATGCGCGCGATCGTCGGTTTGTGCGATCGCCAGAGCGCCATGAAATCATCGGTGTAACTTCGCATCGTGCGGTAATCAAGCATAGGGCCCCACGGCTCAGACTCCTGCTTGCACGGATGCGTTTCCTCACGCTCAGCATACATGCTAATATCATAACCGGCACAAAACGCCGGCCCCGCGCCCTGCAGCACAATTACATGGATCTCGTCGATTGAATTCGCGGCCTCTACCGCGCGGCGAATTTCGCCGGGCGTATTGAACGTAATTGCGTTCAGTTGATTGGGACGATTGAACGTGATGCGCGCCACTCTCGGGTTGCGTGCATCCTGCGTCAAGGTCAGCGCGGTGAGCTCATCATGCGGAATCAGCGCATTGCCCTGAAATGGATC
Organism: uncultured Burkholderiales bacterium; assembly: GCA_951812315.1. Lineage (GTDB taxonomy): Bacteria > Pseudomonadota > Gammaproteobacteria > Burkholderiales > Eutrophovitaceae > SG8-40. The sequence goes on from CATOSA010000040.1 coordinate 5,151, forward strand.
TGCGCCCAGGTGTTCGTTTGCCATGTTAAAAATCCTCCCGGTCGGTAAATTTGAACTCTGCACACTGTTGCGCAAATCGGAATATTGCTGTCGCCGCTGACGAGACCAACCACGAAAAAACACTCCTGCTAGTCAAGTAGCATTCCTGGCGTTCGGAGGCCTTTGTGTTCAATCCGCGACGACGCACCCCTCCGGCGAAATCTGAGTTCGTGTGCATAATTGTGAACTTTGATTTTTGAAAAACGATGCCATGAAAGTGATCCACGAACTCAGCGACAGAAACATCGAAGATCTACACGCACTCTATCGGGCCGAGTGGTGGATCCGTGGCCGCAGCCTCGAAGACACCCGGCGCGGCGTCGCCGGTTCACAGATCTGCATAGGCGTCGTCGATGACGCCAGCCACTTGCAAGGCTTCGCCAGAATACTGACCGACTTTACATTCAAGGCGCTCATATTAGACGTGATCGTTGCCCCGAACCAACGCGGCACCGGTCTTGGAAACAAGATCATGTCGCTTGTCGAAAGCCACCCCGAATTGCAACGGGCCAAACATTTTGAACTCTACTGCCTTCCCGAAATGGTTCCGTTCTATGAAAAGCATGGCTTCGGTACGGATGTAGGAGACATTCGTCTGATGCGGCGCAGTAAAGCAGAAAATACGGTAAAGATATAGATGCACCCGCATGCAGTTGATCCTGCAACTGCCGGACCGTCCCGCTCACCGCGAACCGGGCAGTGCAGCTTACTATGTGTCCGGTTGTGCCAGACGTCCCGAACATTCGCGGTCTGTGGTTCAACGCACGTGACAAGAGCTGACGGTAAAGCACTGCCGAAAGCAGTCCAATTGACACGCAACGCCCGAACCGGATCTACTACGGGATATGCATCTCGCGCTATGCGCAGGAACAAACCACGATGTCTGTCCAAATCGAAACGCCACGGCAAGTCAATGAAACATCAATGCAGATGTTGACGAACCCACAAGAGCTGCGGGCAGCTGCTCGCCGTGGCGATTGGCGCGGCACCACTGCGGGGCATTGTCCGTCCTATCAGCAAGCGAACCTGGTCATTCTTCCAAAAGACTGCGCCATCGAATTCGCCGCGTTTTGTACTCGCAATCCTGCTCCGTGCCCAGTCATTGAAATCACACCTCCCGGCGATCCAGAGCCGGCCCACGCTGCGCCCGGCGCGGATCTGCGCACCGACCTTCCGGGATATCGCGTCTACCGAAACGGTTCCCTGGCTGAGCAGCGGGCAGATATTCGTGAACTCTGGCGCGACGATCTGGTTTCTGTACTGCTGGGCTGCAGCTTCACGTTCGAACACGCATTGATCGAAGCTGGTTTACCCCGCGAAACGTGGAGGTCAATTCGAAAGTTTCCATGTTTGTTTCCAACCTGCCCTGTGTGCCGGCAGGCCGGTTTCACGGACCGATGGTTGTGAGCATGCGTCCGATCCCGGAAACAAAAGTCGAACTCGTCCGCAAGTTATCGTCCCGCTACCCACACGCACACGGCGCCCCGATCCAGATCGGTGACCCTGGGCGATCGGCATTGACGATTTAAGCCAGCCCGACTACGGCGATCCTGTTCCGATTCGCGAAAACGAGGTGCCCTTGCTCTGGGGATGCGGCGTGACACCGCAGGCGGTCGCGGAAAGCGCCCACGAACCCGGGCAAATGTTTCTGACGGATCTACCGCGCAACGGTCAATTGCGATCCTGAGAAGGGTCACGGTGAAGCTCACGAACTGCTGGCATGTAAATAGCGTCCTCCCGAATCGATTCGTGAAATAGAACAGAGGAACACGCGTGGCTTCTTACATGATGTTATACACGGTGCCAGACGCGCACCTGGATTTTCTGAAAGACAACCCCACTCTTTTCGACGCATACCTCTGTGGAGAGACGCCGGATTTGAAGCCGGGCCTGATGTCCCGGCTATTGGGGAAGCAACCACCTGAACTCCCGGGCGATTGGCCGGATCATGAACAGGATGCATACTCGACTGAAATCAGTCACCGTCAGGTAAAGGCCTTTCACTACATTCTCAACGGCACTGACGACATTGTGAACAACGTTGGCAGTGTTTTTCAAACCTGGTTCAAAACCGGGAAGAAAACGCCTGCTGTGGTCATTGACGGTGAAAATTTTGCGTTCCTGAGTCAGGACGTTCAGCAACTGCTTGCAATGATCAAAAGCCTGAACCCGGAACTAAGGCGCGAACGCCTGGATAATTCCGGGCGCGCATCGGAAATTCACGGGGGTGACGAGTTTGTAGAACAAGCGTTCTCGGAAATCGCAAAAGCATGCAATGACGCGATGTCGAAAGGTACCGGTTTAATGTGGACCGATCGCTGACCCACAAAAGCTGCACGACATAAGCAGGTAATCTCTCGAAGATACTGAACGTCAGGTTTTACTAGAGCCTCGGAGGAGAAAAATGGCGGATACAAACCTTGCAGGAGGATGTCAGTGTGGCGACGTCCGTTACGCCCTTGCCGGTGAACCAATGTTCGCCGCAATATGCCACTGCACAATGTACCGAAAGGCGCATGCTGCGCCCGCGGTCGCGTGGGCAATGTATCAACAAACCCAGGTCGTCTTCCCGAATAAAAGCCCAAAGCAGTTCGAGTCTTCAAAAGACGCGCAACGAGGTTTCTGCGCCCGATGCGGAACGCAGATCAGCTTTACCGCCAGCTTTCTGCCAGGACTGATAGACATTTCCATTGGCAGCCTGGACGAACCCGGGGCAATAACTCCATCTTTGCACTATCGGCACTCGAAGCATTTGTCGTGGGCCGAATTTGCAGACGACTTGCCGCGCCACGCTGAACTTCCTCCGTTCGGAGAAAGTGAAGGTTAGCCGCCAGTCGTAAACGCTGGAACCGCGCCGCAGATGCGAGGGGCTACATACCGGAGACAAAAATGGACGAGTTCGTCAATTTCTTGCACGAAGTATTCAGGGAGTTTGGCCCCATTGATACGCGGCGGATGTTTGGCGGTCACGGCGTGTATCACGACGGGCTTATGTTTGGGCTGGTTGCCAACGGCGTCTTGTATCTCAAGGCAGACGCAGAGATAGCCGCAAGGTTTTCCGGACGGGGTCTGGAGCAATTCGAGTACGTCAAGAATGGCGAACCGATGAAGATGTCCTACTTTATGGCCCCCGAAGAAATCTACGACGATCCGGCAGTAGCCAAGGACTGGGCTGCGCTGCCATTCGAAGCGGCGAGACGAAGCAAATTTTCGACTTCGAGGAAGAATCGGAAATAGACGAATACCATGGACGGTGAAAAGTGTCGCGACACAAAAAGAATCGATAAACCAGACTCCACTCCTTACCGCAGGGCGAATTCGCGGAATAATGCATTCCGGCGCCAGGTAATATTAGGATAGGCCATCAAGTTGACCATTGCCCACGAATCGCACCGGGAAAGAATTGACGCCGGTATCGCGTTCGAGTGGGACCGCATTCCAGAACGCAAGTTTTCACTCGAGAATGTGGATCCAGCGGCAACCTCACTGTCGTTGCATCGCCAGCGACGGTCTCATCGCGGCGTCGAAAAATTGCAGCATCTGGAAGTGCTGTGGGCTTACGGTGTAGATCAATCGTTTCTGGACGAAATTTGCACGATTCCGGCTCTCCGGATTCTTTACATGGAGACGGTCACCGCTTCCGACTTTACGGGACTGCGGTCGCTGCCAAAACTCGAACGATTGGTGATAAATAGTGCAACACGGGTTGGCGATTTGAAGTGGGCAGCGCCGCTAAAGTCTTTGCAATCTCTTGGGCTGGAAAACTTCAAGAAAGTATCGTCCGTTGAACCTCTGTCCGCGCTTCACGGTTTGCGGGCTCTGGGGGTGGAAGGCAGTATGTGGAGCCCGATGCGGATTGGCTCTCTGGCACCGCTGTCCAAACTGGAGAAGCTGGAGTCGCTGTTTCTCACCAATCTGAAGGTTTCTGACCGGTCGCTCAAACCCTTGCAAGGCCTACCTCGCCTGCGTGTTCTGCAATGCGCGGACTTCTATCGCGCTGATGAAATGAGAGCATTGGCGCGTGCAAATCCCCGGCTCAGATGTGATTGGTTCCAGAAATATGCTGAACAGAAATGACTTTCCAAATGTAAAGTCGAACCTCGGCCCGCGACTCCGGTCATAATGGAAACAACTCGCTACAAGAATCCACGCATGCGCGGGTCGCACCGAATTATTGCTTACATAAGCTGCATGTTGGCGCTGACCTCGACGTCAATACACACCGCCAATATCGAGCGCGAGACCATTGCCGGAAGTGAAGTGGTACGCGTGCGCATCCCCGATCCGCGCCATTACTGGGATGCAGCCGGTTTCCGGGAGATGACCCCACCGATGAGGCTGTGTAAAAACCCGGAGGCCATCTTGTTCGAGGTGGCCTCTTTTTCATTTGTGATTAGATAGCCAGTGCCTTGCAGAGTTGCTTCGTTCCCGGGATGTTAATAGCACGGGTCAGGTTATAAGCGGTCACGGCCAATGCCATCTCGGCTTTGACCTTCTGTATGCCTCTTACCAGGAAACGCCCGCCGTCCATACGCCGCTTGAGCGTGCCAAATGGGTTTTCCACCATGCCGTTGCGCCGTTGCATCATGAGTGGATTGGCCGCGGTGCGATCGGCGACCTCGTTAAGCACGTCTTCCTCGAAGTGGCGCGTCACCCAGCGCTGCTTAGCGGCCGTACACCGCGCCTTGATGTGACAGTTCGTGCACGCCTCACTGGTGTACAGCCAGTGGCGCTGCTTGTTCGACTGGGTCTTCTTTGGCAAGTGCTCACCGGCCGGGCACTCGTAGTAATCGCCCTCGCCGCAGTAGGTAAACTCCGATTTGTCGAAGTAGCAGCCATCGCCTTGGTTGTTCGTGGCGCGCTGTACCGGCACATAGGGGGCCTGGCAGCGCTTTAGCAGCTGACCATTGGAATAGCCTGCATCGGCCAGTACCTGCACCCGATCGCGCTGCAGTTGGCGTTGGCTGCGTCGCGCCATGCGATACAACTGCTGCAAATCATTGGCATTTTGTACCACGTCCACATCCACGATCAGGCGGTGCTTGCCATCGACCGTGCTTTGTACGTTGTAGCCAATATGTGCGCGGGGCATCACCCGCGCCTGCTCGTCCGTATCGGGCTGCGCCGAGACTTGCGCATCGTCCATCGCCCGGATGCGTTCGGTTAAGGTCTCGCGCTCGGCCCTGAGTGCGCCAAGAGCGCCTTGGGTGTCGCCGCCGTTGGGCCCTTGGCCATCATTGTCCTCATTGTCTTCGAGCGCATCGAGCCACGCTCCGATCCTGCGATCCAGGCCGCTGACTCGCTGTTGCAGATCTTTCTTGTGTGTGACTCGGCTGCGGCTGTTGTCCGCCCTGAACTTGCTGCCATCAATCGCGATTTGCTCGCCGCCATACAGCGCTTGCGAGCGGCAAAACTGCACGAACGCCCGACACACGCGCGTCAGGGCCACACGGTTGTCCACCCGGAAGTTGGCAATGGTCTTGTGATCTGGCGCCAGCCGGTTCAGCAACCACAGAACCTCGAGGTTCTTCTGGCACTCGCGCTCAAGACACCGTGAGCTGCGTACTCGGTGCATATAGCCGTACAAATACAGCTTTAACACATCACCCGGGTGGTACGGTGGCCGGCCCGTGGCCTGAAGCTGCATGCGGGCAAAACCAAGTGCATTCAAATCTAGCGTATCAACAAACGCGTCGATCACCCGGACTGCATTGTCCTGGCCTATCAGATCATCGAGCCGCTCCGGAAATAGCGTCGCCTGATCCCGGCTTTGTCCCTGAATGTGCATAAAAAAATACCCGCAACAATGTGCGGGTATTTTCTCAAAAACCCCAGACTATTTACACAGTCTCTAGTGTGGGCCTTTTTTTGTGTTTGGTTTGGCGGTTCTTCAAGGGCGTTTTCAGTCCGGAGTGTGCACCAGCGATTTGCAATACAAAGCCGTAGGCGGGAACTTCGCCTGGCCCAAGAACCGTTCTCCTCTTTCAGCTCTGATTGCGTTGCTGCATTCGTTCATTCTCGCGCTCAAAAATGTTGCGTATCACGGCTCCATCTGATGGTTCTTCTGCGAGTGTCTCCGCATTCCACTGGGTACGGGTAGTGTCGAAGAAATCTCCCCCATAGATGTGAATGCCGCCGGTGAATCTCAAGAGTGGATTTGTCACCGAGTGTATGGCGTCAACGGGCAATGCTGCCGCGTCGCTTTCGAAAAGTGCCTTGGCAGAATATGCTTCGATATTATCTGGCGACTTGCGCCAAAGCAGGTTGTCTTCGCGACCCGTGTAAATGCCAATGTTTGCCCACATTAGGTGGTTGTGTGGCATCAGATTCATCTGCGGCGTCCAGACTGCACTAAATATCGTCAGAGTCTTTGATCGATGCAAAACGGTAATGCCGGCCTTGCTGGGCTCGCCGACAGCGGCAAGCACGGCGTTAGGCGTATGAACTGCCCTGGTGAGCACCTCCAGCACCGCAGCCTGTGAATCGTTATCCGTGTTGGCCTCAATACAGTCTGCGACAAATCGATCTATGTCCATTTTTGTCCTCGTTGCCGCGCTCGCAGTCTTCGGATCTACGCCAGCAAATATTGGCAATACCATCTGGCTAGCCACGGCCGCCGCGGCAGTGAGGATCTTTCGCCGTGAATTGTCGACGTGTGAATCTTGCTCCTTGGGCATATCGCTGCCTTCCTGGGTTGTTGTCATTTGCGGATCATTTGCAATTGTTTGATGCATGGCTAAACGATCACCGACTCGAAAATTCACGATAGTTCAGACACGCTGCGGCCTGAACAAGGTTTTAGGCCTAAATGCCTGAATAGACAACCGACGATTTCTAGCGCAGACTCAAAAAAACTAAGTCAACTCTATGCCCCGTCAAATCTATCCACTGAATGCCTTGCGTGCATACGAAGCCTCGGCACGCCAGCTCAGCTTTGTGAAAGCGGCCGACGAGTTATCGGTAACGCCGGCGGCCATTAGTCAGCATGTAAAAAAGCTGGAGGAGTATCTGAAATTGCCGTTGTTCCGGCGTCGTTCGCGCGGTTTGTTGCTGACAGAATCGGGGGCAGTTGCTGCTCACAGAGTTACGCGAAGTATTCCTGCGCCTGGATAAGGCCTGGAGCGGGTGATAGACAGCGACACGCGAAGAACACGCACCTTAAGTGTTGCCCCGGCGTTCGCGACAATGTGGTTGATCCCGCGCTTGCAGAAATTCTATGCGCTGCAACCAGACATCGATGTTCGAATCTCAACCAGCGTTGGCCTGGTTGATTTTCAACGTGATGACTACGACGCAGCGATACGGCTCGGTCACGGGCAGTGGTTTGGTCTGGAAACGATCAAGCTGTTTGACGAAACCGTTACACCGGTTTGTAGCCCGCGACTGCTGGAAGGGCCTGATGCGCTTGAACATCCGGACGATCTTCGCAAGCACATGCTACTGCATAACCACTCCATGGACTACGACCCTGAAGCGCCTACCTGGGATACATGGCTCAAAGCAGCAGGCGCGAGCAAAGTGGATGCTTCACGCGGTACACATTTCAGCTTGCCTGACCATGGACTGCAGGCAAGCATTGACGGTGCTGGCGCCGTGCTGGGTTGGCGAACTCTCACAGCGCCAGACATTGCGGTCGGGCGTGTTGTTGCACCGTTTGATCTGACCTTGCCACTGGGGTCCAGCTTTTACCTGACCTATCCGGAAGCGCGTGCGCGTAGACCTAATATTGCGGCACTTCGCGACTGGCTGCTGAGTGAAGTCGGTGAGAGTTAGTTGCCGCTGGATTTGCTTTTCAGGTGCGCCTGCAGGCGTGTCGGCCTATTTCGCGGAAGCTCGGGAGTATAGGCTCAAGCCCCTCGGGTCCCGGGTCAGCTTAATCTGACCCTTAATATTTTTGGGTGATAGAATCGATTTCCAGAACACATATCCATGCTGACCACATGAGCACATCCATGAAATTCGCATCGTATCCGAGCCTGCGCGACGCCACGGTTTTCGTTACCGGTGGCGCATCCGGAATTGGTCGAGAAGTGGTGCGCGCCTTTGTCGAACAGGGCAGCCGTATCGGCTTTGTCGATATCGATGAACAGGGCGGTTCTGCGGTGCAGCGCGAGGGCCGCGAGCAGGGCGCGAGTATCGAATTTGTTACCTGCGATCTGCGCGATATCAACGCCCTGAAGACGGCTTTCGCGGACCTGCAGAAACGTTTGGGGCCAGCCACAGTGTTGGTCAACAACGCCGCACGAGACGATCGTCACAACTGGCAGGACGTAGACGTTGACTACTACGACGAACGCATCGCCACGAATATTCGGCATATGTTTTTCGCGATACAGGCGGTCGCGCCCGGCATGATCGCGGCGGGCAAGGGCTCGATCATCAACTTTGGTTCGAATTCGTGGATGCAGGCCCTCGGCGGCATGCCGGCGTACACCACGGCAAAGTCGGCAGTACATGGCATGACAAGATCATTTGCGCGGGATTTGGGTGAGCACCGAATACGTGTTAATACGGTTGTGCCTGGCTGGGTGATGACGGAGCGTCAGCAGCAACTTTGGGTGACCCCTGAGGCCATAGAGTCGCATCGACAGCGACAATGTCTGCCGGATTTGATAGAGCCGGTATATCTGGCGCGCATGGTGTTGTTCCTGGCCAGTGACGATTCGGCCATGTGCACCGCCAACAACTACATGGTAGAGGCTGGCTCCATCTGACTGCGATGTCTGGTTGGCTTACCCGGCGGCGCGCTCCAGTTCCTGCCGCAGACAGCGATCGGGTCGGACCAGGCCATTGATCCTGTCGTGGTGCGCAGTCGTAGCGTGGATTCGCGCTAACGCTCCTGCCAGTTCGGCGTTCTTTTTTCAGCGAATGCCTGCGCGCCTTCCTTTGAATCTTCCGTGTTTCTCAGAAAATCGAACAATTCCGCTTCCAGCTTGAGTCCGTCAGCTAAAGGTTGATCGCGACCTTCGAGTACCGCCTGACGTATTTTTTCGACGGCAAGCGGAGCGGCGCGGCAAATTGCCTGCGCGATCTCGTCACATTTCTCGAGTAACCTTGTCGCCGGTACAACATGGTCGACCAGACCCAGGCGTAGCGCTTCGGCTGCGTCTATTCGCGTACCGGTGAGGAGCATTTCAAGAGCGCGCCCCAATGGAATGAGGCGTGGTAGCCGCTGTGTACCTCCACCACCTGGCAGAAGGCCCAGCAATACTTCGCCAAGTCCGAACTGGGCATGCTCGGCGGCGACGCGGATGTCACTACCAGCGCAGAAAGCCCGCTCGCCGGTGCCGGTCAGGATGCTCACGCGGATATTGTTGTCATCTTGCAAAGCCTCCCACGTCGATGCGAGCGTGGCATAGGTTTCCGAATCGCACGCATTCAATCGTTCGGGTCGATTGATGGTTACATAGGCAACCTGGCCACGTTTTTCGAGCAGGACTTTTTCCATATTTAGTCTCCGGTGTACGGGTAACGACAGATCCGTCGAATCGCGCTCAGCTGGCCGACGCACACTTCGCTCAAGCCGCCAGCATTCCTTCCAGACGCGCGCGGATCAATTCTTCGGTTTCCGACATGATCCGATCGATCAGTTCCTTGCAGGTCGGAATGTCGTTGATCAACCCGGCGACAAGTCCGCAAGACCAGGCGCCAATCTCGACTTTTCCGTCCAGCATCACCGGAGGATAAACGCCCACAGTTTCTTCCATTATGTCGTCGAACACGAGGTCTCGGCCTTTTTCCGCTTCCACGGCAAGAACCTTCTCCACCGCTTCGTTATTCAGTACCCGCTCGGTATTGCGCAGCGGGCGCATGACCAGGCGCGTATCCAGTTCGGTCGCGGCCAGAATGGCGTCCTTGACGTTCTGGTGGATGGGCGCTTCTTTGGTACACATGAAGCGGGTGCCCATGTTCATGCCGTCCGCGCCCATCGCCAGCGAGGCGACCAATGAGCGGGCGTCCGCCTGACCGCCGGAGGCGACGAACGGAATTTCCAGTTCGTCCGCCGCGCGAGGCAGCAGGATCATGTTCGGGATGTCGTCCTCGCCAGGGTGGCCGCCGCATTCAAAGCCGTCCACCGAGACCGCGTCGCAGCCAATACTCTGCGCCTTTAACGAGTGGCGTACCGACGTACATTTGTGAATTACCTTGATGCCGGCATCCTTCAGGTAGGGCATTACCTGTGCGGGATTGCGTCCGGCGGTCTCAACCACTTTCACGCCGCCATCGATGATCGCCTTCACGTAGGCGGGATAGTCGGGCGCTTTCACCGTTGGCATGAACGTCAGGTTCACCGCGAAAGGCTTGTCAGTCAGATCGTTGCACTTGGCAATTTCATTGGCGAGGTCGGCCGCCGATTTTTGCGTAAGGCCTGTAATGGTTCCCAGGCCACCGGCATTGGACACGGCCGCGGCGAGCTCGGCGAAGCCGACATAGTGCATGCCGCCCTGAATGATGGGGTGCTCGATCCCTAGCATCTCGGTAATACGCGTTTTCATGAAAGTCTCCCGGCTGTTCGCCGCTGGTGTTAAAAGGGCGGCGTAGTATTGACAAAAAGAGACCAATTGGTCAAGGATTCGGCACATCGCGCTGCCATGAAGGCATTTCAATGACCGAAAAGTCATGAGTGACTATGCGCGATGATATGGCAAACGTTGTTCGTTACTCCGGCTTCGACTGATCGTAGCACCGGACGATCTCAAGAAAACGGGTTGAAGTCGACAATGCTAGCGAAACATGAAGAGGTCGCGTTGTTTCTTGCGATCTTGGGTTTCGCCCTACTATGGCGTAACGTTAATCGAGTGAGATAAGGAAACCAACATGAAAGTATATTTCGCCCCGCAATCGCGCGCCGTGCGCACCGTCTGGCTGTTGGAGGAGATTGGTCTGCCATATGAACTGGAACGATTCAAGTTAGGTCAGAAAGAGATGCGCGGACCTGAATACGCACGACTTAACCCGAATGGCCGGGTGCCGACCCTGGTAGACGGCGATACGACGATCACGGAAAGCACTGCAATCGCGCAATACCTGGGCGCCAAGTACGCACCCGAACTGACTCCCGGGCCGGATGCGCCGAATTTTGCGATGTATCTGCAGTGGCTGCACTATGCCGAGGGCATGATCATGCCGCTGGAGCGGCGCAATCCCGAGATGGCGGCGCGCGCGCTGAAAGTAATCAACCGCGCGCTGGGCGGCGCCGAGGCGCACATGGAAGGACGCGAGTTCATCGCTGACAATTTCACCGTCGCCGATACGATCACCGGTCACGCGGTCATGATGTGCCGGCGTCTGGGTGCCGATTTCGACAAGTGCCCCAATCTGAACGCCTATGCCGACCGGCTGGAGGCGCGGCCAGCCTTCCATGCGGCCCAGTCAGCCTGATGGCGCGGAAGGCCGGCGCCGTGTTCGTTTAGGCGACACAACGCTGGCCGGCGCATTACGAGAAAGTGAGTGCAAACATGCGCGCCTGGGTGATCGAAAACAATTGGGACTTTGACGGGTTGAACATAGCGGAGCGGCCCATTCCCGAGCCCGGCCCGGACGACGTCGTCTTGAAGATGCTGGCAGCAAGTCTCAATTACCGGGATCAGCTGGTTGTCAATCGCGGCTACGGAAGGATGACGGGTGAACTACCGTTAGTGCCCGCGAGCGACGGCGTCGGCGAAATCACTGCCGTTGGCTCGAACGTGCGCCATAGAAAAGTAGGTGAACGCGTCTGCGTGTGCTTTAACCAGTTCTACGTGGACGGCGAGCTAACCCAGGACATGATGGCGGGAATTCTGGGTGGACCGATCGATGGCACGGCAAGCGAATACATGCTGGCCAAAGGGACCGGTGTCGTTCCGGCACCGGCGCACTTGACCGATGTCGAAGCCGCGACGATCGGGGTTGCAGCCATCACCGCCTGGAATGCGTTGTGTGCGGCGCATCCGCTCAAGGCTGGTGAGACCGTGCTCATCCAGGGCAGCGGCGGGGTATCGCTGTTTGCCCTTCAGTTTGCAAAACTGTTTGGTGCAAGAGTCATCGCAACCAGCTCGACCAATGAAAAGCTGGAGCGCATGCAATCATTGGGGGCGGATGAAGTCATCAATTACAATGACACACCTGAATGGGGTAAACAGGTTGTGAAGTTGACTGGTGGCCGTGGCGCGGACCTGGTGGTTGAAATCGGTGGGGCAGAAACGTTCCAGCAATCGATACGGGCCACACGGATGAACGGAACGATTGCCGCCATCGGCAACGTTACCGGATCAGTTGGCGAGATAAACTGGCCATTGTTGTTCATGTTCAAAAAAAACGTCACCGGTATTTCCTCCGGCTGCACACGGGAATACGAGGCGATGTGCCGGGCAATCGATGCGAATGGCATGAAGCCGGTAGTCGACGAGAAAATCTACGATTTCGATGGCCTGAAGTCCGCAATCATGTCCATCAAGGATGGCAAACATTTTGGGAACATTGCGGTCAGGTTCTAGCCATTGACCCGGACCACGCCCGATGTGAATTCTGACTAAATCCCGCTACGTTGCGGGCGATGCGCTTGCACTAAGTGCGTCCAGCGTGGCCATCGTTCCGCGGATGATGCTGCGCGACATAGCGGGGGCTTCTTGCACGCGCCGGATCAGCGCCAATCCCTGTGCAGTCGCGGTCAACATTCGGGCGAGGTCGCGAGGTTTGGCCTGAGGGTTCAATTCTCCAGCTTTAACCGCTCGTTCCAAGGCTCGGTACCAGGCGTCCTCGAGTGTTTGCAAGTGATCGCGCAGAACGGTGGCGATCTCCGGTTGGTCACTGCGGAACTGCCCCATCCCGACGCCGATCATGCATCCGCTGCTGACCGGCTTGCCATTTGACGTATCGATGAATCTGAGCGCCCGTCGCACGTTGCGCATAGGCGAACCATCGGCATCGAGAATTTCGACGATGCGACCGATGAACTGCTCGACGTAAAGTTCCAGTGCCTGCACGTACAGTTCCCGCTTGCTGCCATAAGTGTCGTAGAGACTCTTGCGGCTGATCCCCATTGCATCGAGCAATTCGTTCAAGCCAGAGCCGGCGTAGCCTTTGGCCCAGAACACTTTCATCGCCTGGTAAAGGGCCTTGTCCGGGTCGAATTGTTTGGCGGGTCCGCGAGACATTCCACATTCTTGACATTAAGAAACCGATCGGTCAACATTTTTCGCGTCTATTGTGCCGAGTCTCGGCGCCGTCGAGTCACCAACGGAAAGAGAGACTATTGATGGGCTCGGATCGCCCCCATTGCCTGGTCATTGGTGTGGGCCCGGGTACCGGCCTGGCTTGCGTTCGCCGCTTTGTCGATGAAGGCTACAAAGTCTCGATGATCGCGCGCCGGCTCGAAAGCTGGGAGAAGGAAATACCCGACTGACCTGACCGATCTTGAAGGGTCGCGTGCGGTGTTGGAGCGCATCAAGAAGGAACAGGGTCTTCCCAAGGTCGTCATCTATAATGCGTCGATTGCTACTTTCGCGCATTACGCCAAACTCGACCCCGCGTTGTTTGAGCGAAACTTTCGCGCCAACACGACGAGCCTGCTGGTCACGGCGCAAGTTTTCGGTCCGGACATGGTCGACGCCGGCGGTGGCGCGATCATCATCACTGGCAACACCAGTGCTCGTCGCGGCATACCGCGCTTTGTCGGCTTCGCCCCGACAAAGGCATCGCAAATGATTCTGGGTGAAAGCCTTGTGCGCGAGTTGGGGCCACAGAATGTGCATGTCGCCTATGTCATGATCGATGCGATGATCGACATGCCATTCGCACGCAAGCAAATGCCGGATGCGCCTGCCGAGAAGCTTGCACAGCCCGAAGACATCGCCGGCGAGGTCTTTCACATTGCACATCAGCCGCGTTCGACCTGGTCTTATCTGCACGAGATCCGGCCATTCGGAGAAAAGTGGTAGCTTGATCAGCAAGTCGGCGAAACGTTTGTGAGCGGTTGTGCGCTTCGACGAAAAATCGTTTTGTTTGCGGCTTTGAACTCGTACAATGACTCAGTGCACGACGCACCGGCTGCGGCACCATCTGTTTGAACAATAAAGCCGCGGCGGATTGGACCGAATGCACTGGTGCACACGTTTGACGGCAGGCTGTTGGCGAATGCCGCCCTGCCGGTAGCGAAGCGGTGCAGCATTCATGCGAGAACCGGATTGATTCATTCTCACACTAGCGGGAGGAGCGTTAATTATGAAAGTCGCAGTGATTGTTTCAGCACTTGGTCTTTGCCTGACATCCTATGCAGTACTTGCCGCAGATACAGACGAACGTGGAGGTACCTGCGAAGATGCCAAGAGCCAGTACAGGTATTTTTGCGATCGGGAGGGCCATCAGGAAGATATCATGATGAACGCGCCGATTGCGTGCAATAACGCAAAACGCAATATGGCAGCGGCATGTGAGGGTGATTCTGAAGCGGACCATGCCTACGAGTTTAGCGAAGGCACGCCCAGTCAATAGGCCCAGATTGACGCCAGTGAAGGTCGCAAGTGAGGCCAGAGTCAGGCCTTGCCTTTTGCCTCCTGCCGTCGGGCAATTGCGCTCATGTCAGCAGATCAATCTGGCTTCGCCCGCCAAACGCCCCTTTCCGTGGCACGCTCGGAACTCGCAGCGACAGCTCTTGCGAGCGACGCCAACTATTCAGCGTGCGCGCTGACCCAATCAATTACCTCGGCATGCGTGGCGAACCAGACGTTGCCGCGCTTTTTCGCATGGCGAATGAGTTCTTCCAGTATCCAGATGCGTGAGCGATAGCCGATGATGTGCGGATGCATGGTTAACTGGAACAATCCGCCTTCGTCGTATGCTGCATCGAACTCACGGCGAAAGATGTCGAACACTGCTTCGGGCGGTGTGTAGGGCCGGAACGACTGGCCGCGGTGCATCCAGAAATATACGGCATCATCGCGTACCCACTCGACGGGCAGTTCCATGACGCCGCTCGGCTTGCCATCGAGAAGGAGTTCATAGCAATCGTCGTCGGCCATCAACGAAGAGTCGTAGCGTAACCCCAATTTCCTTCGCAATCGATAGCGTGTTCGGGCTGAAATCCCACGACGGTGTACGCATGCCGACGGCGCGCACGCCTGTGACCTGTTCCAGTGTGTCTGCGGCGCGCAACATCAAGTCACGCTCGGCCGCGTGCGGCAGCACCGAGTTCATTTCGTGAATCCGGCCGTGGATGCCGATTTCGTGACCGTCGCCGATGACCTGTCGCTGTTCTTCCGGATACAGCAATGCCGTCACGGCGGGCACGTAGAACGACGCGCGCACGTCATGTTGTTGCAGCACTTTGAGTATGCGCGGCACGCCGACCCGATGACCGTATTGACCCCATGACAATCGGCCGATCGATTTTCCGCCGCCGCGCAGCTCGTTGGTCTCGTGATCGGAGTCGAATGACAGCGCTACTGCGCAGCGCGCATTGTCTTTCCAGTGTGTGGGATGCAGTCGGCGCCCAGCGCGCACATGGTTGACGACTTTGCGCCAGTGCTGCTCAGTCCATTGCCAGGGTTCCAGCGCGGGTTCGTCCATAGTGGTTATCTCAACGCGTCGTGTGCGGTTTCTCTCTGTGTGGCGATTGTGGCCGCGGTAACTACGGCGGCGCCAATCACATACCACGTAGGCGCCAGTGGTGAGCCGGTGTGTGTGATCAACCATGTCGCCACGTACGGCGCAAAACCGCCGAACAACGCCACTGAAATACTATAACCGATCGACATCCAGGTCGCGTGTATGCGCGTTGGGAAAATTTCGGCAATTGCCGCCGATCCCGCGCCGGAAAAGAGCGCAATCGCCAACGCGAAAATCAACTGTACGGCAACCACGATTGCTGGCGATGGGCTCGACAACAGCATCGCAAACAACGGATACGGCAACAGAACGAACGCCGCGCAAGAAGTGAGCAACAAGGGTTTGCGTCCGATGCGATCCGACAGGGCGCCGACAACTGGCACCGCTACTACCAATACCACCAGGGCCAGTGTGTTGGACCACAGCGCCTGGGTGCGATCGAGCCCGGCGTGCTTTTGCAAGAACGTCGGCATGTACATGTAGCTCAGGAAAATGTAATACGCAGTCGTCCACAGGACGGTGAATCCGAGTGCACGTACCGCCAGCGGCCAGCCGCGCGGCGCGGACGGTTCGCCAGGTTCTTCGTGCTCTTTCGCTGCGGCTTCGAAAGGCGGCGTTTCGTCGAGTTTGCGGCGCATGTACAAACCAACCGGTCCGAGTATGCCGCCGAACAGGAACGGCACGCGCCAACCCCATTCTTCGAGCGCGGCGGGCCCGAGCCAATGACTCAGTGAAGCAGCAGTGAGCGAGCCGAGCAGAAATCCGCCCGCCACGCTGGCTTGCTGCAAACTGCCAAACAGGCCGCGGCGATTGGGCGGTGCCCACTCGACCATGAAGGCGGTCGAACTTCCCCATTCGCCGCCGGCAGAGAACCCTTGCAGCAAGCGAGCGGCAACCAGTAACGCGGAGGCGCCAACGCCGATTGATTCATAGCTGGGCAGCAGACCGATCATCACTGTGCCCATCGCCATCAGTATGATCGTCAAGGACAGCGCGATCTTGCGTCCACGTCGGTCTGCCAGGCGGCCGATTATGACGCTGCCGAGTGGACGCACGACGCAGCCAACACCGAAAACCGCGAACGTCGCGAGCAGCGCGCTCAGCTCATCGCCGCTCGGGAAGAATATCCTGGCGAGGACCGTGGCGAGGAACGCGTAGACGGCGAAGTCGTACCACTCCAGCACGTTGCCGATGACGGCCGCGCCGAGCGCACGCCGCCGCGACACGGACACAGCGTTCGGCGCTTGCGCGGACTGTGCTGGTGGCGCGGCGCTCAAGTTTGAATCGCTTTGCTAAAAACGCATTCTCGCGCGCTACATCAGCGCGCCCGTTTGGCCGGCAGGTCCACGAACACGCCCGGCCGTTTTTCTGCGTTGGCTGTCATTGCCTCCTGCATTTCGGTGGGCAGCAGCATTGACGCGTTCCACGCCGCGACATAGTCAAGCGTGTCGGCAGTGGTGTGATCGCGGGAATAAGTGATCATCTTCTTGCAGCCGTGCACAGCCATTGGCGGTTTGCTGGCAATTTCACCAGCGATCTTCATGACCTCGGCCAACATCGATTGCTGATCCGGAAAAACCCGGTTGACCAGTCCGACGTTGCGCGCCTCGTCGGCATATATACGCCGTCCGGTGTACGCGAGTTCGCGTACCACACCTTCCGGAATGAGTTTGGCCAGGCGCGGGAAAGTACCCACGTCGGCAGTCATGCCGATGTTGATCTCGAAGATCGACAGGAAGGCGTCTTCGGTTGCATATCGCATGTCGCACGCCGTGACGAAGTCCACGCCGCCGCCGACACAGGCGCCCTGTATCGCGGCCAGTACCGGAATGCGGCAATTTTCCAGGCACGAGAAAGTCTCTTGATAATAGGCGACGGAGTCGTGAAAGCGCGCGCCCTGCTGGAGTTTTGCGGTGTTCTGCGCGGCTTTGTCGCCGCCCGACTTGCCGGAAACGCCGGAGTCCGTACCAAACACGGCCAGGTCCATTCCCGCAGTGAATGCTTTGCCGGTCGAGGAAATGACGATCACGCGGGCTTTGGAATTGTTGTCGATATCGTTGACGATCTCGGGCAACTCGCGCCAGAACGCGGGTGTCATGCTGTTGCGCTTGTCCGGCCAGCATAACTGAAGGTGGGCGATCTGATTCTCGCTCGAGACCTTAAAACATTCGTAGGACATGGGCTATTTCCTGAGGGAAAAGTCCGCAGTTTAGCGCAGGCGTCAGCTACCCATCTGCACAATCTGGTACTCGATAAAGTGCAATTGGCGCATTAAACTCCTGCCAGCCTTTCATTCTGCGCGCGAACGATTGAGCCCGAAGGCAATATTTGGCACTGGGGGTGATCCTTTGGCAAGACGGCGAAAGACCCTCTAAACTGCTATCGGGGCGTCGCGGTTCAGGCGTGGGTCGCGGTTCAGGCGTAGTAGACCAAGTGGCGACAGCCACTTCACACGGAGAAAGACATTCACATGGAGCTCACCGGGAAGACAGCCTTCGTAACAGGAGGCTCGGGCGACATCGGGAGTGCGATTGCGCGAGCCCTGGCGGTCGCGGGCGCCAATGTCGCGATCTCATTCGTTGGTCAACAGCAAAGCGCCGCTGCGACTGTCGATGCTGTCACTGACTGCGGCCGGCAAAGCCTCGCCGTTCAGCTTGATCAGCGCGACCCGGCTTCAATAGACGCGACGGCTGCCGCCGTTCATATGCATTTCGGCCGCGTTGATATCCTGGTTAACAACGCGGCGTGGAATATTGGTATTGCGTTTTCCGATATTGAAGCCCTGGATGCCGATGTCTGGGATCGCATGTTCGAGACTAACCTGCGCGGTCCCTATCTCTTGGCGCGCGCGTTTGCACCACACTTGCGAAAACATGGCTGTGGCAGGATCGTCAACATTGCGTCGGCGGCAGGACTGTTCCCCGGAGGCAGCAGCATGGCCTATGCATCAACCAAGGCGGGACTGATTCACTTGACACGTTGCCTGGCGGTTGGAATGGCGCCGGAGATTGCGGTGAACTGCATCGCACCGGGGCTCGTGGAGGGCACCCGCATGGCGCAACGCTTGCCGGATAAAGTGGCGCAGTCTGCACGAAGGCAGTCCTGGGCCGTACCGCAAGTGCGCAGGACATCGGTGAGCAGGTAGTGACGTTCTGCCGCGCTGAATCGATTACCGGGCAGGTTCTCGTCATAGATGGCGGAATGCCGGGAAGCATGTATTGATCCGCCGAATATTTCAGTAGACGATGGAGGTGGCGTGTCTCATTACAGCGAGTCGTTGAACCAGCATTACGCGCCGACAAATATTGCGGCAAGAATACTGGAAAGGCTTCAACAGGCATGTAAGGATCTGGATGCACTCAGCAGAGACGATCTCGCTGCGTTCGATGAGTTTCACGGTGGCGGGCGAGAGTCGACACGCGCTTTGGCACGACTGGCCGGATTGACGCCAGGGGCGCGGGTGCTGGACATTGGTAGCGGCGTAGGCGGTCCGGCGCGTACGTTGGCCGCGGAATTCGGTTGCAACGTCACCGGCATCGACATTACCGCAGAGTATTGCCGGGCAGCACAAATGTTGACCGACAGAACTGGACTGAACGCGCAAGTTGCGTTTCAGTGTGGCAACGCACTGGATATGCCGTTTGAGGACGCAATGTTCGACGTCGTCTGGTCGCAAAATACGATGATGAACATGGAGGACAAGGTAAGCCTGTTCAAGCAGGTGCGGCGCGTTCTCCGTCCTGGCGGCGTGTTTGCATTCGAGGTGGTTCTGGCTGGACAGGCTGCGGGGCCGCATTACCCGACGTTCTGGGCGAATTCATCTTCGTTGAGTTTTCTCATAGCCGCGGAAGAAATGCGTGCAATGCTTGCATCGGCCGGGCTGCGCGAGCGAATATGGGAGGACACGACGCAACGCACCCTTGCCAACCAGAAAAAGCGCAAACAAGCTCTTGCGAAGGAAGCGATGCCGGTGCTGGGTTTAGGGGTGATCGTTGCGGCCGATCTGGAAGCAAAGATGGAAAACGGAATGTTGAATAACGAGCAAGGCCGAATATGTACCGTGGAAGCGGTCTATACCAACTAACAACGATATTGAACGGAGGATGAAATGGGAAGCACGATTGAACTGACCGCAGCGGACGGTCACAAATTCAAGGCTTACCGCGCGGAGCCAGCCGGCAAAGTACGTGGCGGACTCGTGGTGGCAATGGAAATTTTCGGGGTGAACAGCCATATCCGCAGCGTTGCGGATGGTTATGCAGCAGATGGTTACCTGGTAATTGCACCGGCGCTGTTCGACCGCGTAGAGCGCGACTACGACACAGGTTACTCGCAGGAAGAGATTCAGCGGGGAATAGGCATCATCCAAACAATCAACATGGACGACACGATGAAAGACGTTGCCGCGGCGCTGCAGAATATTTCGGACGCTGGCAAGGCCGGCATAGTTGGTTATTGCTGGGGCGGCCGGGTCTCGTGGATGTCGGCGGCCAACGTCAGCGGCCTGAGCTGTTCAATACCTTACTATGGCGGTGGCATACCCGGTCTGTCTGGTCTGAAGCCGAACTGCCCCGTTATGTTTCACTGGGGTGAAAGCGACGAGTCCATTCCGCTGGATGATGTCAAAGTGTTCTCCGAAAAACACAACGACCAAACGCATTATTTCTACAAGGCTGGCCATGGTTTCAATTGCGACCAGCGTGGATCATACGATGCCGACGCGGCGAAGCTGGCGCGTGGCAGGACGTTGGAATTTCTGGGACAGCATGTGGGATAATTTCTACCGAACCTGCAAGACGCGGACAGGCGCAGTTTCTCTTCTGGATTCGCGAGTTCAGTCGGCACGGCCCTATTGCGAGATCGTATGGTTTTGTTGACAAACGAGACGCAATGCCTGGCGAGAGAATATGTCGACGCACGTGTGAGCTACCGCCATTGCTGGTTCGTAGTCACGGTTAGCGCAGCGTTTTCTGTTGAAAAGTAACTCAAGTCGTTGTCATATAACGCATGTTGATGCGTAAGCGGAGTTTGATATGTTCGCTGTGAAACTCACCCAGATCGGCGATTTGCTGGGTGTCATTCTGCCCAAGGATGTGCTTGCGCGATTGAAACTCGACAAAGGCGCCACCGTGTTCGTGACGGCGACTCCTGAAGGTATTGTGCTGACTCCGCATGACCCGGCGCTTGAAGAGCAACTGAAAGCTGGTAGCGAATTCATGCAGGAATACCGTGACACTTTTCATCAGTTAGCCAAGTGACGTTGCGTTGGGTTAACAAACGCCACTGACACTGTTGCATGATGAAAGTCTCGCCTAGCATGGCGGCGAGTGAATTGGACGAAGCTAGATTCGTCCGCTGGCTGCGTGAGCACTGCGTCGCGCGCTAACTTAAGCAGTCTTGCCCAAGTGAGTAGCCCTGGTAGGCAGGAAATTTCACCCAGTGCGCCATTTGGCGAAGTTCATCGGGTGCGGCCAGTCACTTGCTCATTCGTTTGCGCTCGTCGCTTCGGGTCACGAAACATGAACACAAACGGTAGCCCAATAGCTGCCGCCAACGCGAGTAAGACGAACGCGTTCAGGTACCCGCCCATTTCCGCCTGGCGCTGAATCTCCGCGCTGAGCGCGGCCAGACCTTTGTCCGTGTTCCACGTCCAGCCGCCGATGAGGCCGGGGTCGCGCAGGGTTTCGTTCATCGGCGAGACCCCGGCGCTCAATCCGGCATAGTTCTCTGCCGTTGATCGCAGAAGGACCAGGACACTCAAGGAAATGAACAAGCTGGCGCCAAAGTTTCGCATCAGGTTGAACACCGCCGAAGCTTGTACGACCAGTTGTGTCGGCAAAGTGGAAAACGCCAGCGTAATGATGGGCGTATAGGCGAGCCCGAAGCCAAACCCTTGAACAAAGTTCGTCCAGAACACGTCGAAGTTGGTCATGTTGATGTCAAGCAAAGTCATCTGCCAGCCCGCCCACACTTGCAGGACCATGCCAACGGCAAGTGCAAGCCGGGCGTTATAACGCGTGAACTGCACGACAATCAGGAAGCTGATCAAGTTACCCAGACCGCGCCCCGCCACCAGAACGCCGATTATCGCGTCAGGGTAGCCACGCAAGTCTTGTAGCAACGACGGAAACAGCACGATGGTCGTCAAGCTCAACGCCCCCATGATTAACGCCATCACTATGCCGATACTGAAATTCCAGTTACTGAACATGCGTGGATTCAGAAACGGCGTGCGCGAAATCGTGGTGTGCGCTATGAAAATGCATACGCCGACGATGACCAGCGTTGCCTCGACAATGATTTCGAAAGACTCAAACCAGTCCAGCCGGTGACCGCGGTCCATCATCAGTTGTGCGCTGCTCATGCACACCGCCAGTGCGAGAAAACCGATCATGCCGAGGCGCCCCGATGTGCCGTGTTCCTGATTGCCGAGGGCTGCAACGGCGAGCAAGGTGGTGATCGCACCGATCGGCACCATCAGATAGAACGCCCAACGCCAGTTCAGTGATTCCGCGATCAGGCCGCCCAGTACAGGACCGAGTATCGGACCCATAACTGCACCTGCCTGTGAACAACTCGGCGCCAGGCGTGCAATCAGCTGCATCAGTATAGCCTTTCACCTAGCAACTGAAACCGATTCATGATAACGCTCGTGAGTCTCTCCCTCGCTGCATCAGTATGTCATGTCCCTGAGCAAGTAAGGATAGATCTTGTGTCCCTTGTCTGGCGTGCTGGTGCGCCGCTTCGGCTACAGCGCCCTGATCTGCATCTGACGCATCAGCCGCTGTACGCGCTTACGATTGACCTGCAGCCCGCGTGTATCGAGTTCGTTGCGAATACGACGGCTTCCGTAGAACGGCAGCTCAAGGTGGATCTCGTCGATCAGGCGCATCAGCTCAAGGTCTTCGGCTGACACCTGTGCGCCGCGATAGTACGCTGTGCAGCGTGCCACTCCGAGTAACTCGCAGCGGCGTGCCCTGGACAGTTCGTGAGCGCTTTGAATCTGTGCTCGGCGCTCGCTCACCGGTCGCGCCCGAGAAACTTTGACAGAAAATCTTTCTCCATCGTCAGTTGCCCGACCTTGGCGTGCAGCTTCTCGATTTCGCGTTCGGTGTGTTGCGCCTCAACTGCGTTGCCACCGAACACGTCCTCGGCACTATCGACCAGACGTTTCTTCCAGTCCTGGATCTGATTCGGGTGAACGTCGAACTGTTCACCCAGCTCGGCCAGTGTGTGCTCGCCACGCACTGCGCCCAGTGCTACTTTGGCCTTGAAGCTCGCCGTGTGATTTCTTCTCTTTCTACGTGTCATCTTCGGATCCTCTCTGTGTCGTAAAAGAATAATCCATAAGATTTCACTTATCAGCTACATTTTGGTGTCCAGCCGTTGGGGTCCACCTCTCGGTTCCTGGCTCGCCCGCATCTGTTGCATCGTTGCAAGCGTTGATAATCTCAGTGCGCTGAACGAGCCGACGCTTCGGCTGAGATGTCTGACGCGTCAGTGCGTTCGAACGCACAACTGGCGTTGCTGAGACAGATCAGTTCTCGTAGAGACTTCTTCAAGACCAGGCCGGATTCGCTGGAGCGAGCCGTTGTATTGCGCTTGTCGCGCTCCCGTCCTTTTGCTATCGAACACCTGAGTCCGGCAGGCTGCTAGAATGCGGCGCGTTGAATCTGACAGTCCGAGAGGAAGGCGAAGCAATGAAGCCAAACAAGGCGCATTTCAAGACACGAGAGGTCCACGCCGGTGTGACCCCCGATCCCGTTACCGGTGCGATCCTGACGCCGATTTATCAATCGACCACCTACGTTCAGGAGTCTGTCGACCAGTACCTGGAGAAAGGCTATTCCTACAGCCGATCCGGCAACCCCACCGTGGCCGCGCTGGAAGAGCGGGTCAATTCGCTGGAAGGTGGTTCAGGCGCCCTGTGTTTCGCAACTGGCATGGCAGCCACAAGCTGTACGATGATGGCGTTGCTCAATGCAGGAGAGCACGCAGTGCTCTCCGACGTCGTGTACGGTGGCACGCACCGTTTGTCGACGCGAGTGCTCAGCCGTTTTGGCGTCGAATACAGTTTCGTCGATACGTCCGACCCGAAGAATGTGCGCGATGCGATCAAGGACAACACTCGCCTGATCTTTACGGAGACCCCGGCCAACCCGACACTCAAGCTCACCGACATTGCGGGCGTATCCGAAATTGCAAAAAAAGCCGGCATTCCCCACGTCGTCGACAATACCTTTCTTACGCCTTTCTACCAGCGTCCGCTGGAGCTTGGCGCCGACATCTCTTTGCACAGCACCACGAAGTACATGGATGGCCACAACGTGACAGTCGGTGGCGCAATCATTGCCGCCGACCCGGCACACGTGGAAGCAATCAGCTTCGTGCGCAATTGCCTGGGGTCGAACATGTCACCGATGGTGGCGTTCTATACGCTGCAGGGTTGCAAAACGATGAGCACCCGGCTCGAAGCACAGTCAGCGCGTGCTCTCAAGATTGCGCAGTTCCTCGAGACCCATCCAATGGTCGAACGCGTCGCCTACCCCGGGCTCGAATCGTTTCCGCAATACGAACTGGCCAAAAGTCAGGCATCCGGATTTGGCGCCATGCTCTGGTTCGAGGTCAAGGGCGGTGTCAAGTCGGGCAAGAAACTCATGGACACGCTGGAGCTATGGAGCCTGGCCGAGAACCTGGGCTCGGTCGAGTCGCTGGTTACGCACTCGGTCACCATGACGCATGCGGACATGGATCCTGCCGAGCGGAAGAAAGTGGGCATCACGGATGGCCTGGTACGGCTTTCGTGCGGACTGGAAGACGCTGACGATTTAATCGCCGATCTCGACCAGGCGCTGGGTCAGCTGTAACGCTCCAAATCTTCTATCAGGCGCAATCCGGACAGGTCGATTGCGCTGCTATAAGAAAGACGGTGAAGCACTACATTCAATGTAGTGCTTCATCGTTTTCGGCCCTATCCGTTGCAAACGCGCATGACTGGCGCGCGAAATATCGTTTTCCGTCTGCGTCCAGAAGGCGATATAAATAGCGCCGCGCGTTGCACACACTTTGTGAGTAGCGATCCCGTTGCCGCAGAGCGCGCGATAGATCGCGCACACCAATCGGATAGGCTCCATCCGGACAGCGATAGTAGTATCCGCCCGGCGAGCCTTGGCGTTCAGCGTTTGTTGGCCCGGTGTGACTGCCGCAGTGCGCCTGAATATACGGGTCGTTGGAATTGGGATCGTGGAACGCGGATTGGGCTGACAACGGCGCGTAGTGATGCATCACGGCCAGCGGTGTATACAACAGCCCGCTGGCGTCTGTAGCCCACGGCGGCCCGCGGTCGTAGAGCATGCGGGCACCGCGTTTTTCCGGCCAGTGACAACTCTCGCAGCGGTTGAGCTGGCGGAAGCGCCAGATATCGTAATTGCTGGCCCAGAACCCGCTGGGCGCTGGCGTAGTACGCAGAATCTGCGTTAACCGCTCGGTCGCATCGGCCGCCGCGCGCACTGTCCCGTGGCCATTCGTAGCCAATGAGTGGCGCATGCGGCCCGGCACCACTGGCTTTGTAAACGTGAAATACTCCCGGCCATTGCGGTCCCAACGGATGCCGCGTACGTCATCGATGGTATAGCCGGTGCTGCCGTTGCACCGGTACATGACCATCGACACGCGATCAGATTCCGAGCCAGGCGGATATTGCAAAGTACGCGTTCCGCCGGGCCCCTGCCGCGTCTGTACGTTGCCACTGTCGCTGATTTTCAGATAGATAACGGTCTTCACCCGCGAGTGGGCCACCAGTGAAACGCGTATCGGAGACTGTGTAAATAGTCTGGGGTTTTTGAGAAAATACCCGCACATTGTTGCGGGTATTTTTTTATGCACATTCAGGGACAAAGCCGGGATCAGGCGACGCTATTTCCGGATCGGCTCGATGATCTGATAGGCCAGGACAATGCAGTCCGGGTGATCGACGCGTTTGTTGATACGCTAGATTTGAATGCACTTGGTTTTGCCCGCATGCAGCTTCAGGCCACGGGCCGGCCACCGTACCACCCGGGTGATGTGTTAAAGCTGTATTTGTACGGCTATATGCACCGAGTACGCAGCTCACGGTGTCTTGAGCGCGAGTGCCAGAAGAACCTCGAGGTTCTGTGGTTGCTGAACCGGCTGGCGCCAGATCACAAGACCATTGCCAACTTCCGGGTGGACAACCGTGTGGCCCTGACGCGCGTGTGTCGGGCGTTCGTGCAGTTTTGCCGCTCGCAAGCGCTGTATGGCGGCGAGCAAATCGCGGTTGATGGCAGCAAGTTCAGGGCGGACAACAGCCGCAGCCGAGTCACACACAAGAAAGATCTGCAACAGCGAGTCAGCGGCCTGGATCGCAGGATCGGAGCGTGGCTCGATGCGCTCGAAGACAATGAGGACAATGATGACCAAGGGCCCAACGGCGGCGACACCCAAGGCGCTCTTGGCGCACTCAGGGCCGAGCGCGAGACCTTAACCGAACGCATCCGGGCGATGGACGATGCGCAAGTCTCGGCGCAGCCCGATACGGACGAGCAGGCGCGGGTGATGCCCCGCGCACATATTGGCTACAACGTACAAAGCACGGTCGATGGCAAGCACCGCCTGATCGTGGATGTGGACGTGGTACAAAATGCCAATGATTTGCAGCAGTTGTATCGCATGGCGCGACGCAGCCAACGCCAACTACAGCGCGATCGGGTGCAGGTACTGGCCGATGCAGGCTATTCCAATGGTCAGCTGCTAAAGCGCTGCCAGGCCCCCTATGTGCCGGTACAGCGCGCCACGAACAACCAAGGCGATGGCTGCTACTTCGACAAATCGGAGTTTACCTACTGCGGCGAGGGCGATTACTACGAGTGCCCGGCCAGTGAGCACTTGCCAAAGAAGACCCAGTCGAACAAGCAGCGCCACTGGCTGTACACCAGTGAGGCTGGGTGACGCGCCACTTCGAGGAAGACGTGCTTAACGAGGTCGCCGATCGCACCGCGGCCAATCCACTCATGATGCAACGGCGCAACGGCATGGTGGAACACCCATTTGGCACGCTCAAGCGGCGTATGGACGGCGGGCGTTTCCTGGTAAGAGGCATACAGAAGGTCAAAGCCGAGATGGCATTGGCCGTGACCGCTTATAACCTGACCCGTGCTATTAACATCCCGGGAACGAAGCAACTCTGCAAGGCACTGGCTATCTAATCACAAATGAAAAAGAGGCCACCTCGAACAAGATGGCCTCCGGGTTTTTACACAGCCTCACTAGCTGGGCCTTTTTTTGTGGGCGCGGAACACCCGGATAGATTGTGTCCGGATCGGCATATGCGATCCGAAGATCCCTCGCTTTGCTCAGAACCGCAAACACATGTGGCGTAGGCGTCCTGGGCGAGCGATGCTCGCTGGCCGAACCCGCGGCCAATCGTTTGAAGCCCGAGGCACCCTATCGAGCTTATCTACATGCCCGTAAGGCGTCAGCACAATCCCCGTTGATTCCACGGGAGGCCTCGAGGTATCAACTGTCCCGTGTTCTCGGATTCTCGAGGTCCTGTAGAATTTTCAGCACAATAATTTATTTGGCAATGAACGATAAATGGCTTGACACTCTGCTTAGTCTTCTCTAAAACTTCGCTCAACGACATAGGAGTGAGAGGAACCAAGAAACATACAAAAGGCCCGGATTGCTTTAGTACAGGCGATAATCGTTCTGACGGTTGCGACAGGTTGTGCAACCAAAACCTTCCCGGATTTACACAACATTGATGTAACCGAGCTAAACGTAATGTCGTGTAACGATATTGAGCAAGAGTTCAATTTGTTAAACCGGCATGAGGATGCTGTTGATGAAGAAGCCGTCTCTGGACAAGCGGAACAAATTCTTTGGGGTGGTATTTGGTCGGTGATAGCGGACGATAAGTTGGAACACATCTCCAGAAAAAAATCCGGGATAGAGAGCGGCTTCTTTATGAAGACAAATTGAAGAAGAAATGTCAATAAAGGGGATTTAACCATACCTCAAGTGTTTTGGGCACCAAGGTTCGGCCGACGGCTGGTGCCTATGCGGGAACCAAATATGCGCTGGAGGGCCTGTCAGAAGCGCTACGGCTCGAATTCGCCAGGACCAACGTAAAGGTCACCTGCCTGCAGCCGGGCCTGGTAATGACTGAATTACATGACTCCTGGGACGTACATCCCAGGGACGCGCAAGACGTCGATCGGCCGCTTGTGCCGGATGACACTGCACGCGCGTTTATGTATGCGGTCACACAACCGGATCACGTCCTGGTGCCGCGCGTAATGGTGTTGCCCATGGATCATCAGATCTAATCAAAACTGGATCATCAGATCTGATCGATACGCCGGACGGACCAACGGCATACAACAACAATAGCGCTATCAGTTCGCAGGCGTATTCAAAGGGTGCGCGTTTCGGCAGTGCTGTCCTTGTAGACGATTTCGCGAGTGGCCGCAGTGGCACGATCATGAAAGGCAACCGCTTCTGGATCGAAATCGGCGGCCGGCCGTGGGGTATGAACAAAATTACCAAATCGATCTTCGCCACGCACTAGCGCCGCCGTGTCCCAGTCAGCAAGTGTTTGCCTGGTATGCGTCGGCATGTAGTGCAGCGAAAGTCCAATGCGCCGGTCGGCACTGTTGTTCGGGCCCGAGCCATGCGCCGACTTGACGTTGTGAAACGATGCCTGGCCGGGTTCGAGCGCCATCAACACTGTTTCTGCCTCTTCCACGTCGACCGCGATTTCCTGGCCACGGGTCAACAGATTATTCTCGTGATAGGTGTCATCATGTTCCAGCATCTGTCGCCTGTGACTACCCGGCAGCACACTCATGCAACCACTTTCGCGCGTCGCTGGTGACAGTGCGATCCAGACGCTGACCAGCTCGTCATTGTCGAGCCCCCAATATTTAAGATCCTGATGCCAACCGACATAGCTCGGCGTATGAGCCTCTTTAATCCAGAACACGCTGTTCCAGCACAGAATATTCGGCCCGATCAGGTCCTCGATGGCGTCGACCAGCCTGTCTCCGCGCATTACGTCATCGACCCATTTGAACAGCAGGTGCGACTTCGAGCGCTAGGCGCCGTCAAGCGGGTGACCCTGGGAGGATTCAAACCCCTCCAGTTTCTGGCGCAGTGCCAGCGTTTCGTCGGCCGTCAATACCGGCACCGGAAAATAGTACCCCTCGTCGCGATATTGCCGGATCGCGGCCTCACTCAATGCTTTCGGCATAACATGCCTCCCACTAACGATTGCCTCATTCAACGACGTACTAAAGCGCGGATTCACACCGCGCGGAGCACCGATCATTCTAACCGGGGCACGCGTGCAGTGCACACAGCATGCATTCCGAGCGCCGTACGCGACGCCGACCTGGATCGGCGGAATGCTTTATGGCAGTTACAATCGATGGAATCGTGTTCATGCATTGCGATCGCCTGCTCATGTAGGCGCGCGCCCAATTACGGCAACAAACTTCATCAGGGAAATTGAATGTCAAACCACATCACTGCCGAGGAAAACAGGCAAACGCCGGCAACGGGCGCACTGGAGGGCGTACGCGTTGTGGACCTGTCGCGCTTCATTGCCGGTCCGTACTGCGCCATGTTGCTTGGCGACATGGGTGCCGACGTGATCAAGGTAGAACCGCCTGATCTCGGCGAGAGCAGCAGAACGATCGGACCGTTCGTCGAAGGCGAAAGCCTTTACACAATGGTCTTCAACCGGAACAAGCGCAGTCTGACACTGGACCTGCGTTCAGAGCCCGGCAAGAACGTCCTGCGTGACCTGCTGCGCAAGGCAGATGTCCTGGTAGAGAATTTCGTTCCCGGTACGCTGGAGAAAATGGGATTTGATGAGGCCACTCTCACGAAACTTAACCCTCGTCTTATCGTCACCCGAATTTCCGGCTTTGGCCAGAGTGGCCCGTTGTCTGACAAGCCCTGCTTCGACGTTATCGCGCAGTCGATGAGCGGGCTGATGGATATCACCGGCGACGCCAAAGGCCGGCCAACCATGGCGGGAACGTATGTGGTCGATTACTCGACCGGCTTGTATGCCACGATCGGGACACTGGGCGCACTGCAGGCTCGTAGTCGTACCGGAAAAGGACAGGTCGTAGATGTCGCGCTGCTGGATTCCGCATTGTCTATGCTGATGACGGCAATTCCCGAACAACAGTTGCACGGCCGTACGATGACGCGTAGAGGCAACCGCGATCGCTATTGCGCGCCATGCAATTCGTTTCCGACAAGCGATGGCGCATGGGTACACATAGCCGTTGCAGGTGAACCCAAATTTCGCGCTCTGGCCGAAACAATGGGCAATGCAAGCCCGGCCGATGATTCCCGTTTTCTCGACAACGATGCGCGAATGGAAAATGTGGACGAACTGGAAGAAATCATCTGCGACTGGACGAAAACACAAACCGCGCCGGCGCTTCTGGAATGTCTTGAAGGCATCGGCGTGCCGTCAGCCAGAGTCGCTTCTGTATCCGATCTTGTAGACGATGCGCACCTCGCACATCGTGGGCAGATTCTGGACATGGATCACCCTAAAGCCGGCACCATTCCAATGCAGGGATTCTCGGTCCAGTTTGGTGATTCTCCGATGCGTTTGCAAAACCCGCCGCCAATGCTGGGCGAGCACACTGACGAGGTACTGCGGGAATGGTTATCTCTGGCGCCGGATAGAATCAACCAGCTACGCGAGGATGGCAGCATCTAGGATCGTCAGTTGGTCTGGATATTATTGGCAGCCTGCCGCTGAGAAAACATAAACACCCGAGAGCCAGGAACAGTGACTGATCATTAGCCGCCTTTCACAGGCAGGCTAGAATTATGCTGACCAGGCCTCCCCTATAATTGCCGCTGCGTTATTGAGATGAAACCACTTGTCAATATTTTGAGCGCCATAATCGTCGCGAACAAAAAACCTCGCGATACACATCGTCCAATGCCTAAACAGAACAACCAAAATCAGACATGACAATAGAAAACCTGCTCATCGCCAACCGCGGCGAAATTGCGATCCGGATCGCACGCAGCGCTGCAGAACTCGGAATACGCTCTCACACGCTCTATTCTGAAGACGACGCGCTATCGGACCATGTATCAAAAGCCGATGTAGCGCATCGACTCACCGGCACCGGCCCGGCCGCTTATCTGGACGCAGACCAAATCGTGCGCATTGCCAAGGAAGCCGGCTGCAGTGCAATTCATCCCGGGTATGGTTTTCTCAGCGAGAATCCGGAATTCGCGCGCAAATGTGAGGGCGCGGGATTGATTTTCGTAGGCCCAACGCCTGAAGTCCTGGATGCGTTCGGCGACAAAGCCCAGGCGCGCAATCTCGCGCAACAATGCGATGTACCGATATTGTCCGGCACGAGTGCATCGACGTCGCTTGAAGAAGCGCGCGAATTCCTTGCATCGATCGGCGACGGCGGCGCAATCATGGTCAAAGCCATCGCTGGCGGTGGCGGTCGCGGCACGCGGCCCGTTCTCGACGCTTCGGAGCTTGAATCGACCTTCCAGCGCTGCAGTTCGGAAGCACTGCAAGCATTCGGCAATGGCGATGTTTACGTCGAGAAACTTTTCCTGCAAGCGCGTCATATCGAAGTCCAGGTCATTGGCGACGGCACTGGCAATGTCACCCATCTGTGGGAACGCGAATGCAGCCTGCAGCGCAACCGGCAAAAACTCATCGAGATTGCGCCTGCGCCCGGTGTTTCGACGCAACTGCGCGATCGTCTTGTCGACGCAGCGCTACGCATGGCTGCAGCGGCAAAGCTGCGCAGCCTCGCCACGTTTGAGTTTCTTGTAGATCAGCAGGCAGACGCGAAGTCGAACTTCGCGTTTATCGAAACCAATGCGCGCCTTCAGGTCGAGCATACCGTTACCGAAGAAGTCACCGGAATCGATCTGGTTCGCACGCAGCTCGAACTGGCAGATGGCCGTACGCTTGACGAACTTGGATTGAGTATCGGTGACATTCCATCCGTGCGCGGAATCGCGATGCAGTTGCGTGTAAATGCGGAATCCATGTCAGCTGATGGCGTTGTCCGACCAGCAGCGGGTACGCTGCAGGCATTCGACCCACCCGCCGGTCCCGGCGTACGGGTTGATACTTGCGGTCACGGCGGCTTTCGCGTCAATCCGCGCTTCGACTCATTACTGGCGAAAGTGATCGTTCACGTTACGCCGGGTAGCCCGCATGCGGTCGCGGCGAAAGCGCACCGCGCACTATCGGAATTTCGCATTGCCGGCGTGTCCAGCAATCGCGAATTTTTGATGAACCTGATCTCCACCCCCGAAGTCGTCGCCGGGCACTTTCACACCGGATTTATTGAACAAAATCTTGAATCACTGTGCGCTCCAGCCCAGCACCCGAGACTGTATGGCGAAACACAAGATACAAGTGGTCAAGGCGCAAAGGTTGATCGCATCGATCCTCTTGCGATCCTGTCGCACGGCAAGCAAGAGGTCGAGGCAACGGGCTCGCGGGAGGACGACGCATCGCTACCGGACGGCATGCGAGCGATTGGCGCGGTGATATCCGGGACGATCGTAAGTATCGACGTTGGCATTGGCGACACCGTCAAGCGCGGCCAGCAAGTCGCCATTATGGAAGCAATGAAGATGGAGCACGTCATTGTTTCTCCCGTGTTCGGAACTGTCCAGAAAGTCCGCGGCGAACCGAACCAGACACTGATCGAAGGCGCCGTATTGCTGGCAGTCAGTATCGGTGAAGATCAGGCCGACATGCACGAATCTGACGAGTCTGTTGATCTGGATCACATTCGACCGGACCTTGCAGAACTTCAGGAACGTCGTGCACTGACGCTGGATGCAGCACGGCCAGACGCAGTTGAAAAACGCCGCAAGCTCGACTTTCGCACTGCGCGCGAGAACATTGCCGATCTGTGCGATCCCGATAGTTTTCACGAGTACGGCGCCTTTGCGGTTGCCGATCAGCGCAGCAGGCGAACACTGGAAGATCTCATTGCGCGAACACCGGCGGACGGAATGGTGATGGGCGTCGGTCGCGTAAACGGCGGCCTGTTCCCCGATGTTGATTCGCGCTGCATGGTGATGTCATATGACTATACGGTGCTCGCCGGCACACAGGGCCACCGCAATCACCTCAAGAAAGACAGACTGTTTGAGCTGGCGGCCGAGTGGCGTCTACCGTTGATCACATTTGCCGAGGGCGGTGGCGGCCGTCCCGGAGATGTCGACATACAAACGTCCGGCTCGCTGGAAATCAGGGCGTTTACGTTACTCGCGAAACTGAGCGGTCTTGTTCCTCTGGTCGGTATTGCGTCGGGCCGCTGCTTTGCGGGCAATGCCGTTGTCGCAGGAACATGCGACGTCATCATCGCGACTGAACGAACCTCTCTCGGCATGGGCGGACCGGCGATGATTGAAGGCGGCGGACTGGGCGTATTCCATCCCGATGAAGTCGGTCCGTCGTCGGTACAGCGTCGCAACGGTGTCATTGACATCATTGCGAGGGATGAAGCTCACGCGGTCGAAATTGCCAAGAAGTACGTTTCCTATTTTCAAGGACCGTTGAAGGAATGGTCATACGCAGATCAGCGCGAACTACGCCAGGTCATTCCCGAAAACCGCCTGCGCGTTTATGACGTTCGCAAAGTGATCGACCTGATTGCCGACACTGATTCGGTATTGGAACTGAGGCGCGACTTTGGTACCGCAATGATTACCGCATTCGTTCGGGTCGAGGGGCGGCCGATGGGCCTGATCGCAAACAACGCGATGGTGCTTGGCGGTGCGATCGACTCTGACGCCGCAGACAAAGCCGCGCGCTTTCTGCAGCTGTGTGACGCCTTCGACATTCCGCTGCTTTCACTGTGTGATACGCCGGGCAATATGGTGGGCCCCGAAGCGGAGCGTAGCGCGCTGGTACGCCATTGCTGCCGGCTTTATGTCGTTGGCGCCAATCTCACCGTACCCGTATTCTCGGTTGTGATGCGCAAGGCGTACGGCCTGGGGTCGCAGGGTATGGTGGGCGGCAGTTTTCATCTGCCACTGTTCTCCGTAGCCTGGCCTACCGGCGAATTCGGCCCGATGAACCTGGAGGGCTCGGTCAAACTCGGTTTTCGCAAGGAGCTGGAAGCCATCAGCGATCCCGAACAACGCAAAGCGAAATACGAAGAACTGGTTGAAGATGCCTACGAACGCGGCAAGGCGCTGCATGCAGCGACACTTTTCGAGATAGACGACGTTATTGATCCGGCAGATACGCGTTCATGGATCATGGCCGGATTACGTTCATTACCGGCACCGATACAGCGGACAGGCAAAAAACGGGCATTCGTCGATACGTGGTAAGCGATTGGTCGGGTTACGCTGCGCTAGCCCGGCCTGCCAGTCCCGATTCCATCGGCTCACATGCGGCGCAATGCGCTGCGCTTATTGCGCGCCCTACGCGGGCTGTCGGAAAGGCATCAGCCGACGAGCTGATCCTGGATTACCAGCACAAGATTCGTAACGACGATTCCCTTGAAGCGTCAGCCCGTCTGACCCATTGGCAATAAAACTCAGAGCGCCACGGTAAAGGCGTCCAGCAGATCGGAAAATTCCTTCGGCTGCGAAACCAGGCGGAAGCCGACCTGGCGCACTGGCTTGCCACTGGCATCAATGAAGCCACGCACATAGCGAGTCTCCACATCGACGCACACCTGCTCGCTGTCGCCGAGTTCAATAATGCAATTTCGAATCACAGTACCTGTACGAACCCGGATATTGTCCGCAAAACCGATAACGCCCATTCCGCCGGCGCTCAGGTCGGCAAGCCGTCCTTCGACCCTGCGTCCGTTCGGAAGATTGAATATCACCAGCGGTGCGGAGACTGGCGGAATTTTTATTCGCTCATGCGTTCGGCGATCAACCTGCACAACGCGCTCGGGAATCGGAATATGGAAGACCGGCTCGCCGTCGAGCAGTACGTCACTAATGCGCGGGCTGGTGAATTGCGCCTTGGACAATCCGTCTTCAACCGAAAACTGTACTTCCCGACTGCGTACCAGGCTTGAATTGCCAGCTTTGTGATCGCCGTACTCAAAATAAATCCTGCCAAAACTTGAATTGAGCCGAAGCGCGCGGGTGACCATCACTTTGCTTTCGTCTCCGAAGTGCGCTGATACCGGGCGGTCCTCGCAAATATAGCGGCGAAACAACTGCACGATTTGGTGGCGCGACCAGAGCAGTCGCGAGCCTGCGGCGTCGGCATCGAACCTGCCACCGTCATGATTGGCAAGGATTGTCGTCATTGGCTTTCTCTCCTCCTGTATAACCAATACAGTTTCCGGCCCACACACTCTGCAATTGGCATGCCGATCACCCGCGGCGTTTCAAATCAACGACATGCGATTCCGGCCCACGCGATCGTGTCGTCTGGCGAAGACAGTTTTACAGTCCCGGCCTGTGCGGCACACGATGGCAATGATCAAAACATGATCGAAAGCCGGCGCCTGAATGATCGTGCACGATGAGTACAAATTAGGGTACCGTCGCCCTGCCCGTGCCCTCAACATCTTCCCGCGAAACAGCGAAATGTTGGGTTAGCTTTTCAAAAATTCCCTGGTCCATGAACGGCCAGTCAGGAAAGAAGATGAACACAGGACTGACAGCGATTTCTCTTCAAGGGCTGGTTGTTGCATTGGTGCCGGCGGCCATCGTAATCGGCGTCATGTTTCGCTGGTCTGCGGGTGCTCAGGCCGCAATATATGCCACCGTTCGGATGCTCATTCAGTTGCTGCTAATTGGCTATGTTTTGCTGTTCATTCTGGATAGCGATCAACCCGCACTCATCATTTCTGTACTGGTGATAATGCTTGCTGTCGCAAGCTGGATCGCAATTCGACCTCTCCGGAAAAAACAACCACAAATCTATTTCAACTCGCTCGCCGCAATCTCGATAAGCGGAATTCTCATTCTCGGGCTGGTAAGTCAGGTCGTTGTTGGCGTCGATCCGTGGTTCAGTCCGCGCTACGTCGTGCCGCTGGCGGGGATGATTTTTGCCGGTGCAATGAATGCTGTGAGTCTTGCGGCCGAAAGGCTTCAGTCCGAATTCGACAGAGGAATTCCATATATCGAAGCGCGGCGAGTTGCGTTGCAGGCGTCGTTGATACCGATCACCAATTCGTTGTTCGCAGTGGGCCTGGTTGCACTGCCGGGAATGATGACTGGTCAGATACTGTCCGGGGTGTCGCCGCTTGTGGCGGCGAAGTATCAGATCGTCGTGATGACGATGTTGTTCGGGGTCTCGGGCATGTCAGCGGCGATGTATTTGGCACTGGCGAACCGCAGTCTGCAACTTTCAAAGACCGGGAACTCAGTGGATGAAACGCGTTGAGCGAGTTGCCCCGCCGTGAGTTTCAGAAATTCGGTCCCGCGCCCGCATCAACGATGCCGGATTGCTAATTTACCAAACCCGCTTCTTTGGACTCAGCAGCGCCCCGACCGGCTTACTCCTTGATCCATGACCGCACAATCTCGACAAACCTTGGCAAGCGTTTGTCTGACGACGACAACGCTGGCAGGTGTACGAACCCACAGCGAGTCGCCGGATACACGGTTGCTACCAGGTGCGCCGCGGTGAAAAATACGTGGTTGCATACGAAGCCTCCGGCATCGTGCGAGAACAGTACGCGCTCACCGTGACGACGTGTTGCGTCAGCCATTCGGTCTAGCTGAAGCGAACTCCAGTAACCGACTGGCGCGCCCTCGACGATACGCCCTCTCATGCGCAAATCGCCGTCGTTGTCGGTCGACTCGCTGTCATCCAGATTCAGTGCGACCTGTTCGAAACGTATTTTGGGCGTGGGCTCGGCAAGCCCGAGCATTAGCAACGTATCCGGCCGGTGGGCACGCAACAAGTCGCCGATCTGCGCTTCCGCCCTGCGGTACGAGGTCGGCAACACTGCTGTAACGACGTTGGGCTGCCCCAGAGAATCAAGGGCCTTAACGACTAACTCCGAGGAGTTGACCTTCGATCCGCCGAACGGCTCAAAACCTGTCACTAGCGTGGTCATGCTGCCATCTCACCTCAATTACGGAAAAAAACGGAACAGTGATCTGACCCCGAGGCTCTTTCAGTCTTCGCCCTAAAAACTCCGATCTGCCGGCGGGCAGTAACCATGATCCGAGAGCGGGGATGCAGATTCATCGATTCCTTCGGTTGTATACCAGCAAGTTTGAGGCCTTCCAGCCCCTCCGTGCATAAGGCAATCTGACAAATTGAGCTTCGACACGAACTATCGCTGCGAGGCAGTATCCAGGTCCTTCAGAAAACCGTTGAAGCCTTTCGTAAGCTGCCGGTCCAGCGCGAGACTCGCCATGACCTGACCAAGCAAACCAAACTTTGGCTGGTAGGCATAGTTGACTCTGATCTCAGTGCCCTCGCCGGAAGGGACAAGAAC
The DNA here is from genome assembly GCA_951812315.1 of uncultured Burkholderiales bacterium. GTDB lineage: Bacteria > Pseudomonadota > Gammaproteobacteria > Burkholderiales > Eutrophovitaceae > SG8-40. The sequence continues at coordinate 42,257 of CATOSA010000040.1, forward strand.
GAATGTAACTTCGCCGCGCGCAATGGGCAGCTTTTTCGCCGAGTCGATGCTGATGACCATACGACGTGTGTCGACCCATTCCTTTATGGTTTCTTCAAGCTCGCCAAAAGGTGCCAGATCACAGTGCCGTTGCGCACCGACGCCGCTTGTGCTGTCGGACGTCGCGAAGGATTTCGCGACGCCGGTATTCCACGACGCAATGTTCGGGAAGTCGGCCAGAACAGCCCAGACCTTTTCCGGCACGGAGGAAATTTGCCTGCTTACATCAATTGATCTCATAGACTACGCTCACCAATCTCCCGAATCCGGGCGATGGCATTCCGCAATACTTGCGGGCGCCAGCCCGTCTGTTATTAATCGAAATGGCGGTGCCTCCAGGCCACCGAACAAGAATAGTAGCCCTGCTGGCACGGAAGAGAAACTGTTGGAGCAAACGATACTGCGGCATGACCGCGGGCATACCGGCACTGCAAGCATGGCCAACCTGTGCGAGGATAAGCCTAGCCTAGTGTTTCACTATTAAGGTCATAAAAGATGGCGCCCTTTCTATAATCCAGCATAAGCGCCGAAAACAATGAAGCACTACACCAGGAGGCAGCCATGAATTTCGATATTCCCGAGGACATCCAAAACACCCTGTCTGAACTCGATGCGTTCATCGAGCGCGAGATCATGCCGTTGCAACACCAGAACGACAACGATCGCTTCTTTGACCATCGCCGAGAGGACGCACGCACCGACTGGGACCGTGGCGGCCTGCCCAACGAGGAATGGGAGGAACTGCTGTTTGAAGCGCGGCGTCGCGCCGACGCTGCCGGCCACTTTCGCTATCCCCTGCCCAAGGAATACGGAGGACAGGACGGTACCAACCTGGGGATGGCGATCATCAGGGAGCACCTTGCGTGCAAAGGTCTCGGGCTGTTCAATGATCTGCAGACCGAGCACTCAATTGTTGGCAACAACGTCGGCCTGTTGCTCATGCTCGAATACGGTAACGAGCAGCAGCGTAACGACTGGGTTCCGCACTTGCTCGACGGCACCCGCAATTTCGCGTTCGGCATTACCGAGCCGGCGCACGGCTCGGATGCGACCCACATGGAGACAACAGCAGTGCGCGAGGGCCCGGGTTGGCGCATCAACGGCGAGAAAACATGGAATACCGGAATTCATACGGCGCCTTACGACATGGTCATGGCGCGCACTGCGGGCAATGCCGGTGACGGCAATGGCATCACTGCTTTCCTGGTACCTACCGACGCGGACGGCTTCAAGGTGGAGGAGATGCTGTGGACTTTCAACATGCCGACTGACCACGGTCGCGTCTCGCTCACCGACGTCTTCGTCCCGGACGAAGCGATATTCGGCGAAGAAGGACATGGCCTGCAAATCGTGCAGCACTTCTTCAACGAGAATCGCATTCGCCAGGCCGCTTCGAGCCTCGGTGCTGCCCAGTTCTGCATCAATGAGTCTGTGGCGTACGCCAAAGTGCGCAAACCTTTCGGAAAGCCGCTGTCAACCAACCAGGCCATTCAGTTCCCTTTGGTGGAGTTGCAGACCCAATGCGAAATGGTGCGCGCCCTTGTACAGAAAACAGCCTGGATGATGGACAAGTACGGCGCATTCTCGGTGTCGGACAAGGTTTCAATGTGCAACTACTGGTCAAACCGGCTGTGCTGCGAAGCAGCCGACCGGGCCATGCAGGTGCACGGCGGCCTTGGTTACTCGCGGCACAAACCGTTCGAACACATATACCGCCACCATCGCCGCTACCGCATCACCGAAGGTGCAGAGGAGATTCAGATGCGACGAATTGCCGGCTACATGTTTGGCTTCATGTCCCAGCGCGCACCCAAGGGTGTCCGCGAACAGGCACGGTAGCGAAGAACAGACGGCCTGCTAATGACCGATAGCCACGCCCCGGTTGAAGCGTCCTTGCGCGACACACTCGCGCGGACGGTCGACGGCTTCAGGGAACTTGTGTCATGCGAACGACTCTCCGGTGGTGCCAGTCAGGAAACCTATCGCATCGTCGTCGCTACCGCCAATGGGGAGCAGCGACTGGCCATGCGGCGGACGCCGGGTGGATTGCCAGCAGCGGAGGGTGTATCTCACCGCGCCGGTATTCGCACAGAGGCACTTTTGATGCAGTGTGCCCGCGAAGCAGGCGTGCCTGAACCGCAGGTGCTACACGTGCTGGAGCCCTCCGACGGCCTGGGCGAGGGATTTCTCATGGAGTGGATCGACGGTGAAACTCTCGGGGCACGTGTTGTCCGTTCCGAAGCGTTGAGCGAGGTGCGCCCCCTCCTCGCCCGGCAATGCGGTGAGATTCTGGCGCGCATCCATGCAATTGATGTCGAGACCACCGGACTCGCAGAGCAATTGCACACGCAGGATCCACGCGCCTTTGTAGACACAACCTGGGAAGCCTATCGCTGGCTGGACACGCCACAACCGATGATCGACTTCACCGCCCGCTGGCTTCTGGATCACCTTCCCTCCGCACCGCGACGGACACTTGTACATAACGACTTTCGAAACGGAAATCTCATGATATCGGGACAAGGCGTAATGGCCGTCCTCGACTGGGAAATTGCACACATCGGCGACCCGATGCGCGACCTTGGCTGGATTTGCACGAACTCCTGGCGATTCGGCCGGCGTGACCTCGAAGTTGGCGGTTTCGGACATATCGAGGATTTATGTGCCGGATACGAATCCGTATCGGGCACCACGGTTGATCGCGATCACGTCAGGTTCTGGGAAGTGTTCGGTTCATTCTGGTGGGCAGTGGGATGCCTGGAAATGGCCAATCATTTTCGCACCGGACCTGACCGAAGCATTGAGCGCGCGGCAATCGGCCGCCGAACTTCGGAGTGCCAGGCTGACTGTGTGAACCTGCTCATTCCAGGCCCGGTCGAGCGGATCATTCCCGAATCGTTCAACTCCACACTGGACATGCCGCGAATTGACGAGTTGGCCCAGGGCGTTCGTGATCTGCTACGCGAAGACATCATGCCCGCGAGCGAGGGCCGGCTTCAATTCCTCAGTCGTGTTGCAGCCAACGCGCTCGACATCATCCAGCGCGAACTTGCAATCGGACCGGAACACCGCCGCCGCGAACATCAGCGTCTGCGCGCGCTGCTGGGAAAAGACGATGAACTCGAACCGCTTCGCTGGCAACTCGTAAAAGCGCTGCGCGACACAACCAATTCGCTCGACAGCGCGGACCTGACCGAACACTTACGCGCGACCGTCGTCAACCAGATCGCCATCGACCAGCCACGTTACTCTGGATTTAGGGCCGCGGTTGGAGAGGATTGAAAGACGCCGTGTCAAAGCACGATCGTCAGCTGACTGATCTCTGCATCTGATCCAGTGTAGATACTGTTATTCACGTCAAGCCATGCAATGACGTGAATAACAGTATCTACGAAGAGCATACATCTCGCATCCGGCCGTGGCATTTGATCCGGTGTAAGTCGGCTTGGCGCAGCTTGAGCCGACGATTTTTCAGTCGCCCGATTTTCAGGAAAGTTCGAAGCCTTCGTAGCCGCCGTGAACGACTTCTTCGCATTTCTCGACATACATCGGGAATCCACCGATGTATGGCATGAACACGCGAAATGTCGAGATTGATATTGTTCGCCTCGAAAGTCTCGACACAATGCCCGAGCTCAAGTCTTTCCAACCACTGTCGGATGCTTGTCACTCAAGTGACCTCAAATCATTAAACGGCTCGTTTACATTCTCCGAGTAAGTGCCGCCATTCTTGGTACACCACCAGCCAGCGCGGGGCAAGCCTACAACTTGTGCTATTAGTCGCACTTTGCTCCTGGAAAACTCGCGGCAATCCAGTCCTTGGACTTCCAACCAGCCGGCGGATTCACGCATTCCGCACCATAATGAACGATATCGTCGAGAACGACCCGCCCTTTGGCTTTGTCAAATCTGGATACGCCGACCGCTGTCCTGCTGATCGCTTGATGGCCATTCCCGAGCACCATTTTCGTGATCCCGCTGGGCCCCTCCCATTCGAGATATTCAAAGGCATCGATCACTTGTTCTATCGTGGGGGATCCCCCGCTAGTGGTGCTGGCCTTGTCGAACGCCGACTTTACCGCGAGTAGCGCCTCAGCGTATTGGCCGGAGATGGGATCATCCGCCATGCCATAGCGAGCCGTGTAAGTCTCGGTAAACCAATTTGCGATCCTGGTATCTGGTGCGAACAAACCGTGTGGTCCGAGTTCGCTGATCAATGTGCCGTCGGGAAGACTACTACCAATTACCGAGAGGATGTGCAGGCCGGAGTTGAATGCGATTTGCGATCGCTTGAACAACCCGCGCGCTGCGGCTTGCTTTATACAAGCCACCTCGTCACCTCCCCAGAGGCTCGAATGGATGATATCCGGGTGTGCGAGCGTCATCGCAGATATTTCGGCGCCATACTTTCCGGCGAACAGTCTTGGCCATTGCTGGTCAACGACCTGGATACCCGGTAGCAAGACACGTAACGAGCCAATGAATGCGCTGGTCGTATCGTAGCCCCAGGCGTAGCCAGGGCCGATGCTGGCTACTGTCTTGATGTGTGGAAAGCGAGACGCCACATAGCGCGCAAGACCAATATTGTGCGGCTGCGGCAGGGCTATCGTCTGAAACACGTATCGATAATTCTGTTCTTCGAGCAGCGAATTGGCACAGGTGGCGAACACGGTCAATATCTTCAGCTTTTCCGCCATCGGACCAATCGCCGCGCAGTCGCCGCTGGAAATGTAGCCGACCACGATATCCACATCGCGCTGCCGGACGAGGTTGACAAATTCCGTCGTCTGCCTGGTTGGACCTCCGGCTTCGTCGACATATATGACCTCGACAGCACGCCCGCCGAGGCCGGCGGACTTGAACGGCGGCGGTAGCGTTCCATCGTTGATGGCTTCAACGATTAACTGGGTGCCGTTGCGTATCGGAAGTCCCACCGACCCAGCGCCGCCGAGAAAAGCCACGATGCCAATTCGAATCGGGCCCGATGAGTCCTTGGCATTCGCAGAGCCAATGGCAGATGACAACAGAAGCATCCCGCAGAGCAGGAGCCCACTCGATATTCTGATTGATCCGTATGACATGCTTGGTTTACCTCCGAGGATTCTCAGTGTGCCGCATCTAACAGCGCCTTCGCCTCTTGCAGATCGGGCGTTTCGAAGCCCTCGGTAAACCAGTCGTAAACGGGTCTAAGGAGATCGTGGGCCTTTCGAGATTTTCCTTGCGTTTGCCACAGGCGCGCGAGCGTGGTGGCCGCTCGAAGTTCGATCATCTTCCCCCCTTGACTTTGTGCGCAGTCAAGACAACGGTGCAGTTCCGCTTCGGCTTCCTCGGTGTCCGGATCAGGATATTCGAGCAGTGCGCGCGCCATCATCAATCGAGTTGGAGACAAGAATCCAAATTCGCCGTACTGCTTGATGAGGTCCAAGTGCTGCCGCATCGTCTCGTAACCTTCTTTGGGGCGGCCGGCCAGGAGCATGGCCTCGGCCCAGTATATGCCTAGCATGGGGCGTGAATGGAGAGTACCCGAGCGTTCCAGCGCATCCATGGCGCGCTCGATCTCCATTGCGCCAGCACTCGCTCGGCCTTCATATGCCGCTGCAAGTCCCTGCGAGGCGCGCGCCCAGTCCGCATAGTATGGAAAGCCCTGCTCCTCGCAAATAGCGATGCATTCACTCGCAAATGCGGACGCCGTCGTTGTTTCCCCGCGTTCAATTGCCACACTGGATGCAAGACAAAGCGCCATGCCAACGCTGAATGGATGCTTGACCTCCCTGGCAATCGCAATTCCAAGCTCCGCCATCTTACGGGATGAGTCGAAGTAGCCCAGAAAATTTTCGGCCATTGCCGCAAGTGAGGCGGCAAGCACAGCGTAATCCTGGCCTGCGAGAGATGTCAATTCGCCATGTTTTACTGGGTAGTTGTCGAGAACTTGTCGTATTAATGGCCGGCCCTGTAGAGGTGTGCCGATCCACAACTGAATAGTCGCGATTTCCGAGCGCGCAGCATAGGCCATGAGTTCGTCGCCTACGCGATCGGCGCGATCGAGCAAGTTCTGAAAATACTTCACCGAAAGTGGGAAATCCGCCCGCATCCAGTGGAAGATTCCTACACCCAATAGAACCGGCAAGGCCACCTGGTCGTCGTCGATCGCCGGCAGCAGCGCTTCGCATCTGCTATAGCTGGCCCCCGCCTCGTATGAGGCGTAGCCACGAATTGCGACATAGTTGAATGCCGGACAGGTGTGCAGGGAGATTTCTAGCACAGCTCTGTCGCTCGGTGACTTCAGTCCATCGAGAAGTGACAGGCCGGCCTTCGCGTGCGCGATGCTTTCTGAATAATGCGTGGCCGCGAGCGCCTTTTGCCCCGCTTCGAGCCACTTTGGCACAGCCATCTCCGCCTTGGTGTAATGCGAGGCCAGCAACGCGGGCTCGGTGCCCTGCATCTTCGACAGGTTCTGCGCGATCGCGAAATGCAGTTCGCGGCGCCGCCGTCGCAACAGCGACTCGTAGGCCGCGTCTTGTACCAGCGCGTGTTTGAAGGTGTAGATGGCATCGGGCGGTGTGCCGACGGCGAAGATCAACTCGCTCATGACCAACTGCTCAAGAGCGTCGTTGAGGACGCTATCGGTCATCGGCGAAACAGTTGCCAACAGGGCGTGCGAGAATTCGCGACCTATGCACGCGCCGATCTGCGCCACCTCGCGCACCGGCGCAAGACGATCCAAACGCGCCATGAGCGAGTCGTGCAGCGTCGAGGGGATAGCGAGGTCGGTCAATGGCCCGGTCAGCGCATACGTCCCGTTTGTCTTGGTAATCAAACCGCTCTCGATCACGGTCTTGGTCAGCTCCTCGACAAACAATGGCACCCCGTCGGTCTTCGCCACGATTTGACCCAGCACCTCCTCCGGCAGCGGCACCCCGCCGGTGACCCGCTCGACCATGGCCGCGGCCTGGCGGCGCCCAAGCCGCGTCAGGGTCAATGGCACGATGTGGTCGAACCCGGTCCAGGGCGGGCGGTACTCAGGCCGATAGGTCACCACCAGCAGGACACGATGTCGCGCGGTAGCGGCCACCATGAGATCGAGCACCCCTTGCGAGGTTGGGTCGATCCAGTGCACGTCTTCGAAGAGGATCAACACCGGCAGTTCCCCGGCCGCTGCCATCGCCAGATCGCTCAGTGCCGCCAGCGTCTGTTCTTTCTGTTTCTGGGCGCTCAGATTAAGCGCGGGATAGCGCGATCCGGTATCCAGCGAGAGCACCGGGGCCAGTAGCGGCATCACCACCGCGGCTTGCTTGCCAGAGGCGGCAACGACAGACTCAAGCTTGTCGCACTTCGCTTCTGGCGTGTCGTCCCGATCCAACGCCGCCATGCGTTCAAGCTGCTCAGTGAACGGATGCAGCGGCGCGTTGGTGTGATAGGGCGAACACTGGTAGCGCGCAGCTTGTCGTGGCGTGTCGGCAAGCCGCGACTGCAACTCATGCAGAATGCGGCTCTTGCCAATCCCCGGTTCGCCACAGATCGCGACCACATGGCCCTCACCATCACAGGCCTGCACCCAGCGACGCAGCACCATGCCGACCTCTTCCTCGCGGCCAACGTGCGGTGTCAGGTGAAAGCCGTGCGCGGCCTCGAAGCGGTCCAGGGTGCGAGCTAGTCCCTTAATGCGCCAAATACGTACCGGCTCGACGATGCCCTTCAAAGTCTGCTTGCCGAGGTCCCCGTATTCGAATGCCCCACCCGTCAACCGATGAGTCGAATCGGCGATCACTATCTCGTCCGGGCCGGCCGCCGCCTGAACACGTGCTGCGAGGTTCGGCGTCTCACCGACCGCGAGTTTCGGCACCGAGGCGTCGCCCGCACCCGTCTCACCGACCACCACCGCACCGGTGGCAACGCCGACACGCACTTGCAGCGGCTCAGGCGACTGCACCTGTTTAACCTCCTCGATCACTTCCAGCCCGGCGCGCACCGCCCGCTCGGCGTCATCCTCGTGGGCCGTCGGCCAACCGAAATAAACCATTAGTCCGTCGCCCAGATATTGCGCGACATGACCGGCGTACTTTTCGATTACTTGACCGCAGGTCTTCTGATATTCGCGCATCAACTCTCGCAGTGTTTCAGGATCGAGCTTCTGCGATAACTCGGTGGAGCCCACCATGTCGCAGAACATCACAGTGAGTTGACGGCGCTCTCCTTCAAGGGCGGACTTCGACGTGGGAATATTCTCAGCATGGTGTTCCGGGGTGTGGGAGTCAGGAGACGTAAGCACGGTCTTTGCAGTGCCCGCTCCAAGCTTAGTGCCACACTCGCCGCAGAACTTTTGTTCAGGAGAATTGGCCGCACCGCAAGAAGCGCACACTGCGGCCAGACGCGCACCGCACTCGCCGCAGAACTTCAGGGCAGAGGCATTTCTATGCTGACACCGGGAGCACTTCATGACGGTGCGATATGGATGCGCAGGAGATGAATCAGCATATACGGATTGTAACGACTATGCATTTCCCCCGAAAATGGACTTCGATCCGGATTCGCCGGATCTTAAAAAGCCAAGATTGCCAAGGGCAAGGCCGCGTCGCAATGGCCGCAATGAAGAAGACACTCGACCGTCCGCCCCTGCGCAATTGGCGCAGTCAGCGACACTCAATCTAGAATATGTTGAACGACCGCTTTTCCAGTTCAGTTTCGATCACATCTGACACTGTAGGTCAGGCAAAATCTGAGCGATCATAGCTAATCCGACCTCAGGCTGAGCAATTTCAGGAGAGATCGAAGCCTTCGTAGCCGCCGCGAACGACTTCTTCGCATTTCTCAATGTACATCGGAAATCCACCGATGTATGGCATGAACACGCGCGGCTTGCCGGGAATGTTGGCACCGACGTACCAGGAACTGCAGGTCGAGCGCAGGTTGCCACCGGCCACTTCGGTGACATGCTCCACCCACGCGTTCTCTGCGTCGAGTGTCGCTTCAATGCGGCGCCGACCTTGATTACGCATGTACTCGATGCAATCGGAAATCCACTCGACGTGTTGCTCAATCGATGGAAGCATGTTGGTGAGTACTGACGGGCTGCCAGGGCTGGTGATCGTGAACAGATTCGGGAAACCGGCCATCGTCAGGCCGAGATAGGTGCGCGGGCCTTCCTGCCATTTTTCCGAAAGTGCGTTGCCTTCGCCATTGCGAAAGTCAATACTGTTCAACGCGCTGGTCATCGCGTCGAAGCCCGTCGCGAGCACAATCGCGTCTACTTCGTATTTTTCACCTTTAACACGAATACCTTTGGGTGTGATCGTTTCAATCGGTTCGTTGCTGACATCGACCAATGTTACGTTGGGGCGGTTGTAGGTTGCGTAATAACCCGTGTCCACGCACAGTCGCTTGCAGCCGATAACGTTATGGGGGCTCAGTAGCTCCGCAATGGCCGGATCGTGAACGATCTCGCGTATCTTGCTGCGCACGAATTCGGCGGCAGTTTCGTTGGAATCGGCGTTGAACAACAGGTCGTTAAATGCGCCCATGAATGAAACACCGCCGTGTGCCCAGCGCGCTTCATATTCTTCCTGCCGGCGTCGCTCGTCTACACCTGCGGCCGACTCATCGTTGAAGTTGAAATTAATACCGGCAAACGTCTGTTTCGCCGTCTGGCGGAAATTCGGGTAATCGCGCTTTATCGCCTCACGTTGATGCGGATCCAGCGGTGCATTGCGGGCGGGAATTGTGTAGTTCGGCGTACGCTGGTACACGAACAAATGGCTTGCCTGCTCCGCAATAACGGGGATAGCCTGAATTGCAGAAGAACCCGTGCCGATGACACCAACACGCTGACCGGTGAAATCCACGCCTTCAGGCGGCCAGTGCCCGGTGTGATACACGGCACCGGTAAACGAATCGAGACCTTCAAATGTCGGCTTGTTGGCTGACGACAGACAACCCATCGCCGTTACACAGAATGCCGCGGTCACGCGTTCACCCGCTTGCGTAGTCAGCGTCCAGCGTGCGGTACTTTCGTCAAACGCAGCCTCGGTTACGCGCGCGTCAAAACGGATATCGCGCAACAAATCGTAGCGATCAGCGACATGATTTGCATAGCGCAGAATTTCCGGTTGCGTCGCATATTTTTCACTCCAGTCCCACTCCTGCTGGAGTTCGTCTGAAAACTGATACGAGTACTGCATGCTCTCGACATCGCAGCGCGCACCGGGATATCGGTTCCAGTACCAGGTACCGCCAACCCCGCTGCCCGCTTCAAGAACCACTACCGAAAAACCGGCCTGCCGCAAGCGATGCAGCATGTACATTCCCGCAAATCCGGCGCCAATTACGGCAACGTCAAATACGGCAGTTTCTGTGCTCTTTCGAGCGACTTCGTGTGCAAGAGTGTCAGGCATGTCTAAGCGTTCCAGCGGGTTTTTCAAGTCGGGACATCAAAGAAAGCGCGGGGTTATTCGTTTATTCGGCATCCTTTTGCAGGACTTGCACGGGATTGCCGGTTTCCCGCTCTTCGAGCGCGATCATTTCCTTTTGACATGAATTCCGCGGCGCAATAGCTGGTCACACTGCAGGACAATACGATCTGCACAGCCTCGCCATCCCATGAGTCCAGTTCCTGCCTGCGACTGATGCGTTCCGCTTCGCCGTAGGTGGCGACCAACGACCGGCGCAGCCGCTTCTTTTCGTCATTACCGAAAGTCTGGATGATTCCGGCACTGAACCGGTCCTTGTAAAACCGGTAGGCAATTTTTCGGTAACTGTTTCGGTCTGTTACATTTTTCTCGGAATCGCGGACATAAACCAGAACGTCATTGTCGGTACGAACAAGATTCAGACCGTCTGCATGATCAGCAAACGCAGCGCCCCATTCGATACCGCGAAAGTCTGCCGGTTCATTCTTGAAAGCGTCGGCACCAACCGACTGGGCAATTATTGCCCCAAAAGCAATTGACAGTACGCAAAGATACTTCATCCGATTCTGGCTCCTCCCGGTTCCTATTCTACCGCGTTCAAAAACTACCCCGCTCGCGCTCAGGAAACTGGCGCCGCATAAACACGCCGCCAGGTCGCGCCAAGGCTTCTCACTTCAGCACCGCCCAGCAAGCCCAGTTGCCTGAGCCTGACATGCAATAAAGGGAGATTGTAATGCGGCACTGCAGGATACAGGTGATGCTCGATATGGTAATTCACGTGATGGGGAAACAATACAAACCGCAACACCGGCCCGGCAATCGTCGTACGGGCTGCCTGCAGAGCAGATTCATACCCGGCTGGCGCACCATGCTCGCAAATGGCTCGAACACGTAATATCGCTATATCGCTTGCAGCACGGTAACGGCCGGAACAATCCAGAGGAGCAGGTACATCGCAATACCTTCCCAGCCGAACAATATCGCGATACAAACAGGCAGCGCCACCTGAACACAAGCCACCAGCCAGCGATCGTTGCGGGCAGCCTGGCGTAGTGCCGGCAAAGTGTCATCCAGTGGTCGCTGTGCAACGCCGGTGTTCGCGTTCGCGGCGGGCGAGCCAAGAAAGTAGCGATAGGTTTTCCATGCAGTGAGACCGAGCACATCAGCAACGAGTTTGCGCAACAAGTAGGCTTTGCCCCGCGGGTATCCACCGTGCAGGGCGATATCCGGATCCTGATCGCCGTACAGATGGTTGCGGTGCAGGCGATGCACGACGCGATACGAGCACATCGACAGACCCACCGCCGCGGCCAGCAATCGTCCAACGGTATCGTTCACACGTCTGTTCCTGAACAAACGGTAGTGCGCGGCTTCGTGCGCCAACACAAACAAGGCTTGCTGCTGTGTGGCGATAATGAGTATTGCAGGAACAAATACCCACAGCGACGACCATTGCCAATCGCTACCGCCCGCCTTGACGAATAGTGTTGTCGCGGCCGCAACCGCGACAATAACCAGCACCGTCTGCGCAACTGCGAAGGCTGATCGCCTATTGCTTAGCGCCGTCAACTCGTGCAGTTCTTCCGCGGGCAGCAAACGCTCAGTCCACGGAGATCGTCACGAAACTGCGCACCGCCTTGAGCAGTACCGTCGCGCTCAGCGGCGGAAAGATTGGAGCCGGAAGAAGACATTCGGGTGTTTCCGCCGCCGGGACCCGAGAATGGATCGGGCGCACCGAAAACAATTGATCAAAACGCTATTCTGCCCTAGCCACTCCCCGATTCAAAACAGGTGGAGGTGACAGCATGGCAATTCTTGAACAAATCCTGGCGGGCTCAGGAGTTAGGCACATTAGTCATCGGATTTAGTCATCGGATTCGATCATCAAGTCTGGCCGGCGGGTGTCTGAGCCGATAACCGCCAGCACTTCTTTCCATATCGCCGCTTGATGTTTCGCGGCGAAGTCAGGCGGCACGTTATAGCCGTCATAGCCCACGCCAAGCTCTTCCTCCATATCGGGCGCTTCGCCCAACATCGCTGCCGCCTTGTATTCCGACACCGCATCTTCAATCAGCAAATGAAGGGCTTCGCGATGTTCATCCGCAATTGACTGGGCATTACGGACATTCTGAAACACGGTTGCCGTCAAGTACCAATCCTCAATAACATCTTCGGGCGATGGAAACTCGTTCGCCGCTTCCGCGAACGGCTCGTCAAAGAGAAAACCCAGCACGTCGTCTACGAAATCCAGCTTCTGTTGCATGTCCATAGCAGCTCGCAGTCAGTTGGCAGACTGCGTAATTTGCTTTGTCCACCAGTTATCGAGATATTTCGCAATTGAATCCGAATTCACCATTTGCGGGAGCGAAAATTCCTCAGTGTCGACCTCCCCGGCGGACTGCTGGTCGGCGAGCTCACGCTCTCTCACCAGTTTCTCGGCTTTCGCGAACGCTTCCTGGAAAGAACTGCTGCCCGGCAACGCGTCCTTGAAAAATGCGCGGCCAAAATAGGTGAAATCATTCTCGTCGGCACAACCAAACGACCGGCGATCGTGTCTTGCCGCAGTGATAACAAGTGTGCGCGAGTCTTTTACTGGATCGATAAACCCACCGGCATAGCACGCAGAAACGACGACGACTTTCCAGCGGATTTTCGAATCGCGCAACATCTCACCCAATCGCGAGGCTTGCAAGCCGGGCAGGCTCATGCTTTGCTGGCCAAGCGCGAACTCGTGATCCTGCGATCCGTGACTGGTGAGATACAGGAACAGGATGTCCTGGTCGCGATTCATCTTTTGCGAAATCGCCTGCAATGACTCATCAATACTGGTGAGCGTGGCCATGGGCAACGAATCCACTGTAGTTCGGCTGTTGACCAAAGTTAGCGTGCAACCTTCTGTTCCGAATCGCTGCGAAAATTGATTGCTTACAAACTCGACTTCGCGCCGGAAGACTTCCTGCGAACCGTCACCGCCGACTGCCAGCATGTACAAATCAATTGTTTCCGGATCTCCTGCCTTCAGCGAACCGATTGCCTCATCCAAGAAGACGGCGCTGATTGTAAAGCGCGATTTCAGCGTTCTCGGGACCAACAGAATCTTCACGCTGACCTTCCAGCCGGCCAAAGCTCCATACCCCGCTGTCATGGGTGCGACCGTCTTCATCTGGCGTGGCATAGGTGAGCGTACCTTGCCCCGCATAAAAGCCGTTGGCAAACTCGCCGACATACTCATCACCATTGGCCTGGCGCAACCGTCCATGCCCGGAGTATCGCCATTGGCTGAACCCGCCCTTGTAGTAGGTTCCGTCGACTCCGGTATAACTGCCTTCACCTTGCAGTTGCCCGTCTACGAACTGCCCTTCATAAACGTTGCCGGCCGGATCGCTATAGCGCGCGGCGCCGTGCATGACCCAGTTCCTGAACTCACCCTCGAAACGACCACCACCGTCGAAAGCGTAAGTGCCTGAACCGGTAAATTCGCCCTTTTCGAACTCGCCCTCGTAAACCTCCCCGCCGCCATCGTCGTACCGGCCATTGCCGTGAAACTGGCCGTGCTTGAATCCCCCTTCGTATATTGCGCCACTGGCCATTTCATAGCGGCCGTTGCCATCGAACCGGTCATTCGCAAACATTCCGGTGTACACAGATCCGTCCTGCAATGCGGTCCGGCCGTGGCCGGACATACGTCCATTACGGAATTCGCCTTCGTAAACGTCTCCCCCGGCCCAGATCCCTTTCCCGGAGTACTGGCCATTTACAAAATCGCCCTCGTAACTGTCGCCGTTGATCCATTCGATACGCCCGCGCCCGTGCAGTTGCCCGTTAACCAGCGGCCCGAAATAGCGGCCACCGTTTACAGTGACCGCGTTTGGCTCTTGTGCGGCCTTGCCGTCCCCGTACGATAAAACCGGGCACGCAAGAAGAAAACAAAGCGCATTAAGAGAACAAAAGGTTTTTATTCTGAGTGCCATCGTAATTCGCATTCTGCAGTTTGTAAGAAATGCGGTTGAAGCCCTTCCGACGCAAACTCCGAGCCCGGAATTAGTGTAGCCAGGTAGGGCGCAATTAGCGTAGCGCATTGCGCCGAATGGATACGGCGCAAAAACGCCAGCCTTCGCGACCAAACACCGGCTCCTTTCCGCCACGCCCAATCGAGGGGACATACACAGTCCTTCACCAATCGCAGCAAAGCCGGTGCAATGCGCTACGCTTATTGCACCCTACAAAATTTCGTCCAACTCGACGTTCGCCACATTCACTCGAGTGTCCACTCGACAGCTCCGGGCCGTCCGTCGCTAGTCGCCATGTCCGAGCATTTGGCGCCACTTACGCTCGGCCTCATCCCAGGACCCAACGGCTTGCGTGTCAGGCACCCAGGCAAGACCCGACTTCGCGTCCGACGAGCGTGCATCGGGCGTTACCACCACGTCGAGCAATGCAGGTCGGTTGGCAAGCGCGCGCTGGATCGCGCCTGCGAGATCTTCCACCCGCTCCACCCGTTCACCGTGCATGCCAAATGCACGAGCCATCGCCGCATGATCCGAAAACTGCAAACGGGTGCCCACAACTTCGCCATGTGTGTCGGTCTGGTCGTGTACTTCAATCTGCCACGCACCGTTGTTGGCGACGACAATCAATACAGGCGCGTTGTGACGCACCGCCGTATCGATTTCCATCGCGTTGAACCCGAAGGCACCATCACCCGTCGCCACAACCACTTGACGGTCCGGTAATGCCAGGCTCGCAGCAACACCGAACGGCGTTCCCACGCCGATGCAGCCAAGCGAGCCGGGATCGAGGTAAGTGGACGCCGACAAGCCGACCCGCGCAAAACTGAGAAAATCACCACCGTCCGCAATGACTACCGCTTCGTCGTCCAGTTGTTCCTGAAGCTCGGCGAGCAAACGAAATGGTTGAATACGTCCGTCGCTGCCGGTCGTCGCTGCCTTCATGGAAGCGCGCAGTTTTGCGGCACGCGCCATGTGTTGTTCGCGAAGCCCCTGCGCCCAACTCCGGTCCACGTTCGATTTGCGCTCTGCTGCGGCGGCGTTGATCGCTGCAAGTGCCTCACGCGGATGCGCAAACAGCTCGATCACACCACGACGATTGTCGCGAACCTCCAGCGGCGTATCAGCAATACGAATGAAGCGGGCGTCGCCGAACACTGCCGGAGACCCGTACGCCAATTGGAAATCCAGACGCCGGCCGATGGTTACGACGACGTCCGCCTGCTCCAGAACCGAACCGCGCATGGCCGCCACCACCGATGGATGCGAGTCATCGATCAGACCCTTGCTTTCGCCCGTGTCGAGATAGACGGCGCCAAGTAAATCCAGAAAACGGGCTAGCTCCTTACCCGCGCCCCGGGCACCGCGCCCGCTGATTACCAGCGGACGTTTCGCAGACCACAACACCTCGATCGCCTGTTGTACTTGCATGGCATCGGGCATCAATACCGGCGTGGCCTTTGGCCGAAAATGCTCTTCCAGTTGTAGCACTTTCGGCACGGTCGCTCGCAACGTGTCGGTGGGGAAATCGAGATAGACCGGGCCTGGCTCGCCGCCTTGACCGAAAGCGCGCGCCACGGCCTCGTCAAGTTCCTGCAGCACCAGTTCCGGTTCACGTACAGTTCGCGCGTAACGCGTGATCGAACGCACCAGATCGACATGTACAACGTCTTGCAACGCACCGCGATTTTCTTGTGGCCGCGGCGGGACGCCGGACAAAACAAGCACCGGCGCGCGTGCGATGTGCGCATTGGCGATGCCGGTTATCGCGTTGGTTAGACCCGGTCCCCCGGTAACCAGTGCAACGCCGAGTTCGCCGGCAAGTTCACCGTACGCATGTGCCATGTAGACCGCCGCACGTTCGTCGCGAACATCGACGATTTCGATGCCTTCGGCATGTGCGCGCATCCACATTGGCATGATGTGCCCACCACATAGCGCAAAGATGCGGGTAACGCCACGTGCCTTGAGAAAGCGCGCAATGATGCCAGCAGAGGAATCAGCGGTGATTTTTGGTGGCGTCATCGGTACTCCTGAGCACAATCGTCATCCCGCGCATCCCAAATCGGGACCCGCGGGACGACAAAAAGCTAGATTCTGACCGAAATTTCTGTGCGCGGCACCGGCAAAGAAATGCAACGATGCTGAACACTGACGCAACCACAAACCGCGCGGCCCGCACAAGGCATTTGAGCAGAGCAGTCCCGCTATCGATTACCCCCTCTGATCACGCAAATATTTGCCGGAAAAAGCTGTTCCTCAGCCAAACTCCCGGACTGCGCCCATCGAGCGCCGCAACGCGTGCCACACCCGATTGATTGCTTCAGCCACGAAGTGCGCCCGAATACTCTTGGCCAGCGCCAGATGTCGACGAAGATCTTCAGTTTCGAACTGCGGTGAGCCACTGCCTGCCGCCAGATTTTCAGAATCATCGCGATCATGGGTACGCAGTGAAACACTTTCGTCAGATGCGGCAGGTGGCGATGAAACCAAAGAACCAATCGTTGCCGCAGACGCCAGGTCCGACTCAGTGCACTTGTTCATGATCGACGCGCCAACGTTGTTCATGGCGTTGAGTAACGTCACCCCTGGTCTGTTGATCGCGAACGATTCGCCGGTCTTTACGATATGGTCTTTCAGGTCCCCTTCCTGAGTGATCCAGAGATCGCCCCAGTGGACGTGAATGCATGCGCCAAGCGCATCCTTCATCTGAAAGTCGTTGTTCGGGTTCAGCCGAACGATTGCGTCGTTGAGATCATTGTTCATAGTGGACTCCTTGGAATTGCGCTATCATCAACAGCTGATGACCACGGACGATATTGTTGCGCTACCTCCAATTTCGTTCAAACGAATGTTTGGCATTCGACGCATGCGCAAACGGAATGCGTAACAGACCATACGACTTGCCTCCGCTCGACCTGATCGAAGGCTTCGATGCGGCCGCTCGCAACCTCAGCTTTACCAAGGCAGGCGCCGAGCTGCACCTTACGCAATCAGCCGTCAGCCGCCAGATCAAGGCACTCGAAGAATGGCTGGGCGTGCCGCTATTTGAACGGCGCACCCGGTCGCTTGCCCTCACCAAACACGGTGAATCCCTGTACAGGACCGTGCCGGACGTGCTGCGAACGATCGAAAATGTCACCCGTGATATCAGGCACGACCAGCTTGCACGCACGCTTACCGTCACCACCACTGCGGCCTTTGCCTCTCTGTGGCGGATCCCGCGCCTCGCCGGCTACACACGGGATCACCCGCAGGTCGACGTACGCATCTCCACGTCGTCCGCGTTCGTCGACCTGGAACGAAGCAACGTGGAGCTCGCAATCCGCTATACCAGTGTCGCACCGCAGGTTCAGGCAACGAAGTTGTTTGAGGAAGAGGTATTCCCGGTGTGTGCGCCTGCACTGCTCAAAGACCCGGACAGGCCGCTGGCAGAACCGGCTGACCTGCGTCATCACGTTTTGCTCCACTTCGACGAACAGCACGACCGGCTGCCATGGCTCGACTGGCCGACATGGCTGGAGGCGGTCGGGCTAAGCGACTTCGTTGCCGCCGGCGCCGTGCGCTTCAACCAGTACGATCAAGTGGTGGTTGCGGCCGCCGACGGTCAGGGCATCGCGCTGGGCAGAAGCCCGCTACTGAAGCGAATGCTTCGAGACGGAAAACTGGTGGCACCGTTCAGTTCGAAATCGGTCGCGCCGCGGGCGTACTATCTGATCACGTCAAAGGCGTCGGAACACAATGCCGATGTGTCGGAATTCGTGGACTGGCTTTTCCGCGAAGCAGGATGTGACGCCAACGCAGTCACTCGCAGGGCGCAATAAGCGAAGCGCATTGCGCCGGATGATAAGGTCGCTGAACCCCCGTCATCGAAACCCGGCACCGATTCATGCCCGCGAATCCGACCGGGCAAACACGATCAAATCTTCGCCAACCGCAGCGGTTCCGGTGCAATGCGCTGCGCTTATTGCACCCTACACTTTCGAAGTGCTTCAGGAGAGAATTCCCCCTAGACAGGAATATCCATACCTTCCATTTCCAGCATGGCTGGCACGCGGGGTTCCCATGAACGTTCGATGCGCGGCCCGAGGTCCTGCACATAGAAACTGAACATGCGCGTCTCACCGCCGTTGTGCTGTGCATGCTCCGCACATGCCGGCGTGAGCATCACGGCATTCGTCACACAGTCGATCTGATTTCCCTCGATCATCGAGTACGCGCCCTGGCACTCCAGAGCCAGCGAAATTGTGTCCACATCATGGCAGTGTGCCGACTGGCTGACTTCCGGCTCCAGGGTAGCAATTCCGGCACAGATCGCGGGCGCGACACAACCGCGCACCTCGAACTGGGAACTGGCGAAACGCAGATTTACCGGTGTCGCCGATTCACCGGCCTGCTTACCCAAGTCTTCCAGTTGCGCCGCAATCGCCTTGGCAGTGAAGTGAGTGGAAAGGACCTGCGTTTCATCGAACGGCAGTGCGGTGCAGCCTAGTGACGCGAGAAGCGGCTCGTCAGTGACGACAAACAGGACGGCATCGCCGTCTGGCGACTCGTTCAGTATGGTGACACCACCGGGCAACAGAAAAACATCGCCTTGGGTCCACTCGATGACTTCGTCTTCCTGAAACGATCGGCCGCTTCCTTTCATTGCGTAGCACAGCACGCTGCTCGCCTGCGCATCGAATTCAAACTCGTCTCCCTCGCGCAACACCAGATAACGGGCAAGCAGGTTGGCCGTCGTGGCCGGATAGTCCACGCCGATCTGTTCGCCGAGATCAAGTTCAATCAACCCGGTCTTTGTGGCGGAATCGAATGCGCGATCAGCTTCCTCGGCAAAAACCTGTGCCTGTGCAGATGATTCGGCATCGGCGACCGGCGGTTTCGACAAATACTGCGCTCGCCCCGCCTGTATCGTGGCAGGTGCCTTGCTTGCAAGGCGACGAAGACCAATGGATGACATGACCACTTTTGTATTCCTCCCTCACCCGGGTACGCGGCTACGCGGGCGACATAGCTGATTGGCAAGACACTCGTTCTCGCAGGGTTCAAGCCCGAACACCCGATACGCCGCCGGTTTTCAGGCAATATCCCTGCGCGTGGCACGGCCCGCCAATAACCGGGGTGCGCGACACTTTGGACACGAACTGACGCCAAAGTGTAGCATTGCGCACCGCACTTCTCGCCGGACTATGGTCCGCCAGCGACGATGATACGAACCGCCCGGCAACTTTGAATGATTACCAGCAGGCGAACGGATTCGACTGGTTCGTAAAGATCCACTAATTCAACAGGAAACAACAATGGCCAAACTGAAATTCGAACATCTGAACGTTCCCGCCAAAGACCCGGTCAACCTGGCGAAATGGTACGCAAAAACCCTTGATCTCAAATCGAAGAAACACCTCGTTCGCGGGCCGGGCATACTGATCGCGTTCGAAGAAGGCGAACCCATTAACCGCGCGCCGGAGCTGCACATCGGCTTTCGCGTCCCGTCAATAAAATCGCTCAAGAAATGGGCAAAGAAATTCGACGCCAAATTGTCCGTCGGCGCCGAGTTCACCGCTTTCAGAACGCCCGACCCTGAAGGCAACTGCCTGGAGTTATATGCAGCCAACGAGTGACCGTTTGCACCAATCGCCTGGGCCCGGCGCTCAAGATTTGAGTAATACACCCTGACTACCCGGCCCGGCGAAAGCGCCGCGCCAGCGCTACCTGGCGCTTCCCCTACCTGTACGTGACGATTCGAAAAGTGGTTAGTTGAGCGTGACGAAAGTCTGGTCGCTCAACATGGCCTTGAATTCATTGAAAGGGGCGTGGACAGGCTCCCAGGAGGGCAACGATTTCATCGTTTCAACCCATCTGGCGAGATTCGGAAAGTCGTCGAACCTGACGCCAATCAGTTCTCCAGCCGTAATCGGGCCAGAAGCGAAATAATCGGCAATAGTAACGTCATTCCCGCACAGATAGCGATTGCCGGCACCTAGCCAGTGGCTATCGAGAATTTCAAACCAGGCTTTGGCGTTGTCCCGCCCCGATTCCACCGTCAAACGATTTGCTTCATCGGTCTGGCGCTTGTGATTCGGCAAGATCTGCGGGTAAACGAGATGGTATCCGTACTCGCGATAGAAGCCGGTGTTCACCCAATCCATCGCTTCATTTACACGCGCGCGTTTCTTGAGATCTTTCGGATAGGTCGGCGAGTCCACCTTGTCTGCAAGGTACTTAAGGATTGCAGAACACTCCGTCAGGATAAAACCATCGTCATCAAGCACCGGGATCTGTTTACTGCGGTTTAGCTTTGCAAATGCGTCTTGTTGGCATTCGCCCGCAAAAACATCGACGTCTACAATTTCGGCATCGACATTATTCTCAGCAATAAACAACGTGAGTGGTCGCGAAAAGACCGCGACTCTGTGGATATACAGTTTCATCTCAGCCTCCCAACCCAAGCAAACAAACTCATGAAGATTGTGCGCCTACCGGTGGCAATTGTGATCCTGGTGCATGATCGTGCCGGCAATCAGCCTCAAATGGCTGCTGGACGCAGCAATCTCTTCTCGCACAGTCGATCCACTCATACTATAGTCCTATCATCGCTGATCTGAAAGCGAGTGCTGCAGTTACCTCCAGCACGAACTGCTTGGAGACGGTAGATGAAGTGCCAACAGTGCCAATCGGCAAGTCCCGAGGACTCGGTTTACTGCGTCGAGTGCGGCGCCAGACTGGGGTTGCAGTGTCAGCGTTGCGCGCAGCCTGTAGAAACGCACTTCAAGTTCTGCAACAAATGCGGTCACAACCTTTCCACGCCTGTTTCCGAGCCTGTTTCCACGGCTGAACAATCAATTGCGCACGAGCAAGCGCTCGAGGCCCGTCAAACATCCTCACCTGAACCAGTCCGGCTTCCCGAGGGAGAACGTCGCCAGGCTACCGTGTTGTTCAGCGATCTGTCCGGCTACACGGCAATGAACGAACGGCTCGACCCGGAAGACGTGGAACAGATCATGGGCCGCATCAAGGCGAAGGCGGTGGAGATTGTCGAAGCGCACGGTGGCACCGTCAACCAGTTCGTTGGCGACGAGGTCCTGGCCTTGTTTGGCATTCCCACTGCGCACCATGACGACCCCGCCCGGGCCGCACGCGCTGCCCTTGAACTGCATAAAATGACACGCGCGATCAGCCCGGAGCTGGAGCCGCGTATCGGTCGCTCAGTGCAACTGCATACCGGCATCAACACCGGCCTGATCGTGACCAGTCAGCGTGACGACCGTGACGGCCGCATCGGCGTTACTGGCGACACCATCAATACCGGGGCGCGCCTGAAGGCACTGGCGCAGGATGACACTGTACTACTGGGGCCGGAAACGCACAGCCTCGTATCGGACTTGTTCGAAACGAAGCATCTTGAGCCAGTGGCGCTCAAGGGCAAGGCTGAAAAGATCACGCCACATCAATTGATCGGGGAACGGCAGACTCAGGACGCGGTGCTCCAGCCCATCATCGGACGCCGGGCGGAAATTCGTCAATTCACTGGCATCGTAGAGGAATGCGAAGAGTCGGGCCGCGGCCAAACGATTTACGTACGTGCCGATGTTGGTGTGGGCAAATCGAAATTGATCGAAGAGTTCCGGACCATCGCTGCCAAACACGGGTTTGAATGCTACAAGGGATTGGTCCTGGACTTTGGCGGGACCACCAGACAAGACGCCGTGCGCGGCGTTGTATCGAGCTTGCTGGGAATTGTGACGGGCACCGCCGAAGAAGAGCGTCGCGACGCGATCGTACATGCACTCGAAGACGGAATTGTGGACGAGCAGAGAATAGTATTCCTGTATGACCTGCTAGATCTTTCGCAACCGGACGACCTGCGCGTTATTTATGACAGCATGGATAACGAAACGCGCATCCGCGGTAAACGGGAGACGCTTTGCGAGTTGCTCAGAAGCGCCAGTGAGGAACGGCCCGGCATCGTCGAAATCGAGAATATCCAGTGGGCGGACCACATTACGCTGGAGAACCTGGCAGCCCTCGCCGCGACTGTCGCTGAAGTACAAGCTTTGATGGTCATGACCTCGCGTCTGGATGACGATCCTATTGACCAGGCGTGGAGAGCGACAAGCCAGGGATGCCCGCTTGCGACCATCGACCTTGCGCCCTTGCGCAAGGAAGAGGCGCTCGAACTGGCGCACCAGTACCCGGACGTCAGTCCGCACTGTATTGAGCGCTGTATTGAGCGCGCCGCGGGCAATCCCCTGTTTCTTGTTCAACTGTTGCGTACTGCCGAGGAATCTGACGATGACAGCGTTCCCAGCTCGGTGCAAAGCGTGGTACTGGCGCGCGTAGACAGGCTCCCGGCAGATGACCGTCAGGCGATTCAGGTCGCGTCGGTGTTTGGCCAGAAATTCTCGCTCGAGGCGCTAAGAAACTTGCTCGGCAATCCAGGGTACCGTAGCGATAGCCTGATCGCCCACTTGCTGGTGCGGCCGGAAGGCGATGAATACATGTTCGTGCATTCCCTTATTCAGGAGGGCGTCTACGGCTCCTTGCTCATGGCGCGGC
This sequence comes from uncultured Burkholderiales bacterium, assembly GCA_951812315.1. Lineage (GTDB taxonomy): Bacteria > Pseudomonadota > Gammaproteobacteria > Burkholderiales > Eutrophovitaceae > SG8-40. Next base: position 65,262 of record CATOSA010000040.1, read on the forward strand.
GCGCCGAGTTGCATTCTCGCGCTGCCGAATGGTTCGCAACGCGCGACCTTCCATTGCGTGCGGAACACCTCGACCGCGCAAAGCATCCGGCAGCACCGCAAGCATTTCTGGAAGCGGCCCGTGATCAGACGACGACGTTTCGCTACGAGCGCGCACTGGTATTGGCCGAGCGCGGGCTTGAACTGGATGCGGATCGCGCCACGCGCTTTACACTGATGTGTCAGGCAGGCGAACTGCGCCGCACACTTGGCCGCAATCCCGAGTCCATAGACGCCTATCGAGAAGCGGAGCAATTGGCTGCCGATGAATTTCAGCGATGCAGCGCGTTGATCGGCCAGGTTCAGGGACTGAGACTGATCGATCGTTCCGAAGACGCTTTAGTACTGCTGGAGAATGCGGAACAATCCGCCGTCGAGAATCAGTTAGCAGGCGAACTCGCGCAAGTTCATTATCTACGCGGAAATCTCTACTTTCCTCTCGGCAACCTCGAAGGCTGCCTGAAAGAACATGGCGAAGCACTCGAATGGGCGCGCAAGGCGGAAACTCCCGAGGCAGAAGCGCGCGCGCTCGGCGGCCTTGGCGACGCCAACTATCTGAGCGGCAAAATGACAACGGCGTGCGACAGCTTCCGCAACTGCGTCGACCTGTGTCAGCAACACGGGCTTGGCCAGGCTGAGGTCGCCAACCTGCCGATGGTCGGCTGGAGCGCACTTTTCACCGGTTCGCTTGACCATGCATTGGAATTTGCACAACTGGCGATTGATCTCGCCAGCAAGGCCAATCATTATCGCGCCGAGTCGCAGGGACGAAGCCTGGCCGGTTTTATCAACTTTGAAATGGGCGCATTCGCAGAGGCCGGAAAGCAGTTGAACCTGGCCCTTGACCTGTCACGCAAGCTCAACGCAAGAAGGTTTGAAGCGCACTTTATCTGTGATCTGGCCAGACTCGCCGATGCACAAGGAGACAAGACAGATGCCTTACGACTCGTCGAGGAGGCTTTGAGCATTTGTCGTGAAACCGGGATGAACTACATCGGCCCTACTGTTCTGGGTGCTTACGCACTCATCACCAACGACGAACAAACACGCAGAAGCTCACTGGACGAGTCGGACAAGCTCCTTCGCGAGGGCTGTGTGAGCCACAACTACTTTCTGTTCTATCGCGACGCGATGGACGTTTGCCTGGATGCGGGCGACTGGGATACTGTGGATCGTTACGCGGCAGCCCTGGAAGATTACGCCCGACAGGAACCATTGCCATGGTCCCACTTTTTCGCGGACAGAGGTCGGACCCTGTCCGCTTTGGGCCGGGGACAGAAAAACGACACGGTCTGTGCAAAGATTCGCGAACTATCTAGCGAGGCAAATCATCTTCGGTTCAAACTAGTCGAGAAAAAACTCGAAACGACCCTGAAAAATGAAGAGGTTGCCAACACGCCCTAGGTCAGACGGTTCGCGAACTGCCCAGCGTCGGTCAACCTAGCGGCATGGCCAGCCGGGACAACGTGACTTCCCAAACTAATTGGACGATTGATAAGAGCGATAGATGCCAATCACAGGCGGATCTAGCCCTTTATGACAGCGTCGGCGAATAAATCAGCATGATCACAGCGCCATCCTTACTGCCTGTACTATGCATCGCCCCTGCTGCGCGGACGATATATTCACCGGGGCCGTAGGTCTTTTCCTGATCGTAGAACGAGCCTTCGATCACGTAAATCTGTTCAACGTCTTCGTGCGCATGCAAAGGCGCAAAAGCGCCGGCATCGACCTTCATCAAACAGATACTGATTCCGGCGTGTTCATCTTCGAGCAGTGATTTGACCAGGAAACCATCCGACTCGGTTTCAACCCAGTCAGACGCATTGGAATCAACGAGCAATGACCCCTGTTTCGGCAATGCACCCAGACCGCTTTTAGTTTGTGCGGCAAATGACTCGCTCATGATTTCGTTCCTGGATTATTCACAACATGTTTAGCGATTTACTAAATAGATCTACGAATGCGAAGAACGTTACGCAGTTCTGACTCCCACGGCAATACCTGACCCAATCTCATTGTCAGCCATGCTCCGCCTTTCTCAACGGTTTACGCCGGACGCGTTCACCTGAACCACACGACACATTTCCCGCGATGCTGACGACCAGAGAACAGAAGACACGCCGCGGCGATTTCTCGATCCGTACAATTGTATGGCTTTTTATCCATATAATTGTCATTCTTCGGAAATGGGTCGGACACGCTTTGAGTGATATCCAGGTAAGTATCTGCAGAAACAGGGCATTTCATTCACCGAAGCACAGTATGCCTTCGCTGACTCGGAACGTGTCATTGCCGAGGATCTGAAACACAGCGATGAGGAGGATCGGTATTACCGCTTTGGCCAAGTTTATCGCGGCGTCCTGACCGTCCGCTTCACGTACCGAGGCGGAATCATCAGAATATTTGGCGCCGAATTCTGGCGCAAGGGAAAAGCAATCTATGACCGCGAAAACCAAGTACACAAATGAACGCATGGGAGAGTATCAGGTTGTCCCGGATTTTCTTCCCTCTCCCGATGAACTTGCATTTCGTGACGAAGGCGTAAAAGTCACGATCTCCCTGAGCAAACGAAGCGTCGAGTTCTTCAAGTCGCACGCGGCAAAAAACCAGACGCAGTACCAACGAATGATCAGGCAACTGCTCGATGCTTATGTAGACGCGTACGAACAACCTCCGACAAGTCGCTCATCCAATACCGTCCGCAAGCGGGCTGCCCGATAGGCCGATGGTCTAGATGCTCGCCCCCAGCTCCTCGAGCAGCGCCCTCGCTTCTTTCAGATCCTTGGTGTCGAAACCTTCGGTGAACCAGTCATATACTGGCTTCAACAGATCGTGCGCTTCCTTGCTTTTGCCATAGGCGAGCAAGGCTGGTCGAAGTTCGCAGTTCCCACGACTTTGCTTTCTGCTCGCGTGCCCATTCTATTGACGCAAGGAAGTTCTTCTCCGCGCCCTCGAGATCATCCTTCAGTGTGAGCATCCAGCCTTTGAGGCGCAGGATCTCTGCATAGTGAGCACGTTCCCCAAAGCCGGCACGCTCAATCTGCTCAAGACACTCTTCAATCCGACGCAACGCACGAACCAACTCACCGGAATGCGCCATTGCCTCTGCTATAACCGCCCCTCCGTACACATTGGCCTTGCCGCCACTTGCCCGCCAGACCGTCCCACTTTCCGCCAGCAGTGTGATTCCCTCCGCAAACTTGCCCTCCCTGATTGACACAATGCCAAAACGAATCGGAGCGAGAATGTCAAACAAGACAGGCATGCTGTTCTCCCGGCCCAGTCGCTGACACTCTTCGGTAAGTTCACGCAGTTCCTCAAGCTCACCGCGAAGTTCGAACAGGTCGGCGCTCTGAATCAGCGCGTAGCCAAGATTGAACGGGTGGCCAAGTTGGCGAGAATGCGCTACCGCATCTTCGCCCAGCCGTACCGCACGGTCCGGGTAGCCCAACATCCAGGTGGTTGGTGACGTGTGAACGCCAACTGCGGTTTTGGGATCGTGATTGAGCAGATTTACGAGATGGCGCTGATCTTCCTCGTCGTAGCGAGACAGTGCCTTCTCACCATGCTCCAGACACTCGAGAAGTCCACCCATCCAGAAACGACAGACGCAGACAAGCATGTGCCCAGTGACCAACAGGTCGGCATCAGCAGTCGCCTTCGCAATGTCGAGCATTTTTTCCGCCCATGGCAAGGCCTCGGCCGAACGACCCTGGCTCAGAACATTGAACATCAGTCCGTGGAGAATCGGCAACAGCGCGTCATTGCGCGCAAGCGATTCGGCGAGGGCCAATGACGGGTGCAAGCTGTCCCAGACTTCAGAAGCTGGCCACCCTCTAAGCGCGTGTCACGCCGTTCCCAAACGGACCCGCAAGCTCAACTCGCTGCCATCCCGATCGCGCGAATGCGGAATCCGGGCAATCAGTCCGAGTCCATGGTCGAGATGGGCAATGGTTTCTGTTAAGGCCATCCGCTTCAGTGCTAACTCGCCGGCCTTCAGCCACAGCGGAATTGCGCCTCCACAATCGTTCGCAACTGTGAGGTGATGCGCAAGCACTTCGGGTTCGGTGCTCTTTACGTTCGGGAAGCGCGCTTCGATTGCCGCTGCGATCTTGCCGTGCAACTCCTGCCGCTTGCTCTTGAGCAGTGAATCGTAGGCTGCGTCTTGCACTAGCGCGTGCTTGAATGTGTAGGTTGCGTCAGGTGGCCGACCTCTCCGAAACGCCAGGCCCGATTCCGTGAGCTGGGCAAGCGCATCGTCAAGTTGTGCTTGCGGCAATGGCGACACATCTCCAATCACCTCATAGCTGAACTCCCGCCCGATGGCCGCACCAATCTGCGCAATCTCCTTAACGGGCATGAATCGATCCAGCCGCGACATTAGTGAGTCTCTTAGAGTTGCCGGAATTGTGACGCTGTGGTGGGCGCCACCAGCGTATTCGTAACGGTTGCCGACTTTCCTGATCTCGCCCGATTCGAGAACGGCTATGGTGAGTTCCTCGACGAACAGGGGCACTCCGTCCGTTCTGGATAGGATCTGTTCTAGCAGATCCCCAGGCAGCGCCGTCTTTGCGGTAATTCTTGAAACCATTGCGCTGCTTTGAGCGCGCGTGAGCTTGGCAAGGTTCAGACTGATAACGTGGCCATGATCGGACCAGCGATTCTCAAACTCCGGACGGTGAGTGATTACGATCAACAGCGGAATGGTCCTCACCCGGTCAATCAGCAAGTCAAGCACTTCAAGCGTGGTTGGATCGGCCCAGTGCGCATCCTCGAAAATCATCACACAGGGCTGCTTGTTTGAGGCGGCCTCAATAAGATCGATCAGCGCGCGCAGCGTCTCGTCTTTGTACTTTTCCGGAGGCATCGTTATTGCCCCATAGCGATCGTCGCAAAGAACGGAAAGCATCGAGGCGATGAAACGCACGTCACCTAGTGGTCGTTCGCAGTGGCCGACGATCAGCGCTTCAAGCTTGTCAAGCTTCAAGTCCGGAGTTTCGTCGCGCCTCAACTGCAACGCCCGCTCAAAACGGTCAGTAATCGGCCAGAACGCACTGTTGATATAGTAGGGCGAGCATTGATAACGAAGTGTCTGCGCACCTCGCCCTTCGAGCCTTTCTCGCAGCGCGCTCAGCATGCGGCTCTTGCCAATGCCGGGTTCTCCAGACAGGAGCACAACCTGACCTTCTCCGTCTTGCGAGAGTTGCCAGCGCTCCATGAGAAGGCCAAGTTCCTGCTCGCGGCCAACAAGAGGGGTGAGATCTTCGCTGTGCGCAGCTTCGAAGCGACTGGCCACTTCGCTAACACCCGATACGTTATAGGCATGAGTTGGCCGGGCAATGCCTTTGAGCGTCAGCTCGCCCAAGTCCTCGTAGTTAAAGCTGCCGCCCGCCAGGCGTTGAACGCGCTCGCTCACCACGATTGTGTTCACTTGCGCGATGTTCTGTAGTCGCGATGCGAGATTCATTGTCTCGCCTACTGCGCCTTTTTCCGCTGAGGCAACCACGACCAAACCGGTGGCGATACCGATGCGTACTTGAAGCTGGCCAATGTCAAGTACATCCAGATTGGCAAATGCATCAATAATGTCCAGCCCCGCCCGGACAGCGCGCTCGGCTTCACCTTCGTGTGCAAGTGGATAACCGAAGAACGCGACGACGCCATCTCCAAGACGCTGGAAAACGTACCCTTCGTAGCGGGTGATAGATGCCGCGCAGGTGTCTTCGTACACCTGAACGATCGATTGCAATTCTTCCGGATCGAGACGCGACGCTAACTCGGTGAAACCCACCATGTCGCAGAACAACACCGTGAGTTGGCGGCGTTCGCCTTCAGGAACTGAGGATGCTGCCGCCTGAAGGTACTGATTCACTCTCGGGTTCTGCGGCCAGCCTTGAAATGGCACGCTTCAGGCGCAAGCGGTGGCCCGCGATCGTTACGCCGATGTCCTTGAGGACTTGATCATCGACCTGCGGCAACAATGACACGTCGATCTCATTGGCCTCGAACACATCGGCATATTGGCCGAGGTCCAGGCTTTGAAGCCATTCCCGGATGCTGATCACAAATGCAGCTCCTAGAGTAAAGCTTTTGCTTCTTTCAGGTCCTTGCTATTAAATCCTTCTGTAAACCAGTTGTAAACCGGAGCAAGTAACTCGTTCGCTTGCTTGTGCTTGCCTTGCCCTTGCCATAATCGGGCAAGCGACGTCGCGCGGCGCAGTTCCCGTCTTCGACTCTTGAGCAACGAGTCATAGGCGACGTCCTGAAGCAATGCATGCTTGAACCCGTAGGTCGCGTCCAGCGGTGTGCCCAGTCTATTTTGGCCGATCGATTGAACACGATCATTCGTCAGAGTGGCCGATCTGTTCGAAACGGATGCGAATGAGCCCACCCGGGCCACTCATCCGCAGAAAGCCCAAGATTGGGTCTGAAGTAAAGCGTGTACTCCAGCAGGATGCCGCTAAACGTCCAAACGCGTGAATGTCCGTTGCCCTTTTACGGGACGGTAGATCGCGCTGAAATCGAGGGCATAGTCGAAATCATCTTTCTCGAACTCCCTGTGTTCCCGAATGTTGACGTTGCGGGCAATCAGAAGTTCTTCGGTGGTTCGTGATGCCTGCACCAATGGCAGACCCGAAGGCGCCCAGATTCCCGAGCCTCCCCAGAAATCAGCGCCGCTGATGGGGTGCCGCCCCACCGCATTACAGGCGATGACCCAGATCTGATGGCTGGCGGCAGTCGAGGACATCATCAGATCCCACAGGTAACCGTAATAGATATCTGTCTTGACGTTCAGCAACGGATACTCGCGTCGCGCCATCGCCCGCCACGACGCCAACTGAATCACCGCGTCTACATTGTCCAGCGCCGAGTACTCGAGCAGAAGCTGGGAGAACATGAAGTCGTAACAGGTCGTAAAGCCGATACGGCCGAATTTGGCCTCCAGTACGAGGCGATCGTCCTTGCCGGTATCCGTATAGACCTTCTCCAAGGTGGGCAAAAACGTCTTGGTGTACTTGTTCTCATGTTTCAGGTAGTCGCTGTCCATGGAGATGGTAAAGGTCGAGTTCAAATACTTGTCGCCCGGCCCGCGCTCAAGATTGTTGAGAACGACGGCACCTAGATCATCATTCAACAAGGGCTTGAGGCTCTTCTCGATCCAGTCAACATGGTTCTCGATTACGGCCTTGTCCATGTAGCGGCGACACTCCGGCTGGTCATCCCAGAAATATCCGGACAGCGAGAACTCCGGGAATACGGCGACCTTTGCTTTTTTCTCCCTGAATATTTCGACTGCTCTCAGGATTTTGTCCTTGTTCGCTTCGATATCCGGAACCGAGGCGTGAATATTCGCCAGCCCGATTGACGGGTTGCTCTGTTCATCGGAAAAGAACCGTTCCGATACGAAATACTTTTCCTTGCTCGAGGCCATACTCTCGCCTCCTGTGTTCAATTTGCATTGCGACTTACGATTACAGAAGAGAGTATAGGGAATGTAACTACAAAAATTTCGGGGCAACCAAAACTATCGCCAGCCTTCGGCGCAATGCAATGACGACGCGCGCACCGGCGGCCCTTTTGGCGCGTCGATCAAATATGTGTTAACAGGATCTAATGAACCACCAATTTCAGATCAGATGAGATGAGATCAAACGACGACACTATCGTCAAAGACCTCGTCCTCATCGGCGGTGGGCATAGTCATGTGATTGTGCTCAAGAAGTTTGCGATGAAGCCGATGCCGGGTGTGCGCGTGACAGTCATCGCGCGAGACGTGCACACGCCATATTCGGGCATGTTGCCCGGCTATGTAGCGGGCCATTACGGATTCGACGAAGTCCATATCGACCTGCGCCCGTTGTGCCAACTTGCCGGTGCGCGCCTCTATCACGATGTAGCCACGCGCATCGACGTTGACGCGCGGCAGGTCATTTGTGAAAGGCGCCCTGCGGTGCCTTACGACGCTGTTTCCGTAAACATTGGATCGACGCCCAGTTTCAATGGCGTTTCGGGTGCCCGTGAATTTACGACACCGGTCAAGCCGATCAACAATTTCGTCGCCCGATGGCATCACCTGGTTGAACGAGTGTTGAACAGTCCGGGACCACACCGGATCGGCGTTGTTGGCGCAGGCGCGGGCGGCACCGAGCTGCTGCTCGCCATGCAATACCGGCTCGGCAACTTGCTTGCCGAGCGGGGACAACGCTCAGAGAACCTTGAGTTCCACCTGATCACGAAGTCGAAGATGATTCTGCCGGCGTTCTCGACCGGACTGAGGCGTCGCTTCGAACGGCTAATGCGCAGCCGCGGGATACACGTACACACCAATGCTGCAGCCGAAAAGGTCGAGCCAGGGGCGATTACCATCGATAATGGAAAGACAATCGAACTGGACGAGATTCTCTGGGTCACAGCTGCCGGCGCGCAAACCTGGCCTCGCGAATCCGGACTCGATGTCGATGACAATGGCTTTATCCAGGTTCGCGACACACTCCAGTCCACATCACACGCACACGTGTTTGCAGCTGGAGATATTGCGACCGTGGTCAATTATCCGCGACCAAAAGCGGGCGTATTTGCCGTGCGCCAAGGTCCGCCATTGAACGAGAATCTGCGCAGATTCCTGGTTGGCTGGCCAACCAGGCCGTTCAAGCCACAGCGTGACTTCCTGGCATTGATCAGTACCGGCGATAAATTCGCGGTCGCGTCCAAATGGGGTTTCTCTGCACAAGGCCGCTGGGTATGGAACTGGAAAGACTGGATTGACCGTGGATTCATGCGCAGATTCAATGAACTGCCCGAAATGAAAACGGCAGAGAAGTCCCTGCCAAATCCAGATCTCGCCGATCAAGCCACTCGCGACGAATTTTCTGAAATTGCGATGCGCTGCGGCGGTTGCGGTGCCAAGGTCGGGGCCAATGTACTGACCCGGGCTCTTGCCGACCTACAGCCAGTCGCGAACGAAGACGTTCTGCTCGGTCTTGATGCTCCCGATGACGCCGCCGTCGTTCAAATACCCGAAGGCAAGGTGATGGTCCACAGCGTGGATTATTTCCCGGCGTTCATTGACGATGCGTACGTGTTTGGTCAGGTTGCGGCCAACCACGCATTGAACGACATCTTTGCAATGGGCGCACAAGCGCAAACCGCGCTGGCCATCGCAACGGTTCCGTACGGTCTGCAGGCAAAAGTTGAAGCCTCCGTCCGTGAAATGATGACGGGTGCGGTGAAGGTTCTCAACGAAGCCGGCGCGACTCTGGTCGGCGGCCACACCAGCGAAGGGTCAGAACTGGCCCTGGGCTTCACGGTCAACGGCCTCGTTGATCGCGATGCGATTCTTCGCAAGGGCGGCATGACGCCCGGCGACGTATTAATCCTTACGAAACGGCTTGGCACCGGAACATTATTCGCCGCGGACATGCGTCACAAGGCGAAGGGGCGCTGGATTGAGTCGGCATTGATCTGCATGCTTCAGTCAAACCGCCAGGCGGCAACGTGCATATTCGATCATGGCGCCACCGCCTGCACGGACATTACCGGCTTCGGGTTACTCGGCCACACTATCGAGATGACCAAGGCGTCCGCAGTCAATGTAGAGATTGATCTCGAATCGTTGCCGATACTCGACGGTGCGCAGCAAACGACGCAGCTAGGAATATTGAGTTCCCTGCAACCTGCCAATCTGCGCTTTGGACAGCAAGTTCACAATTCGGGCAACGCTTTGCATCACGAAAACTATCCATTGCTTTTCGATCCCCAGACATCGGGTGGTCTTCTCGCAAGCGTGCCAACCGGGCAGGCTCAATCCTGCCTCAAAGCGCTTCATGATCTGGGCTATGGCAACGCTGCCGTTATCGGCCGTGCGACTGCAGCGAGCGATTACCCGGAACTCGTCACGCTGGTCTTGTAAGACACTGGCGGCACCACACCCTGATTGTGAAACCAATTGTGCGATCGTGTACGTATTAAAGCGTGCAATTGAAAAGCGGGGATAATGATTCGACACCCTCGTTCGACGAACGGCACAGGAGGAGAAAATGACAGGCAAAGTAAAGTCCCGGCTTAGGGTCGCTATTCTTGCAACCGCACTGTCCTGCAATGCATTTGCCGGAGACGTCGAAGATGGCAATGCCGCTTACGACCGGGGCGATTTCGCGACCGCCCATGCGAAATACACGATCGCTGCCAATCAGGGCGATTCATCTGCGCAAAACACGCTGGGCTTGATGTACGACCAGGGTCAGGGTGTCGCGCAGGACTACGAGCAGGCGGCCATCTGGTATCGCAAGGCTGCCGAGCAGGGGCATTCACGCGCGCAGTACAACCTGGCCGTGAAATACCAGTTTGGCCAGGGCGTGCCGGTGAACTTCAAGCAGTCGGTCTACTGGTTCATGATGGCCGCCGAACAGGGAAATGCGAGTTCGCAACACAGCCTTGGCGTCCTCTACGCCGAAGGCCGGGGTGTGCAGAGAGATCTGGTGCAGGCGTATGTGTGGACCAGTCTCGCTGCCGCGCAAGGTCACGACGGGGGCCGCACCAACCTTGAGATTTTCGAGCGGTTCATGACGCCCGAACAAGTCGTGGAAGCGCAGCGATTGACACAAGAGTGGGCAACGGACAGCGACTCGCGCATATAGCAATACCCAGAGCCAGAGGCGGCGGACACAAACAATAGCGTGGGGATTCACTCTGGTCGCCTCTTGCGCCATGCTTGCGGAAACACTGGGACTGAGTACCCGATCTACGGTCACCTTTGCACAAGCGATCGCGACGTGCAATCAGCGAATCTGCCGCACGCAAATCTACGCGCCTCCGCATCCGCACCCGATTCGCTAATTGTGCTTGCGAGACGCTAAACTCTGCGGAAGAATTCAATACCAAGGGAGGAACATCATGCCGATACCGGCTGTTTACGATTGGGTCGCGCACCATGCAAGGGTCAGTCCGGATCGCGCAGCGTGGGCTGATATTGCGACCGACGATGGTCCACGTGTAGCCGTGAACTGGCGCCAGGCCGACAATCGTGTCGGCCGGCTTGCTTCCATCCTGCGCAGTGAGCTTGGCGTCAAGCGCAGCGACAGAGTCGCAATCCTGTCGCGTAACCGGGTTGAGTACATCGAACTGCAGTTTGCATGTGCACGGCTCGGTGCGATTTTCGTGCCGCTTAACTGGCGGCTGACGATTCACGAACTCCAGTACATCGTGGCCGACGCCGCGCCAACGGTTCTCGTTGCCGACCCGGATTTCGAAGAGACCGCTGTCGATCTGGCGGGCCGCACCAATACGCCACACTTGTTGAAGTTCGATGCGCAAGGCGCTGCGTCATCGGGTGACGCGCCCGGTTTCAATCGTCGGATGGCAGCCGCAGACCCGAACGCCGTGGTCATGCCCGAGCTTGATCACGACGATCCTTTTACGATCATGTATACGTCCGGCACGACCGGCCGGCCGAAAGGCGCGATCATCACGCACGGGATGGTCTTCTGGAATGTTGTCAATTTGAGCGAATTACACGACCTTTCGCGCAGCATGATGAATCTTTGTTTTCTGCCGCTATTCCACACCGCCGGGCTGAACTGTTACATGAACCCGGCGGCGATGCTCGGCGGTTCAACACTGGTGCTGCGTGATTTCGAGCCGGGCCCGGTTCTCGATCTGATTAACGATCGCGATCTTGGCATTACACACATGCTTGGTGTGCCGGCAAACTACCTTTTCCTTGGGCAGCATGAGAATTTTTCGAGCACCGATTTCTCCGGATTAATCACCACCGCCATCGGTGGTGCACCCACCGCATTGCCGTTGCTGAAAACATGGGAAGCGGTCGGATGCCCGTTGATCCAGGCATTCGGAATGACGGAAACCAGTCCGATGGTGACGTCGATTTCAAAAGAAATGGCTGTGAAGAAGGCAGGCAGCGCCGGCCTTCCTGGCATGCACACCGCGATCCGGATCGTCGGTGAAGACGGCAAGGATGTGGCACCCGGCGAGATCGGAGAACTGTGGTGCAAGGGACCGAACATCACGCCTGGCTACTGGAACATGGCTGACGCCACGGCTGAAACAATTACAGATGGCTGGCTGCACACCGGCGATGCCGTGCAAGCAGACGAGGATGGATATATCTTCATCGTGGACCGCTGGAAGGACATGTACATTTCCGGGGGAGAAAACGTCTATCCGTCCGAAGTCGAGTCGGTGATTTTCGGGCTCGACGGCATTGCCGATGTCGCGGTCATCGGTGTGCCAGACGAGAAATGGGGGGAGGTCGGCCAGGCGGTGATTGTGCTCAAGCCCGATTGCAAGGTCGAGGAATCAACAATAATCAACTACTGCCGCGAGCGTCTCGCCAAGTTCAAGGTCCCGCAATCTGTACGTTTCATCGACGAACTGCCACGCAACGCAACCGGAAAGATTCTCAAGCGCGAGCTTCGTCCCAGTAAATGACACCTGCATTATCTCTTCAAGCACGGCCAACAAGCCCTTTTCCGCCCACGCAGCTGCGAACGACGCCGTAAGCAATTCACAGAGAACAAGCCGCCACCGCCCACTTCATACGTTACGCATATTTTAAATCTTGATAGATGCAAAAAGTGGTTGACGGTAAATACGCTTGCCCGTGTAGGCTATGAATAAGCCGATCAAGACCACGCTGCCCTAGAGCACGGGTCTTGTTTTTCCAGCGGCATAAAATAGCGGGAGGAAACAAGATGGCACGTTCGCACTCGGTGTTTGGGGAAACAACACTGATCTGGAGTCTGGCAGCTTTGGCGCTTGTCGCGACTCTAACGGCAAGCGCAGATACCGTGGTCTACAAAATCACTGATGCGCTCGGCAATGTCACCTATACAGACGAAGCGCCAAAAAAACCCGACCCGTCTGTTGTAGTCAAGACGCTCATCATTGTTCCACCGGAGTTCGGCAATGATCACGCGGCCGTCGATCCGTCGCTCGCTTACCCACCGATCGAAAAAGCCGATGCGACGACTCTCGATTACGAAGTCGCAATTGTTTCGCCATTGCATGATGAGACCTTGCGCGCCAACAACGGCAATATCGTGCTTCGCGCCGCGATTATGCCGCCACTTCATCCCGGCCATGCGCTGCGTTTTTATCTCGGCAGCGAAGCCGTTGGAACGGTTCCCAACGTTGAGCTAGCGCTGGCGAATATCGATCGCGGAAGTTATAGCCTGCGCGTCGATGTCCTCGATGAAAACAGGGAAGTACTCAAAAGCAGCTCAAGCTCCATCTTCCACCTGCAGCGCACGTCTGCACTGGCCCCGACGCGCAAACCCCAGGCTTCGCCTCCGGCAATAAAGCGATGACGGCCGCGCTGGTGGGAATAGGCGTTGATTACCGGACCGTCGGCCTGAGCGAGGCTACGCATATTCACGATTAACTGCCTCATTTCGAGGGTTGAGCGCCAGCGACTTGAGGATGGCCAGGGAACGTCAAAAGCGGTTTATAGTAATTACTGCGTTGAGCAACGACTATTCAATCGTAAGGAGCCACCAGTGATTACTGAAATTGTGACGTTTAAACTGCCCGACGGCAGTGTGCGCGAGGACGTATTCGCGAATTTCGAGAAGACCGCACCGACCTGGGGCGACAACCCGGACCTGATTCGAAAGAATTATCTGTTTGACGCGGAAAAAGGCATCGCGGGTGGCGTCTACCTGTGGCGGGAGAAAGCACATGCACAGAAGTGGCATGGCGACGAGTTCCGCGAAAAAGTGAAAAAACTCTACGGTGCAGAGCCGACGAGCCAGTTTTTCGAGACTCCCATCGTCGTGGACAACCTCGCCGGCGAAATCGTCAAAGATTCGAACGACGTTGCGCACGCCTAAGCCCGGGTTGCCTTTATCTGCGGGCTCTCTGATTGTGCACTGCAACTTGCCAAATCCGGTGGCATCGCGACAATGTTGGCGTTTCCTGTGTAGCACGACTGCGAACCCATGAACGACATGACAGCGAGCGGCGCACGTTCAGCGGCCGCACATGCAGACTCGATGGCGGAGTATTTCGAAGCCGGGACACGCCGCGCCTATAAGCTGGGCAATCGCGGACCCATCCGGCTGGATGCGAACGGCAAACTCGATCGCGAAATTCTCGACGCCTATTGGCAATACGGGTTCTACGTCTTCGAGAACGTAGTCAACGAGACAGAGCTGGCCGCTGCGGGCGGATGTCGAGCGGATGCTCGACCATGCTCCGGTTTCGCCGGACGCCGAGCAAGACGCCAAAGGCAGGCCAGCTTTTGGAACCGGGTTTGCACGCCCGCCCTACCGCTTCGCAAAACCGCTAAGCGATCCGCTCGGAGGCACCTCCAAAAACAAAGGCAGGCATCCGGTAAAAATGCATGAGGCAGCGCCACCCGAAGATGCGCCAGCGCACATCGTCGAACTCCTCTATGGCAATTTGCATCTGATGGACGCGACACTCCGGTTATACGGCCACCCGGGTTTGCTTGCAGTTGCGAAAGCCGTGTTGGGACCAGATTTCGTCCCGTATAACGAGGTCACCTTCATCAAGGAACCCGGCCTCGGTCCCTCTGTCGCCTGGCATCGCGACGGCACCACGCACTGGAACGCTCCGGACTGGAATCACGGCGCTCACGGTTTTAATTTCATGACCCAGCTCTATCCGAGCACTGCCGGCAACGGCGTGTGGATTCTTCCGGGCAGCCACAAGCTGGGTCGGGACAAAGTCGACATCAGGAAAATGGTGAACGATGCAGGCTCCGAGCGAATCGCGGATGCCATACCGCTACTGTGTAACGCTGGCGATGCATTCATGCTCAACCGTCAAATGGTTCATGGCTCCTTTGCCAATTCCTCGCCAGACCGCCGCGTCACACTCAACGCTGGGTTTTTCCCGCGTGCGCGCGTTCAGGACGTACGGTGACCAACCTCGAAGGGAAGGTTTTGACCTTCGACACGGCACACATCAATGAACGAAGCCGAATGATCGCAATCGGAATTGATGCGCGCCGGCAACGCTTTCCCGAA
This sequence comes from uncultured Burkholderiales bacterium, assembly GCA_951812315.1. Classification (GTDB taxonomy): domain Bacteria; phylum Pseudomonadota; class Gammaproteobacteria; order Burkholderiales; family Eutrophovitaceae; genus SG8-40. The sequence goes on from CATOSA010000040.1 coordinate 80,311, forward strand.
GAAACGCCGTATTGCTACCAACCACTCGCCCATCGCGCAGAAGAAAACCGATGGTGCGAAGAAACCCGGACCAAGGTGGTGAAGGACTACAACGTACGGGACATGTATATCTAGTTGCATGCTTCACCAGCGTACGACGCAATAAGCGCAGCGCATTCCGCCTCATTAAGGGTTTCGTGAAGATTTCGGGCTTCAGGTCGTCGGCATCGCCTTCCTCAGCAAACTCACGACCGGGATCATTCGCGAGATCGCGTTATGGCAGAAGTCATTCAGAGTCGACTCTATCTGCGCGCGTGAAGCATCAGGTGGTTGCGGGGCCTCGCTGATGGCCCCGGCCAACCGGGCACCGCATGCTTGTCCATTCGCAAAAACCGAATCGATGCAGCGGTGCAATTCGCCATTTGCATCGAGTGGCGCAATGAGTGTCCAATACAACGCCAGATAACCTGGCCAGTGCGCAAGATGCCGCGGCATGCTGACGAGGACGTGGTCACGGCCGCGCGCGCCGAGGCGATTGATGGCGCGAACCAGTTCGGCAATTTCATCCGACGTTTCATGCAAATTCACCAGCGCCGGCAATGTCCCGTCGAACGCCTGTTGCGCTTCTTGTGGTACAGGCGCAGCGGTATCTTCCGTGGTCTCGTTGCGTAACATCGCAAGGAGCGTAAACAACGCAATCAGATTGAGCGGATTACTTCTGTTATAGCTGTCCAGAATCCCGCGAATGGCGACTTCGGCTCCTGCATCAATATCGACGACGCGCAGCGCGGCAGTCGGGAGCATTGGTACAGCCGGTAGTTGTTGACCTTTGATCAACGCCAGCGCTTCGTTCTGGATTTGTCCGGATGCGTAAAGCGGCTTGATTGAAGACCATGCCCACGCCAGCGCACCGGGCATGGTCGCGAGATTGCGCCAGATCAGATTGACCAGCGGAACGCCCAGCGTCTTTCGTATGTCGTCATACAGCTCTGCAACTTCGCCAGTCGCATCATTTTCGGTTATTGCCGGAACGGGATCACCGGAACGCATGATTGAATCCTCCTCACTTCAAAATCGGCCACATTGTGCCGGTCGTATCGAGTCGGCAAACCGTTTTTGATTGCGCGGAATTCTCGCCGACTTTTGTGCCGTTAATAGCGAAGCACTACACTATTGTTCTGGAACATTACAGCATTCCGTTACATTGCAGAGAGGTCCTGTATGGCCGATGTTGGAACCAAGATGATTTTCGAGAACGAGAAAATTCGCGTGTGGGAGTTCACACTCCAGCCTGGCGAGAGCGTTGATTCACATCGCCATGACCACGACTATTTTTTCTATCCGATCGAAGGTGGAACGCTTGAGGTTATACGCGAAAGTGGCGTAACCCGACTCGATTTGAAAGCGGGCGAGGTCTACTTCCGCAAGAGCGGAGACACGCACGGGGCGAAAAACGTAGACGACCATCGTTACCACGAAGTACTGGTCGAATTGAAGGCGTGATTCTGTGACGGATATCAACGCCACTATGTAGCGCAATCCGGTGGTTAGCATCATGAGCAATCCTAACCCCGGTGCCAACTACACAGACTCTAATCCGGCGCAACGCGCTGCGCTTATTACGCCCTACGGGCTACGGGTTAAGTAGCAAGTAACTTTGAGGGCGAAGCCCTTGGCAGTTGCAAAAAGGGCGGCCAATAGAAAAGGCCATTCAGACAATCAGTCCGAATGGCCTTGGTTTTACGCTTGTTATTGCACAGTCAACGCAGACTGGTGCAGCTGCGCACCGGATGAATCAGTGACCGTGACGGTCCACTCTCCGGGCAAGTACAGAATTTTGCTGGACCAGGTACGCCACGAATCGCCGCCAATTTCCAGTTCAACGTCATACGACTGTTCGCCGTTGGTCCAGTTGACCGTGAGGGTTTCACCCGCTCCGTCCACTACCCGCATCCACAGGTAGCCTGTTTCCTGGAGTTCGAAGGTACTGGTTTCACCGCTGATTTCGCGATCCACGACGCCTGTTCCGAGTTTCGCGTTCGATATCGATACTGCAGAAAACGCCGACAACGGCAGCCAGAGAGCGCAAGCAACTACCAATGCAACAACTTTTCTCATCTCAATTCTCCTTACGTTTAAGCGGACAATCCAACTGCGATTTGCATTCTTCCTGACCTGCGAGTAACCCGTTCTCAGATCATTGAACTTGTCGCAAATCGGTTCGACCGGTGCTTCGGATTACCGACCTCGACGGAAGCAAAGTCGATACCATCCGGCGGCGTATACCTGGCAACGCTGCTCGTCTTGATTGTGCCAAGGCAAACCTTCCCCTATGAAACGCCCACAACATTGGCATAGGGCCAGGCGAAAACGTCGTTCTGTAGTACATTTGGCGAGTCGTTTGCACGATGCCTACACTGTCGCCAAATAGAGACATCGTGAATTGAATACTGCGGTTTACCCTTAGGCCGAACCCATGCTGGTCATCTGACCGCAATGCGGATCCCGGCGAGAAATACACGGATCCAGAACATTTGACAGCGCGCTGCCATGTGCCACAAACTGCTGCGCCGCGTTGTGGCGACGGCAGACTGGCAACCCAACACCTGACTCTGGAATGAAAATATGCACTTCGTAATCATCGGCGCCGGCGCGCTCGGTTCCATCTATGCAGCATACCTCGCCCGCGACGGGCACAAGGTGTCACTGATCGCCCGCGGAGAACGGGCCGCAGGCCTTGCAAAGCACGGCGTCAGTATCGAGGGACCCGATTCGTTTTCGACCCAATGTGATGTCGTGACACAGCCTGAAACACTACGTCAGGCCGACGTTGTCATCATGGCCGTAAAAACCTACGACACTGAAGAAGCTCTGGCTCCGCTCAAGGGACTCGAGGCCAAAAGCGCATTTTCGGTACAAAACGGCGTGCTCAAGAATGAGCAACTCAGTGAAGCCTTCGGATCGCAAGCAACACTGGGATCGGTCGGCATGCTCGGCGGAGAAGTTCTTCCGGGCAATGGCGATGTTCCCGGTACCGTTCGCTACAACATGCCAGGCACGACGATTATTGGTGAACGTGCCGGCGGTGAATCTTTACGCGTGAACGAAATCGTAGATGCGTTTGTTCGCTCCGGCCTCAATGCGCAGGCATCGGATAACATCACTTCGGTTGAATGGTCGAAATTCGTCGGCTGGTCGGCAGTAAGCGCACTCGCCGTGCTGACGCGCCTGCCGACATGGCGATTCCTGGCTGACGTCGATACCGCCTTGATCGCCGCCAGAATCATGCGCGAAACTGCGAATGTTGCTGTTGGCCATGGCGTGTCTTTGCCCGATAGCGGATTTACAAGCGGAAAAATTATTAACGCCAGCGAAGAAGACGCCGTCACTGCCGTCCTGGCTCATGGCGACAAGATGAAAGCGAATGCACCGACGTTCCGACAGTCAATATTGCAGGATGCAGATCGCAACCGGCGCCTCGAAGTCAATGAGACGCTGGACTACACGTTAAAGCTGGCAAGCGAACTCGGCGTCGCTGCGCCGACACTTGATCTGTGCTGCAGGATGCTAAGAGTAGTATCGCGCGCCGCCGGCCAATAGGCTGTTCGACCCGGCTACCGACTGCACCGGCCCGGTCAGTCTCTTTTCATTCCGTTAGCGATCAACTCGTTGTATCCGCCATTGGCGACCGGGACAACCGTATACCCCTGTTCTCGCAATGCATCGACCACAATTTGTGCGCGCCCGCCAACTGAGCAGTAGGGGACGACAGGAACCGAGCGGTCAGGATAAGCTGCTGCGTAGTCCCGTGCCACCTTGTTATAAGGCATATGCACCGCACCTTCGACATGACCTGCGAGCCATTCCAGCGTGGTGCGCACGTCGAGGAAAACAACTTCCTGGTCCAGGGATGCCGCCTCTTCTGGAGACAGGGACTGCCGTTTACTGAGATCAAGAGACCCGGCAATGCATGGCAAGGCAAATACCAATGCAAGCAAAAGGAAAATACGTCTCGATACCTTCATTGCAACTCCTTGCTGACGGGCGACAGACAATTTTCTGATGTTCGCTGGTGCGATGTTACTACTTTCCAGTAGAGCGCTTCGCCGCCCGCGCAATAATGCTGTTTTGTCGAAAGAATTGTCGAATGTGCCCACCGTAACCGGCCCCCTCTTGTGCTGACCACCCCATCAACCGCACAATTGGGCAACCCGAACGAACAAATGGACCGACTAACTGCGTCCGACAAATGGAGGAACTTCAATGCTCGCTGGCGTTTACTACTTTCCAACCGACTACGGCATCGACATCACCGAACTTGCCCAGGCTCTTGAAGAGCGCGGCTATGACTCACTGTTTGTGTGCGAACACACGCATATCCCGGCGAGTCGCCGAACGCCGTTCCCCAGCGGGGGTGAGCTTCAGAAGAGATACGTGCATACGCATGATCCGTTTGTCACGCTGTCGTTCGCAGCGGCGGCAACGCAAAAACTGAAGATCGGCACAGGCATTGCCCTGATTCCGCAACGTGACCCGATTGTCACGGCCAAAGCGGTGGCGAGCCTCGATCAGATGTCTAACGGGCGCTTTATCTTCGCAATCGGGGGGGCTGGAACGTAGACGAGATGGAAAACCATGGCGCCCGCTATGAAACACGATTCAAGCTGCTTCGCGAACGCGTGCTGGCGATGAAGGAATTGTGGACGCAGGAAGAAGCGGAATTTCACGGAGAGTTCGTCAACTTTGACCCGGTGTGGATGTACCCGAAACCAAAACAGCGCCCGCACCCGCCGATCCTGATTGGCGGAGAAACAGACCATACGATCAAGAGAGTGGTCGAGTTCGCAGACGGATGGTTTCCAAGAGGGCGTAACAACTTTGATCCCAAGAATGCCGTCACCCGATTGCATGACGCCGCGAAAGCGGCTGGACGCGACCCCGCTACGCTGCCGATTACCGTGTTCGCCGCTCCGCCGGATAGCGAGAAACTGGTGCCTTATCGCGAGGCCGGAATTCATCGTGTGCTATTCGAGGTTCCGGATGCAAGCCGTGACGAGATTCTGAGAGTGCTGGACAAGAATGCGCCACTCGTCGCGGAACTCGCGACGGATTAGTAATGTGCGCGGAACTAGCGACAGGTTAAAAGAGCTCTCGCGGAAATCGCGACGGCGCGCTAGTCGAGGATCGAATTTCTTTTCAGGTTGAGAGTCCGCCGGCGAGTGCAGGCGTCTAACCATCCAACAGTGCGGCGCGATGCAGCCGAGAGAGCGCCTCGTCCAGAATCGACGTCAGGTGCTCGCCGCTCACTTCTTTCAAGGCCTCGCCTTTCGTCCTGATCACCATTGCGCCGCTGGCCAATGCAAAACGAAGATTGTCGATCAAAGTTTTCCGGTCATGTTGACCATCGAGCAACCGGATCAGGTGACGCTCGGCGTCATCGAGCAAGACCTGTTCATGCCTGAAGTTACTAACCATATTGCCAAGGCGCGCCTGAGCCCGGACCAGACTTGAAGCGACCGGTTTTTCTCCGACAGGCGGGAGCGGTTTGGGCGGATGCACCCACGCATCCACCAGCCTGGCACCCAGACAGGCCATCAATGACGATGCGAGCGTATTCTCGGTATTCAATTCGCCCCGCTCATTCTCGTTGGAACGGTCTGACAGCTTGCCGGTCGGCAATGCCTTCAGCGAAGCCGAGTGCAAGTCACCAAACGAAAGTGTGCCTGGCCACTGGCGAGCGAGCTGTTGGAGCGAAGCCTTCACGACAGGCTCCCCGCTCGAGATCTTGTGCTCTTCGCTTTTTATGCTCACGGGTTCATCACTAGCCAGATCAATTTGGTCTTCAGGCATAAGAGCGGTCAACCTGAAATGGAATTTGCGCATGATATCGGCTTGTAGGTCCCTGTTGAGAGCTACATCGTCATGGCAAAGAAGCGTACGGCGGAAACTGCGGTTGCGCAGAAAATCCATGTATTGCTCCTGCTGCATCATGGACAATCCAGTTAACGCGTCTCGCGCCTTCTTCGGAAGAAACTTCGCCAGCATGCGCGAGAAATCCACATCACCGAGATATTGCAATCCAGCGGCCTGTGATCGCGCAGCGAATTCATGAAAGTACACGGGATCATTAACTGGCTCGAGATAATCGTGAAAAAGTTGTGCGTCCTGCAATGGTTTGATCTCACCCATCTCGTGCTTGAGCACAGTCCCGTAGGCAGTGTTCGGGGCACAATTGTCGCGCAGGAATTCCAGCATCGCTCGTGACTGCGTAATCTGGTCGCGGGGATACTCCCTTCCGGAGACATGGTAGAGCATCATGTCACGAATCATGCGCCGGAAATGCCAGCCAGGATAAACGTTGTACGAAACCATCGCGACACCGCCGGCTGCGAGATTGTTCTTGCAGATCGCGAGAATTTTCTCCTTCACGTTATCTGGAACCCAGGAATAGATGCCGTGGCAGACAATGTAGTCGAACCTTCCCCACGAATCGTCCACGGTCAGAATATCGCTTTGTTCGAAACGAACATTCTGAATGCCCGCTTCTGCGGCGAGTTTTTTCGCATCGGTAATCTGAACAGCGGATAGATCGAGCCCCACGAAAGTACTACCAGGCAGGTCTCGCGCCATCGGCAGAATATTCGAACCGGAGGCGCACCCGATCTCGAGTACGCGGCAGTCGGTAATTGCAACTGGCTGCATGCCGAACAGCGTCGCGATAGCTTCCAGTTGGCGAGGGTGAGTGCCCCGATGCGTCCAGTTCGGGTATGGCACCTTGTCGTAGGTATTCTCGCAGGAAGCTGTGTTCATGGAGACTTTCTCATGCGTCATGTCTGTCAATATTGCAAAAGCCAATGATGTGGCTAGTCGGAAAAGCTACCGGGCCAGCCTTCCAGCAATGAGGCGTTATGCAACCGCGAGAGCGCCTTGTTCAGAATCAATGTCAGGTGCTCGCCGCTCACTTCTTTCAATGCCTCGCCTTTCGTCTTGATCACCATGGCGCCGCTTGCGAAAGCAGAACGTAAGTTGTCAATCATCTTTTCCCGATCGTGTTCGCCATCTAGTAATCGGATCAGGTGACGCTCGGTGTCATCGAGCATGATCTGTTCGTGCCTGAAGTTGCTGACCATATTGCCAAGGCGCTCCTGAGCCCGGACGAGACTTGACGCGAACGGTTTTTCGCTGACGGGTGATAGCGGCTTGGGCGGATGCAACCATGCGTGCACGAGCCCGGCGCCCAGAAACATCATCATTGACGAGGCGAGCGAGGTCCCGCTTGCTGACGCCATCTCTTTTCCACCACCCGTTTGGCGTGGCTGCTTATCAGCCGGCAAGGCATTCAATGCAGCGGCGTGCAAGTCATCGAATGACATTGTGTCGGGCCACTAGCTTGCGAGTTGTTTAACCGCTGCCTTGACAACAGGCTCCGCGCTCGAAATCTTGTGCCCCCCCGATCTTGAAGCGGACGGGATCATCACTTTCCAGGTCAATCTGATCCGCGCGCAGTGCGGTTGTCATTGCAAAGTGAAACTTTCGCATGACATCGGCGTGCAAATTCCTCTCGAGCGCGACGTCATCATGGCACAGGAGGGTACGGCGGAACGTGTGATTGTGCAGGAAGTCCATGTACTGCTCCTGCTGAATCATCGGCAAACCGGTTAACGCGTCTTGTGCATTCTTTGGCAGAAACTTCGCCAGCATGCGCGAAAACTCCACGTCCCCCAGGTATTGCAAACCGGCAGTCCGCAAATGACCGATTGGTCTTGTTAGAATCCGGTCGCCAACAAGTACAACAACCTGTCGAGAAAATGACCAGCCAACTGTTTACGCCGATTTCCCTGAACCAGATTGAACTTCCCAACCGTATTGTCGTCTCGCCAATGTGTCAGTACATGGCGAACGATGGTTCTGCGACCGACTGGCATCTGATGCATTGCGGCCAGATGTCCATGGGCGCAGGTGCGCTGCTGATACTTGAGGCGACCCACGTCGCACCGGAAGGGCGGATTTCACACCGCTGCCTCGGTCTTTATAGCGATGAGAACGAGGCAGCGATCAAGCGCGTGGTTGATTTTTGCAAAGCGCATGGCGTTGCAAAAATGGGCATTCAGCTTGCGCATGCCGGGCGCAAGGGTTCGGCACATACGCCGTTCGAGAGCGTCAGTCCGCTAGGCCCCGACGAGGAACCGTGGACAACCCTCGCTCCGTCAGCGCTGGCGTTCGCTCCGGATTGGCCGGTGCCACAGGCAATGTCCGCCGATGAAATGAAAAACGTAAAACAACAATTCGTGGATTCCGCGAAGCGCGCCGTTCGCGTCGGGTTTGACGTTGTTGAATTGCACATGGCGCATGGATACTTGCTGCACGAGTTTGTTTCGGCTATTTCCAACCATCGTCAGGACGACTATGGCGGATCAGCTGAAAAGCGGATGCGCTATCCACTCGAGGTGTTCGAGGCTGTACGCGAAGTCGTGCCGCACGATCGGGCGCTGGGGGCGCGTATCTCGGCGACGGATTGGGTCGATGGCGGCATAACGCCGGACGAAATGGTTTCTCTGGCGAGAAGCTTGAAGTCGCTTGGTTGCGATTTCGTCGACGTCACGTCCGGTCAGCTCGACCCGCGCCAGAAGATCCCGTTCGCACCCGGCTTCAACGTTCCGTTTACCCGGCGTGTTCGCGAAGAAGTCGGATTGACAACAATGGCGGTCGGCATGATTACCAAACCGCAGCAGGCCGAAGAGATCGTCGCCAGTGGCGGCGCCGATCTGGTCGCTCTGGCAAGAGGCGTCATGGATGACCCGCGCTGGGCCTGGCATGCTGCACGTGAACTTGGCGCCGAGACCGGTTACCCGATGAACTATCAGCGTTGCCATCCGTCAGTATGGAGGGCATGACGACTGCCCGCTGCCATTGGCTGTCTTCCTGAGTCTTGTTGACGATGCCTTCGGCCGATACTGAAATTAAAACCGGTCCAAGCCGTGGCGGCATGCGCGGCGGATTCGGAACGTTCGGCGGCGTATTCACGCCGAGCATCCTGACGATTCTCGGGATCATTCTATTCCTGCGCCTCGGTTACGTTGTTGGTAGCAGTGGACTGATTAAAGGCCTGGCGATCATCCTGCTTGCCAACGTCATTTCGGTCTTAACGACGTTTTCGCTGTCGGCGATTGCTACGAACTTCAAGGTCAAGGGCGGCGGTATTTACTACTTGATCTCTCGCACGCTTGGTCTGCGATATGGCGGTTCCATCGGAGTCGTACTCTTTCTCGCGCAATCCGTGTCAATCGGTTTTTACTGCGTTGGCTTCGCAGAGGTACTGGCGGCGATGGTCAGCTCGGACAACCAGTTACTCATCCAGGTTGTTGCCGCCATTGCGGTCCTGTCATTGTTCGCGGTGGCATGGCGTGGTGCTGACTTTGCGACGCGGTTCCAGTATTTCATCCTGGTATTGCTGGCAGCATCGATCTTGTCATTCGTTGCAGGCGCATTGGGTCAATGGGATGGCGGTCAGCTGGCTCAGAACATGGGTCGGCCAGCGCAATCACCGCCGTTCTGGGTCGTGTTCGCTATCTTCTTTCCAGCCGTGACCGGTTTCACGCAGGGCGTCGCAATGTCGGGCGAATTGCGTGACCCCGGCAAGAGCATCCCTGTCGGGACTTTCCTCGCGGTCGGGCTATCAATTGTGATTTACCTCGGCGTCGCAATTCTGTTCTCGGGCAGCGCGCCCAACGACGTTCTGGCGAGTGATCACGCAGTGATGCGCAATATATCTGCGGCCGGCTGGCTGATTGATGTCGGTGTAGTCGTAGCAGCGCTTTTGTCTGCGTTGGCGTCTTTCCTCGGTGCGCCCCGAATTCTCCAATCTCTTGCGGGCGATCGCGTCTTTCCGTTTCTTCAGCCGTTCGCGCATGGCGTAGGTGCACGGCGCAATCCCCGTCGTGGCGTAGTGCTTTCATGTGCGATCGCGCTTGCCGTTGTAGCGCTCGGTTCTCTGGATGCGATTGCGCTGGTGGTGTCGATGTTTTTCCTCGTGTCCTACGGATTGGTAAATTACGCGACCTATTTCGAAGCCAGTGCCGAGAGTCCATCGTTCAGGCCGACGTTTCGCTGGTACAACAAGGTGTTCAGCCTCGCAGGATTATTTGCCTGCGTTGGCGTTGCAGTGGCGATTGATATTTGGTCTGCGGTCATCGCCATCGCGATTCTTCTGGCGATTCTTCAGTATCTGAAAGTGAAGGGTAGCGCCGCGCGCTGGGCTGACAGCCGGCGTTCGTTCTACCTGAAGCAAGTGCGTGAGAATCTGCTGGCTGCATCCCGCGAAACCGAACATTCGCGCGATTGGCGGCTGAACATTCTTGCTTTCTCGGATAGTCCGGCGCGGCGTGCCGGGCTGCTGCGGTTCGCTTCCTGGGTTGAAGGAGGAAGCGGTCTTACCACAGTGGTACGTGTGCTCGAAGGTGAAGGTGTGCGGATGCTCAAATCGCGCGAGACCGCCATCGATGAACTGACAAAGGAACTGAAGAAGTACGGGTCGAATGCTTTCCCGATGGTAATTGCCGCACCGAGCTTCGAAGCTGCGCTGCCAATTGTTGTCCAGGCTGCGGGAACCGGTCCGATTAGTAACAACACTGTGCTCGCGAACTGGTTTGACGGGAAATCGGGACTGATCAACGAATGGGCGAGTAACCGCTTTGGCCGTCGCTTGCGCACCGCTTTCCGCCTTGGGAGCAACCTTCTTATCCTTAATGCCGAACAGGCAGAATGGGAACAGCTTGATGCTGTCTCGTCGAGCGACCGCGTCATTGATATATGGTGGCAGGCAGACAAGACCGGGCAGATGATGGTATTGCTTGCGTATCTGATGACTCGCAGTGACGATTGGCGCGACGCGACCATACGCGTTCTGGTCCCGGTCGATCAGACGGAGGCAGACACGCATCTGGGCGAAGTGAAGGCAGTGCTCACAGCGGCGCGCATTGAAGCGGATACTGCGTTGGTAGTTGACGCCAACAGCGAATCCATCGCCGCGCAGTCTGCAAACGCATCCATCGTGTTTATGCAATTTGCAATTCGCGACGGACGTATCGCTGATCCGTTTGGCAACGACGTTAGCCTGATACTGCCGCGTTTACCCATGGTGGTTATGTCTATGGCTGCCCAGGACGTTGACCTTGATGCGCAGCCAGACGAAGGTAGTGCTGCGCGAAACGCAGCACTACTCGATCGCGTCAGTGACGCGCAACGTCGCGCGGCACGCGCGCAACAAGAGACGGCTGAGGCAGCCGATGCAGCACGCAGCGCGGTTTCGGCTATGGCAGGCGCTGCGTCTGAAGGCGTCAATCAGGAGACGATTGAAAAGCTCCGTGGCGAACTCGAAGATGCCCAGAAGCAGGCCCAGAAAGCGGCCCGCCGTGCTGTAGTTACGTCCGGGCGTCGGGAGGCTGCGGAGCGTGCGGCCAGAGAAGCGGGACTGGATGTGCCCGACACGTAACGTGGCTGCTATCACATGGCAAATTTTGAACGACCTGCGATCGTTGCAGGCGAATTGCAAACCGAACTGTTCCTGGCAGTTATACATTCATGTCTGAAAGTCATCGTCTTGCATCCCCGGCTATCCGTTCCTGCACAGAACAGGACTTTGACGATATTCATTTCATCATCAATGAAGCGGCGCAGGCATATCGCGGCGTAATACCTGCTGATTGCTGGCACGAACCCTATATGGGGCGCGCTGAACTCAGGCGTGAAATTGAATCTGGCGTGAATTTTCTCGGGTACGAAAGTGATGGAGAACTGCGAGGCGTTATGGGGGTGCAGTGCGTCTCGGATGTAACGTTGATCCGTCATGCCTATGTGAGAACCGTAGTGCAGCGCGACGGCGTGGGCGCCGCTTTGCTTGTCAGGATTGTGGCCGAAGCTATGCCGCCAGTGCTGGTCGGGACCTGGGCTGCAGCGAGCTGGGCCATCGCCTTCTACCAAAAACACGGATTTGAATTGGCCGCTCCGGAAAGAACTGCAACATTGCTGCGCCACTACTGGACGATTTCCCAAAGACAGCTCGAAACGTCGGTGGTGCTAGCGTGCAATGAGGCGCACAATATTCGTACAGCCGAGAGTGAAGCAGGTGACCCATGAAAGCTGATCAGGATTTGCGTTCAAAACGCAGAGAGTTTCTTGCCGCAGGTGCGACATTGCCATTGGCGCTGGCTACAGGCACGTTGACTGTTGGCATACTGGCGCAACGCACGTCGCTGGCTGCAACGCCGGACTGTGGAGATGGTCCTACGCCGCGGCAGACAGCTGGCCCATTTTTCAAACCCGAGTCGCCGCTGCGAACGTCGCTCGTCGAGGCCGGCGCAAGCCGTGATGCGATGATGCTCAGCGGTCGCGTATTGTCGACGTCATGCAAGCCTGTCACCGGTGCGTTGATCGACTTCTGGCACTGCGATGCACAGGGAAATTACGATAATCGGGGCTACCGCTTCCGTGGCTATCAGTTCGCAGATGACGATGGACGCTTTTCGTTGCAAACGGCAGTGCCGGGTTTGTATCCGGGCCGCACCAGGCATTTCCATGTCATCGTACAGGCCCCCAATCGCCGTCCTTTGACAACCCAGCTGTATTTCCCTGGCGAACGTTTGAACGAGAGGGACTTCTTGTTCAGTCCGGCGTTGGTCATGAACGTCTCTGGCGACAGCGCGCCAATGCGTGCACAGTTTGATTTCGTGCTCAACCTGAGTTGAGGCGTCGGATGCGAGACGGCGATCTGGCTGATACAAGACGCCTAATTAATTGATCGCGTGTACCAGCCAAAGACTGACCGAAGGCACAAAGAACAGCAGAATCACGCGCAGGAAGTCCGATGCCAGAAATGGAATCACGCCTTTGAACGTTTCCATCATCGGCACATCTTTGGCAAGACTATTGATGATGTATATGTTGAGACCGACCGGCGGATGAACCAGGCCGATCTGCATCACCATCAGCATGAGGATGCCGAACCAGATTGCCTTGTCGTTATATGCCAGTCCCCAAAGGTCCAGACCCATAACCGCCGGAAAAACTACCGGAATTGTGAGGATGACTGCGGACAACTCGTCCATGAAGAAACCGAGGATGATGTACAAGCCGATGATGCAGGCAACGATAACGAGCGGTGGCCATTCAAGACCAGTGACCCAGTCCGAAAGGTGGGAGGGCATTTGTGACAACGCCAGCGCGCCGTTGAGCATGTCCGCGCCAAGAAATGTGAGAAAGATCATCCCCGCTGTTTCGGCAGTGCCGAACAGGCAGCGGCCAAACGTTTTCCAGTTCAGCTCCCTGCGAAGTAGTGCGGCGATAAAAGTACCGGCAGCTCCGACGGCTGCGCCCTCCGTCGGTGTGAACATACCGCTGTAGATGCCGCCGAACACGATTGCAAACACCGCAGCGACCGGCCAGACCTCGACAAATGACTTCCGGCGCTCCGCAGTGCTCTGACGCGCTTGCGATGGTGCCAATTCTGGTCGCGCACGCACGACCAGCCAGATCGCCAGACAATAGCCAAGAGTCGCGATTATTCCCGGAACGAATGCGGCAAGAAAAAGTTTGGCGATGTTTTGTTCAGTGAGAATCGCATATACCACCAATGGGACTGATGGCGGAATAAGAATTCCCAGTGTGCCACCGACTGCCAGCGTGGCCGTTGACAGTCGCCCTGAATAATTGTGGCGGCGCATTTCGGACAGGGCGACTTGCGAGAGTGTTGCAGCCGTTGCGACCGATGATCCGCATACGGCGCCAAACGCGGCACACGCGTAAATCGATGCCATTGCCATTCCACCGCGAAAGTGCCCAACCAGCGAGTTTGCGAATCTGAACAGGGCGCGCGACAAGCCGCCTTGTGTCGCGAACTGTCCCATCAATATAAACAACGGAATAACCGAGAGGTCGTATACGGAAAAGCGCGCAAACGAGGCTGTGTAAAAACCCGGAGGCCATCTCGTTCGAGGTGGCCTCCGGGTTTTTACACAGCCTCATGCGAGGGAGTTACTTTGGTTTGGTCCTAACTCTCTACAAGCGCTTCGCGGATGTTCGTTATGGATAGCGAGCACCTGCGTGTAGTAACCGGTTCGGAAACCTTTGGAATACTCGTCCATGCCATATCTGTAGGAGTCAGATAGCTCTGTCCCGTTCTGTTGCGATACTTCGCCGTCTACGTAACCCTGAGCGCGCTTGAGCGTCCAGCACATTTCTTCTGCGAGTTCGTTTCTCTTATCTTTCAAAGAATCCTTCATGTTGCCCCCCTTGCGGATTGTTTGCGTTGCCCAACCATTCAACGCAAAAAACGTTCGCGCCTGGGCGCATTTCTCGCCGGCATGCTGCTCGCAGACTCGGAATACCGTCACGAACTCGAAGCGAGCATCGAACCTTTCAAGGGCTTGCTACTTGGATTGATCGTCAGTGAACCGGTGCGCATTGCAGCGATCGTTGCCGGCTTGATGCTGACAAAAGCCGCAGTCCTGTTCGTCGTCGCACGGATAGCGGGGCAAAGCGCGGTTACCGCGCGCTCACTGGCAGCAACCCTGTCGCAGGGTGGCGAATTTGCATTTGTACTGTTCGCGATCGCGGTCAACGGCGGCATTGTGCAAGCGCAACTGGCAGGCACACTCGTAATCGCCGTCACCATTTCAATGGCGTTGACCCCATTAGCCATGGCGGTCGACGATGCATTACGCAGGCGCAATACCGCAAAAGCCAAACGAGAGTACGAGGAAATTGAAGCCGACGACGCGGCAATCATCATTGCCGGTTTCGGACGGGTCGGCCACATGGTCGCGCGCACGCTTACTGCGCGTGGCATCCACTTTACGGCACTTGACATTAGTAGTGAACAGATCGATGTGGTGCGGCGTTTTGGCAACAACAGGGCATATTACGGCGACGCGTCGCGACTGGACATGCTGCGCGCAGCGGGTGCGCAAGATGCCAGAATATTCGTGCTGGCCATCGACGATATCGAGGCATCTGTCCACACTGCCGAGATGGTGAAGAAGCATTTTCCGCATCTGAAGATTCTTGCCAGAGTGCGTAATCGCTTTCATGCCCATCGGCTGATGGATATCGGCGTGGATTACCTGATACGCAAAACGCTCGGCTCGGCACTGGAGCTGGCAGAAAACGTACTCCTTGAAACCGGAATGTCATCCTGGGAAGCTCGCGATACGGTCGGCACGTTCCGGAAACATGATGAGCAAACCATGTTGCGCCAGCATGCGGTCTACCACGACGAGTCACAACTTATTCAAACCTCACGCGAAGCGGCACTGGAACTGCAGGATATTATGGAGTCCGACCGCGAATCACAGACCCTGGCCGATGAGGCGGTGTTCTCTCCGGGTGATGTCAGATAGCTTTGAGCGCTCGGAATAGCGCCGAACCGGCGATGCCGACTATATTGCCGGGCATATTCAATGTAATTCATCTGTAAGGAAATGCCGGTTCGGCGGTTCTGGTTCTCAAGAGGCTGGAAAAGTCGCTGTCCGTATTCGGGGCATGCCCGGAGGCGGGCGTCGCCACCGAGGGTCAGCGCGGGCTTACAAGGCCACCTACGTCCGCACATGAAGGTAACGCAGCGCAGACTTGTATGAAGCAACACAGCTACGAAATGATTGTGCGGGCGTACTCATCGGATCTTTTCCGATTTGCGTACTCGATGTGCCGCAATCGATGGCAAGCCGAGGACCTTGTCCAGGAGACGTTTGCCGCTGCATGGCGGGCGCGCGATTCGTTGCGAGACGAGTCAGCGGCGAAAGCATGGCTGTTTTCGATCTTGCGCAACGAGCATGCCCGCATATATCAGCGCAAGCGAGTAGACATTGCGGATATCGAGATCGATGATCTTCCAGCGACAACGTTCTCCGGTCACGAAAGAGTGGAACTGGTGGACGCTGTGAATACACTTCCTGAGCATTTTCGTGAACCGTTGTTATTGCAGATTCTGGGAGGCTTCAGCGGCCAGGAGATCGCCGAAACGCTGGGAATCAGCGAGCAGAACGTCATGACCCGATTGACGCGGGCACGCCAGGCCTTGCAGCGCGCCACTGGTTCACAATCAGCCATCGAAAAAACCGCGTTTCCCAATGCAAGGCGTCGCTGACATGGATTGCCTCGCTTACCGTCGTATCAAGCTGGCAACACCGCAGGATGCCAGCCCGGAAATCATTGCGCACGCGCGTGAATGCCGCGAATGTGCTGCGTTTACGCGTCAGCTCGAGGCGTTCGAACAGGATATGCATACGACCCTGCATATTCCCGTTCCCGAGGGACTTGCGGAAAAAATCATCCTGCGTCGTGGCAAGCCGCATTGGTTAAAGGCCAGCTGGCTTCCCGTGGCTGCGGCCATCGTCATCACGCTGGCTGCTCTCGTGGCGTTGAACACATTGCCGTCGCGCGAAAGTTTTTCGCAACAATTCGTTGATCACGTACTGTCAGAGCCAGATGTCATCGCGGCAAACGCAGATGTCGAGGCGGATGCATTGGAACTCGCATTCGCCGACTTCGGCGGAAAGTTACGGAGCGATATCGGCGATGTGAAGTATATCGGCAAATGCCAGATTGGCGGCGTCGCCTCGACCCATGTGCAAATATCTACACTTGCCGGCGATGCCGCCCTGCTCCTCAGGCCAGGACGCAGCGCAGAAATTGACACTCCCGAGGTCCATGAAGGCCATGCAGTTGTTGTCGTGCCTGTCCCGCGTGGCAGCATTGCGATCGTCGCGGCCACACCGCGGCAGGCATCGCAAATTCGGTCACTGGTTCTGGCGAGCTCGGATTTTCATGGCTAGCACCGAAATTCATGCAACCGGTCTTGTAAGGATTACGTAGATTACCGTGTCCCCTTATTCGGGCGGACAACTCTGGCCGTCACCTGGGCACCTGCCGGACCTGGATGTTCGATGGAGCCCCAGGGCACAATCAAGAACACCTTTTAAAGGAGAGACTTTATGAAAACGACTGATCTTATTGTTCATTCAGCTATCGTTGGTCTGCTGGCTGTCGGTATGAGCGGAAATGCGCTCGCCGCCAAGAAGGGCATGGAGAAATGCGCCGGTATCGTCAAAGCCGGAATGAATGACTGCGGCACGGCCAAGCACTCCTGCGCCGGCCAGGGCACCGTCTCCGGCGCTGCAGACGAGTGGGTATATGTCGCCAAAGGATCTTGCGACAAGATCATCGGCGGCACGCTATTCGTAAAGAAGTAAGTTTCGTTCTAGGCTGGCGCTCTCCATGAATCCGATATCAAAGCCAGTTACCGGTATCGGCTGGCGAGCGCCGCATTACCGGGAGTTGTTACGCGACCGCCCACCATTGGGCTTTCTCGAAGTCCACAGCGAAAACTTCTTTGCAAACGGTGGTCAGACGCTCGATTTTCTCGATCAGGCGCAGCGTCTCTACCCGATCAGCCTGCATGGTGTGGGCCTGGCACTTGGCTCCGCCGATCCGCTGGACGACACGCACATCAAACGCTTGCGCGATCTGATTGCAAGAACGCAACCGGTATTTGTTTCAGAACATCTGTGCTGGGGTTCGATCGCGGGGCGGCACTTGAACGAACTGCTGCCGCTACCGTATACCGAGGAGGCGCTGGATCACATCTGTGCGCGAATAGATGAGGTGCAGGATCGCCTCGGCCGCACAATAATGATCGAGAACGTGTCGAGCTACGTGCGTTTCACCCACTCAACGATAACCGAGCAGGAGTTCATCGCGCAGGTGTGCCAGCGCACCGGTTGCGACATATTGCTCGATGTCAACAACGTGTATGTCAGTTCCGTCAATCACGAGTTCGACCCGGTCGCTTTCATCGATGCCCTGCCGGCCGGCGCCTGCAAGGAGATTCATCTGGCCGGCTACGACGCGCATGAGGAAGACGACTCCTGTCTGATCGATACGCATGGCCGCCACGTGCAGTCGCCGGTGTGGGATTTGTTCCGGCACACCGTCAAGCGCCTCGGACCACGGCCAACGCTTGTCGAATGGGATGTTGCCATTCCCGAATTGCCGGTACTGCTGAACGAGGCGGCCATGGCGGCCGAAATACTCAATGACGAACAAGCCGTCGCTGCGTGACATTCAGCACGCGTTCGCTACCTCGATATTTGGTGACGAGAGTGCTGTGTCCGGGATGCTGGAAACTGGGAAACAGCGATTCGGGATCTACCAAAACTCGGTTGTCGAAAACTACCGCCAGGCACTGACCTCCATTTTTCCTGTAACCGGACGACTCGTCGGCGAGCAGTTTTTCACACAGGCTGCAACGCAATTCGCACACGACACCCCGTCCTCGAGCGGTGATCTTGCCAACTACGGAGACGCTTTCCCGGCGTTTCTTGAAACGTATCGACCGGCGCGCGATCTGGCCTACCTACCAGATGTCGCCCGGCTCGAGTGGATCTGGCACGAGACTTTCAACGCTAGTGATTCACAACCGCTCGACCTCGACAAACTCGCGACAATAGCGCCTGCAGATTACGGTCGACTCGCGTTCGAACTACAAGCCGGCTATCGTTCCCTGCAAACGCCCTACCCGGTCGACCGCATCTGGCAAGTCAATCAGCCCGAACATGACGATCCGGAGCTGGTTCATCTCGATAGCGAGCCAAGGTACTTGCTGATATACCGGTTCGACTTCGAAGTGCGCATCGCGAACGTAAGCCGCGGTGTGCACGCGCTAGCTCAAGCCTTCGCCCATCGACAGACATTGACAGACGCGACGCAGTCGGCATTGGAAGCAGAACCGGACCTGGGGATCGATTCTGCAGTGCAATGGCTTGTCGGAGAGCGAATCATTGCCGGCTTTGCGTTGGACGGCGCGCCTGAAAGCAACGAGCAGGACTCCTGACAAGAACGGTACTTACTCCATCGCAATTTTCCACGGCCAAGGCTATCGGTCCGCAACTGCCGCTACAAGTAGTTTCCATGCATCGCAGCGAGACGTTGGGCGCACCAAACTATGACCAGTTCAAGGTCACATCGGCTCCCGTACAACGCAATGCGCCACGCTTGTTGGGCGCTACCCGCGGCTTCAAACGTTGCATGCTGCCCTACTACTATCCTCGCTGACCCACCGCTATCACCCCCCCCTTCTGAGCCGCCGAGTAACGCAGAAGTGGCAGGGGCTTTCGGCGAGGACTGTCTGAGCGCGCAGTTTTTGCGCGCGAGTTCCGCAGCCGCCTGTCGCTTCGAGTAACGCAGGGAACCCCGAAGGGCGGTTCAGTGGGGTGCCCTTCTCTTTGGTTACTTTCTCTTGGGCACGCAAGAGAAAGTAACTAGCCGCCGGGCTACCCCCGGCATGCCTGCTACCGCAGCAACGCCAAGTACAAACCACTACCAACGACGATAACCATGCCGATCAGTGCGTGGTCGTCGGGTAAGTCACCGAACACGGACAAACCCTGAAGTCATCGACGGAGGCGGATCATCGCAAACGCTCCGGGCGATGCCAGCGCACGGAGCGTTCAATTCTCCGTTTGGCCATAACTACGCGTTACAATTCGACACTTCGGTTCCCCGACCAACAGGGCTCGGACCCTTTACGGAGAAGTGCCATGCGAGTTGAAGTACACGTACACGGAACAATTCTGCTGCGAACCGGTACCAGCACGGAACAGACCGAGTCTGCATTGCGCCCGCTGCTGGACTACATCGACGAGGACAGCCTGGCGGACGTCAGAAGCATTCATCCCGACGAACCCGGCATGGTGTTCGATCGTAATCGACGCGTGATTGAAATTTGCTGGACAGGCGATGTCGGCCGCAGCTTCCGTCAGCTTTTCGCCGAGGCACTGGAAGCATTGAGCGCCCATTGCGAGGAAGCCGCGCCAGTGGACATCACCTATTACCATGAGGACGGTCACGACGAATTCGACGTGATGTTTGTGGGTCCCACGGCCGCGGCAATCGATCGCGCCCGCCGGCAGCGCATGATGGAAGACCTTCATCACGTATTGACCCGCGAGTTCGACGACGCTGAGATTTCGCAGGTTCATAAACTTGTGAACGAACTATACGATCGCCGCTGGGAGACCGGAAGCACCACCAGTGACGGCACGTCCACCGACGTCGCCGACATACCGTTGCGGCGCAGGCAACTTCACTAGTGCAGCGCCTGGCCGGCTTCGCGCACAAACAGTTCCGGCCATCCGGCACGCACCTGCACCAGGCCGGCGATAGAAATATGGCCGGCCGAATCGCATATTCAAGAACCCTCACAGTGGAATAGACTCAGTGAAAAATCCAAAACAGCTTTTGATCGCAGTTTGTCTGGCGTACGCATCTCACGGCATTGCGGCACCGCTTCCAACTGCGTCGCCAGAAGATGTCGGCATGTCCTCCGAGCGACTCGAGCGAATTACTTCGATGGTGACGGCCGCGATTGACTCGGACGAATTTCCAGGGGCGGTGGTCATGGTTGCGCGCGACGGCAAGCTTGTTTATTCGCGCAATCTCGGCGCCCAAAACAAGGCAGCGGGCACGGCAATGCGGGAAGATTCCATTTTTCGCATTTATTCCATGACCAAGCCCATCGTCAGTGTCGCCGCGATGATGCTGGTCGAGCAGGGCAAGCTGTCGCTTGCCGACCCGGTATCCAAATTCATTCCGGCGTTCGCAGACACCAAAGTCGGCGTGGAATCGCAAGACGCATCCGGCGCGACAGTACTCGAACTTGTTGATCCCGATCGTCCGATGACAGTACAGGATTTGTTGCGCCACACCTCCGGTTTGGCTTACGGCACACTCGGCCCCAGGACAGCGGTGAAGAAACTGTACCTCGAAGCGAACCTCTTCTCCCAGAAATGGAAGCTCGCGGACTTCGCCGAGGCTGTCGCGAAGTTACCCCTGCAACACCAGCCGGGGACAACCTGGGAGTATGGACACTCGACCGACATTCTCGGCCGCGTCGTTGAAGTCGCGGCATCGATGCCGCTCGATCGCTTTCTCGAGCAAAATATCCTTGCGCCACTCGGGATGAAGGACACCGCGTTTCGAGTCGCGCCAGCAAAACACGATCGGATCGCAGAACCGATGCCGGACAAATATACCGGCAAGACACCGGCTCTCATTGACGTGCGCAATCCGGTCACTTTCTTTGCGGGCGGTCACGGCCTGACTTCTACCGTCGGAGACTACCTGCGTTTCTGCCAGATGATGCTCAACGGTGGCGAACTCGACGGTGTGCGCCTGCTGGGTCCCCGTACCGTTCGATTCCTTGCGTCAAATCATCTCAATGAGTCGATATCGAAAGGTAGCTATTACATTCCGGGACCGGGTTACGGTTTTGGACTCGGCTTCGCCGCCCGCCTGGAGTACGGCCAGTCGACCTGGCCAGGTTCGGTTGGCGGTTTCTACTGGGGCGGATATGCCGGCACCTACTTCTGGATCGATCCGGAAGAGAGGCTGGTGGTGTCCTACATGTCACAGGAACCGGTTCGGCGCCAGTACTACCGTAACTTGTTGCACGATCTCGTCTACCAGGCGGTGATCGACTAGGAACAAGTATCGTGTACGCGAAACTGGCTGGTCTTGGCATGGCGTTGGCCGGAATTCTCTCCGGTCTGCCATCTCAGGCCAATGCCCAGGAAGACGAGCGCGAGGCACGCGAATCCATTCTGCTCGTCGCTGCACCACATCTGCGCGACCCCAACTTTGGTCGCAGCGTGGTGCTGGTGATGTTTCCGCCTGACGCAGGGCCCAGCGGCGTCATCCTGAACCGGCCGACGTCGATGTCATTGCGTGACATCTGGGCCGAATCGGAAAAACGGCATGGCCGAACCGATCGCCTCTACATCGGCGGCCCGGTACAGCCCGACGGCCTGCTTTTTCTGTTTCGAATGAAGCCGCCGCCTGTGCGCGCATGGAGAGCCACTGAGGATATTTACTTCAGCGGCGATGGCGACATACTGGAACAACTGCTTGTCAAACTGAATCCGCCAAAGAGCAACGATTCTTTGTCGGTTACTCAGGATGGGCCAAGGGCTAGCTTGAACGGGAAGTCTCGCGCGGGGACTGGCACATTCTGAAAGCTGACTCTGAAATAATTTATGACACAGACTCGGAAACCCTGTGGGAACGCATGTATCATGCGCGCCACACTACTGCGTGTCGAGGTTCCACATCTGACGCCCGAGCTGACCGCTTATCACTGACCAGTATCAGTTTTAGCGTTTGCCGATACGAATTTCCCAATTCAAATTCTTCGAGGAACATACCGATGGAAGACAAACTGTTTTCGGTAGAAAACCAGGTTTCACTTGTCTGTGGTGCCAGCCGCGGCATCGGGCGAGCGCTGGCCGAAGGCTTCGCCGCACGCGGTGCGCAGGTTGTAATCGCCGGTCGCGATTCCGGTACGCTTACTCAAACCGCAAAAGAAATCTCGACTGGCAGCAAACCGGTCAAGCCGATCGTTTGCGACGTCGCCATACCGGACGACATTACCGGTCTGGTTGAATCAACACTTTCAGACTTTGGCCGCATTGACTCGCTAGTCAGCGTTGCCGGCGTGAACACCCGCATGAAGGCCGAAGACTACAGCGTCGAAGAATATGACCGCATTGTGAACATCAACCAGCGCGGCAGCTTCGTACTTGCGCAAGCTGTCGGCAAACACATGATTGAACGCAAATCGGGCAGCATCATCAATGTCGATTCGCTGAATACCTATGCACCTCTGACGGGTGTTACGCCATACGCAATGAGCAAAGCCGGCGTATTGATGATGACACGCGCCCTCGCAAACGAATGGGGCCGTCATGGTGTGCGCGTGAATTCCATCGCGCCGGGATTTTTTCCGACCGCACTTTCTACAAAGCTCTGGGCGCAGGACAAAATGCGCAATTGGGCCACCGACAACACGCCGCTGGGAAAACTCGGCGATGTCAAGGATCTGGTCGGCACCGCAATATTTCTTGCGTCGGACGCCTCGGCCTTTATCAGCGGCCAGACCATCAGAGTCGACGGCGGGGTGACAGCAGGCATTAACTGGCCAATCGACGTCTGAACACAGACGGACCGGGAACGCAAAGCGCGAACTCGCGCCGGGACATGGTGCGCGAACTCGCAGCGGGAAATTGTGCGGATCAAGCCTATACAGTCGGCTCGATAATGAGCAGCAGATCGCCCTGCTCAATGTGGTTTTTGTCCGTTTCCCAGAAACCAATTGGCTCGCCGTCCCTGTACAAGCGCACGACCAGCCCACACGCCAGATCGCGCATCGATTTACCGAGCTCGTCCAGCGCGGCAACGCGCTCAACCAATGACACTCTGCCAGCCGACGTCAGCAGGTCGAAAACGTAATCAGTAACGTAATTGTTGCCGACCGCATCGGCGAGCAGGTAGCCGCCCGCCTGGGACGGCATGACCGTAACGTTCGAGCCTGCGCGCCGCAGCAGCTTGACGTTTTCGTCCTCCGAGACGACGCTGACGATACGCACCCGCTGGTTTAGATTCCGAATAGTCAACACCGCAAGCACACTGCTGTCATCACGGCCCATGCACACAATAACCGCGCGCGCATTGGCAACACCGGCGTCAAGCAAAATCGATTCGTGCATCGGATCGCCGTGCAAACCGATATAGCCGAGATTCGCCGCATCGCGCAGGCACGAATCAGATATGTCGATGACGACAATGTCCTCGGCGGGCGTGCCCTTGCTCACCACCTCGCGCGCGGCAACACGGCCGGTCTCACCGAATCCACAGACAATGACGTGATCGCGAAGGCGATCCCTTAGCTGCGCCATGCGGTAATCCTCCAAAACTTTCTGAATAACCAGTTGATACGCGGTTCCGAGGAAAATGAACCAGATAAAAATACGCACTGGCGTAATGAACAGCGCGT
Source organism: uncultured Burkholderiales bacterium (assembly GCA_951812315.1). Taxonomy (GTDB): domain Bacteria; phylum Pseudomonadota; class Gammaproteobacteria; order Burkholderiales; family Eutrophovitaceae; genus SG8-40. Next base: position 104,168 of record CATOSA010000040.1, read on the forward strand.
CAATTACACGGGTGGTCGTATCGACGGGAACGATATCGCCATAGCCTACTGTCGTGATCGTTATCATCGCAAAATACACAACATCCGAAAACGACACATGGCCGTCCTGTTGATCGAGCAGGCCGCCGCGGCTAAACCAGAGAACGGCAATGACGCTCGCCAGCAACATGGCCACCAGCAGAACGCGGCTGATCAGCATGTGCTCGGGACTGACCGGCGCTTTCACGTACAGCACGCGTTGGCGGCGCACAGGCGGCGATTTCGAGGAACGGCCAGTCGTTGGCATTTCTGGCATGCTATCTAGCGTAGTGCTAAGTTGTCAGACTAATCCGGGCGTAATGCTTGTCCGGAACAGCAAATCAGTGCCAAAGAGTCGACCACACCAAATTGACTGAACCAGGCAACCTTGTAGAGCGTATCAGATTGCGTGTGCCGTGTTCCTTGACGCGGCCCTTGACGACTTGGCCGTCACGGACAATGGTGCGCAGCTTGCTGCGCCTGGCAGGCACATTGGCAATGCTGGCAAGCGTCTTTCTACTATTGCCGCTGTCAGCCACTCGTATACCAGTGGCGCTGGCAGGCGCCGTAGAGCCCACTAACGATACGTCGGACAAGCCGCCCCTTCTTGCACACATATATGTGCCCGAATCGGTTGCGGCCTACTCCCAGCCACTGCAGGGGCTGAGCGACATCGAAATCCGTGAATTCGCAACCGGCAAGGCAGAGTTCGCGTCGCGTTGGGTTGCACCATTTCTGAGCGGCGGCCAGTGGGGTCTTGGACCACAATCCAATGCCGGCTCCTGTATCGAGTGTCATCCTGGTAACGGCCGTGGCCGCGCGCCGGACGGCCCCGGCGAAACGCCGCATTCGCTGATTTTGCAGCTGGCGCAACGCCATTTGGATAGCAGCGGACGGGCGCTGCCGCATCCGGCTTACGGGGGGCAATTGAACGGGCGCGGGATCCTCGGCAAACTCATCGAAGAAGGCCAGTTCCGGATGGAATACCGCACACGCACCGTGCGACTGGCAGATGGTGAAGTTGTAGAACTGCGCGCACCAGGCGTTCTAATTACAGCGCTGTGGTTCGGCCCACTGGGTGACAAAACCATTCTCTCTCCAAGAATTGCGCAACCGGTATTTGGACTGGGCTTGCTGGACGCCGTAAGCGATTCGACACTACGCGCCATTGCCGAACGCCAGCGTCGCGCTGGCTTCAACGGCCGTATCAATTTCGTTCGCGATGCACGCACCGGCGCGAGCATCGCCGGACGTTTTGGACACAAGGCAACCGAGCCGCATCTGGAACAGCAAATTGCTGCAGCGTTCAAGAATGAGATGGGCGTGAATTCCGATTTGTATCCTGGCGAAGATTGCTGGCCGATCCAGGAAGAGTGTTACCGGATCGAAACGATATTGGGTGCCGAAGTACAAGACATGCAACGCGCAGCGGTCCTCGATTACCTGAGAATGCTCGCCCCGCCTGCAAGACGTGCAACCGAAGACCCACAAGTCCGGCGCGGGGAGACACTATTCGAGCAGGCGCGCTGCGCGGGCTGCCACATTCCATCGATCAAAATCCAGGTTGACATTGGGCAGCACCGTAAACGGGACACTGTGATCGAACCGTACACCGACTTGCTGCTGCACGATATGGGAGACGGACTTGCCGACGGATTTCGTACGTTCTCGGCCGGCGAACGCGACTGGCGCACCGCACCTTTGTGGGGGCTGGGATTGCGCAAGGCGGTCAATGGAAACGAGAACCTGATGCACGACGGCCGCGCCCGATCTGTAACTGAAGCAATTTTGTGGCACGGCGGCGAGGCCGGGGCGTCACGGCAGGCGTTCATCAATATGACACTAGAAGAACGGCAAGCCCTGCTGCGGTTTCTAGATTCTTTGTAACATGAGCGCTGTAAACTGTAGCGATGCGCGCGCGGGGATGTCGCGGAGCCGAATGTAGGCGCACTGCTACGGAGTCGAATGCTGGCGCGCCCGTTCCGCGCTCCGGCGCGTATATCTCGCGAGGATTTGTAACGTAGTATGCGGTGGCTTCTGGTCTCTTGTCCCACATCACCGCGAAGTACTACCCTCGCCATATTTACGCTTTTGCGAATTGACATAGACAATTGGCCTTTGTGGGTCAATAATTCGGATCGGATATGTGTCGAGCGCTGGGCAGCGACCGATGGTATCCGGTCCAAGTGCAATCAGGTTCCAGTCCGGGTATGAGACTTGGGCGATCCGGCTGTTTGCCAGCCTGCGTAACTTTTTCGGCGGGCGATACTGCCATAAAACAAACGACATGCGAAGTCCGTGATCGAGGAGATTCAGATGATGGCAATGATATGGAGGAGAACCGCAATTTCGTTTGCGATCGTGGCAGTAGCGGCAGCCGTGTCCATAGCGGCTGCGCGGGCGGACAACTCGAATGTTGATCCGGTCGCCGTCCAGACACTGAAACGCATGACCGATTTCGTCAGCAGTCTGGACCGATTCAGCGTTCACTCGGAAAACACCCTCGAGGATCAACTCGATTCGGGACAGAGAGTCGACATTGATGTCGGCGTGAACGTGCTCGTGCGCCGTCCGAACAAGATCCATACCGAACGCACCGGCGAGTTGGTCAACCAGGATTTCTATTACGACGGAGAGACGCTGACGCTGTACGTCCCGTCGGATCGCGTTTATGCAACGCTGCCAGCACCAGCGACGATCGAGGAACTTTTGGACTTCGTGCGTGAGGAACTGACTCTCGTTTTTTCCGATATCCGACCTCGTATACCGTAATGCGTTCGCGATACTCATTGAGAATGTGACTTCTGCGGTCGTCGTCGGCCAGAGCGTTATCGGGGGAACCATCTGTGATCATCTGGCCTTCAGTCGCCCGGATGTCGATTTTCAGGTCTGGGTA
>CATOSA010000041.1 GCA_951812315.1 uncultured Burkholderiales bacterium
GATCGGCAACAATGACTTTAGCGCCATTTTCTTTTGCGTGCAGCGTGTGCAGCATCGACACCGGATGTGCTTCGGCCGCATTTGATCCCAGGAAGAACAGGCATTTCGAATTCTGTTCATCGTTGTACGAATTTGTCATTGCCCCATACCCCCAGGTATTGGCAATGCCGGCTACTGTGGTCGAGTGACAGATCCGCGCCTGATGATCGACGTTGTTTGATCCCCACAGCGCAATCCACTTGCGCATCAAATACGACTGTTCGTTGTTATGCTTCGATGAACCAAGCACGAACAACGCATCCGGGCCACTCTCTTCGCGGATCGTGAGCAGTTTCGCCGAGATCTCCTCGTAAGCCTGATCCCAGGACACACGCTTCCATTTGCTACCTTCGAGTTTCATCGGATACTTGAGGCGGTGCGAATCGTGTGTCATGCCGTGCTCGCGCACCGCAGCACCCTTGGCGCAATGCGGCGCCGAGGTTCAGTGGCGAATCGAATACCGGCTCCTGACGCACCCATACGCCGTTCTTGACGACGGCATCAATGGCGCAGCCAACCGAGCAGTGCGTACATACGGTGCGTTTGACGACAGTCTCTCCAGCGTCACTGGTAGCCGATTGGGCTTTTGCCCGCCGTAATCATTCCATAAGGTAATTGCGAGGCAACCGCGCCAGCGCCCAAAGTCAATCCTGACCGTTTGAGAAAGGTGCGTCTGTCGATTGTCTTGCCGAGAGTTGCGGCAACCCCACGCGAACGACGTGCAGCAGGAATGCCCCACATTTGTGGATTTTCTGGTCAGCAACATGCCGTCTCCCCCTAGACCCGCGTGGTGCGGTAGTACTTGTTAATGTGCTCGGAGACCTGATAGCCGCTTTTGGCGGGTTTGCGCGACTGGTGGGCGCTACCTCTGGTTCAGGTGCCACTGCGGCAACGACTGCGGCAGCAGTCGCGGCGCCGCCAGCACCAATCGAGATCAGAAACTTGCGGCGTGAATTCGGTTCATCTGGCTTGCTCATATCACTCCTCCGATTCTGTATTCTGGTTTGCCGCCACTGTTCGAACCGATCAATACTTCATTAAAACAGCGCGCTGCCGCATTGAGTTGTTATCGGTAGTTGTTGACGCATATTCTCACATCTTGAATGCGTTGTGTTCAATCAACAGAAAACTTTTGGCAAACGCGGCGACATGCTTGAAAAACAGCGCTCGCTCATTGGCGCATACCGCATCGCACAATGCGAGCCCTCCGGACCAGACGAATCCGTGAAAAAAGGATTCCTGCTGTTCAATGTTGCCTGGCTGCGTGGAGATCAGAAACCGCATCACCTCGAACAGCATCGCAACATGGTCTTCTGGCTCGTGGACCGCTCTCTGGCGTTCAATACCTTGCGATTTCAGAAATTCGCGTAACGCCACCAGATTGGTATCGACGCTGCTCCTTGCGGTGTAGGCGCCGACATACAGTGAAATCTCGGACCTGCCACTGCCAACGAACAACACATCATATTCGTCCGAAACATCACTCTCGCTGGCGCGCGCTGCGGCAAGGACAAGGCTGCGCCAAGTCTGCTCGAGCGACCCCGGCGATTCCAACGCTGAGGGCGTTTCACTCGAAGCGCTGGCAACGGAGGATTCCGTCTCAGCGGCCTGGAGTTCATCATCGCTAGTCGCGATGCTGCGCAGAAGCGCGGCGTCCGGAGGCGCATGCAACAGTCGCGCGAGCAGCGCGTAGAAATTGGCGCGTGCCTGGTCTTCGGGATCGGGCACTGTCACCGTCTGATCAACAGACTGGCTCATTTGCGCTTTGCGTAGTCGAAGATCGATTGCTGGTCGTTGGACTCGACCATGTCTGCAACACGGCATTCAGCGCACATCTGCAAACGCTTGAGGGACTTTTCATCCGAGAACATGGAATGCTGATCGAGTTTTGCCAGCATGTTGTCCACCATGCGCTTTGTACCAAATGGTTTTCCGCAGCGCACGCAGTCAAACGGTACCGCTTCATTCACGACAACCGGTGTCTTTGCCTGCGCACTTAGCAACAGACGGGGTCGAAGCTTGATCGCATCTTCGGGGCAGGTATTCACGCACAAACCGCATTGCACACAGTTGCGTTCGATAAATCGCAGTTGCGGCGCTTCGGGCGCGTCCTGAAGCGCAGATGCCGGACAGGCTCCGACGCACGCCATACACAGCGTACATTTCTCCTCGTCGATAACCGCGGCACCGAATGGCGCGCCGGCCGACAACGCCACCTCGTCAACGGGCACGGGTGCCTGTTGTGCCAGATGATCAATTGCAAATTCGAGGCTGGTCCGTTTTTCGGCAGCGAGATTGAAACTTGCCGCCTGCGATACCGTCATCGCCGCTTCGCCCTCCCATAACCTGGATTCCAGTTCGGTTGATTCATCACTGCGCAACACCTTGAAATGCTCACCTGAATAACCCAGCCCATTCAGAATCTCTTGTGCGACGGACATCTGCGCCTCGAGCGCGCCCAGATACGTGTCTGAATCACAGCTTCCAGAGACAACCATGACCTTGCTCGCGCCATAACAAATCGAACCGAGCAAGGTATCGAGACCGATTGAGGCGGCATGAAATATTGCCACCGGAATAACATTTCCCGGTAAACCTCTGCCGCCGCGTACCGCGTGGCGACCCACCGAATTCACGAGCGCATTGCCTTGCTCGAGATCGTGAAACAGCAGGCACGCGTGCTCGCCACCAGCCTCGCGATAGGTTGACAACAATGTCTTCAGCCGCAGTCCCAAATCGGGGACGCGCGCGTACTCGTAACTCATCGCACCGGACGGGCAAACCGTGGCACAGCCCCCACAGCCGGCGCACAAATGCGTGTCGACGATTACTTTTTCACCGTCGCCCTGGATTGCGCCGGTGGAACATACGTCGATGCAGCGGTTGCAACCGCTGCGCCCGGAACGCCCGTGCGCACAGATTTTCTCGCGATACCGGGTAAAACGCGGTTTCTCGAATTCGCCAACCAAATGCGCCAGGCGCGCTGCCGCAAGTGCCTGTTCGAGCGGGTCGCTCCCTGGCGCCGCATAACCTTGTGGCAAATCCGGCACCCGAACGAGAGGTTTTGCCGACAAGTCAAGGACGAGATCAAACTGTTCATTCTGCTTGATGTCTTGTCGCTCAAAATCGATTGCGTTGATCTGCCCGCAGGCATCGACACATTTGCGGTGGCTCTTGCAACGATCGAGATCGATCTGATACAGAAAATCGATCGCACCCTCAGGACAAGCTTCGATGCAGGCGTTGCAGCGCGTGCACAAGTCGAGGTCAATCGGATTTGCCTGGCTCCATTCAACATCGAATGCACCCAGGTAACCTGACACTTGCACGGCCGTTCCGGACCAGACCGGAAAATCACGTTCTGCGGGCAACTCGCCACCTTCAAGCCGCGTCATCAGCACACTCACGTCGAGCTGACCCACGCTCCCGTCAGACAGCCTTCCGGCCCAATCCAGTGAAACTGCTGACGGGCCTATGATCAGCAGTTGTCCCCCGGATTTGTATTCGACCGACGGCACGGGCTCCGGCTCCGGCAATGCCGCAGCCGCAAGCAATGCGGCAATTTTTGGAAGCGCCTTTGCACCATCAGCAGACCTGCCCGCGGCCTCCCGAATGTTGACGAAACGAAGCCGGGAATCCGATTGCGCGTCCTCGGCAATTTCGGAAAACAATGCAGCTTCCTGTGTGCATGCGACGATTACGTCCGGATCGGCCAAGGACTGTTCGAACGCGCCAGCCTGTTTGCGACATAGCGCCGTATGCACTTGCAGCGGGGTCTCACGTCCAAGTGCCTTCCCCAAATCAGCGGCATCCAACGACATGGTGGCGTTGCAATTGCAAAGCTTGATCGTCGGCTTGTTTACTTTGTCTTTTGATGCCATCGACTCTGTACTCAAATACCAGGTCGTATGAACATTTCAGGTTTCACGATATTCATGTGTCCAATTTGTCTGCGTCCGTATCCGGTTCTGGACGCGGAACGGGATCTGCACTGATTATCAGGTCGCCATCGTCATTGGGGCAATCTTCCACGTCGCTGCGGTATTGTTCACTGCGCTCCCGTTGCGGATCACCTTTACGGGTAATACGCACCGTTTGATGTGCCCTTTCGTCGACCAGCTTGCCTTCGGTTTCAACTTCTGTGTGAGCAACACCCGCTTGCTTGTCGCGGCCGGTGTCGGAGTCGGCGTCGTCAAACAGCAGTCTGCGTGCGTGTTTCAATCCGGCCACCATGGAAGGCGTCAGCGATTCAAGCTTCGAATAGTCTTCTGCGTACACATCGAGACCATCGGTCACATTGAAATGCGGATCACGGAACAATTTTTTTAACGCGGCGCGGCGCAAGCCATCGTCGACGTCGGGTTTCATGAATCCATGGAAATCCGAATCCGGCCCAAGTTCGTCGATTGACGGCAGTTCGATCGGCTGCTGGCCTTCCCGCTCGGGTGCGTCTTTTTCAGTTTTCCCGGCATCAGCTTCCAGTTCCGCAGGCGTTCGCGGCGGCAACTCTTGCTCTTCGTCAGCGCTACGCGCCGATTCGCGCTTTCGCCGCGACCAGCGTGACAGAACGCCTTCCTTGTGTAAGCGGGACATGAAGCTGTTCTCGTTGTGCGTTGGTCTTCTCGCTATGCGACGGCGCTCAGCTTCGCCTACCGCGAACGCGGTCCATTGTCGCGTGCCTGGAATGAGCGCGGGCGAATGCGTTTCTTTGGCTCGGGCCGATAATGTTCTCGCGCAAATGCATTGACCACGTCGTACATATCCGGCGGCATCGCCACCGAATCTACCTGTTCTCCCGCATCCATCCAGCTGCACGCGTCGTTGTAACTCGCGCTCACCGCCTGCGGTACGCCGAGTTCATCTTCAAACCCCCACATAATGAAAACCCGCGGTGTTGACGTGGATATATTCAGGTAGTAACCCTCGGCCTCTTCACGGCGCAGTGCAACCGGCAAGGTCGGGAACATCCAGCGCTCGACGCCGTTTGACCCGGAAATACATACTGGCTTGTTTGCGGGGTTTGGTTCTGAAACGACTGCAACCGGCTCCCACATATCCGATTGCCAGCGGTTAACGATCTGGCGCCGTTGCATGACGACGCTCACTTCAAAACTGGGTTGTTGCATGTATTTTCTCCGAGTTACCCACGCCACTATATCCCAGATAAATTGTGGAGTTGGCCATTGGGCAGATCAATGCAGCATGGAGGCGGTGCTCGATGAACAACCCCGGACATAGCATTCGCGACGCCACCAGGGTGCGCGCCGCTGCTACTACAGGGAATCAGGAATTCACGGGTTGGCGGCCACGGCACCGTTGTGTTCAGTTGTATATAATGCCCTTCTTAAATAATCGAACAGCTATCTCGATGACGTATGGTCTTTCCAACTGATATTTCCGCCATGCAGGCAGCCACACCTGCCGACACACGCGGCCGCCAACTGAGGGACTTGCGTATCTCGGTCACTGACCGATGCAATTTCCGTTGTACTTACTGTATGCCAAAGGAAATCTACGGCCGCGATTTTCAGTTCCTGGAGCGTAGCCAGTTGCTCTCCTTCGATGAAATCCATCGCCTGGTGACGATTTTCAAGAGCCACGGAATTGAGAAAGTCCGTATCACCGGCGGCGAACCGCTGGTGCGCCGACAACTCGAACGGCTCATTGCAATGTTGGCCAGCGACCCGGACCTGGATCTGACATTGACTACCAATGCGTCCTTGCTAAGGCAGAAGGCGCAACTACTCAAGGATGCCGGGCTCAGGCGGGTTACGGTGAGCCTCGATTCGATGAACGACGAAGTCTTTCGCGCGATGAATGATGTCGATTTTCCGGTGTCGAAAGTTCTCGACGGTATTGAAGCAGCCGACAAAGTCGGCCTGAACCCGGTCAAGATCAACATGGTTGTCAAGCGCGGCGTAAATGACGACAGCGTGGTGGAAATGGCACGCTATTTCAAAGGCAGCGGCCACATTCTACGCTTCATCGAATTCATGGATGTTGGTAACACCAACGGCTGGAAAATGGAAAACGTCGTGTCGTCACGCGATCTCGTCGAACGCATCAACACTGTATTTCCGATCGAACCGATCAAGCCCAATTACGTCGGCGAAGTCGCTGAACGCTGGCGTTACGTCGACGGTTCGGGCGAGGTCGGATTCATATCGTCTGTAACGCAGGCATTTTGCCGTGATTGCACGCGCACTCGATTGTCTGCAGAAGGTTCGATATACACCTGCCTGTTCGCGACCGAAGGCACAGATCTGCGTTCACTACTGCGTAGCGGCGCATCGGACGAAAAAATATCCGATGTGATTGGTAACATCTGGCGTGCGCGCACAGACAATTATTCTGAAACCCGCACAGCGGAAACTGCCAAACTACGTAAAGTGGAGATGTCCTACATCGGCGGCTGACCTTCCGTCTGGAACGGCATACGACGCTAACGCTTATCCCCACGACTGTCCTACCAAACACATGCCCTCGCCTGCTACTTCACCCAATACCGAATCCGCTCCGAAAACGCTTCGCGAACTGTCTTGCGCAGATGACTACGACCCGAACTCAATGCCGGTTCCCAAAGCGCGCGAGTACATCCGCGCTGTCCTGAAACCGGTTGCGGCGGTAGAACGGCTACATATACGCAATGCGCTGGGCCGCGTTCTGTCTGAAGATGTTATCTCACCGGTGAACGTGCCAGGTCATGATAATTCCGCGATGGACGGCTATGCAGTTCGATTTTCAGATCTGAAGCAAGATAGCGAAGTAGAGTTACAACTGGTTGGTACGGCCTTCGCCGGCAAACCGTTCAGCGGCAAGGCCGGCAAGGGACAGACCGTGCGCATCATGACGGGTGCGGTCGTTCCAGACGGTTGCGACACAGTGATCATGCAGGAACGGGCAAGCGCTTCCGGGGATACTGTCAGTGTGGCGGCCGTACCAAAAGCCGGCACCAACATCCGCAAGGCAGGTGAAGACCTGCGCAAAGGTGAGCCTGCGCTAAAAAAAGGAAAGTTGCTCAGACCGGCCGAGCTGGGACTGCTCGCGTCGCTCGGCATCGGCGAGGTGTCCGTATACCGCAAGTTGCGCGTGGCATTTTTCTCGACTGGTGATGAGTTGGTGAGCATTGGACAGCAACTCGGGCCTGGACAGATTTATGACAGCAATCGGTACACGCTCTATGGCATGCTCAGTCGCGCGGAATGCGAAATCCTTGACATGGGCGTCATCGCAGATACGCCAGAAGCTGTCGAGGAAGCATTTGTCCAAGCGTCGGCTGCGGCAGACGTCATCATTACCAGCGGAGGCGTATCCGTAGGCGAGGCGGATTACGTCAAACAAGTCCTCGAAAGCCTCGGTGAAGTGCTGTTCTGGAAAATCGCAATGAAGCCGGGACGGCCGCTGGCCTACGGAAAAATCGGCGATGCCCACTTCTTCGGGCTGCCGGGCAATCCGGTTGCCGTGATGGTGACGTTCTACCAGTTTGTGCGCGACGCACTCGCCCGTCTGCAAGGTCAGACCGATGTCAAGCCGCTGCCAACCTTGAAAGTGGTGTGTACCGCGCCCATCAAGAAAGCACCCGGTCGCACCGAGTTTCAACGCGGAATCCTGTCACAGGATGACAACGGGCAATGGACCGTTCGACCAACGGGCGATCAGGGCTCAGGCATACTTTCGTCGATGAGCCAGGCACATTGCTTTATCGTGCTGCCGACAGATACAGGCAGCCTCGAAGCAGGTGCCACGGTCGATGTGCAACTTCTCGAGGGATTGATCTAGCGCACAGCTTCGCTGTAGCGCATGCGTCTCAAACGATGCAACGTTCAGTACGGCGTCTATCGGGGAAGGAAATGGCGACCTGCACATTGCGGCGGTCAGATCCGGCAGTGCGCCGCTGATTACCGTCCGGAAATGTTATATGGCGTTGACGGTAGCCAGCAGTATTGTATATGTGCACATCACAGGGCTGGTGTTTTTCAGCCCATACGGGCGCAAAAGAAATCGCTTGTGCCTTGGTCGGAAACACGAATGGCTGCTCGGCGTAGCCACCCTCTACGCGCCAGCCCGTTGATGGCGAGGGTGATATTTTCAGCATGGCTGGAATATTCCAGAGCAATGTTGCAAGCCAATGAACCTGGCTTTGTAACGGAGCAGCCGATCGGTGCCGTGTTTCTCAACCGCTGAGCATGGCGGTAAAGCACGCCATGTGTCGATGGATCGCGATGGACGACTGGCACGCGCAGCGGAACACCTTTCTGTTGTTTGTAGGTTGGAGTTTGACATCTGTATCGCGTTGACCTGACGCACCAAAATGTTCAGGTTAAGAAAAACGCCTGCGAATTTCGTTCCAGCCGGCGCAAACGTTTTTACCGGCTATTCGGCTCCAAATCACAATAAACCACATGCCAGTCTGCATAATTGTGACGATGCGCTGACAGCAATTGACGAACTCCCAACACCGCTCGAGCGTTCGCATGAAACGAGAGCGCTCACGGCCGATGCCTTAATCGCGAGTCAAGACCATGTTCATCGGCAATAAGCAGTGGACGAACAGCGATAAACAAATCGCTCAATCGTTGCGCAATCGGCTCAAAGGTGGCTTCGACGTTCAGCACGGCGCCGGTCAAGAAACGATATTTCGACTTGTTCCTGCCGGCGATCCGACTGGGACGGACGGCGGTGATTGCCATCCGGAAACGAGATATTCCGCTCAAGGTCCCCGGCATGATTGTAAATATGCACGTCGCATGGCTGATGTTTCTCCGCCCAAACGAGAAAGAAAGATATCGCCTGTGCTTTCGTAGGAAATACAAATGGTTGCTCACCGTAGCCACCTTCTACGCGCCAACCTGTGGAGGGCGATGGCGAGATCTTCAGCATGGCCGGGAAGCCCGCCAGCCATTCAGACCAGCCGCGATGATGTGACGACAGGCGAGTGCAAATGCACTTGCTGCAAATGCGTTGCCGATCTTTCCGGGCGTCACGAGCAGCAAGGCAAGCAACTGCCGAGCGAAGGCTTTGCCTTTAGTGCCGTGGCCTACACCTGGCGCACGGCGCAATACTCTCGTTGTGCGGCTCAAATCTGGCAACTGCCTCCTCCGTTATCGACAGCCTCGTAGTAGCTCTTGCGTTCGGGCACCAGAGACCACTTGCGAATTTCATTCCAGCATACAAACCCGCGCGCATCAGCCGTAGATCACCAGTTTGCGAGGATTTGCGCGGGCGAAAGCGCAAGAGAATGACGAACGTCTGACAGCGATTGACGAAGTCCCAACACATTCCGGTCACTGACCGGGATCATCGGTACTCAGCATTGGTCTGCGCTACGTTCCGGCGCAGCGCCGCCTGTTAAGGCGTACTTCTATCGCATTACATGACAATACCGACCAGGCCCATCTGATACATCGGTGCGGCGTTCAACAAGGCGGCGATCGGGAAACGGAATATTTACTTCTCGCTGGCGACGGTCCGATCTGGAAACATTGCGATGGTTGCCGTCCGGAAACGAGATGGACCTCTCAACGGTCCCGGCATAGTTGAAAATTTGGACATCGCAGGGCTGATGCTTCTCGGCCCATTTCACAAAGAACGAAATTGCCTGGCCCTTGGTGGCGAACACAAAAGGCCATTCGCCATAACCTCCCTGAACGCACCAGCCGGTTAATGATGCGGGCGAAATTTTCAGCATCGTCGAGACGCTCACGGGCGACGCAGTCATGTGGCTTTTCTCATGTAGAAACTGGACGGATTTTCAACGCTGGCATTGCTCAACAGCATGCTGAACGCTCCGATTCCGGCGTCTGACTACCTTCGCAGCCATTTGTCATAAGAGCCCATGCCTCATAAAAGCCGGCCCCCGAAAAGGTGCCAGCTACCGGAGTAAATTGTCCTGATATGGGAATAGCGTTGAACATGTGTCTGGAGCCCTGGCTTCAAAAAAAGCCATAATGTTGAGACCGCGAATACTCTGCGAATTTCGTTCCAACGGTTCTTGGCCCGAATCCTTGCCATTGCGCCTTGATTTGGAAGGTATTTGGCTGCAGGAGCCGGCTGACGTTGCCGACAACCTGACATCGATCGACGAGGACCCAACAGCGATCGCCGGTCAGCAAGGGCTACACGTACCAGAGAAAGCCGAAAGTTTCCTCAGTCGGAATTTCTGTGGTATTACGCGCACTCGCGTCACGTGCGCCTGATTCTCACGGCAACACCAGCAAGAGAAATCAGATTCCGATCATCGATGAACGATACGCGTACCGGCTTTCCCTACGAGTGCGGGATTAAGATGATGCGGATCGGTGATGATGCCTTCCTTGCCACCGCCCTCCAGGTATTCAATGACGGCGCGGATTTTCGGTCCCATACTTCCTTTGTCGAATTGATTCTCGGCGTGTAAACGCTTCGCTTCAGCCAATGTGATTCGGTCGAGCCAGCGCTGCGCAGGCTTGCCAAAGTCGAGCGCGACTCTTTCAACACCCGTGGCAACAAGCAGGCATTCGGCACCGAGCTCACGCGCCAGCAGGCTTGACGCAAAGTCCTTGTCAATTACCACCTCAATACCGCGAAAACTGCCTTGCGCCTCCTCAATAACCGGAATGCCTCCGCCACCGCAAGCGATCACGACATAGTCCGTGCTGACCAGATGGGCAATTACATCGAGATCGACGATCGCCTGCGGCCGTGGCGATGGGACCACCCTCCTCCAACCGCGGCCGGGATCTTCTTTCACTCGCCATCCGAGTTCGGTCACGCGCTTGCGCGCCGTCGCTTCATCCATTGGCGAACCGATTGGTTTGGAGGGATCCCTGAACGCTGCATCCTCACCATCAACCAGGACCTGGGTGACCACTGCTGCCGCCTCGCGACGCAGCCCGCGGCGGCGAAATTCATTGCGCAATGCCTTGACGAACATGTAACCGAGCGCGCCCTGCAAATCCGCGCCTGCATAATCCATTGGCACCGGAGTCACTTCGTGCAGAGCAAGCTCCGACTGGCGTAAGATGAAACCCATCTGTGGGCCGCTACCGTGTGTAAACACGACCCGCCAACCATCCTCGATCATGTCAACGACATAGCGCACCGTCTCTTTTGCAGTATCGTACTGGTCCTCGATACTGCGATGCTGCTCGTCCCGAATGAGCGCGTTACCGCCGACTGCAACCACTGCGAGTTTGGTCTGGCTGGGCATACAGCTCTCCCTTTGCGGTGTAACTAACGCGGCGATCCGCCAATTCGCATTTTCGGATTATCGTTGATTGAGTTGCGCGTCAAGCGCGCTCAACGCCTGCATGAAGCACTTGAGCGGCGCATGCGTGAGCCCCGCTCCAATCTGCCCGATCCCTGCATCGCGGTGCGCAATCCCGGTATTAATGACCGGCTCGATCCCGGTGTCCACAACCCTACGGACATCAATTCCGCAGGGCGAGCCACGGAAATCCAGCGCAGGAAGCTGAAACGTGTCTGATTCACCAAGCGTGATATGCCGCATCCGTTGCGAGTTCGCGGTTGCGATGGCGGGTGCTGCGGCCATCGAAAATCCGCCAAAACCGGCGGTTTCAGTAATCGAGCTGTCACCCAGATCGCGTGCGGCATCGGCCGCGTCGTAGCCGGCAAGCACAAGCCGTCGATCTCGCCGGCAACCGTGGTGAACCAACGATCTCCGAGGCCACTGACTCGAATTCCGAACTCAACCCCGTTGCGCGACATCGCAGTAACCATGCTCGATCCCGCAACCCTATGCGCCGCATCCAGCATGAGCTTGCATGAAGCCATGGAAATGTTCAGAAAGAAATGTTCATTGCCGACGATGAAATCGAGTATCCGCGCCAGATCATCCGCCGGCAAATTGACGCGCACGAGCGCAGAAGCCAGCCGCCGCAACAACAGTCCGCTCGCAGCGGCATTGCGATTGTGCACCTCGTCACCCATGATCAGGGCTTGCGCGATCAGCGGCTTGAGATCGATACCGCCCAGCGCCTTGAGCGCCGCGCCAACCGCCAGCGCAAGTGTGGTTTCGATCCACTTGAGTCGCGCGAGCACATCATCTTCGTAGGCACCGAAGCGAAGTGCCTTGCCCAGGCCCTCGTTGAAATTGCTGAATGCACAAACACCGGTAGCCGGATTCTCCACCGCCCAGAGGGGCATGGACGGACTGATTACGCCGGCCATCGGGCCGACGCACCCATGATGATGGCATGGCTCAAAAACAATGTTTCCACTGGCGGCAAGATCGCCTGCAGCATTGACTCCGCTTGCCCAGCCTTCATACAGGATGGCGCCGACAATGGCACCTTGCATCGGCCCGCACATTTGCGCCCACTCTACCGGCGGGCCAGCGTGCAGAATCGTTCGCTCACCCATTGTCGGCAGCATCGCGTGCGCTGTCCCAACGCTGTGCAATCGCGGCGAGGTACTACGAAACGCAGAAAACGCGGCGGCGTTCGCTTCTTCGACCAGCGGATGATTTGTCAATCGCGCCAACGCCATTCCGGCCTCGCGGTCGCCCAGTGCAGGTGGTGTCCACTCAAGCTGCGTCGCAGAAGCGCCATTGTCAGCGATTGTTTCGGCAAACTGCGCCAGGCCGACATTAGTCACACTCAGTTCTTGCTCAATCAGACTGGACATGTGCCGATACCATTGCTGCGACAGTGCGCGCCGCCTGCGCATTGCTGGTCGCCAGAATGACACCCTCTTCCTGCAACGCACGGCTCTGCCGTACCAAACCCTGCGGGTCGGCCTCGGTGCCGCATACGAATCCGACAAACGCGATTTGCCTGCCGCTTCGTCCGGCAGTGGTGCGTGCATCGCCTATCGCGGGCAACATTGCGCCCACCGGATCAGGATTTGCGCCATGGCCAAGAACTACATCGAACAGGATAAGCGCAACTTCAGGGTCGGCAGCCTCCTGCAACATACGTTCGTTACGCAATCGATGGTCAATCATCGGGTGTGGCTGGCCGCGAGTGAACTCATCGCCACCGAGATCAATCAGCGAATGGCCGCAGCTTCGCCACGCATCCTCCAGCATCGCGGCGCCACCAACAGGGGTATTGGAAAATACTCCAGTCAGCGCACGTGACAGTAAAAGTGTAGCCTCGTAGCAGAACGTACCGCCGCTAAAGAGTCCGCGAACGCGGCTTTGCTGCGGCGTAAACTGCGGAATTGAAAACTCGGCACAATCGGACGCTTGCACATCCGTATGCGCTCCGCGCACAACTGCCGCCGCCACGGGCTCGCTCAAGCACTTTGTTCGCAACATCGGGCGCCGGTGGCTTTGATATCAATACAATTACCTGTGTATCCTTATCCGCGGCAAGTTCGTCGATTGCGCGCAGCATCGTCGCGCCACTGACCTCGGATCCGAGATCGCGCCCGCCGGTACCAATCGCATGCGAAACGCCGAGCCCGTACTGGTCAACGAGCGAAGTCACTTGTTGAATACCCGTACCTGAAGCTCCGATTACGCCAACCGGGCCTCTGCGCACCGCGTTGGCAAATGCCAATGGAATTCCGGCCACGATCGCTGTGCCGCAATCCGGTCCCATGACAAGCAAATTGTGCCGCTCGGCCTCTTGTTTAAGCAACACCTCTTCTGAAAGGCTGACATTGTCGCTGAATACCATCACATTCAGTCCGAACCTTAATGCCTTGAGTGCCTCTGCTGCCGCATATTCACCGGGTGTGGAGATCAGCACGAGGTTGGTGCCGGGTTGTTCGCGCAAACCCATTTGAATCGTATGCGGCCTGATCGGCTCCGAACCGCCCGTGTTGGCTGATTCTGTACCGCGTGCCAGCGCATCTTCCAGTTCGTCAATTGCCCCAGGCGTGCTTGCTCATCGTCTCCCTGCACCACGACCAGCAAATCGCTCGGAGATGCATTCACCTCGCCCTCGAGCAAGCCTGCCTCAGACAGCAATGCCAGATTTCCTTCAGCCGCCATGACAACTGACGCCTGCTCTACCCCATCGCGCTTCGCCAGTCTTGCCGATAGCTGCATGAGCGCAACGGAATCGCGATATGTATTTTGAATAATTCTGAGCGATGCAGGCATATGCGGATGAGGCGGGCCAAATCTCTCCCCGCCATTGACCGGGTATTCGCTATTGTTATAAAGCGCGTCAACAAATACTATACAGCGGCGCGGCTATTCTGACACCAGCGAGTATCTGCGTCGGTCTCCGACTACGCAAGGGATGCGCATGCCCGATTGCTCAGACAGGCTGGACATTTCTCAGCTGGCTGCAGCCTATCGTTCCGGAAAAGATCGACCGATTGATGTCGTTTCTGGAGTCCTCGAGCGCATTTCCCACAGCGGTAACAACAACATATGGATCGACCTTGTTCCGCGCGCACGACTCGAAGCACGTGCCGCCGAACTCGAGTTGTGGGAGATGCCTGCACGCCGATTCAGCGACTTTGTAGACGGCATTCCTGAGCCACTCGGTATCGGCATGGTTGAACTGGAAAATGGTGAGCAGGTACGTGGCTTTCTGTGTGAGCAATATGCAACAAATGATGCTCGCGAAATTACCGAGCAGGGAAGCTGGCGAACGCACGTTGAACAACGCGCCAATTCAGCCGCAACAAACTAGAGACAAGAACAGGGCAACCCGAAGAAGGGGGAAATTTCGATGGCATCTGTACTGGCAGAACCGTATGAATTCGAGTTTGATCCGCGCAGCTGTGCACTAATGATCATCGACATGCAGCGCGACTTCGTCGATCCGGGCGGATTCGGAGAAGCGCTCGGCAATGATGTGTCGCTACTGCGAAAAGCCATTGCACCAACCGGCAAGGTGCTCGATGCGGCACGCAAAAAGGGAATGCTGGTGATTCATACCCGCGAAGGTCATCGGCAAGATTTGAGTGACCTGCCCGACAACAAGAAAGTGCGTGGACGGCTCGAGACGGGTATTGGTGATCAGGGGCCGATGAGGCGAATCCTGGTGCGTGGTGAATATGGACATGACATCGTCGATGAATTGAAACCGGAACCCGGCGAGCCGATCGTCGACAAGCCCGGCAAAGGCGCCTTCTATGCAACCGATCTGGACTCAATGCTCCACAACCGTGGCATCAAGCAACTGATGGTATGCGGCGTGACGACCGAGGTGTGCGTAAACACCAGCGTTCGCGAAGCAAACGACCGCGGTTACGACTGCCTTGTTCTGGAAGACTGCGTCGGCTCGTACTTTCCTGAATTTCAAACGGCGTCACTGAATATGATCAAGGCGCAAGGGGGTATTTTTGGCTGGGTCGGAAAGTCGAAACCGTTTCTCGATGCACTCGCAAAAGCCTGAGCATGAGCAAGCGTACTTAAGTGCCCCGCGGCGCTGGAAGTATCAGGCGCCGTGAGATGCAATTTGTTCTACGCGCCATGAGGCGCAGTTAGCTCTACGCGCCGTCAGGCGCTATATGTATTACGCGCCGTCAGGCGCGATAACAATCGCGTGCCCAGACACGCAACAACAGGGGAAAGGGGAAACCATGGCGAACCAGACAGGCGCAGTGCAGGTGCGGTGGTGGGTGCCGGGAGATTGGAACGGCTTCTTCGGGCTATTCACCAATGTGATTGTACTCACGGGGCTATGCCTGGGGGTGGTTCAGATGCCCGACGATATTGTCTTCGGACGCATCCTGCCCGCGCTTGGGATCGCACTGCCAATCGGAAATCTCTATTACGCCTGGCTCGCGTACAAGCTGGCTCAGAAAGAAGGCCGCACAGATGTCACCGCGATGCCGTATGGCCCGAGCGTCCCGCACATGTTTATTGTTGTTTTCGTGGTCATGTTGCCGGTATACCTGAAGACCAACGACGCGATACTCGCATGGCAGGCAGGCCTTGCCTGGGCCTTCATCATCGGCGTCATCGTACTCGCCGGGATTTTTGTCGGCCCGTGGATCAGGGCGCACACGCCGCGCGCCGCAATGCTGGGCACCCTCGCCGGAATCTCGATCGCCTTCATCGCCTTGCGGCCAGCTTTTCAGATGTGGGAAGTGCCCTGGATCGCGTTCATTGCATTCGCTATCGTATTGATCAGCTGGGCCGCGAACGTGCGCCTGCCGTTCGGACTGCCAGGCGGCTTGGTTGCAGTCATCATCGGCATCGTTGTCGGCTGGATCGCGTACTTCGCGGGCTGGAGCGATGTCGCGCCGCTGCTGGTGACCGCGATTCCACTTGGAATTTACAACTTTGTGGAAGCGATGGATAACGTCGAAAGCGCCGCCGCGGCCAGAGACAATTACGATCTTCGCAAAATTCTGGCCGCCGACGGCATTGGCGCAATTGTCGGGTCAGTGCTCGGCAGCCCGTTCCCGCCAGCGGTGTACATTGGCCATCCGGGCTGGAAGGCGGTGGGCGGACGAATCGGCTATTCGCTTGCCATCGGCGTGGTGATTGCGCTGGTCTGCTTCCTTGGTTTGACGGCACTATTGCTTGCTGTCGTGCCATTGGTGGCGATTCTGCCAATTCTTCTGTATATCGGCCTCGTCATTGGTGCGCAGGCGTTTCAGGCGACACCAAAGAATCATGCGCCAGCCGTTGTCCTCGCTATCATTCCGAACGTCGCAGCGTGGGGTCACCTTCAAGTCGATAGCGCCCTTAATGCAGCGGGCACCTCGGCTGCAGCGGTCGGCATGGGTGCGCTTGGCGGATCTGGCCTGGTGTATCGCGGTATGGAATTGCTCGGCGGTGGCGCTGTATTGGCGGGCCTGGTACTCGGCGCTCTGGCGGCGTTTATCATCGATCGCAACTTCAAGGCTGCGACCATTTGGGCTTTTGCCGGCGCGATACTCGCGTTCTTCGGCTTTATCCATGGCGGGCAGCTGGGTTGGGCAGTGTCACCTGACGTTGCGCTCGGTTACGTGCTTTTTGGCCTGGTATGTCTCAGCTCGGGAATGCAACACAAAAACGCTTCGAGCTGACATCGGGGCATGGCCTGCATGAAGTTCCCCGAGCCGCGCTCGGCGGCACGGGGACTTCAGGATGCGCGTAGTTCAGGTCGGTGAGCTGGCGCGCATGGCACTGGCGCGTAGCGGTGGCGTCGCGCAGCCGCTTGCGGCATTTCCGGAGAGCCCATATTTCGAAGCGGCGGGCGAAATTATCTGGGTCGGAGCGCGTTTGCCGGCATTGCACCCTCGTGCGGTGAAGACATCTGTTGTGAAACCTGGCGCGGTTACGTTGCGTTTTGATTCCATTCCAGACAACGGCTGATTGCCTGAACTGCCTTCACTCAACCAGTCCGAGGTAAAGCGATTCGTTGCCGGCGCACAGCTATTTGCAAACACACGCATAACTCAGGAATCCCCATCCGGTTTCGGTACCCTGCTCGTCGGGGAAAGCCTGAAATTTCCACTGAGTATCGCGTCAACGCGCGTACGCGATCTGACTGCAGCTTACGCGCGATGACGCAGACGGCGTCATCGAAACTACGCAGTCGTTGCTTGGTTTCGGGACGGGACTGACACCGTCGGGCGACGACCTTGCCGGTGCCGCTTTGTTCGGCCGGCGTTTTATTGCGCCACGCAGCCCCCGATGGTCGACGGCGGCGGCGAACCTGACACGCGAAGCAGCGACACGCAGTCACGCGATAAGTGCGGCGCTGTTTGCCGACCTGGCTTGCTGCCAAAGTTTTGCCCCGCTGCACGCCCTCGCTGCCGCGCTCGCAAATGGGGACACCGACGGCGCAACGCGAGCAGCGCGAAAACTGACATCACTTGGCCATTCCTCCGGGTGGGATATGCTTACTGGATTCCTGATCGGAATCGCCGCAATGCCGTCATGAGGTTCGATTGAGCGCGCCAACACGAATACAATAATGTCTATGGAAAGCAAGCCTGAACAATTCGACGACGAACAGCAAACAACGCTGACACCGGATCAACACTATGTGTTGCGCGAGGAAGGAACGGAACCCAGTTTCTCCAGCCCGCTGAACGATGAACACCGCAAGGGAATGTTTGTCTGTGCCGCCTGCGGGCATCCGCTATTCAGCTCGGACATGAAGTTCGACAGCCGCACCGGCTGGCCGAGTTTCTTTACCAGCATCGACGGCGCGTTCGAAACGAAAACGGACCGCAAGCTGTTTATGCAATGCACCGAGTACCACTGTGCCAATTGCGGCGGCCATCATGGGCATGTCTTCGAAGATGGTCCCGGGCCGACGGGTCTTCGCTATTGCAATAATGGTATAGCACTGCGCTTTGAAGCCGACAAAGAATGAACGCCGCAGCGAGTATTCGCCGCCCGGTTTATCAAGTGTCACGACTCGTGCCGGTTGACACGAGCGCCATGTTCCGAGGTATATTTACATACCAACGAACTCGGTAAACGCAACTCGAGACCACGATAACGAACTCGATTCGGGTCGACCATAAATGAGCAGATTCCGAATAATCAAAGCAGCCGACCGTCGCGGGAATCGGCAAGACAGGCGTCGGCCTGCAGATCGCCGTCGTGTCCCGGGCATTGCAACGCGCAAAGCAATGACGGTTAGAACGCTGCGAGAGTTACTAGACGAAGCGCACGGGCGAATCCGGACGCTCGAGCGTGAATTGAGGTTGCACACAACCAACAAGATGCGCTAGTTACATCGAACCTATCTTCCACAAAGTTACGCCTGATCAATATTGGCGATCAGTACTTTGGTTCGATATTGCGGTTGCATATTGCTACGCGGCTCGCGTAGCGCATTAGCACTACACTAGCTGCGCCTGGATCATCCCAGCATCTGCTCAGCCGTCTTCCCGCCTCCAAAGCTGGTTTGTCGCGGGGGTTTGCCGCCCTTTGTGACTTTTATCGCACAATATTTGAATTCCGGGATTTTCCCGAATGGGTCGAGTGCCGGGTTGGTTAACTTGTTGGCAGCCGCTTCGTAATACGCAAATGGAATAAAAACGCTGCCGCGTGGCATTCCGTCGTCAACGCGCGCAAACAATGAAATGCTGCCACGGCGCGACGCAACCGTGATGACTTCGCCGGCCTGAACGTTCAAGGCATCAAGATCGTGCGGATGCATCAGCGCAGTCGGGTCAGGTTCGATTGCGTCCAGAACCCCTGAGCGCCTCGTTATTGCACCGGTGTGCCAGTGTTCAAGCTGCCTGCCAGTAATGAGCACCATAGGATAGTCCCGGTCCGGTCGCTCCGCTGCCGGCACGATGCTCGCGGGAACAAAGCGCGCACGTCCGTCGGCCGTTGGAAAGCAATCGCCGAACACAACCGATTGACCAGCGTCTCCTTCTTTCTCGCATGGATAGGTCACCGAATTTTCGCGCTCGAGTCGATCCCAGGTAATACCTGCAATTGATGGCATGCCTTTACGCATTTCCTCAAAGACGTCCTTCGGGCCAGAATAATCCCATTCCAGTCCCAGCCTGTTTGCGATTTCCTGGATCAATTGCAGATCAGGCCTGGCGTCACCAGGCGCTTGCAACGCCTGGCGGCCCAGTTGCACCCGGCGGTCTGTATTCGTGACTGTGCCGCTTTTCTCGGGCCATGCAGTCGCCGGCAAAATGACATCTGCAAGATAGGTTGTTTCAGTCAGAAAAATATCCTGTACCACCAGCCAGTCGAGATTTGCCAGTGCCGCACGCGCATGATTAAGGTCGGGGTCCGACATGGCAGGATTTTCGCCCATGATGTACATACCGCGAATGTCCCCTTTGCGCGCGGCGTTTATGATCTCGACCACGGTCAGTCCGGGTACATCGTCAAGCTCGGCGTTCCACAGTTTTTCGAACTTGGCACGTGATTTGGCATCATCCACGCGCTGATAGTCTGGAAACACCATCGGGATCAGGCCTGAGTCGGATGCGCCTTGCACATTGTTCTGCCCGCGTAACGGGTGCAAACCCGTTCCCGGGCGTCCAATCTGGCCAGTGGACAATGCCAGCGCGATCAGACAGCGGGCGTTGTCGGTACCATGCACATGTTGCGCAATGCCCATTCCCCAGAAAATCATTGACGCTTGTGACGACGCATACAATCGGGCAACTTCGCGGATCGTCTGTGCCTGAATTCCACAAATTTTCTGCATTGCTTCCGGACTGTACGCAAGCACATTTGATTTGAGCGCTTCGAAGTCAGACGTACGCTGTGAGACGAATTCCTCGTCAACAAGCTCCTCCTCAATGATGACATGCAGCATGGCATTGAGTAGCGCAACGTCGGTATCGGAATTGAACTGAAGAAAGTGAGTTGCATGGCGTGCCAGATCCGAGCGTCTCGGATCACAAACGATTAGCTTCGCGCCACGCCGAACTGCATTTTTCATGAAAGTTGCTGCAACCGGATGATTGACGGTCGGATTGGCGCCAATCACCATAATGACTTCTGCATGCTCGACGTCACTTACCTGGTTGGATACTGCGCCTGAGCCGATGCCTTCGAGCAAGGCCGCCACCGACGACGCATGGCAAAGACGCGTGCAATGGTCGACATTGTTCGACCCGAATCCGGTGCGAATCAGCTTCTGGAACAGATATGCTTCTTCATTGGTGCCCTTGGCGGACCCGAAACCTGCTAACGCCCTGCTTCCGCGATTCTCGCGAATTTCCAGTAATTTGCTTGCGGCGAGATCCAGCGCTTCCTGCCACGTGGCTTTGCGAAATACTTCGTGAATCTTCTCCGGGTCCATTGTGAAGTCACCGGATTTTGGAACCCCCGGCTTTCTGATCAGCGGTGAGGTCAGGCGCTGCTTATGATGTACGTAGTCGAAGCCGTAACGGCCTTTTACGCACAAGCGCGAACGATTGGCCGGTCCATCGCGACCATCGACCCAAATTATCCGGTTGTCCTTGACGTGATACCTGAGTTGGCACCCGACACCGCAGAACGGACATATCGAATCGACCGTGTTGTCGGCCTTCTCAAGCGCCACTTCACGTGCTGGCATCAGCGCCCCGGTGGGACATGCTTGTACGCACTCGCCACAGGCGACACAGGTCGAATCGCCCATTGGATCGTCAAAATCAAAAACAATCTTTGACCGATCGCTCCGGAAAGCGTAGCCGATGACGTCGTTCATTTGTTCTTCGCGGCACGCACGAACGCAACGCGTGCACTGGATGCAGGCATCGAGATTGATGGCCATTGCCGGATGCGATAAATCAGCGTCGGGCTGGACACGAGGTGCGAATCGCGGCGTGCCCACATCCATAACGTTTGCCCAGTGATCCAGCTCTGATTCAAGCGAGTAGTGTTTATCGGGCATGTCTGCAAGCAGCAGTTCGAGCACCATTTTCTGTGACGAACGCACCCGTTCGTTGTCGCTGCTCACTTGCATGCCGTCCTTCGGGTAGCGGCAGCACGCCGGCGCCAGTACGCGTTCACCGTTGATTTCAACGACACAGGCACGGCAATTACCATCCGGACGTAGCCCGGGCTCGTAACAAAGGCGAGGGATTTCGATCCCGTTTCGGGCAGCGGCTTCAAGAATGGTCTCACCCTCTCTGGCACGCACAGGCGCGCCATTGAGTTCGAAGTCGATGCTGTTCTCGCTGCGCCCGGAATCAAGTGAAGTGTTCATTGCACTCTCGCTGGAATCAATCTGCACGACAAGCGTGCGCGTTTCGTTGCAGCATCATTCCAATTCGTGAGAAAAATACTTCATCACGCAAAGCAACGGGTTCGGTGCCGCCTGTCCGAGTCCGCAAATAGACGCGTCTGCCATCGCCCGAGAGAGTTCCGCAAGCAATTGCGCGTCCCAGTTTTCGTCCTCAATCAATGCAAGCGCTTTGGCTGTTCCTACACGGCAAGGGGTACATTGGCCACAAGACTCATCATGGAAAAACCGCATCAGATTGCGCGCTGCCGCCCAAGCCTTGTCACGATCCGATAGCACGATCACTGCGGCAGAGCCTATAAAGCATCCATACTCATCGAGCGTGTCAAAATCGAGCGCGATATCGCCCAGTGAGGCAGGCAGAATTCCTCCCGAGGCGCCACCGGGCAGGTAAGCGTAGAACTCCTGACCATCGGGCATGCCGCCACAATATTCATCGATCAGTTCGTTGACGGTGATACCAGCCGGCGCAATGTGTACGCCCGGATTATTGACCCGCCCTGATACTGAAAACGAACGCAGCCCCTTGCGTCCGCGACGGCCCTGACCGGCAAACCACTCCGGACCTTTCTCCACGATATCCCTGACCCAGTAACAGGTCTCCATGTTGTGCTCGAGTGTCGGGCGGTTGAACAGTCCAACTTCAGCCACGTACGGTGGCCGCATTCTCGGCATTCCACGTTTACCCTCGATCGATTCGATCATTGCGGACTCTTCACCACAGATATAGGCACCGGCGCCCCTTCGCAAATGAATCACCGGGAGTGCGCACGGAGGGTCTGCCGCCAGCACATCGAGTTCCTTCTCAAGAATGCGGCGACAACCTGCGTACTCGTCACGCAAATAGATGTAAATTTCGGAACAACCGGCAGACCACGCTGCAACCAGCATGCCCTCAAGGAATCGATGTGGATATCGTTCCAGAAAATATCTGTCCTTGAAAGTACCCGGTTCACCTTCGTCAATATTCACGGCCATCAGTCTGGGAGCCGGCTCGTTCCAGACGAGTCTCCATTTGCGCCCGGCCGGGAATCCAGCTCCACCCAGGCCGCGCAAACCAGCCTTGTCCATTGACACGAACAATTCTTCTCGATCGATCTGGTTTGCAAGACAGCGCTGCAACAACCGGTATCCACCCTGTTTGCGGTACGTTCGGCAATCAATATATTCTGCGATCTTGCATTCGGTCTGACCCGAGCGCTCCGCCATCGCCACTTTTTCAACCGTCGCGTGCTCCACCGGATTCTGGTGCACAACCACGACCGGTGCTGCTGCACAACGACCGACACACGGGGCAGATTTGACACACACTTCACGACCCAGTATCCCGGGTAGCTTCTCCAGCAACGCCTTCGAGCCAGCCATCTCGCACGACAATGACTCGCATACGCGCACGGTAAGTGCGGGAGGAACTGCGGCGCCTTCCCTGACGACATCGAAATGATGATAGAAAGTTGCCACTTCAAATACTTCTGCCATCGGCATTTGCATTTCGCTGGCAAGTGCCGCGAGATGAGCGGCAGACAGATGGCCGAACTTATCCTGAATACGATGCAGGAACTCGATCAACAGATCGCGGCGCCTGGGTGTGTCTCCAAGAAGACCGCGCACTCGCGACAACGCGCTCGCGTCGACCTGGCGGCCTTTCGGAGATCCTCTTCGTTTTTTTGATCGGACTGCTTCCACCTGCACCCCTCATTGCGACTGGAATTCGAATCGCCCACCTCCCTGTCCATACCGGATATTTCAAGCGCTATTGTGTTTGGCACTGGCGGGCTGGACAGTTTGACTAAAAAAAGTCAGCCACGCAAAGGCTAAAAACGACCCACGGGGCAATAACGCATTTGATCAGCGATGCCAGCACGTATGCCATGTCCAAAGGCAACCAACCGGACGCATGAGGTGATCAACTGCGATGCACAATATCAGTTGAATTTTCGATCCATTTTCACTTCAACATGTTCCACATTGCGCGAGTAATTGCGTTCTGCAATGGATCGCGGCCGGTATCCAACCGCTAAATTCATGACATTCACTGAATCTATCCGATTCCCGAGTATTCGTGATTGTGCGGCGCACAGTACCGAACCCGAACACTTTTGAGACCTGATCGTTCGCGGGATGACATAATTACCCGCATGTCTGTTCACAAATCTGAATTGCCGGCCCAACAGGGGGCGCAACGCCAATCCGCACCCAAGCCAGGTGGCGCGCAACCGCAGTTGCAAATGACCGATGAAGCGCGCGCCGCAACGTTTCTTGTGACCGCGCGTAACGAACGCGGCGAACAAGTCGAGACGCCTATCGCAGGCGAGCACCCGCTGACAATTTACCTCGACAAGCAAGAGATCGTGACCTTGATGACACTCGGGCAGGCGCCAGAAGCACTTGCCATCGGATACCTGCGCAATCAGCGTCTTGTGCGCGCTGCTGCCGATATCGCGTCAGTGCAAGTCGATTGGGAAACGGCGGCTTGCGCTGTTATCACCCGAACGCCGGTCAGCGATCTCGGCAAGCGTCTGAAAAAGCGTACGGTCACCACTGGATGCGGTCAGGGCACAGTATTTGGTGATTTGATGGAGGAAGTAGGCGGGCTTCAACTGTCAACGCATGCTCGCATTGACGCTGCCGGCTTGTACGCACTGCTCGATGCCGTGAGGAAACACGAGACCGTTTACAAGCAGGCAGGTGCTGTGCACGGCTGCGCATTGCTTTGCGGAAGTGAAATTCTCTACTTTGTTGAGGACGTCGGCCGTCACAACGCTGTTGACGCGATTGCCGGACTGATGTGGCTGGACGGGATTTCCGGAGAGGACAAGGTTTTCTATACGACCGGGCGGCTCACCTCGGAAATGGTAATCAAATGTGCGCAGATGCGCGTGCCGATCCTCGTGTCACGTTCCGGTCTCACACGCATGGGATGGGACGTCGCCAGGCAAGTCGGGTTAACCATGATCGGTCGCGCCAAAGGTAAACACTACCTGCTGTTTACGGGTCACGAGCGATTTGCCCTCGACAGCTGAAAAGTCGCTGGCGTTGCCAATCACGGGCGTCATTCTCGCCGGCGGAAAAGGTCGCCGTATGGGCGGCGTCGACAAAGGATTGCAGCTATTTCAAGGTCGCGAGCTGATTGATTTCGTGCTTGAACGTTTACGGCCACAGGTCGCTGAAATACTGATCAACGCGAATCAGAACCCGAAGCGCTACGAGGCCTACGGTCACAAAGTCGTTGGCGATCTGGTTTCTGGATATGCAGGCCCGCTTGCCGGTTTACACAGTGCGCTGAGCGCCGCGTCTCACGACCTTGTATTGACAGCTCCGTGTGATTCTCCATTCCTGCCCATCGATCTTGCCAAAAGGCTTGAGGATGCCCGGCGGGCTCAAAGTGCTGACGTTGCTGTTGCGCGCACAGGCCGTCAGGCTCAACCGGTGTTTTGCGTGGTGCAGCGCAGGTTGTTGCCGCATCTGACGGACTTCCTCGAACGGGGCGGCCGGAAGATTGACGCCTGGTATGCCGATCTGAATGTCGCCGAAGTCGCTTTCGACGATCAGCCGGAAGCGTTCATCAACTTCAATACGCTTGCCGATATGCAAGCTGCAGAGCGACCCGGCTAGCAGTCCGACAGACTGCTGAACAATCAGTTGTCCGAATCCTGTGAGGTCGGCCGAGGTTTGAGAACCTGAAAAAATACTTCGTCGGACTTGATCATGCCAAGCTCGACACGCGCGCGTTCCTCGATCGCATCGAGTCCGGTTTTCAGATCCCGAACCTCGGCGTTCAGGGTCGCATTGCGTTGCGCAAGCCTGGTATTTTCCTCACGCTGCGCCTCGAGTTGCTGATCGACGTGTCGAACACGCAGCCATCCCCCTTTTCCGAACCAGAGTGGGTACTGGATCGCAACGATCAGTAGCATCAAGGCAATGGCGAAAATGCGCATCTAGTGTCGTGCTTCACTAGTCCAATGCTTCACAATTGGTTGCAGGCAATCATCAAGGCGTTAGACCACAGCGTGAATGGGATCCACGGCGTTAACGACCATAGCGAAAGGCACTGCGCCCGGCATAGCTCGCCGACTCACCCATATCTTCTTCGATTCGCAGCAACTGGTTATATTTTGCAAGCCGGTCAGAGCGTGACAGCGAACCGGTCTTGATCTGTTGCGCGTTGCTGGCCACCGCAAGATCCGCAATAAAAGTATCTTCAGTTTCACCAGACCGATGCGAAACGACCGCAGTGTATCCGGCACACTTTGCCATTTCGATCGCTGCAAACGTTTCCGTCAGTGTTCCGATCTGGTTGATCTTTACCAGAATCGAATTTGCGACGTTCTGGCTGATCCCTTCTGCGAGGATTTTGGTATTGGTCACGAACAGGTCATCGCCAACCAGCTGCACTTTCTTGCCCAGTTTACCCGTCAGCGTTTTCCATCCTTCCCAGTCTGCCTCGGACATACCATCTTCGATCGACACGATCGGAAACTTGTCGACCCAGGCTGCAAGGTATTCAGTGAATTCGCCGGCGTCGAGAGCCAGGTCTTCGGAAGCCAGATGATATTTGCCGTCCTTGAAAAACTCGGAGCTTGCACAATCAAGTGCGATCACGACTTGTGATCCGGGCTTGTAGCCCGCCTTTTCGATCGCTTTCATGATGAACTGCAACGCCGCCTCATTGTTCGGCAGGCTCGGTGCGAAACCACCTTCATCGCCGACTGTTGTCGGCATTCCTTTGTCGTCAATCAGCTTGCGCAGCGTCTGAAAAACCTCCGCGCCGCAGCGCACCGCTTCCGCGAAGCTATCGACGCCAACCGGAACAATCATGAATTCCTGAATGTCGAGACTGTTATTGGCATGTGCGCCACCATTGATGACGTTCATCATCGGCACAGGTAGTTGCATGCCGGCGGCACCACCCAAATAACGATACAAAGGCAAGCCGGATTCCTCACCGGCGGCTTTGGCAACCGCAAGTGACACGGCGAGCAAGGCATTGGCTCCGAGGCGAGACTTGTTGTCCGTAGCGTCCAGATCGATCAGTGTCTGATCTATGAATGCCTGCTCGATTGCGTCCAGTCCGACAATCGCTTCACATATCTCGGTATTGATATTGGCGATTGCCTCGAGCACGCCCTTGCCGCCATATCGATTTTCGTCTTTGTCGCGTAGCTCCACAGCTTCTCGCGTGCCAGTCGATGCGCCTGACGGCACGGCAGCGCGACCGCTGACACCCGACTCAAGCAGTACGTCCGCCTCGACTGTTGGATTGCCACGCGAATCCAGGATTTCCCGGCCGACGATATCAACTATCGAACTCATTCTTTTTCCTTACGTTTGTTGATCGGCACAATTCCTGATCGGGACATTTGTTGACCAAACCCCGCGGCCTTGTGACTGATGTTGGCCAGCCAGTCAGCCGGCAACCAGGATTTCTTCAAAACCACGCCGTTTTACCGTTTCGTCGATGGTCTTTAATGTCTGCAGTAGTGGTCTCATAAATTGCAGCGGCCATGCGTTGGGACCATCCGACATTGCATGCTCGGGATCCGGATGCGTTTCCATAAACAGGCCGGCAACACCCGTTGCAACTGCGGCACGCGCCAGCACCGGAACAAATTCGCGCTGTCCGCCACTGGCAGTACCTTTCCCGCCTGGCAGTTGAACAGAGTGCGTAGCATCAAATATCACCGGGCAACCGGTCTCGCGCATTATTGCGAGAGAGCGCATGTCAGAAACAAGGTTGTTGTAACCGAACATCGCACCGCGTTCGCAGACCAGAATATTGTCTTCGCCGCTTGCAGCGCGTGCTTTATCAACGACATTCTGCATGTCGTGCGGAGACAGAAACTGACCTTTCTTGATATTGACCGGCTTGCCGGAGACCGCAACGGCATTGATGAAATCCGTTTGGCGGCAGAGAAATGCGGGCGTCTGCAACACATCAACCACTGCGGCAACTGGCGCTACTTCCGCTTCCGTATGCACATCTGTCAACACAGGTACGGCTAATTCTTTCCGAATCATGGCTAGCGTTTCCAGGCCTTTGTCCATTCCGATTCCGCGGAATGATTTGCCGGAACTGCGGTTCGCCTTGTCGTACGAGGCCTTGAAAATATAGGGAATACCCAGCTCGTCAGTCAATTCTTTCATCTGGCCGGCAACGTCAAAAGCGAAGTCGCGCGACTCGATGACGCAGGGGCCGACTATAAGAAATAGTGGACGTTCAAGCCCGACCTGAAAACCACAAAGATTCAAACTGTTTCCCCTCGAATCCGGCCCCTTGGCGCCTCTTCACGGTCGCATCCCCGCGCGGGGCCCCTGCTCCGCGTTCCGCAGTGTAGCCGTTTCTTTGGCTGGTCGGGTCGCGCCTGGCGCTGCCGATATTCGTGTGCGGCGCGGATAAACGCATTGAAAAGTACGTGACCGTTTCGCGGGGTTGATGTAAATTCCGGATGGAACTGGCATCCGACAAACCACGGATGATCCGGCACTTCGAGCATTTCGCACAGTCCCTCGCGCGGTGACATCGCCGCGACTTTCAATCCGGCTTCTTTCAGTATCGGCAGGAACTGGTTGTTTACTTCATAGCGATGTCGGTGCCGTTCGACAATTCGCTCAGTCTGATAAATCTCGCGCACGCGCGTATCGGGCAAAAGCAGGGCTTCCTGGCCGCCAAGGCGCATTGTTCCACCAAGGTCGGTATCGGCGTCGCGTACTTCGCGCCGCCCGTCCTGCGCCACCCACTCGGTAATCAGCGCAATCACAGGGTAACGCGTCTTTGTGTCAAATTCGGTACTGTGCGCACCTTCAAGGCTCGCTACATGGCGCGCAAATTCGACGACGGCCAGCTGCATGCCGAGGCAGATTCCAAGAAACGGAATCGAATTTTCGCGAGCGTAGCGAATGGCCTTGATCTTTCCTTCCACGCCGCGTTCTCCGAAGCCGCCCGGTACCAGAATCGCGTCCATTTTTTCAAGCGAGCCCGTGCCGTCACGATCGATATCTTCGGAATCCATGTAGTGGATATTGATGTGCGCACCGCTGTGTATTCCGGCATGCACCAGCGCTTCTGACAAGGATTTATAGGACTCGGTCAGGTCAACATACTTTCCTACCAACGCGATATCCACACTGTATTGCGGATTATTAAGCTGATGCACGAGCTGCTGCCACGGTGACAGGTCGGCTTTGGGCGCTTCGATGTCCAGGCGCTTGAGTACGATGTCGTCCAGGTGCTGCGCGTGCAATAGACATGGAATCTTGTAAATACAGTCAACATCGACCGCTGTGATAACCGCATCCTCTGGCACGTTGGTAAATAGTGCGATCTTGCTGCGTTCATTGTCAGGAATCGGCCGGTCAGCGCGACACAACAACACATCTGGCTGAATACCGATTTGACGCAATTCCTTGACTGAGTGCTGAGTCGGTTTGGTCTTGATCTCGCCGGCAGAGGCGATAAAAGGCACGAGCGTCAGGTGCACGAAGCACGCGTTGTCACGGCCGCCCTGAATACTCATTTGTCTTGCGGCCTCAAGAAACGGCAGCGATTCAATATCGCCGACCGTGCCGCCGATTTCAACCAGTGCAAGGTCCGCATCACCAGCGCCCATACGGATGAAATTCTTGATTTCGTCAGTGATGTGGGGAATGACCTGGACGGTACCGCCAAGGTAGTCACCGCGCCGTTCTTTTCGAATGACGTTTTCGTAAATCTGGCCAGTCGTAAAGTTGTTGCTTTTCGTCATCTTTACATTGACGAAACGCTCGTAATGACCAAGGTCGAGATCGGTTTCAGCACCGTCTTCGGTGACGAATACTTCACCGTGCTGGAATGGACTCATCGTGCCCGGATCAACGTTGATGTACGGATCCAGTTTGAGCAGAGTCAGTTTGACACCGCGTGATTCGAGAATTGCGGCGAGAGAAGCGGAAGCGATACCTTTGCCAAGGGACGAGACCACACCGCCAGTGACAAAGATGAATTTGGTCATTCGCTAGATTTGCACCATTCTGCGGAATGATAACGCAATCTCACAGCAGACGACAGCGTGTCGCAGCAAAAGTCAGACAATCTACCGGCCTCAGGCGGCTGCTTTCGATGATGCGTGTTTCCCAAAGTACAACCAGGTGTCAACAACGGTGTCAGGATTCAAGGATATAGCGCTGATTCCTTCTTCCACCAGCCACTCAGCCAAATCCGGGTGATCTGACGGGCCCTGGCCGCAAATACCAACATACTTGTTTGCACGGCGGCATGCCTGAATCGCAAGGTGCAGCATCTGCTTGACCGCAGGGTCGCGCTCGTCGAACTGGCCGGCGACAATGCCCGAATCCCGGTCCAGACCGAGCGTCAATTGCGCCATGTCGTTTGACCCGATCGAATATCCGTCAAAGTACTCGAGGAACTGATCTGCAAGTAAGGCATTGGTCGGAATTTCACACATCATGATCACGCGAAGGCCGTTCCTGCCAAGTTCCAGCCCATGTTGCGCCAACAGCTCGATGACTTGCCGCGCTTCGTCAACAGTGCGCACAAACGGGATCATAATCTCCACGTTGGTCAGCCCCATCTGGTCGCGAACCCGGCTCAAGGCACGACATTCGAGTTCGAAGCAATCGCGAAAACTGTCGGCGATATAACGCGAAGCGCCGCGAAATCCGAGCATCGGATTTTCTTCGTGCGGCTCATACTGGTCGCCGCCAATCAGCCGTGAGTACTCATTTGATTTGAAATCGGACATGCGCACGATGACCGGTTTCGGATAGAACGCCGCGCCAAGGGTCGAAATGCCTTCGACGAGTTTTTCTACGTAGAAACTAACAGGATCAGAGTACCCGGAAGCATTCGCCTCGACTGCCTCCTTCGTTGGTTGAGGTAGTTCCGGCCAGGCGAGTGCTGCTTTGGGATGCACGCCAATCATGCGTGCAATGATGAACTCGAGGCGTGCCAGTCCTATTCCATCATTCGGTAATCGCTGAAAATCAAATGCCAATTCCGGGTTTCCGACATTCATCCCGATTTTGATCGGAATCTTTAGCAGTTTGTCCAATTGCAGATGCAGCACTTCGACATCGAGAATGCCTTGATAAACGTAACCCGTGTCACCTTCAGCGCATGAGACAGTGACGCGCGTGCCTTCTTTGAGCACGTCAGTGGCATCACCACAGCCGACCACGGCCGGTATGCCGAGTTCGCGCGCGATTATCGCTGCGTGACAGGTGCGCCCGCCGCGGTTGGTCACGATTGCTGACGCCCGCTTCATCACCGGTTCCCAGTCCGGGTCCGTCATGTCTGTCACCAGAACATCACCAGCCAGCGCCCGATTCATCTCTGACGCATTCTTGACCGACCGAACGTTACCCGTGCCGATCCGATTGCCAATTGCACGTCCTTCAACCAAGACCTCGCCGCGGCGCTTTAGCCGAAAGCGTTCTTGTACGGCGGACGCGCCTTCCTGGGTCTTGACCGTTTCCGGACGTGCCTGCAGAACGTACAACTTTCCGTCGTTGCCGTCCCTGCCCCACTCGATATCCATTGGCCGACCGTAATGTTTCTCGATTCTGACTGCTTGGCGAGCCAATTGCTCGATCTCCGTATCACTGATCGAGAACTGTCTCTGTTCGGCCAAAGGAACAGCGACGGTGCTGGTCGAACGCCCTGCCGTGCGATCGTCGGAAAACACCATGCGTAGCGCCTTGCTGCCCAACGTCCGCCGCAAAATTGCCGGGTATCCGGACTCCAGTGCAGACTTGTAAACGTAAAACTCGTCAGGATTCACTTGACCCTGCACCACTGTTTCGCCAAGACCATAGGCCGAGGTGATAAAGACCGTTTTGTCAAATCCGGATTCCGTATCAAGCGTAAACATGACCCCGCTTGCGCCGAGATCGGAGCGCACCATGCGCTGCACCCCAGCTGACAACGCAACATTTGAGTGCTCGAAACCCTTATGAACCCGATAGGAAATGGCGCGATCGTTATACCACGACGCGAACACGTGTTTGACCGCTTCGAGCACGCTGTCCAGACCGTGAATATTCAGATAGCTTTCCTGCTGTCCGGCGAATGACGCGTCTGGAAGATCTTCAGCAGTCGCTGATGATCGAACAGCAAACGAAACGTCTTCGCCATCCGTGCCTGTCAACGCCTTATATGCATGCGCAATATCCTCGCGCAAGCGCGTCGTGAAGGGTGACGCTACGATCCACTCGCGGATCTGGTTACCGGTCGCGGCCAACGCGTCCAGATCTTCGATGTCGAGCTGGCGCAACGCCGCTTCAATACGATCAGCAAGCCCCGACTCGCTTAGAAAATCCCGAAATGCGCGTGCCGTGGTTGCGAATCCGCCTGGAACCCGGACGCCTGCGCTCGACAACTAGCTGATCATTTCGCCAAGCGATGCATTCTTTCCGCCAACGGTCTCGACATCGCTCATGCGCAGCTCTTCAAAGGGAATCACATAGCGCTCGTCACTCATGGCATATTGCGGTTAACGTTCTGAAAAAATGTTATTTTACCGACTGGTGCCTCAATTGACACAGTTCATCAATTGACACAGCTAAAGTGTCCCTGAAAAGAACAGCCTTTTTTGTTTCTGACCGGACCGGCATTACTGCCGAAATGCTTGGTCACAGCCTGTTGACCCAGTTCGATGGCGTCGAATTTACCGAAGTGACACTGCCATTTGTCGATACGGAAGCCAAGGCTTGGGATACCGTAGCCCGATTGAATGAAACCGGGAAGATTGAAGGCGGACGCCCGCTCGTATTCAGTACCCTGGTCAATACCGAATTGTCCGGAATCGTGCAGCAGGCGAACGCACTTTACATGGACTGCTTCCAGGTATTTATTGCTCCGATGGAGCATGAACTCGGCTTGCATTCATCGCACTCGGTAGGACGTTCCCATAGCGTAAAAAGCAGCGGCTACTACCTCCGAATGGAAGCCGTAAATTTCGCAATGGCGTATGACGACGGACAGTCGGGCAAGGATATGGACAAGGCAGACATCATTCTGGTTGGTGTTTCCCGGAGTGGAAAGACACCCACCTGCCTTTATCTTGGACTGCAATACGGAATTCGCGCCGCAAATTACCCGCTGATTCCGGAAGATTTCGATGCAATGAAGTTACCAGCGTCACTGGAAGCACATCTTGACAAGATTTTTGGCCTGACTATACGGCCCGACCGGCTGCAACGAATTCGCAATGAAAGACGCCCTAACAGCGAGTATGCGTCGATGAAAAATTGCGAGCATGAGGTACGGCAAGCAGAGAGGCTGATGCGGCAGGAAAACATCCCCATTCTGGATACGACGACGCGATCCATCGAGGAGTTGGCGACGTTCATCCTTCATCAAGCCCATTTGGGACGTCACATTTAGCGCAAATCGTTGCCGGGTCGAGTGGTGTAAAAATCCGGCCGTCTGAACCGGGCCAGACTCAGGAACAACAACACCGCATTATTCTGAACGGCATTCCGAACAGCGCGCAAAACATCAGGGTGGTCCTTTGGCATTGCTCGAGTCAACGAGTGCGCGAACCGGTGAGAAACTTTGCCTGTGTACCGGGCTCACGCCATGATCACGTAACGCCTGAATGTGATTTTTGGTCGGATATCCCTTGTGTTGATCGAAACCATAATCGGGGTACTGGCGGTGCAATTGCAGCATATGCTGATCTCTGGCCACTTTCGCCAATATCGACGCGGCCGAGATCTCGGGCACCAGCGCATCACCTTTGATCACCGCCGTTACCGGATACGTCAGGTCCGGACATCGGTTGCCGTCGACAAGTACTTCTGTTGGCACGACCGTGAGCGTCTGGACGGCCCTCTTCATTGCAAGCATCGTCGCCCACAAAATATTGAGACTGTCGACTTCCTCTACGCTGGCCGACGCGATCGCCCATGCGCGTGCCTGGGTACGAATCACATTGGCAAGTTCGTCCCGGCGCGGGGCTGACAGTGTTTTCGAATCGGCCAGACCGTCGATCGGGTTATCTGCATCGAAAATAACACTGGCGGCAAAGACGGGGCCAGCCAATGGGCCCCGGCCCGCTTCATCGACACCGCAAATCGTTCGTTCCGGCGTCATCAGCGATCAGACGTTTTGCGCAGCATCGGTTTTCTCCGTACTGGCGTTCTCGGTATTGGCGTTCAGTAACGGCGCAATTGCATCAACTGCCCGGTCCGCCGTTCCCTGGCGAAGTATCTGGTGCATGGCAAGAAAGCGCGACCGCAATCGTAGTCGCAGTTGCGGATTTCTCAGCAGATTGCACACGGCCTGTGCGAGATTCTCGGGCTGCGCATCTTCTTGCAGCAATTCCGGAACAATGAACTCACCGGCAATGATATTTGGCAACCCGACGTAAGGAAGATAGGCCTTGCGGCGCATGATCCATGCAGTAGCTGCCGGCATCGTGTACGTGATCACCATTGCACATTTCAACAGTGCCGCTTCCAGCGTCGCGGTACCTGACGCGACCAGTGCCGTATCGGCCGCGGTCATTGCTTCATGCGCATGGCCGAACAAGATGGTCAATGGCAGGTCCTCTGCATGACGCCGATACAAAGCCCCTTCGAATATCAACCGCGTTTCACGGCTCGCAAGTGGCACCAGAAAATGCACGTTGTTGATTTGCTCGCGAATATGTCCCGCAGTAGCAATCATCAAGTCGGCCATTTGCCGCACTTCGCTTTGACGGCTGCCCGGCAACAATGCGACCACATACGCATCTGCTGGAATCTTGAGTTGTTCGCGCACGCCGTTTCGATCCGGATGCTCCGGTAATTCGTCCGCCAGGGGATGGCCAACGTAGGCTACGGGTATTCCGGCACGCTCATAGATGGGCACTTCAAACGGAAATAGTGCGAGCACCTTGTCCGCAGCGCGTTTGATCTGGTGTATGCGTTCGCCTCGCCAGGCCCAGATCGACGGACTCACGTAATGAATCGTCGGAATTCCGGCCGCTTTAAGTTTTCGCTCCAAAACAAGATTGAAGTCAGGAGCGTCAACACCAATGAAAATATCAGGCTGGTCGTCCAATAAGCGGCGCTCTAACTCCGCTCTTAAACGCAACAATCTCGGCAGGCTGCGTAGGACTTCGACATAGCCACGCACCGCCAGTTGCTCCATCGGATACCACGTCTTGAAACCGCTGCCCTGCATTTTGGGACCGCCAATGCCATACGCCTTCAACCGGGGATAGCGCGACTTGAGTGCCTGCAACAAGCGGCTGCCAAGCAGATCACCCGATGCTTCGCCTGCCAGCATGGCGACGCGCAGTTCGCCTGCGGCGCGTTCACGCATACTAGTGTAGTGCTTCATTATTATCGGCGCTTATGCTGGACTCTTGAACAGATGCTGAAATGAACAAAAGTGGCGAAATTTGCCTCAGACAAGGCGCAAACCACAGCGAGGTTGGCCCGCGTAAGGCGGAGCAGGTTCCGCGCGCGTCAGCGCGTGGATGCGACCCGGGAGCGGGATGCTTCGCGCCGAAAACGCGTTCGTATGCGCGCCTGCGCGGTCGCATCCCCATGAATGGGGCCCCCCTGCTCTGCGCTTCGGCGCACACCTCGTGAGGATTTGTAACGCAGTATAAGGTAAATTCTCGCCATCTTTTGTGCCGCTAATAGTGAAGTATAGTGAAGTACTACACTAGATCAGCGGATAATACTTCGCTGCGATGTGCTGGAAAGGAATTTCACCAACGTTTCCAGTTCGGGGCATGCTTTCACCTGTTCGCCAATAGCTGCGCGCGCTTCCTCAAGTTTGAGACCGGAACGATACAACGTCTTGTAGGCACGCCGGATTCCGGAAATCGTTTGCGCGGCGAAGCCGCGGCGTTTCAGGCCTTCACTATTGATGCCGTAAGGTTGCGCGGTGTTGCCCATTGCTGTCACGAAAGGCGGCACGTCGGCCAGCACGACCGACCCGACGCCAGTTACCGCATGTGCCCCTACCCTGCAAAATTGATGCACACCAGTAAATCCACCAAGCATGGCAAAGTCGCCCACTTCGACGTGGCCGGCGAGCTGTGTGCAATTCGCGAGAATTACATCGTTGCTTACAATAGTGTCATGCGCCATGTGCACGTACGCCATGACCCAGTTTCTGTCACCCAGCCGGGTATAGCCACGATCTTGCACGGTACCAATATTGAA
Source organism: uncultured Burkholderiales bacterium (assembly GCA_951812315.1). Classification (GTDB taxonomy): domain Bacteria; phylum Pseudomonadota; class Gammaproteobacteria; order Burkholderiales; family Eutrophovitaceae; genus SG8-40. The sequence goes on from CATOSA010000041.1 coordinate 35,760, forward strand.
CGTGCAAAATTCGCGTATGACGTTGTCGTCGCCAATCTCCAGCGTAGTAGGCTCACCAGAGTATTTCTTGTCTTGCGGCACTTCACCCAACGATACATGGTGAAAGATCCGGTTTCTGCTGCCAATGCGCGTATGACCGGTGATGACGGCGTGTGCACCTATTTCCGTACCTGCACCGATCTCGACATGTTCGCCAACGATGGAGTACGGCCCGATTGTTACGTCGCTCGCAAGATTCGCCCCGCCATAAACGATCGCTGTTTCGTGGATCATGGATCTCTCATCGTGCACATCAGTGAAGCTTGTGATACGAGCGCATCGTCAACCAGTGCCTGACCCGTAAACTTCCATATTCCTCTGACATTTCGCACGATCTGCGTTTTGATGATGAGCTGATCGCCCGGCGTCACCGGTTTCTTGAAACGCGCCTTGTCGATTCCGACAAACAAATAAACGCTGTTGGCACTTCTTTCCAGATCAAACGACTTGAAGGCCAGAATGGCCGCAGCCTGTGCCATTGCCTCGACAATAAGCACACCGGGCATGACCGGAAACCTGGGAAAATGTCCGCTGAAGAATGGTTCGTTCACAGTGACATTCTTGAGGGCAATCAGTTCGGTGCCCGGATCGCAGGAGAGCACTCGGTCAATTAACAAGAACGGATAGCGATGCGGGAGATGCTCCATGATCTCCAGTACTTCCATCCTGTCCACCGTCATTTATTACTCCTAATCTTGTGTTGTTGTTCCAGTGTCCGAATCCTGCTGCGTAATTCCTTCAGATGTCTGACCAGGGACGCATTGCGCGACCAGTCCTCGTGATCACTGATCGGAAATACGCCTGTATATTTGCCGGGCTTGCGAATGGATTTTGGCACCAGCGTTCCTGCAGAAATTTCGACATTGTCGGCGATCTCAAGATGACCAATAATCATCGCGCTGCCGCCAATCCGGCAATAGCGCCCGATACGCACGCTGCCGGCAATACCGACACAACCTGCGATCGCCGTATGTGCGCCAATAAAGCAGTTGTGCCCGATCTGAATCTGATTGTCGAGTTTGACGTCATCCTCAATGATCGTATCGTCAAGTGCGCCTCGGTCAATGGTTGTATTGGCTCCGACCTCAACATCATCGCCGACCATCACACGGCCGATTTGCGGAATCTTCAACCAGCGCCCATTGTCCATTGCCATTCCGAAACCGTCGGCTCCGATGACTGCCCCGGAATGAATAATGGCCCGCTGGCCAATAATGCATTCGCCATAAACAGTGCCATTGGCGTGCATGACAGAGCTCGCACCGATTCTTGCATCCCGGCCGATGTAGCAGCCCGCGCCGATTTGAGCGCGCCCGCCGATTTGCGCCCCGGCGTCAACAATTGCGCCAGGGCCAATGTAGACATCTTCATCAAGATGCGCAGACGCCGCAACGCTGGCAGTGGCGTCAATGCCGGGAGAATGGGCGTAGGCCGGGTTGAGCAGACCGGACACACGGGCATAGTAAGCGTACGGGTTGTCACAAACGATACGCGGCAACCCGGTCGCCCCCGCAGATTCCCTGTCAAGAATGACCGCGCTTGCACGCGTGGTCTCTAACTGATGCTGATACTTTGCGTTGGTCAGAAATGAAAGGTCGCCAGATTTGGCGGAGTCAAGTGGCGCTACCTGAAATATTTGTGTCGACTCTTCACCGAGCACTTCGCCTCCGAACTGTGCAACAAGCTCATATAAGCGCTGAGGCTTGCGCTCTTGCCTACGCATTGCGACCAGGCTTGGCGTTGTCAAACCGTGACAGAAGTTTTCTACCGACCGTGGGCGCTATTAATCGCCAAGCGCTTCGATCACCTTGTCAGTAATATCCATCCGCGGGCTCCGATACACGGCCTCCTGCAAAATGAGATCGTAATTCTCCTTCTCGGCAATCGCATTGATGACCTTGTTCGCACGCTGCAATACGGTTTCGAGTTCTTCATTCTTGCGAAGATTCAGATCTTCGCGAAATTCGCGCTGCATTCTTTGCAAATCACGCGTCAGGCGTCCCAGCTCCGATTCGCGATCGCGGCGCTGCGACGCGCTCATCGTCACGCCCTCTTTCTCAAGCTTGACCTGAAGTGCTTGAGCCCGTTCGGCGACCTTCTTGATCTCTGCCTCCCTAGGTGCAAATTCCTTTTCCAGTTTTTTCAGAGCCTTAAGAGCGGGCGGCGCCTCTCTGAACACCCGTTCCGTGCTGACAAATCCGATCTTCAAATCCTGGGCAAACAGTGCAGCCCCAGATGCGAGCATCCAACACGTCGCAAAGGCCAGCCATATAATCCTCACAGTCAGTGTCTCCTTATGCACATTTTTTCACGGGCAAAATTCCGGCCCAGTATTTTTCTGGCTCAGTATTCTTTGGCACCGTATCTTTTAGACCCGAGTCTTTTAGACCCGTATCACCTAGATCGATGGTCAGAACGCGCTGCCAAACGTAAACTGGAACTGTTCGGTTTCGTCGCCAGGCTGGTCGTTTATCGGGTACGCAAAAATCAGCTTGAGCGGACCGACCAGCGAAAACCAGTTGATTGAAAAACCGGCAGAATAACGCATTTCTTCAGCAATATATTCATAGGTGTCGCCCACCATACCCATATCGATAAAGGTCGCAAGCCTTATTGATCTGTCTTTACCCAATCCGGGAAATGGGAACAGCAGTTCAAAGTTATTGATTACCTGCAGTTCGCCACCGAGCGAATTCCCGTCCGTGTCTTGCGGGCCGAGCGAAGCCGCCGCGTAGCCCCTGACAGTATTTACACCACCAGCAAAAAAGTTCTTGTTGAACGGCAAGTCCTGATTGTCGTAGCCGTCACCGTAGCCAAGTCTCGTCTGCAACAGAGAAGTGAACGTCCTTGACAATGGATAATACCATTGAAGTCGATACGTCAATCTGTAATAGGTCAAATCCCCAAGCGGAACAGATACTTCAGTGCTGAGTCGTTGCAAGGTCCCGGCCGTTGTGTAAATCACGCTGTCGCGTTTATCCCGGGCCCAGGCCGCCGTGATCGGCCATGCATCGGTAATATCGCCAAACTCATTCACGAAGTCGATATATCTTTGCGGACTGTTCTCGAATAACCCGATTTCCGTCTCTTCGTACGCGAACCCATAGTTGATGCGGTCAAACTCCGTAATCGGCACGCCGAAACGCACACCGAGCCCCAGTGTTTTAGTGTTGAAGGGTACAACGTCCAGACTCGTTGAATCCAGGTCCCGCCGGTAGAAATCGAATCCTCTGCTGACACCGTCAGCGGTGTAATACGGATTGGTATAAGAAAGAGAATAGTTCTGGTTGACCGAGCCGGTACTGATTTGAAATGACAGCGAGTTGCCGGTACCGAGAATATTATTCTGTGCCAGTCCGGCAGTCAGGACGAGGCTTTCGGTCGATGAATAGCCAATACCGAATGTCAGATTACCCGTGTTGCGTTCGGTCACCTTGACATTCACGTCTACCTGATCTGCGGTACCGGGAACGGTCGGTGTATCGATTTGCACATCGGAAAAATACCCGAGCTTGTCAATACGCTGTCGTGAACGGTTCAGTTTTTTGGTCGAGTACCACGCGCTTTCGAACTGGCGTAATTCCCTGCGGATCACCTCGTCGCGCGTGTCGGTATTCCCGGAGATAATGATGCGCCTGATGTAGACACGCCGACCCGGGTCTATATACAGGGTCAGGTCGACTTCATTGTTCTCGCGATCCAGTTCAGGCACGGCGTTGACTGCGGCAAAGGCATAGCCCTCATCCCCGAGACGATCAGAAATCAGCTTTGTCGTTTCAGTCAGTTTCTCTCGCGAGAACACAGCACCCACCTCTACCTGATTCAGCGTCATTAACTCCTCTTCCGGAATAATCTTCTCACCGGCAAAAATAACGCTCCTGACCGTATACTTTTCACCTTCGGTCATGTTGACCGTGATGTATATATTCTCCTTGTCCGGCGAAATGGATACCTGCGTGGAATCGATCGAGAACTCGATATAACCACGATCCAGATAAAACGATCGCAAGCCTTCAAGGTCCGCCTCCAGCTTTGGTTTCGAATATTGATCGCTGTCCGTATACCAAGTCATCAACCCGGGAGTCGTAAGTGCAAATTCTCGCTTCAGCGTATTGTCATCGAACAAGTAGTTTCCGACGAAATTGAACCGCTGGATCTTTGCAACCTTGCCTTCAAAAATCGAAAAACTGATCGCGACCCGGTTGCGTTCCAGCGGCGTCACCGTAGTCACGATCTTGACGCCGTACTTTCCGCGCGAAATGTACTGGTTTTTGAGTTCCTGCTCGGCAATGTTGAGCAAGGCGCGATCAAAAATTCGCGATTCTTTCAGGCCAATCTGTTGCAGCGCTTCTTTCAACTGCTCTTCAGGAAACTCCTTGGACCCGGACACATCGACCTGGGCGATCGCTGGCCTTTCCTGAACAACAATGACGAGCACATCGCCACTTTCTCCAGACGTACATCGTTGAAGAATCCGGTCGAAAACAGTGCCTTGATCGCTTCGCTTGCCAGAGTCTCGTCAACAGTATCGCCGACCCGGACCGTGAGGTAGCTGAACACCGTGCCTGGATCGGTTCTCTGAATCCCTTCGACTCTGATGTCACCAACCTCGAAGGGATCAAATGCGCAAACGGATTGAACATAAAAAGCCAGGCACAACGCCAAGGCCAGGACGCGCTTCATTGTTAATCAGCCACGAACAGGCGGGATATATCGTTATAAATTGCAAATGCCATCAAGGTGAACAACAGTGCAAGCCCGATCCGCTGGCCGATATCGAGCACCCGGTCCGAGACAGGACTTCCTTTGGCAATCTCGACCAGATAATACATAAGATGCCCGCCATCAAGAATTGGAACCGGCAGCAGGTTTAATACACCGAGGCTTATGCTGATCAGGGCGAGAAAGTTCAAATACGCAAGCAACCGACCTTCGCCGACTGGCCGGCATAATCGGCAATAGTGATCGGTCCGACAGGTTCTTTAGCGAACATCGCCGACCACCATGCGCCCGAGCATTCTCAGCGTAAACAGGGAAACCTCCCCCATTTTCGCGGTTGCACGGTACAAGGCCTCAACCGGCGCGTAGCGCACCTGCGTAATCAGGCGTTGCATCTGCGACTCATCAAATTGCGGAGCGGCGCCGATTCTTCCGATGGCTGTTTCACCGTCATTGACGGTATCGGTCTGAACAGTGACGCTCAGCTGCGCACCGCCTCGGTCAATGCCGAACAGGACCGGTTTGCCCGGCGAAGATCGTACGGCCGCAACAACCTCTCCCCACTGCTTTACTGACTTCCCGTCTATCGAAGTAATCTGATCCCCGGGCTGTAGCCCGTCGCGCTCGGCCGGTCCATTGTTGCTCAGCTCGCCAATAACCGGTGCAATCGGTGCGTTGTACCGCACGATGCCGATCGTGCGCAGCAGATCAGCGTCGAGTTCGTCCGGACCGATGCCGGACAGATCGAGTTTCTCCAACCGGATTTCATCTCGCTCGTTGCGAACTTCAAGCTCGACACTTTGTTTGCGAACGGCGTGATCCAGCAACTCCCAACGCAATTGCTGCCACGTCTCGACCTCGACGTCACCGACCTCTTGCGACAAGATCTCCGGACACCAGTTGAGCATTCGCGGCTGGGCGTGTTTTCCAGGGAATCCCAAGAACCGGCCGCAGCCCGGGCACGCCCGAAACGAAGAGAATCCAGTAGAACAACACCGCGAGAATGAAATTTGCAATAGGCCCGGCAGCGACGATAGCGATACGGCGCCAGACTGATTGGCGATTGAAAGCCCTATGGCGTTCGGCGGGGTCGACTTCGCCCTCGCGCTCGTCGAGCATCTTGACGTAACCGCCGAGCGGAATCGCGGCAAGAACCCACTCGGTACCGTCCTTGCCCATCTTTTTCTTCCACAACGGCGTTCCGAAACCAACGGAGAAACGCAATACCTTGACACCAGCAAGGCGAGCGACAAAATAGTGTCCGTATTCATGGAACACGATCAGGATACCCAG
>CATOSA010000042.1 GCA_951812315.1 uncultured Burkholderiales bacterium
GGCTTTTCGGTCCTTCAAGCCTGTGAACCAGTTTGCAAAAACCTCGGTTTTGCAAACTTCCAGCACATGTGAACTGTAGTTTACAATCGGATAATTGTCAACTGTGGTTCACACATTATGGTGTGGAAATGGATCGCGCGCGGGCTCAAGCCCGGTCATGCAGGATTCACGCCCGAGTGACAATCGGCCGTATGGTCCGGCGTGAATGAATTTCCGGGGACGAATCTTGCAATGTCCTCCGAGTAGCCCTTACGGGGATACGTTGCTCAGAATGATCGTGCTGGCAGCGCCGAACATGCCTCCGACGCCGTGAACAACGGAGATTTCCGCGCCATCAACCTGGGCAGGTGATATGCCGCGCATCTGGCGTACGCCTTCTTGCAGTGCATACATGCCGTACATGCCGGAATGCATGTAGCTCAGTCCGCCGCCATTGGTGTTCATCGGCAGCTTGCCACCAGGCGCGGTGTTGCGTTCCGCAATAAACGCAGCAGCTTCGCCTTTTCCGACGAACCCGAGATCTTCCAGTCCGTACCAGGGCAGATGAGCGAACGCGTCGTAGACCATCAGGTGATCCACGTCAAAGTGCTTGATGCCCGATTCTTCGAAGGCTTTCTTGCCGGACACTCGGAACGCCTTCGAGCTGGTCAAATCTTCCATTTGACTGATCAGCGGGGTCTCGACGCTCTCTCCGGTGCCAAGTATGTACACCGGATTGGTCGGAAAATCCTTGGCCCGATCGGCCTTGGTCAGGATTAACGCCCCGCCTCCATCGGTCACCAGACAGCACATCAACAGCCTGAACGGATAGCAGATCATTTTTGAGTTCAGCACGTCATCCACGGTGATTGGATCGCGAAAGCTCGCACGCGGATGAAAGCCTGCCCATTCGCGTTGTACCACCGCGACGCTTGCCAGTTGTTCTTCCGTAACGCCGTGGTCCTTCATGAAGCGCAGAACCGGCAAAGTGAACGCAGTGGGCGGGCGAACCGCACCATAAGGTTGCTCGAACTGCATCGTGAACTGTGCGGGGAATATCGCAGAACCGGTGCGGCCGAGCCCATGGCGCCCGCTTTCGCCGTGGGTGATCAGCGCCGTGGTACACAAGCCTTCGTTGATTGCTGCTGCAGCATGGCGAACGTGGTGCATGAAAGAGCAGCCGCCTACGGAAGTGCCATCGACCCAGGTCGGTGTAATTCCCAGATAGTGGGCAACTTCGGTTGCGTTGTGCCCGGCGGTGGCGACGCCGTCTATGTCCTCAATTTTCAGCCCCGCGTCGGCCATGGCGTTGAGCGCCGCGTCCGCGTGGAGCTGAATTTGTGAAGCGTCCGGAATCTTGCCAAGTTCAGTGGTTTCGGCAGCGCCAACAATAGCGATCGATTTTCGTTTCATGTGTTTCGTCGCTCCCTATCTGGCCGGCCGGAACTGAGGCAGTGTGATGTCATCGTTCAGTTTTTCAAACGTGACTTCGAGCGGCATGTCCAGCTGCAATGCCTCAGGCGTTTGATCGCAATCGAGGATGTTGGACATCATGCGTGGCCCCTCTTCCAGTTCGACAACGGCAATTGCAAATGGCCCTTCCTTGAAGCCGGGAGACGGCAGGTGATTGATGATGTAACTGTGCAGCTTTCCCCGCCCGGTCGCCTTGATAACGGAGACTTCGCGCGCGCTGCATTTAGGGCAGAACGGCCGCGGCGGAAAGTAGGTGTGTTTGCACGAGTTGCATTGCTGCAATCGGAGTTCACCTTCGCGGGCACCGTCCCAGTAATGTTGGGTTTCCGGTGTCGGTTTGGGTACTACACGCCCTGCACTCACGGCTTACTCCTCTTATCGTGTTCTTTTCATTGAATCGGTTCGTGCGACGCTTCTGTGAGAACAGCCGCGATGCTTCAAGCGACTTCGGCGCGCCCGTTGTTCAGCACGACGACATCGCGTTCGATCACGCTAGACCTGAAGGAGACGATTCCATCGTCATTCCACATTTCGGTGCGAATGGTTTCGCCCGGATATACCGGCGCAGAGAATCGCAAATCCAGTGACTTGAACCGGCTTGTATCATAATCGCATGCTGATTTCAGGATTGCATGTCCCGCCACGCCGAGCGTGCAAAGGCCATGCAGTATGGGCGCCTTAAAGTTGGCCGCGCGCGCAACCCCGGGGCTTGCGTGTAGCGGGTTCGGATCGCCGGACAACCGGTAAATCAATGCCGCCTGGGGTAACGTGTTGAGGTCGCAGACCATGTCCGGCTTGCGATCCGGAATCGGATGCACGGGTTTTGTCGGGCCGGCAGCGCCGCCGAACCCACCGTCGCCACGTCCGAACGTGGTTGAGGTAAGCGTCGCCAGTTCATCTCCGGTAGATTTGTCAACGAGTGTGCGTTCGGAGTAGATCAGCGCGCCCTTGTCCGCGCCTTTATCGACCAGGCCGGTAACTTTCGTGGTCGCGACCACGGTTGCCTCGGGCGGTAGTGGCTTGTGTATTTTCAACCCTTGTTCGCCGTGCAGGACCTTGACCCAGTCAATGCCGCTGTCCGGCTCGCGTACCCAGAATCCCGGCCCGGCCAGCACCACTGCCATGGTCGGCAATGCCTTGAAGTCGTTTTCCTCGAACACGAAATCGAGTTGCCGCTCGTCCAGCGGGTCCGCACCCAGTCCCAGACCAAGTGCATAGAGAATCGTGTCCTTGGTGGTGTAGGTCTGCTCGACGGCCTCGAATGGCCAGTTCATAAGCCTGTCTTGATCTATGGCCATTTGGTTGGCTTCCCCCTGTTTGTGTGTGCCGCGTTTTTATTTGTGAGGCGGGCTGTGCCCGTCTCGTATTTGTTGCGCGGAATTTTCCTGTGTTGCGTGCGCCGGGCTGTGACGCTGGCGCACGGCATTCAGTTAACGTGCGCCAGCGACGTGTGGCTCATGGTCTACATTGAATAACGGCCGTATAGCGAAAGCTGTGCGGCTTCGAATTCAATGCCCTCGCCGATGTCTTCATCGTCCATAAAGTCAAATTCGCCTGGCAGTGCCTTGGACTTGAGCGCCTTGCCTTCCGGGCCGTGCGGCAAATCGTTGGTCGGTCCGTATTCGTCTTCCAGCGCCTTGACTTCGGCTTTGGTGAGCTTTGTGACCGAGCACGGGCAGCCTTTAAGGTGTGGCACGCCTTGCTCCGCGTCGACCAGGTCAAGATCCATGTCTTCGGCAAGTTGCCCATCGCTGAACGTCCAGACGCCGGACAGATGGTCACCGCCCTGGCGCGACTCCGGTTTCCACCAACCGTGCGGAATTCGCACCAGGCTTTTTGGCATGCTCGAATGACCATAAACGCGCCCAAGCATGTCTCCGGTGGTGGTTTCCAGCCGCGCCCAGTCGCCCTCTTCGATATCCATCGTCGCGATGTCTTTCGGGCACATGTAGAAGATCGGATCTTCAGCGCGCTTTCTCAGTTCGGGTACATGCCGATGTCCTGAACGGAAGAACTCGTCTTCAGGCCATCCGACAAACGAGGCAAGCGGATATTTGTCATCGGTTTGCATCGCTTCGCGGTAATACGGCAGCGGATCGAATCCGAGATTCTCGAGAACTTCCGAGTACAGCTCGACTTTGCCAGATGGCGTTGCAAAACCAGTTTTCAGATATTTGCGCTCGCCGTCGTGGTCAGCCTGGCCTTTGTGAAGATTGGGCGTCTTGGCGGTGCCGGCAGCTACGACGTCTTTCCATTTCTTGCCGCCCGGCTCCAACCGGTAGTCGAGCACTTCCTCGACGGTCTTCCACGGGAAGTGTTCGCCGAGTCCCATGCGCCTGGCCAGTTCGTGCCAGAAATACACGATGTTGCGGCACTCTCCTGGTGGTTCCATCGCCTGATCACTAATGCCCGCTTGCATACTCGGGCGCTCCAGCCAGGAATCACATGGCAAAATGTAATCGGAGATCTGCGCCGTCGGCGATTTGATGTGCTCGAAGGTGACGATGAGGTCCTGCTTCATCATGCCTTCGTAGGCGAGTTTGCTGTTGGCGAACGCGGCGAGTACGTTGTTGGCTAGTGCGAACAGCGCTTTTACCGGATACGGGTCGCCGTCTTTCATTGCCCGGAACAGCGCGCCGGGATGTGCCATGTAGCAGCCACCGACGAGATTGGCCCAGCGAATGTTCCAGACTTTTTCCGATGCATCGGAAAATGCGCCGGTACCGCGATAGGTGTACGCGGGGAACTTGTCCGAACCAAGTTGCTTTGCTTTTTGTTCTGGCGCAAGAATTTCGTGATTTTCGATTTCCGAGTCCGATCGTACCGCCGGATTGAAGCCGATGAGTTGATCGCCGCCTTCAACATCAAGATGTCCGCAGATTGCGCGCAGCATGCACTGCAGGCGAATTGCAGAGGTGCTCGACACTTGCTGATCGGTCACCGGCGTCCACGGAATACAGGCCGGACCGCTGGTTGCATACATACGCGCAGCTTCGGCAATGAGTTCGGGCTTGACGCCGGTGATTTCGGACACGCGCTCGAGGGGATATTCGCGAACCCGCTCGACCAGCTGGTCGAATCCGACTGTCCAGTCGCGTACGAATTCCTTGTCGTAGAGCTCTTCCTCGATGATGACGTTGAGCCAGCCGAGCAGCATGGCGGCATCGGTACCTGAACGCAGTGGCAACCAAACGTCAGCACGCTCGGCGTTTTCGCTACGGCGCGGATCGACAACGATCAGCTTTGCGCCTTGCGCCTGCGCCATGCGGATGGCTTTGTATTCCATCGTCCAGCTATGGCGGCGCGGGTCATGTCCGATCAATACGATGCACTTGGAATTCAGAATGTCGGCGCGCGGGAACCAGCCATAGACGTAGCGATTGACTGCCGCCGTGTTACCGGCGCAATAATTCACTCCGCCAATCCAGTTTGGCGTACCGACATGATTCATGAAGCGGCGGCACAATCCGTTGTCGCCCAGGCCTGTGGCACCACTCTGGGCAACGGCAAATGCCTCCGGGCCATGCTCGTCGATAACTTTTTGCAAGCGCACGGCAATGTCGTCCATCGCCTCGTCCCAGGACACTCTTTCCCATTGGCCGCTGCCGCGCTCGCCGACCCGCTTCAGCGGATACATCAATCGATCCGGATGTGAGAAATGCTTGGGCGCAAAGGCACCTTTCATGCACAGCACGCCTTTGAACAAGGGATGATCGCGCGTGGTTATCTTGACGACGCGGCCGTCTTCCACTCGCGCCGATACGGGGAAAAAGCCGTCACAGCTTGTGCAGACGACCTGTTTTACTCCGTTGCCTGATCCGGTTTGCTTTGCTGGGGTGACTCGTCTGGGTGTTGCCGTCCGGCATGCTTCGTCTCCTCAACATTGGCACGTAAATTCGCGCTAAATTGTACCGTTATGGACCCCGGGCGCCAAATGCTATCGGGAATCATTCAGCGAGGTCCATACCGGACTGTTGACGACTGAGTTTGCCCGCTCACCGGGCGGCGCGGCGGTCCACCGAGGCGTGAATTGGGCGCCTAATAGCGGGCAAAAACTGTTGTAGAGCCGGTTCGATCGAACGTGTAGACCTTGTACGGGTCCGAGCGCGGTCCTTCCATTCCGGGTGACCCTACCGGCATGCCCGGAACGGCCAGCCCGGCAACATCGGGTTGTTCCGAGAGCAAGCGCTTGATGTCTTGTGCGGGGACGTGCCCTTCTATCACGTAGTTACCGATACGCGCAGTGTGACAGGATCGCAATCGTGAGCTTACGCCGTTCTCTCGCTTGATCTGCTCGAGGTTCTGTACGTTATGCGCCGTTACGGCGAAACCGTTAGCCTCGAGATGATCGATCCACTTGTTACAGCATCCGCAGGTCGCGCTTTTGTAGACGGTGACCTCCATTGTCTCGGCGGGCGCCTGGGAACACGCTGCCGCGATGAATGTACTTACAACAATGCCGATAATGTCAAAGTGTCGCATCAGTATCTCGATCTCAATTTAGTCATCTATCCAGAATGTAGGCATGTTGGCCGCCTTGTGTGTTGATGCTGGTCAATGGAACCATGGCGTTTGGCCGGCCGCAATTTAACCGGCTGCATCGACTCAGGAGAGCCTCATCATCTGCGAATGTTTCACTGTGTGACACAACCCGAGGTGCAAGGGTTCCCGTTGCGTGCCCGCTTTCAATCTTGTTGCAATCTCTCCGGGAACTGCGTCGTGTGTAAATGGAAAGTGCCACGCCAGACGTGCCATGCTAATGGTGCCGGATTACCTGTTCTTTCTTCGCCATTGCCACGGCGTTACGGGATTGTCGTCTGCCCAAAGTCCTGCTTTTTTCGACTTGGCTTCGAACTCCGCAAACTCATAGCGGTGCCGATCCTGAACATCTTGTTCGGCGGCATAGTAGCGATACCACCAGGCGAGGCCAACCGTGATTTGTGACAGGCCTGCATCAAGTGTTTTCGGGCACCCGTTACTGCCGTCCGGACAAGCGTCCAGCGACGCAACCATGACTTTGCCGACAATGCGTCCGTGCTCATCATATTTGGTAACTGCGACGGATACGGTCTTGTCATATAAAAAGCCGAACAGACGTTGTTTTGCGCGCCTGCCGTAAGGTTGCTCCAATTCGGGCGCGTCGATCCCCTCAAGCCGAACACGGTGACGGGCGCCAGCATCCTGTACCGAAATGCTGTCGCCGTCTGCAACATAGACAACTTTTCCGGTCAGGGTTTCGGAGCAAACACTTGCGCTGAAGAGCGTGAAGCACAAAACAAACGCCGAGCTCGCCAGGCCCGGAGCCCGATGTCGTTTCCGACCCATCTACTAGCTGATCGAAATCATTCGCTCGATGGGAGCGAGTGCGCGAACGCGAATGTCTTCGTCGACATTGACTTCGTGCAGATCTTCATCCCCGGTTTCAAGAGCATGAAGAATGCCCTTGAGCGTGATTTGCTGCATATGCGGGCAAAACACCAGGCAGGCGCGGACGAATTCGACGCATGGCAACTGTTGTTGGAGATTCGCCGCCATCTCGCATTCGGTCGCGAGATATGCCTTCTCAAGCTTGTGCTCGCGGACATAGCCCATCATTTGTGTCGTCGAGCCGTGAAAGTCGGCTTCTTCGATTACGTCAGGCGGGCATTCCCAGTGCGCCAGTACGGCACGCCGCTGACCACCCTTGGGGATGTCATATTCCTGGCGGATTCCCTTGAGATCATTAGCAGTGAATTGCTCGTGCACCATGCAAGAGCCTTCCATGAGGGTGTTCTTTTTTCCGGGATAGATCAGATCGATTCCCGATTTCAGCGCATCCAGTTCCACCTGAAGGTTCTTGCCCATTAGCGTATCGGGCAGAAATATGACGGTATCCGTGCCGAACTCTTCGCGTACGTGCCGCACGACCCTGAGCGCATTGGCCGACGTGCAGCAGTAGTCGGATTCGGCTTTCACGTCGGCGTAACTGTTGATGTAAGTCACGACCGGTGCTCCAGGATATTCTTCGCGAATCTGCTTGACCTCATTGGCCCGAATCGGGTCAGCCAGGCTGCAGCCGGCTTGTTTGCTGGCGATAAGGACTCTCTTTCCCGGGTTAAGGATTTTCGCAGTCTCTGCCATGAAGCGCACGCCGTTTAGCACGATGACATCGCTACTGGTTTGCGCAGCAACTTGCGCCAGCAGCAGCGAGTCGCCTCGGGCAGATTCTTCAGACAGCCCGTAAATCATCGGCGGCATGTAATTGTGGCCGAGAATGATGGCGTTCTTTTCGTCACGGAGCCTGAAAATCTGCCGGATAGTTTCTTCATTCGCGGCGACGTCCAGCGCGGACACCGTGCCCTCGAAGCTTTTTGCGTATTGCTCGAACGAAATCACCCTGCCCCTCTCCTTGATGTCACGCCGTAACCCGACGTCCAGTCCGATTCCGAAATTGTGCGCTGATTTTCGGTGTCATTAAAGATCTCATGCCTGAATTGACAGCAATAACGTCGCCGATGCACAGCGTTCAGTTCCCATTCGAGTGGATCGGGCGAACTGAATGCTGTTGACGATGCAATGGGCAATACGCGGGGCTGCGCCTGCAGGTTCCTAGTCAAACGTCAATTCGACTTTGCCGAGCACTCCAAAGTCGGCAGTGACCACGTCGCCCGCCGACGGACGAACTGGTTCGTTGCAAATGTTGCCAGTCGCGACCAGTTCCCCGGCGGCAAGTGAGCGGCCGCGGCTCGCCAAACCATTGGCGAGCCAAACGAGCGCGTTTATCGGGTCTTCCAGCGCATTTGAACCGATGCCGTCGGCCGTGAATTTGTCGTTCGTGGTGACCGTGAGCGGTACGGACTTTCGATCGATGCTGCGCCAATTATCCATTTCGGCACCCGTTACAAAGAACGCGTGCACACCGTTGTCGGAAACCGTTTCGCGAATATCAATTTTCCACGCTTTGCTATAACGGCTATCGACCATTTCGATCGCAGGGAAAATGGCGGCAACCGCATCAGACACGGCCGCCTCATCAAATGGTGCTTCCGACGCCGGTAGATCGCGCGCCATGCGAAATGCGATCTCCGGTTCTACGATTGGATTGAAGAAATTCGCCAGATTGATGCGTGCCGGACTTGCTGCCGTAGTGGCGGCGAACATTCGCCCAAAAAATGGTTCGGTGACACGTGATGCGCGCTGGGCCATCGCACTGGTACAGCCAATTTTCCAGCCATTGGTCGGCAGATCGATGCGGGAGATGAGTTCAGCTTGTACTGCGTACGCGGCCTCGATATCCGTTGGCATTTCCGGCAAAGATTCGATTGCGACCTTGTCGTTGCGCGCCGCCATCAGTGTGTCGATCATGGTCATGTTGTACGCCTTCTGACTTACAGAGGTATGAGACGAGTCTGGTTCTTAATGAGGAAGCGCAAAAAACCCCTTGAGCTGTCAGGGGATTCACGTTGACTATCGTGACCGACCTGTTTCGAGCGAAACACTACCGGCCGTCGTGCGACACCGCAAGGTCTCGACCCAGGCCTGCCAGTTTCAACCCTTCGGCATAGTGCGCCAGGCCTTCTTCCAGGCGAAACGGCATGCGCGACAAATGCTCGACGAGATCAAATTCCGGATAGGTTTCCAGGTACTTTGCGGCGATGGCGTGCGCTTCGTCCTTGCGACCGAGATGTGCAAATGCGGCGGCAATCCAGCGATAGAAATAGACCGGTGGATCATCCAGTTTTTCCCAGACTGAAACCGCGTCCTCATAACGGCGCGCATTGAAATAGGCAACGATGTGAATCGAGCGATGCCATTGCGCAAGATTCGGGTTCAGAGCAAACGCATGATCGAGGCGTTGCAACGCCTGTTCGGGTGCGCCGTTGTGGCTGAGGGCAATCGCCAGGAATACGTAACCATCAGGGTCGTTTGGGTTGAGTTCAATGCCCTTTTCATACGCTTCGAGGGCCTTGCCCAGCTTTTTGCTGTAGAAATAAACGAGTCCGAGCACGAGTCGGTTGGTATGTGACGCCGAGTTGATCTGGACGCCCTTGAGAGCAAAACTCGTCGCCTTTTCCAGCGCTACCTTGGGATCTTCGGCCCAGTATTCGTTGTATTCGGTGATACAGCTCCACGCAAGGCTCGCGTAGGCGCGGCCATACTCCGGGTCGAGTTCGATGGCTTGTTCGTACAGATCGCGCGCAGCGCGATTGTCTTCCTTTGTAAAGCGCAGCCACAGGTCGCGGCCGCGCAATACGAGGTCATAGGCCTTGAGGTTTCCGGTGCGCTCGTCTGTACGCGAGCGGCGTCGTTCGCTATCGAATACCTTCCCCATCAGCGTCGCGACGATTTTGCTTGTGAGTTCGTCCTGAACCGCGAATACGTCTTCCAGCTTCCGGTCGTAGCGTTCTGCCCAAATGTGATGGCCGGTTTCTACTTTAATGAGCTGGGCCGTGACGCGTACCCGGTTACCGCCTTTGCGTACACTGCCTTCGAGCACATAGCGCACGTTCAGCTCGGCACCGACGTCCTGAATCTTGACGGCTTGTCCCTTGTAGATAAACGTCGAATTGCGTGCGATGACATCCAGTTCCTGAAAGCGCGCCAGCTCGGTAATGATGTCCTCGCTGATACCGTCCGCAAAGTAGGCTTCGTCTGCATCCTCACTCATGTTCGTGAATGGAAGCACCGCGATCGATGGTTTGGCAGGCTGTGCCGGTTCAGGAGTGCTGCTCGCGACGGGCTCTGGCGGTGCGCTGCCGGTTTGCTGGCAAATTGCCCGAAAGACGCGTACCGGCCGGGCTATGTTCTTTACCTCGTGTTCGCCGATGAACTCCATCGGCTCCGCGATCTTGCCTTCACAGAACTCGTGTGTCTGACCCGACATTGTGACCCCTCCGGCAGGAGCGAGACTCTCGAGCCGGGCCGCAATGTTGACGCCGTCGCCATATACCGTTCCATCATCCTGTTCGATGACATCGCCGAGATTGACGCCAATGCGGAATTGCATGCGGCGATCAGCAGAAAGCGCCTGGTTGCGCGAATCAAGTTCCTGTTGTATTTCGATTGCGCTTTGCACGGCCTCGACGACGCTATCGAATACTGCGAGAACGCTGTCACCGGCTGTATCGACAACCCGGCCTTCGTGGGAAGTGATGCACTCGCGGAACACCGCGCGATACGCGTTCAGGGTGTTCAAGGTCGCTCTTTCGTCGCTACCCATCAAACGTGAATAGCTGACCGCGTCGGCGCTCAGAATCGCGCTCAGCTTACGTCTGGCTTCGGCCATATTCCGGGAATATCCAGGTAACTGATTGATTCATAGCGGGCGTGTCTCAGTAGAGATCCTGCAACCATACCTTGTTCGCCGTGCATTGTTGAGCGATCCGGCGCGTCAAGCCTTCAGGCCTTAGTCTGCCGGCGGGCCTTTTAGGTCGACGACGTTTGATTCCGGGTCGGTGATGTATATGGAAGGGCCCCATGCCTTCGGCACCGTATCGCGTGGCAACCGGGCCGACCTCAACGCCTTGCGCTTGCAAATAAGCGCGGCGCGAATTCCAGCGGCGTCGAATGGCTCGACCCGAACACAGAAGTGATCCATGTTGCGTCCTTCCTTTGCCGGCGCTGCGCCGCCGGCCTTGCAGAGCTTGCCGTCTACAGGCACGAGGTCAACCAGAGAGCGACCGGCACGCAACTGCACCAGCCCGATTTCGTCCTGGCGCCGCTCCACGGTGCAGCCGAGCACATCACAGTAGAAGTGAAGCATGCGCTCGAGGTCTACAACGCGTAGTAGAAGGTGGTCAATTCCACGAATCCGGATCATGGTGCGCGATGTGGTTCGGGCAGTTTGTGCAAAGTATCGCGTGTGTGCAAAATACTGCGCTGGCTGCTCATCGGTTATTTGATAAACAGGAGCGCAACGAACACCAGCAGAAACAACACCGGAAAAATCGAGTCAATGAATGTCAGCAGCTGGAAGCGAGGATTGGCGCTCAGCAACTTCCATTCTTCATCGAATATATGAAACAGATCGTGTTTGTTTTCGATTGCGCGAAGCACGTCAAACTTGGCACTGTAGATGGCATGGAAAGACTGCATATGCACGACCCATACGATACATAGCAGAATCCCGACGACGCTCGCGAGCGTGAGCACATGCCCCTGAACACTTGCAAAAATTCCATCACCGCCTGCCATGGAAACAAAGACAAACAACGCGGACACAACCGAAAGATAAAATCTTCTGCTGTTTTCGTGGCGAACGCCGATATTTCCGACATCCTGCAAGTACGCTTTGTACTGCTCGATGTGGTCAGCCATGCGGTGCTCCTCGCGTTAGCGGTCCGGCGTTCGGAAGCATAAAGTTTTGCCTGAATTGCACTAGCAAAGCACTGCGCTAGCTGTTTAACCAGGCTTCTGCTACCGCTTTCTGATCCCGGTTGAAGGCATTGATTTCCAGTCTGGGAAACAGCATGCCTTCAATCTCGCTCACGTGCTTCAGCCAGGTCTTGTCAGTCAGGACGGCTGCACGGTCGAAGTGTTTCAGCAGACCAAACAACGAGGGCAGCCGCGAAAATTCAACCCCGATCGCACCAAGCGAAGGTAGCTGAAAGTCGATGATCTCGTAGAGCATCTTGCCGTTCTTGATGTCTTTCGACAGGCTGAGAATCTCATCCAACGCAATTTTCATTTCTTCGCTGTTCAATTTTCCGCTCAACTCTATATCCAGGCGGTCCGGTCCATTCGGTTCGATCTTAAACATAGTGACTCCTGATCATGGGTAATGTTGTATTGCCAATCCGGCAATGGCGATCGGGCATTCCTCTCGCGATCTGCTCCGGCGGCGGTAATGGCTGATGATTTGTGTTGAATCTGTTCATCACAAACGTTGAATGCTCTTGTTTACGGCCTCACTCTTACATATTATTGAAGGTTTCTAGGCTTGGGTTCTCCTGCGTACATGTTGCCGTCGTCGTCGACTGCAACGAATTCCGCGCCGTTGCCCGCAATGACGTTCGGATCACCCCACGGGAACAGTACAAAAGCGTGCACCCAGCCTGTCTTGGCATCGCCAATGCGGATGCCCATTTCCCAATCGGGGTTTTGTACGTTGTCCGATTCGGAATCTGCGACATAGATTCTGTCGTGCCGGTCGAAATAGATGCCGCTTGGCCTTCCGAATTGTGCCCACATCGCATGGAAGTTGCCATCCTGATCGAAAATTTGAATCCGGTTGTTCGACCGGTCGGCGACGAAAAGGCGTCCACGTTTGTCAATCGCGAGCGCATGCAGCGTTCTGAATTCTCCGGGGCCATAGCCGGTCTTTTCCCATTGCTTGATGAATCTGCCGTTACTCGAGAACTTCATAATGCGGTTATTCGTGTCATCGGCGTGCCCATCGGCAACGAAAATATCGCCGTTGTCGGCCACAACGACATCGCTCGGCGCATTAAAGCTGTTGCGCCCGCTACCCGGCACGCCGGGGGTGCCCAATGTCATCAGTATCTTGCCTTGCGGGCTGAACTTGATGACTTGATGTCCGCGTGTGCCTCTTGGGGTTCGCACTGCGGAGACCGCGTCGGTCACCCAGACGTTTCCTGCTGGATCGACGTCAATCCCATGCGGCCATATGAACAGTCCGCCGCCGAAGCTTTTGACGACGTTGCCGTTAAGGTCGAACTTGACGACCGGATCAAGATCCGAATCGAGACACTCGTTACCAAAACGTTCAGGCGCGCTGGCGTCGCACCTGATGACGGCCCAGACATGTTTGCCGTCGGGATCCATGGTTACCCCGCCCACGGCACCCATTTGCCTTCAGTCCGGCAATTTGGCCCAGTCGTCAACCATGCGATAGGGATTCGGAAGCGACTGAGAAAAAGCTGACGCGGCGGCAATAGACGTCAAAACCAGCAATGCCGTCACTTGAATCAATAGTCGCACCGATGCCGGTTGGTTGAACAAAGCTTTGTCACTGGACGAATGCGATACTGCTTTGTCCATAAGCGAATGTGCCGCAATTGGTGATGTGCAAATTTGCTTCGTGGTCTTTTCATGGTTGCAACTGCAAAGTCAGTTTCATTTCTACCTCAAGTTCGTCGTGCATTTGTGTTGGCCTTCGGCACATCCCGTTTTGCAGGCTCTGCGTCAAGTGTTGGCATTGCCTTCGTCTGCCAGACCGGGCGCCGCGTCTGGCGCGGGTTCTGTTGTCGCTGAATCCGATTCGGACAGGTAATCTTCGAACACCTGGCCGTAAATCGTCCACGCGGTCAGGAACAATGCGGCGACCACCGGACCGATAACCAGACCGAGTGCACCAAACAGACCCAGACCGCCAAGTGTGCTCACCAGAATCAGCAGATCGGGCATTTTGGTGTCCTTGCCAACCAGTCGCGGCCGCAACACGTTGTCGACAGTGCCGACGATGGCGGCGCTCCACACGGTCAACCCGATCGCGGCAACGGTGTTGCCATTGATCGCCAGATAAATCACCGCAGGAATCCATACCAGCGCAGTACCAATACCGGGAATGATGGAGAGAACAATCATGACCGTCCCCCAGAACGCGTAGCCCGGAATGCCTGCAACAGCGAGCCCAAGCCCACCGAGTGCGCCTTGCACAATGCCAATGACCAGAGTGCCTTTGATGGTGGCTTTACTTACCGACATGCCGACTTCGAGAAGATGTTTCTTGTCAACGGCGGACAGCGGCAGATAGCCGGTCATGGTCTGTACGATATCCGGGCCACGAATGAAAAAGAAAAACATCGCGTACAGCATGACGAACAGGTTCAGCAGGAAGATTGCGGTAACTTGCGTCGCCTTGGACAAGCTGCCTACGATGAATGCGCCCGCCTTGCTGGCAAGCGTTGCGACTTTGGCGGTGATCTCCGCATGGTACGGTTCCAGTTCCTTGGCAAAAGGAACCCAGCTCGGCAAAGGACGATCCTTGACGGTCGTCGCCTTGAGCTGCTCTTCCACCCAGGGCGCGACGATCTTGGTCACGTCGGCCGCCTGACCGACTACGACGCCAAGAAACGCAATTAATGGAAGAACGCCCACGACGATCACGATCATCAATGTCGTCATTGATGCAAGCGTTTCTCGTCCCTGAAACCGGCCGAGCACCCAACGATAGACCGGATAAACGAGGCCGGTGAAAACGGCCGCCATGAATATTGCCGCGAGAAAACCTTTTACGGTGGCAACAAAAATGATCGAAACTGCAACGACCAGCAGGAGCACGAAGGCTCCACGAAAACGGTTACGCGCTTCAGATTGGGTTGTCATGGTTTTGCTGTTCCGTTTGTGAAATATGGCTGTGGAATTTGCTTCGTGAGGTAAATTGATCTAGCCAGGCATCGAATGCGCGAGTGCTAGGCGTTCTTTTCGACAGGCGGTGCGATATCCTGGCCGAAGGCGACATCCTGGCCGAAGGCGATGTCGTAGCCGTCCAGGTCCTGAATTCCGAACTCCCTGCATCCGTAGGGCTGAGTGCACAGTTCATAGTCGATTGTGGCGCCACGCCTTTTGAGTTCCGCATAGAGTGCTTCAGCATCGTTCACCCAGAAATAGACGTTCCACATTCTCTCGACCGCCTTGTAATGCGGCACGATGAATTTGGGATCGTCCACCTGACTGAGCATCAAATTGAAACTGTCACGCCAGAGGATACAGAAACAAGGCGGTTCACCCCAGAATTGATCGTAGGAAAACCCGACCTTGTCCCGATAGTAGTTGGCAGATGCAACCACGTCGTTAACGAGCAGTATTGGTGCACTTCCTGTGATTCCGGGTTTTGCCATTGGCTCTGCCTTCAGTCAGGAATTTCAAGGTTAGTCACAGTCAGTCTTGAATCCGGTCGGATGCTCTGAATATAGAACGAAATCAAGCGGCGATCTCATACTCGGTTTGCACCAGGCCGGTTGGGAAAACGCGTGTGTCGACATGGCGTAGCCTGACATCCTTTGCCAGTGGTCCGAACAACGGGATGCCGCTACCAATCAGTACCGGTATCCGGGTGATAATCAGACGCTGAATCAGACCGGCATCCAGAAAACGCTGAATCGTGTTGGCGCCGTCGATGTACAGGTGATTTGCGCCGCGCGCAGCGAGCCTGTCAACCAGTTCGTAAGGCGAACATGACATCGTTTCGACATGCTTTGAAACAGTTTCAGGGATATCGAGAGAGCGACTGGTCAATACGACGACTGGCTTGGACCCGTAAGGCCAGTCGCCAAAGGAAAGCACTTTGTCGAACGTGTTGCGGCCCATGACCAGCACGTCGACCGAGTCCATGAATGCGCTGTAACCGTAATCCTCGCCGTCGCCCGAGGGTGATCCGAGCCAGTCGAGTCCGCCATTCGGTCTGGCAATGAAGCCGTCAAGGCTTGTGGCAATGTATACCGATGTTTTCATGACTGTCCCGGATCACGCCGTACAAGAATCGTGCATGGTCGCCGAGCCCTTCTGGATTCAAGCCAGTTCGCGCGAAAGTCCCAGAAGCGTGGACAACTGGTTCTCGCTCAAACGCTCGGACAGAAACTCGGCGCTGTGTTCAAAGCTCACTGACGCCTCCTTGTAGGTGCGTTCTCCTGCTTTGGACAGCTTGACCAAGCTAACCCTCGCGTCGCGCGCATTGGCCTCCTTCTCGACAAGCTTGCGTTTTTCCATTGGCGCGAGAAGTCGCGTGACGCCGGACGCGCTGATTCCAACACGTTCTGCAAGATCGATTCTGCGCATGGTCTTCTTGGGCGCTTCGTTCAGAAAACGCAGGATCATGAATTCCGTAAAGCTAATCCCGTGAAAGCTCAATTGGCCTTCAACCCTTCTGGTCAGTTTGGTGCTCAGTGCTGACTGCATCATGATGAATTCAGCTTGTGGTGTTGTGGTTTGCATGTTTATTCCTTAATTACTCGTTGAGTAGTCAACTAATGATCAACAATATACCACAATCGCGTAACGCTTTGCCAACAGGTGGAATCTTCCGGAGTGTTTTGCGGTGCTGGCGCAACCGCACCGTCTCTTTCGCTACTGCAGGAATTGCGCGTCGAGGACGTTCTGCAAGCCCCCGACGTCGTAGGCGGTCGCGTTCGCAAGCAGGACGCTGCCAATGCCTTGATCCCGGTAAATACGCATCATTGAACGGAATCCACCTCCACCGCCCTCTTTATAGAAGTATCGATTTTCGTCCAGGTTCCCGATGTGCCATCCGGCGGTCATCGGTATTTCACGTCCGTCGCTGGTGTGTACGGCCTCGTAGAAAGTCTTTTGCATCTGCTCGCTGAACAATACCGAGCTGGGCTGCAGTTGGTCTTGCAGGAATTTGCCGAAACCGCGGGCTGTGCCAACCAGCCCACCGAACGCTGGCCCGTTTACGTAGTGTGGGTTGATTTGCAGCCAGCGACCGTCATAGTTCCCGATCAATTCCCGGTCAATGACAAACCCTTTTATGAGATTGAGGAACGAGAACGCTTCAAGATAACCGGTTGCGTGAACGGCGGGATCAGGAATCACATAACCAAGCTCCGACGCCGACGCACCCAGCGGTTTCAGGACTTGCTCGCTGACGTAAATCTCGAAATCCGTGCCACTTGCACTTTCAATCACGGGCCCGAGCAGCCAGTAGCCCAGATTGGAGTAGGTATACCTCTCTCCGGGTCTGGACGCGAGGGTGTTGTATTTCTGAAGCTGGTCAGACAGTGCACTTTCCTCGTCGAAACTGTCGTGCTCGGTTACGAGATGTGCCCAACGCAGTGGAACAGGTGCCGGAATGCCGGAAGTGTGCGTCAGCAATTGACCGATTGAGACATCAGTACCGTACGGAAATGAATCCACATAGCTGCTCACAGAATCGTCCAGGCTCAGTTTGTTCTCGTCGGCCAGCCGCATTACGGCGGCCGCCGTAATCGTCTTGCTCATCGAGTACGCCATCAGCGTCGTATCCTGATTCATCGGCCGGGCTTGAGATATGTTTGCCCGGCCAGCGGCATATTCGAACAGTACGCCGTCAGGACCTACCATCAGGTACTGGATACCCGGTACTTTCGATTCCGCGATCAGGCTCTCGAGGTAGGAGCGTGGGTCTTCGCGTTCCGCCATCTGCCGGGGCCCATGCGGCTGTATCGTCAGAACAAAAGCCAGCAACAAAATGGCGGCCAGCAGGTACAGCCCGGGTGTGAGCCAACGCCGGCGTCTTGCGGAACTGCCCTTATCGGATGGCTGCAGGCTCATGCTGGAAATTGACGAAAACGTTCGTAACAGATCATTGCCGCAGCCGCGCCGACGTTCAGCGATTCGATGCCCTTGCTCATTGGAATGCACACAGTTGTGTCGGCACTGGCGAGTAGTTCGGTGCTTAGTCCCGCGCCTTCACCGCCAATCATGACGATCGCGGGCGCGGAAAGCCTCGCTTGCGAAAGAGCGCATCCCGAATGCGATGATGTCGCCAACCGCGTCCCCTCAAACTCCTTGAGAGTTTCGAGCAGATCGACCTGCTCAGTGACTGGCAGCACGAATTGCGCGCCCATGCCGCCACGCAGGCATTTGGGCGACCAGGGGTCGGCACAGGAACTGGATAACAGTACGGCGTCAACTCGCATTGCCGCCGCTGTGCGCAATACCGACCCGAGGTTGCCGGGATACTGGACGCCGTCGAGCGCAAGGCAAAACCGTTCACGATCGTCACTGTTACTCACCGCGGGACGAGTGACCAATGCGATGATGCCTGTTGGCGTGTCAACCGGAGAAATATCGTCAAACAGTGCGCCTGGCACGTCCAGTACCCTTGCCTGCGCCGGCAACGATGCAACTATCTCGTTGGATTCAGGTGTGGTGTGACTCGCGCCATTGACGAGAATGACCGCGCCCGTCAGGTCAAAATTCTCGGCGTAGCTGGAAATCAGATGCGCACCATCTAGAAGAATCATTCCCGAACGCCGACGCTCCCGCGCCGACTTCAGTAACTTGCGCGCCAATACGAGGCTCGAATTTCGCGCTGAATTTATTTGCTCAATCGGCAATGGCAGGTGAATCAGTCAAAGTCCATCATGTTTGAACTGGCGCACCTGGAATTTGAAACTTTCGCCAGTTTCCTCCTCTGAATTTCCACGGGAGGTGACGTGATAGAGTTGATAAGGGAATGCACTGTGAATCGGTCGAGCCATGCGGCAAGACTAGCGCAGTGCAGTCCGCGGAACAACATCTGACCCCAATACCATGCAGCTGAGGAGACTGTTATGAATCTGAGTGAACCCATATCGGGAACGATCCGTAACCCCGATGTTGAACGGCACTTCATGGTCATGCACAAGCTGGTTGGTAAAGCGACGGCGAAACTGGGCGGTTTAGTGCTGGCGGAGTCGGACGATGTGTTGGTCGTTCGCGAAACCGGGAAAAAGGAGTACCCGCCGAGACTCTATTTTCCGGAAAGCAGTATCGCGCCAGACAGTTTGAAGACGATCGATCGAAAGACGTTTTGCCCGATCAAGGGCGAGGCAACCTACTTCGATGTTGCCGGAGCTGATGTGCCTGCCCCTGCCGCGGCATGGAGGTACGATTCGACGCTCGATTTTCACGAAGATATCAAACTGCTTCGTGGCAGGGTTTCATTCGATACAAACATGGTACAGCTGACCGTTAGCGATGAATAGAATTGCAACGAATTGATTAGCGACGAATAGCGCGAAAACTTAAATTGGTCTGCCAGGCAGCAGACTCTCTGAACTTAGGCGCGTCGCCCGAATCGCTTCGCAGCAAGTCGATTATTGTTCCGTTGTCTGTCTTGCAAGGCTGCTATCAACGCCGCTTCTGCGTTGAACGGCAGCACCACGCGCATACCAGCCACGCGTGGAGTTTACGATTTTCACCACGCTGAGCATGACCGGTACCTCTATCAACACGCCGACCACGGTTGCCAGTGCGGCCCCAGATGTAAAGCCGAACAAGCTGATCGCGGCGGCAACCGCCAACTCGAAGAAATTGCTTGCACCGATCAGAGCCGACGGCGCTGCGACACTGTGACTCTCTCCCGAAGCGCGGTTGAGAACGTATGCCAGACCGGAATTGAAATAGACCTGGATCAGGATCGGCACGGCCAGCATTGCGATGATCAACGGTTGTTCGATGATCTGTTCGCCTTGAAAGCCAAACAACAACACCAGCGTTGCAAGCAATGCAACCAGAGAAAGCGGCTGTAACTTGCTGAGCAAACCGTCCAGTTTTTTCTGCCCCCCGGACGACATTACGTAACGGCGCACGGCCTGCGCGATGATGACCGGGACCACAATGTACAGCCCTACGGAGAGCAACAAGGTTTCCCACGGTACGGTGATCGCAGACAAACCAAGCAGCAGCGCAACGATAGGTGCAAACGCAAACACCATGATCACATCATTCAGCGCCACCTGGCTCAGGGTGAAATGGGGCTCCCCGTCTGACAGGTTGCTCCATACGAACACCATTGCCGTGCACGGTGCGGCCGCCAGAATAATAAGTCCGGCGATGTAGGAGTTGATCTGGTCGGCAGGAAGATAGGGGCGGAACAATACGCCGATGAACAGCCAGCCAAGCAGCGCCATGGAAAACGGCTTGACCGCCCAGTTCACGAACAGCGTGACACCGATTCCGCGCCAGTGTTTACCGACTTCGGACAGCGCGCCGAAATCGATCTTGATCAGCATCGGGATGATCATCAGCCAGATGAGCACTGCAACCGGCAGGTTCACTTTGGCGACTTCCATCGAGCCGATCGACTGAAACAGGTCGGGCAGTAAATGCCCGAGAGAAATGCCGGCGACGATGCACAGTCCAACCCACAAGGTCAGGTAGCGCTCGAAAAGATTCATTGCCGGCTTTGCCGATTCAGGCGCGATAGTCTCACTACTCATTTGAAGTATCCGTGATTGATATTGTTCGGAAGAATTCGCTCAGGCGTTTTGCATTCGAGCTTCGCCGATTTCATTCAGCCGGCGACGAAGAGACGCCTGATCAGCGTTTGCGAGCGGCAGTTCGAGAAACGATTTGATACGCCGGTTCAATGCGTCATAAGCGGTTTCAAATGCGGCATGCTTTTGTTCGTCTGTGCCGGTTATGGCCGCAGGGTCGGCGATTCCCCAGTGGGCGGTCATTGGGTGCCCGGGCCAAATCGGGCAGACCTCCTGCCCAGCGTTGTCGCAAACCGTGAATACGAAATCAATTTGGGGCGCACCAGGTGAGGCAAATTCGTCCCAGGACTTGGAGGCAAGCCTGGCGGTCTGGTAGCCAAGCCGTTTCAATAGAGTCACCGCAAACGGGTTGACCGTGCCGGCAGGTTGACTGCCCGCGCTGTAAGCCCTGAAGCGCCCTTCTCCCCTTCGGTTAAGAATGGCTTCGGCAAGTATGCTGCGCGCCGAGTTACCTGTGCAGAGAAAAAGGACGTTGTAGATTTCTTGTTCTTTCATGGCCTCTGTTTGCCCGAATCAGTCGGCCACGCGTTGCGCTTCGTCTTCCGGGGCATTGTTACAACATGACTTCGAAGCGGTGGCATCTACCGGCTCTGCCTTTGCGCAACATGCTGACAATTGGTCCTGCACGCCCGATTCGGCACCGAAGACCGGGCTCTCTCCCTTGGTCAGGAAGGTTTCCCATGCGATGCCTTCCGGATCAGAAATCCAGTTCTTCTCGGACTTCGCATAACAGCAGGTCGTTTCCCCTTGTTCGATGACTGGCCAGCCTGCAGCTTGCAACCGGGAGTAAACATCGCCAAGTTCATCTTCGTTTTCAACCTGTATGCCGAGATGATCGATGCCCTTGCGCTCCCCGCGCGTGGTAATGGCGAAGTTGACCCTGGGGTCGTCCAGCATCCATTTGGCATAGTCCGTTTTTACAACTGTGGGCTCGGCCGAAAACAGTGACGCGTAAAACCGTATCGACGCAGTAAGGTCGGCGACAGCGACGTTAACGTGCAGACGTTTCATAGTGTTCTCCCCTGGAATTGGTGGAATCTCCGCATTGCGTCAGAACGCTATCCAGGACCGAGTTGCATAACTCGGGCTGGCCCTGGCAGCAGTCTTCCATCAGGAAAGACAGCAACGCGCGCGTACCAGTGAAATCGATGTGGTAAATGACGGAACGCCCGTCTCGCCTCGCGCCAACAAGTCCTGCATTGAGAAGTATCGAGAGATGAGAAGACATCGTGTTGTGGGGAATGCCCAGTTCGCGTGCAATATTGCCCGCCGCAATGCCGGTCGTGCCGCTACGTACGAGAAGCCTGAACGCCTGCAGCCGCGTTTCCTGGGACAAAGCTCCAAAAGCTTTGGTCGCTGTTAATGTGTCCATATGTCGAGAATAATAGATATATAGAAGCCTGTCAACAATGAATCAAAATTTACGAAGTGCGGAACAGACTATTGCGCTGCCTGGGACCGTAGCGACACAGCAGCAAGGAAATGCAATTTGTGGTGCCCAGGGCGGGACTCGAACCCGCACGCCTTGCGGCCCGGGATTTTAAGTCCCGTGCGTCTACCAATTTCGCCACCCGGGCGGCTCATTATCGCCCGCATCGATGCGGTGCGGCCGGTCAATATATCCGTAAAGGAATTTTGGAGGCGGGAGTCGGAATCGAACCGGCGTAGACGGCTTTGCAGGCCGCTGCATGACCACTCTGCCATCCCGCCCTCCAGTAGAACTTTCGCATATGCGCGGCAAACCGCATATCGCTTCCGGCAAAGTTCATCAAGCGGATTCTGCCAGCAAGCTCAAACAAAAAAGGAAAATGCTTCAGTACAGCCCAATCGGGCCATAACTCAAGTCCATTTTCCTTTCTGGAATCTGGAGCGGGAAACGAGTCTCGAACTCGCGACCTCAACCTTGGCAAGGTTGCGCTCTACCAACTGAGCTATTCCCGCATGAGGAAGCGGAATTATAGGTCGGGGGCTTGCATTGTCAAGAAATCACAGGCGAAAGCACGTGACTGGTATGAATGAACCAGTCGCAAGTCTATTTCATTGCGTCGCGAACTTGCGGCAACGCTTTGCGCAGGTAGTAAACCATGGACCACAACGTGAGGATCGCCGCAATGTAGATCAACAACGTGCCAAGCCAATGTGTGTCTACCAACCAGATCGGGTCGTTGTAGAGCAGCAACAGAATCGCGATCATTTGCACCGTCGTCTTGAGTTTGCCGACAAACGACACTGCAACACTCTTGCTCTCACCGAGTTGCGCCATCCATTCACGCAAAGCCGAGATCGCGATTTCCCGGCCAATGATAATCGCCGCGATGAACGCCGACACGTTGTCGAGAGAAACCAGCAAAATGAGCGCGGTCGCGACCATCAGTTTGTCTGCAACCGGGTCAAGAAATGCACCAAAGGACGAGGTTTGTTTCAGATGACGTGCCAGATAGCCATCCAGCCAGTCAGTGATCGCCGCCAGACCGAAAATCGCGGTCGCCACAACGTTTTGCCCGTGCTCGCCAATCCAGCTATCCGGAAGGTAGTAAACGAGCAGCAGCAACGGGATCAGCAGTATGCGTCCCCAGGTAATCAGATTGGGCAGATTCAGGCCCATTACATGTTCATATCGAGTGAGATTGGTAACGGCATTGGTGCAATGGGCGTTATTGTAAAGGCGGTGGCGGCAATTACCTTGATCTGGGCAAAACCCCGGGCAACTCTTCTCTGGTCAAAACCTTGTCGATATGAGCAAGTCAGCGCAATTGACGGTAAATGCGCTCCGCCAGTTCGCGGCTAATCCCCTGGACCTGGGCCAGCTGTTCCACGCTCGCCGAGACGACACCTCTGAGTCCGCCAAAGCGTGCCAGCAGTCGTTGTCGCCTCTTCGCTCCGATGCCTTCAATATCCTCCAGGGACGAGCGTGTGCGCGCTTTGCCACGCCGCTTCCTGTGTCCCTGAATAGCAAAACGATGCGCTTCGTCACGAACCTGCTGGATCAGATGCAGCCCCGGATTGTTGGCATTGTGCGCACAATAACCTTTCTGTCGGGGAGCACCAATTGTTCCATACCTGGCTTGCGTTCCTCGCCTTTGGCGACCCCAACGAGCATAAGCTCGTGATTCCCAGTTCGGTGAGCACTTGTACCGCCACCCCAACCTGTCCCTTGCCGCCGTCG
>CATOSA010000043.1 GCA_951812315.1 uncultured Burkholderiales bacterium
ATCGCGTCACGCAGCCGGCCAGGCGGCAGTTCGCGGGCAAATTCGGGCGCACCCACGTCCGCCAGCCGCTGCAGTACGTCCCCGCTGCGCGCCGCCAGCTCGAGTTCCCGTCTCCGTTTTCGACGCGTCTCGCTCATCACCCAACCTGCCCTGTAGACGCGCCAGTCAAACGTGTCGAAATAGCGAAGATCGTAGGTCGAGCCCGCGTCTACGACGACTTTCCAGTCCTCTGCGACCGAATCCGACAACATGTCAAGCAGACCATCCGACTCGGGAAATTCAATCGCAGTTGCAGGGGCGGACGAGCCGCGCACGGGTTTGCGCCCGTTTTTTTGGGTTGGTATTGAGTCCATGAAAGGCAACGCGGGCCTTTAAATCTGCCATCCGCTTTGTTCACCTCCCGGCAAAACGGGCAACCGCAGGCAGAAACCCTTGTTTCCTGAGTTCTTGTAACCGAACGATGCCACACCCGTTTGTGCTTGTTAAGTTAGATGACAACATGGGCACGTCCGCCGTCGCTACCGACTACCAGGTGCTCGGTCGCGGTTTCGTCCGCTTGATTTCCTGGCCACGCCACGATCGACACCAACGCCTTCGTGCCTGCCGATAACTCGGGGCAAAGTGCGCGCGGTACCGCGGAAATTCCAGAATTTGCCGCGCCGAGCCTGCCCGGATTGAAACAAATCCGTAACGAACGCGATTCGCAGCAGGTTTATACTTTGCTTTATGAACGATATCGTCAATCTTCATCCCGAGAAACCAGCTCTGGACAATCCTGACCTGTACATCAATCGCGAATTGAGCTTGCTCGAGTTCAACCGCCGGGTGCTGGAGCAGGCGCGCGACCCTGGAACGCCACTTCTGGAACGGCTGCGTTTCCTGTGTATCGCCAATTCCAACCTGGACGAGTTTTTCGAGATTCGGGTTGCAGGACTGATGCAACAGATCGAATTCGGGGCAACGCAGGGCGGGCCGGACAAGATGTCGCCCGCTGACACGATGCATCGCATCAGCGGGGTTGCCCACGAACTGGTCTCGGAACAGTACGAGATACTCAACAATGAAATGTTCCCCGCGCTGGAACGCGAAGGCATCGCATTCGCCCGGCGAAAAGAGTGGAGCCAGGCTGAATCAGAATGGGTGAAAAAATATTTCCAGGAGAACCTTCTTCCGATACTCAGCCCCCATTCGGCTGGATCCGGCGCACCCGTTTCCGAAAGTCATCAACAAGAGCCTTCATTTCATCGTCGTATTGGACGGTGAGGATGCGTTCACTCAGGCGGGCGGTATGGCAGTTGTGCATGCGCCGAGGGTTTTTCCCCGCCTGATCAGACTGCCCGAAGGCCTTGGCAACGTTCCTTACAACTTCATCTTCCTGTCATCGATCATTCACGATCAGATGGGCAACCTGTTTCCCGGCATGGAAGTCAGCGCCTGCCATCAGTTTCGCGTCACGCGTAACAGCGATTTGTTCGTCGATGACGAAGAGGTAGACGATCTGGCCAGGGCGTTGGAAGGCGAGTTGTCGTCGCGCCGCTATGGTGCTGCTGTTCGTCTGGAAGTGGACGACACCTGTCCGGAAGACGTCGTCAGATATTTGCTCAGACGCTTTGAAATGGAGGAGGAGAACCTCTATCGCGTTAACGGACCGGTCAACTTGCATCGGCTGATGGCATTGCCGGACCTGGTCGATCGGCCGGAGCTCAAATATCCCGGGTTCGTGCCCCGTTTGCCAACACGTATTGCCCAGCACCCGGACATGTTTGCGGCAGTGAGTGCCGGTGACCTGCTGCTGCACCACCCGTTTGAATCGTTTGCGCCAGTCGTCGACTTCGTCCGCCAGGCGGCAAGTGACCCCAATGTTCGTGCCATCAAACAAACGCTCTACCGGACCGGAAGTAAATCAGCACTGGTGGATTCGCTGGCATCCGCCGCGCGTGCCGGGAAAGAAGTCACCGTCGTGATCGAATTACGCGCGCGTTTCGATGAACAGGCGAATATCGCGCTGGCTTCGCGATTGCAGGCTGCAGGCGCGCACGTGGTGTACGGCGTCGTCGGTTACAAGACGCACGCAAAAATGCTGCTCATCGTACGCCAGGAGGGGAAGCGTATCAGGCGCTATGTGCACCTTGGCACAGGTAACTATCACGCCAGCACGGCGCGCATCTATACTGATTACGGTTTCTTTGCCGCCGATCCCGACATCGGTCAGGACGTGCACACGATTTTCTTGCAACTGACGAGCCTTGGCAAAGTAACCCGGCTCAAACGCCTGTTGCAATCGCCATTCACGCTCTACAAAGCCTTACTCGAATTCGTAGACAACGAAGCCCGTAATGCCCGTGACGGAAAACCCGCTCGGATCATTGCCAAAATGAATGCCCTTGTCGAACCCGGCATCATTCAGGCGCTGTACGCGGCGTCGCAGGCCGGCGTTGAAATCGACTTGATCGTGCGCGGCATGTGCAGTCTCAGGCCGGGAGTAGAAGGCGTATCCGAGCACATTCGCGTACGCTCGGTGGTCGGCCGGTTTCTGGAGCATTCCAGAGTATTTTATTTCGAGAACGGTGGCGATCCGCGGGTATTCTGTTCCAGCGCAGACTGGATGGGCCGCAACCTGTTTCAGCGCGTGGAGACGTTTTTTCCGATAAGCGATCTGGCACTCGCCAGGCGAGTGATCGAGGAGGGCCTCAATCCTTACCTGGCTGACAACACGCAGGCATGGGAGCTCCAGTCAGACGGCAGCTATCGCCGGGTCGAAGCCGGAGAGAATGCGCCGTATACAGCCCAGACAGAATTAATTCGCGAGCTCGCGTCCGCCACGGTTGCCCGGGCATCGGGCAAAATTCCACGCCTTCACAAAAAACGCAAACAACGCAAAACAGGCAGGTAGCAGGTTGCAGCGATTTTCGTGACCCGGTTACCGCCGGCACATTCGAGACGGGATTTTGCAACTGGCTTCAACCACGCGCTGCTGATAAGCTCAAATAACCTGTCCAAACGGTAGCTTTCCGAATTTTCATTCGTATGCCCACTGCCCAAACGACCATTCCGCAAGTCGTTGCTGCCGTTGATCTTGGTTCCAACAGTTTCCACATGACGGTGGCGCGGGTGGCCGACGGCCAACTGCACGTGGTCGACCGTCTGAAGGAGATGGTGCGCATTGCCGCCGGGCTCGACGAAAACAACAATTTGCATCCTGAGACAATGCAAGCGGCAATCGATTGCTTGCGGCGATTCGGCGAGAGGCTGCGCGACGTACCGGCGGACGGCATACACGTGGTCGGCACCAATACGCTACGGCGCGCGCGCAACTCGAACGAGTTTGTGCGCCAGGCGCGCGAAGCCCTTGGTCATGACATAGAAATAATCTCCGGAATAGAAGAAGCAAGACTTATTTACCTTGGAATTTCGCACAACGTGCCGCTGGACAACAAACAACGTCTGGCCATTGACATTGGCGGCGGCAGCACCGAAGTGATCATCGGCAGGGGCTTTACCCCTCTGTTCATGGAAAGCTTGTACGTTGGCTGCGTGGGAATGAGCCAGCAATTTTTTCCGGACGGACGCATCACTGAAGAGGCAATGCACGGTTGTGAACTGGCGGCGATGCAGGAATTCGAGCCGCTGCAATACGTTTACCGCAAAGCCGGTTGGGATACTGCGGTTGGATCCTCCGGTACCGTGAGCAACGTTGCGGAAGTGCTGCTCAACGCCGATCCCGATTCCAAAGGCATTACCCTTGCCGGGCTACGCTGGCTGCGTGACGAAATCGTCGCGGCCAAGCATGTGGACAAACTCGATTTTGCCGGCCTGCAAACCGAACGTGCGCCTGTCTTTCCGGGAGGTGTCGCAATATTGCTGGCGGCGTTTGAGGTGTTGGACATCAAACGTCTCGAGCCAGCCGCAGGCGCGCTGCGCGAAGGCATACTTTACGACACGCTTGGACGCTTCGGTCCCGAAGACGTTCGCGAAGTGACCATCCGCGGACTGATCGACAAATACCGGATTGATCTTGATCAGGCAAAACGTGTCGAGAAGACCGCGCTCAACCTGCATGCGCAAGTCAGTGAGGCGTGGCGTCTCAAAAAGCAAAAACACGTCAATCTGCTGCGCTGGTCGGCAAACCTGCACGAGCTTGGTCTCACCATCGGACACGCGCAATACCACAAGCATGGCGCATATCTGATTCAGCACGCCGATCTGCCCGGATTTTCCCTGGATGACCAACTTGTACTCGCGGCACTGGTACGCGCGCACCGGCGCAAATTTTCTTTGGCTGAGTTTGACGAACTGTCTATGAAACAATCGCGCGCGATCCGGCTGGCGTCCTTGCTGCGTATATCCGTGGTGCTACACCGCGCCCGCAGTGAAGACGGAATCGGACAGGCTGTCGCGACGGCCAAGGACGACAGCTTGACGCTGACGTTTCCCGGCAACTGGCTTGAATCACATCCGCTCAGCCGGACCGATCTCGAGCAGGAACGTAACTACCTGAAAACAGCCGGCATCAAGTTGCGGCTTGTGGATTAGAACGGTCGGCAGAACAATAAATAGTCTGGCATCTAGTGGCTGCGGAGTTCCAGCACGCTTCTAGAAATGAACGATAAGGCTTATCGTTCCCATATCGACGTCACCTGAGCCTATGCCCACTGCGTCGTTGAAGTGTTCCCATTCAGCGCGCAGGCTGACGCGCTTCCAGCCACTCCAGCGTATTCCTGCCCCCAAAGCCCCTTCAACACCATCGTCCCCGGACGGTAACGCGCGAAAAACGCCGGATCGTTCGTATGTCGTATTGAAGTAGGAAAGCCCGCCTTTCGCAAAAAGACCAAGATGGTTGCTAAGCGGAACGTCCACCACTACGTAACCTACAAACATGCGCGGGTTGACAGTCATCGTCCCCGCCGGCGAAGACGCAACTACTTCTGCTTCCCCCGCATCGACGTAGGAAAGTTCAAGCGCCCACAATTTCGAAAGCTTGCGCCCGAGCGTTGCCTTCCAGGCGACGGCCTCTTCGTCGCACGACGTAAGCGTGGCCATTGTCCCTGCGCCGGAACATACGTTACCTAACTTGCTCTGCCCACCACCGATTCCTACATACCACTTGTTTTCGTCTGCAGCCGACCCTGTTGACGCAAAAAGTAACAGTGCAAGACTTGTGAGCAATACCTTCATGAACGTTCTCCTTTCGATTTCGCCGCCGCAGCGACCAAGCGCAAATGTGACCATGGTCAGCCGCCGGCCGCACTCGGCTACCTTGACTGGCGCGGTCGGCATTGCACCGCTGAGCCGTTCTGCGACTTCAAAAAACAAGTAAATCATTGCAAGGCAATGCCACGATCACACTGCAGATCGTGTTGGCGAAGTCACTTTGCAGTAGCCATCCCCCGTCAATGTGCCTAAAGTGAGCAAGTATTACGCCTGCCGGAATCGTAAGCGGGGATGATGCCGTTGAAGAGTGGCCTGGGGAGGTATATCCAGAGTGAGCGCATCGAGGCGAGTGCCGCAAGGTATTGGGGTATTGGGGTACTGCGATGATCGCAATACGTTCGCCGCGATTCAGGCGGCGTTCGCCCGTAGCTACGGTGCCATTCGAGCAGACTTCCCCAATCTGCTAGTCGTAATCAGGCGGTGCTACGAATCCACCAATCTCCCGGGTAATTAGGCCAGCAAACGCAATTGTGCGGTAGTCGCGGTATGGCGCGCTGACCGCCTGCACACCAATTGGCAATCCCTGCCGGTTTGGCCCGGTCGGGAACACAGTGCTTGGCAAATAAGAATTCACAATCATTCCCGCCCAGAACAGTTGTTTGAAATACGGCTGTTCCTGGTTATCTACCTTGATGGTGCGTTGTCCGAACGGACGGTGATCGTGAGGGAACGCCGCGGTGGCCATTTGTGGACATAGGAGTACATCCCAATCGTCGAAGAATGCGCGCCATGCGCGCCGCAATTTCTCTCGTTGCGTGTTCGCCCGGATCCAGTCTCGATGCGGCAGCACCGTCGCCCGGGCATTCACCGCTTCGCTCGACGTGTCGCCCGGCTCAAGATTATCGACGACAGCCTGCGCCTTCGCGACTTTTTCGTCGGACAACGCGCCGGTCATGACAGACGTTAGCAAGGTCTGGTAATTTTGATGGGTCCGGTTTACATCGAATTCGGGGCGCGCGGTGTCAGACACCTTGGCCCCTAGCTTTGCCAGCGTTTCACCCACCATAACGACGCGATCGGCAACCTCCGTGCTCACCGGCGCAATGTCGTCGGTCGGCCAAACAGCCACGCGCAGATCTTTGAGACTGTTGAAGTCAGATGGCGGGAGATTCAACTGCCAGGCCAGGGCCTCACGTTCAGTGGGACCCGCCATGGTATCCAGCGCAACCTTCAAATCATTTGCACTACGCGCCAGTGGTCCGCACACGGCCAGGTCTGCCTCGGGAATGCCTGCCACGAGTTCATGGCCTTGCATCGGAATAATGCCGTAAGTCGGTTTGTGGCCGTAAACGCCGCAGAAATGCGCCGGGTTACGGATGGATCCGCCGATGTCGGAACCCGCATCCAGTGCACTGAATCCCGCAGCGAGCGCGGCAGCACTCCCACCGGAAGACCCCCCCGGCGTTCGCGACCTGTCCCACGGATTACCGGTGGTGCCGTAGATCGGGTTGAAACTCTGAAAGTCGGCCAGTTCCGTCGGCACGTTGGTCTTGCCGAGAAAATGTGCGCCTGCATGGCGAAACCGCTTGACCGCAAGCCCATCGGCGTCAGAAATATTGTCACGAAAATCCTCGATGCCCCAGGTCGACGGCGTGCCTGCGAGCACGTAGGACTCCTTGATCGTCATCGGCACGCCATGCAAGGGGCCCAAATCCCCGCCATCGCTCAAAACACGATCCGCCTGCTCTGCCCTGGCGAGCGCATTTTCAAAGGTGCGTATGATGACTGCGTTTATATCAGCGTCATATTTCTCAATTCGATCGATATACAATTGGGTGAGTTCAACCGAACTAATCTCCCGAGCCTTGATTTTCGCGGCCAGCTCCAGGGCAGAAAGATAAGCAAGTGAGGACATGACCGCTCCTTGATTGTGAGGTTGGATCGAGAAACTGCCGGGACCACGCTAGTCAGGTCGCTTCGGCCTGCAGCGCAGCGCGAACAGATGACCAGTTAAAACTTCGATTCAATGGCCCGGAAGTAATTCATGTGTGCCAGAAATTCGAATGCCGCTGCTTGTTGATTGGCAAACTGTCGCCAGCCCGGTAAAGATCAATCGTGCACCATCCCTGCGCAGCTCGCCGTGGTCAACATTCCGAACAGGCATTCGCGGCTGACTGGGCAAGAGGGCACGATACAAGATCTGACCCTGAGACTATTCTGTCTTTCGACTCAAATACTCAAGTCGAGCAGGTTATAGTCCTTGAGCTCGGCTCTAGCTTCATCATTCCAGCTGAAACGTTCACTGGACTCGACATGGGGCTTGTAGATGAAAGGCGTTTCGCCAGGAAAGCGTTTACGCCTTGCATCAATGCCGTAACCAATCAAGCGCGATCGCTTGCCTATACGTTCTGCGTCGTAAACCGCTGGTGCGTTGTGGACGCCGCCTCCATGTACGCCAAGCACTGATGCGCGGCGATGAAATCCGAAATTGATGGTGACGCGCCAGTCCGGGCTCGTATTCGCAAACGACCCGTGCACAAGCTGCCGGTTGCAGATCGCGACATCGCCGGGATTACACAGCAATGGAACTGCATCGGGAAGCCGGTCCGATCCGGCTTCGGTCGCCATCGCCTTGATGTCAATTTTGCCGCGCTTGTGGCTTCCCGGAACAACCCAAACGCCGTTGGCGGCCGTACAGCCGTAGAGTTGCGCCATGAAGTTGAACCCGTGGCAGGTTTCGTCCCAGTAATCCGTATCCCAGTGTGTGACCCCGTCCTGATGCCAGGCGACCGAGGCACCCTCGCCCGGCTTCTTGATAAAAATCGCTTCGTTAAACGGCACGAAGTCCTCGCCATTGATCTGAGACGCCACCCGTAACAGGTCGGGATGGCCATAAACACGCAGACACCCGTCAGAATGTTGAAGTGTGCCAAGTATCAGGTAGACAATTTCTTCCGGTGCATCCTTTGCCGCTTGCGGCTCTGACATTTTCACCGGATGGCGGCCGTTGGCCAGTTCGGTACCGCCGAACGGGTCACTCAGCGGTTTTGCCCAGAACAGCGCAGGCGCTTCGCAATCCGCTCCCAGTGCCGGGCGTCCTTTTGCGTCGACCGGTGAGTCACGCTGCGACGGAAAGCGGGCCATGATGTCGGTCAAGTCCGACTCCAGATCCGCCAGTTCTTCTTCTCCAATGACGTTCTCGAAAATGTAGAAGCCGTAGCGCAAATACGCATCGAGTATGTCCGGCGCGAGTTCACCGTTCTCCGTAAACCGGATCGGTCCGCGATTCGGCAGGGAACGCGCACGTCGTTCACCGTCGCGCATGTATTCCCGCAGCTTGAGATCCGCAGTTGCAGGTTCTGCAACACTCGCATCAGCCGATGCGGGTATGTCACGCACTTCTTCTCCTGACCGAACCCGTGTGCCTTGAACGACGCCCATATCTACCCCCTCACCTCCCGAACAATGCCAGTTTACCTATTTGGCCGGATGTGCACCAAGCGATACCGTCTTTCCGCCGGGTGATCATTCAACCACTCTGTCGATGCGCCAGCGCAGGAAACACCGGCAAACGTAATCAGCCCTGCGGATTCAAGGTTCCGCTACCGTAAGGCCGCGTCAGAACTTCTAGTAAGTGCCCATCCGGATCCTCAAAATAGACGCCGCGTCCACCGTCGTTGGTGTTGATTTCACCAGGGCGCCGCTTGCGAGGGTCGGCCCAGTGATCGAGGCCGCCATCGCGAATACGATTGATGACAGCATCAAAGTCGCTCTCGTCGATCAGAAACGCGTAGTGCTGCGACGTGATTGGCGTGTCGCCTGCATCCAGAAAGTCCAGCGAAACGCCGTTTTCGAGTTCGACCACCAGAAACGACCCAAAGCGACTTGCTGCCGGCAAGCCCAGAATGCCCGCCAGGAAGTTTGCGGACATCTCCTTGTCACTGGCGTGGACGAGAGTGTGATTGAATCGAATGCTCATCTGATTTCTCCCGGAATGTCAAAGGCTTGAACCTGAACGCCGATACGCCGCATTGATCGCGTGCCGGTTTCGAAGCAGCAATTTCAGAATCGCGAATATTGCTGCCCTTCTTTTCTGGCATCTATCGGCAACTGATTCGACCAAACACAACGGAGTGAATTCCCCTGCCGGTTCGGGAATGCAGGCTCCCTGCCTTACGGATTGTACAAACAGGCGCCTCTCTCAACGCTAGCAATCGGCCCGGCTATCGATTTATGCGCTCTCGTTCTTCCTTCCTTGCGACAATGAATACTGCCTTGTTCCTGCCGGGCTGCCATTGGCGTTCAATCTTGAAACCGGCATCGGAAAAGCCAATCGTCAATTCCCGCGTTGTGAACACCTTGACCAGCGGCATCACTCCGAAGAATTGACCAACGGGTGCGGCAAGCTTGAAAAATTTCATTGAATCGCCAATACACGCGGTACTGGTCACGAAGACACCGCCGGCTTTGAGCATGCGATGGACTCTGCCAATGACCGCCTGCCAGTCCGCAAGCAAATGCAACACACTGAGTGCCAGCACCGCATCGACGGATTGATCGGGCACCTCGAGCTTGTCAATCGTTGTGCAGTCAAAGGTAATGTTCCTGATTCGCTGCGCCTCGGCATTGGCGCGGGCAATCTCGAGCATTCGTGGCGAGATGTCGACCGCACGAATATGTTTCACGAACGGCGCATGCACAATGGCCGTGGACCCGGTTCCACAGCCCAGTTCCAGTACCGACATGTCTGGCCGCAAGTATTCTTGCGTTATATGTAATTTCTTCTGGTAAGCCGCTTCGTTCGCGATCGGCCGCTTTGAATAGCGTTTCGCATTTTTGTCCCAGAATTTCTCTGAAGAACCCATCGTCATTCCCGCAACTGCGTCATTGGTAGCGCGCACCGCACTATCAATCGCGCATCATGACCTAGCGCATTCCGGTCGGTTCTCAAATCGGTTCAATCAGACTTGCGTCGCTTTCTTTCGGGCGGTTGACGCGATCACTGACCGCGTAGTGTTCAAATTCCACAACCGCAGCTTCCTTCGCGAATGCAATTGCCTCTTTCCCGTCAGTCAGGTCTTTGTCCAGCCATTGTGAATGCGCGTCGTCACTCAAAACTATGGGCATTCGATCGTGCACCTCTGCAATCGAGTCTGCTGCCTTGCGGGTGAGTATCGAGCAGGTAAGCTGCCATTCCCCGGAATCCGGCGCCCGCCAGTACGACATGAGCCCTGCAAAACAGGCGGGGCCGCCGCCGGGCAATCGAAGAAATTGCGGTTGCTTTGCCTTTTTGACTTCCCCCATGCGTTGATCGACACGATCAACCACTTGCCATTCATACCATCCGAGCGTCGGAATCAGGCACCGTCCTTTACTCAGTGGCGTACGCCACATCGGTTTGTTTGCGGCTTCTTCCGATCTGGCATTGTGTGTCAGTCGTGGCGGTTTATCCTGCTTCCACCAATGGGGAATAAAGCCCCAACGCGCCAGCGCCATTTCCGTTCCGCCCTCATCTTCATCCGGGCGCAACAAGGGTACAGTCGAGGTCGGCACGACATTGAATTGCTGTGAGAACGGTGCAATATCGCGCGCATGCACGCTCCACGCGCGCTCAATCGCCGCCTGGTCAGGAGATACGTAACGGCCGCACATATCCAATCATCTCTTCGAGGTTCAACAGGATCGTCAGGCTGCAATTAGACCACCATTGGCGAACTCAAGACATAAAACCGTTCGCCAACGGAACAAACACTCTCGCCCCTTCGGCACCGCAACGGTGCCTCATAATATGGTTCTTTGCAGACACGGCCTTGTTGACAGCGCCGCGAATGATTCCAGTTCCAGAAGCCTGGCGTTCTTGATCACTGATCGAGACGCCTCAACCACTATTCATGAAGGAAGTGTTCAATGATACTCACTGATATCGTACTCAGCCTGCGCAGTTTTAGCGAATGCAATGCGCTTGCGAGGAATTGCGCACCATGACAGAAACTGAAAAATTCGCCGGCGCCTGGCGCCTGGTGTCTACCGAATTCCGCGAAGACGACGGCACACTCGGCGAGTCGCCCTATGGCACCGAATCACAGGGTCTGCTGATGTACGACACGCAGGGCAATATGTCGGCGCAGCTTGGGCAAGCGCATCGTGCACCTTTCGCAATTGCCGACCGGAAGGCCGGCAGCCACGAGGAATTGAGAGCCGCGTTCGAAAGCTACCAGGCTTATTGCGGAAGTTACACCGTAGACGAAAGCGAGCAGGTGGTGGCCCACAAGGTCACGCTATCCCTGTTGCCGAACTGGGTCGGCAAGGAACAACGGCGCCACTACCAATTCACTGACGGAGGACTAGTCCTGCGCACGCCACCAATGGCCATCGGCGGTAAATCGCTGAACGGCAAATTGGTGTGGGAAAGAATCAGGCAGGCGCACGACTAGGGATACCGCGCGCCGGCGAGTCTGCAGGCCATATCCCCTCTACGCAAGGCGGAACACACGACCACGCGCACCGGTGCGGCCCGCACTCAACCGATGGCAACATTCTTGCTTTTCGCACCATAGACCCCGGAGAACGTTCCCTCGTAGTCACTTCATCACCGGGAACTCCACGCGCCCTGACGATGATGTCAATCAGCCCACCGCATTCAACCATTCGCGCCAGTCAGCGCAGCCGGGCAAGGCTCGCATTCTTGCAGCTTCCAAAACCTGGCATCCCGGTGTCGAGCTTCAATTGGATCGATGCCAGGGTCCGCTGACGGTAAATTTCAGGAGCCACCAATGAGTCGTATGCGATTTCTTTTCAACATTCGAATACCGGTGTTGCTTGCCAGCTTGTTCATCACGGTCCCGTGTGCGGCCGATTCGGTGCTGACGATACACGTCGACGGGTTCGAATCGAATGACGGGCTCGCACGCATCATTCTGCTTGATTCGCAGGCGAGTTATGACGGCGCTGCCCCACCTTTTCGCATCGTGAGTGGTCGAATTCGGGACGGGCGTGCGACCTGGTCCGTTTTCGATCTGCAAAAAGGCACATACGCGGCAATCGCGCATCACGACCAGAACATTAACGACGAACTGGACCAGCCCTATTTTTCGCTTCCTCTGGAGCCTTACGGGTTTTCAAACAATGCATTCAAGACCCTCGGGATGCCGGATTTCGAAGCCGTCCAATTCAACGTTGTGGATGGGTTGAACACGCAGCGCATATCTGTCCAGCATAATCCGATTGCTGTCGCTCTACTTTCGATAAGGCCATACATCAATCTCATCGCGTTGACATTGATTCTTGTCCTGCCGTTGCTCATTTGCAGTGCTTTGCGCCCCTTGCTTGGCGCCTGGGCATCCGGCACGCGCCGGCTCGGGCGGTTTGGTCTCACCCTGATGTTGATGATGACGAGCAGCGCGCATTTCATCAGCCCCGAGCCCATGACAATGATGCTTCCCGACTGGGTTCCTGCACGCACAGCGTTGATCTATGCAACGGGCTTATTGGGCGTGGTGCTGGCGGCCGCTTTGTGGATTCGGGGTTCAACTCAAAAGGCCGGACTCGCCATCGCCCTGATGCTCGTTGCTTTCCTGCCGGCAAACATCTACGCCGCGCTGAACAGCGTGCCCTATGGAGGCGCCGAAATGGGACCGTCGTATCTTTTTGTTCGTGTCCCCTATCAGATCTTTCTGGTCTGGTGGACGCTATGGGCATGCGGATTGACCAGCAGCCTCAGGAACAATAACTGGAGATCATTGTTCCGGCCGAACCCGGCCTGAATTACCCACGCCCGTAGTGGCCTGGAAACGGAACATCGGTGAAGCCCGTG
Source organism: uncultured Burkholderiales bacterium (assembly GCA_951812315.1). GTDB lineage: Bacteria > Pseudomonadota > Gammaproteobacteria > Burkholderiales > Eutrophovitaceae > SG8-40. The sequence goes on from CATOSA010000043.1 coordinate 12,965, forward strand.
TTTCACCGATGTTCCCTTGCATCGTTGCAGGTGAATTATTCCTGGTCCAAAGGCTCGCTAGATGAGCCGCGAAAACCCCCTGGTTGCGGACTGTTGCAGGTAGCGGTCAAATACCGAACAAATATTTCGGATCAGCAACCTGCCTTTTGCCGTTACCCGCCAGCGACCCCTGCTCAATGCAACAAGGCCATCGCGCGCAAGGCAGTGAAGCTGGTCAATTTCGCCTGCAAAATAATCGTCAAAGTGGATATCGAACCTGTCAGCCAGAGCGGCGCCGTCGAGTTCGTAGTGACAACTTAGCTGCTGGATAACTTCAGCGCGGATGCAATCGTCGTCGTTCATCGTCAGGCCGCGTTCAACCGGCAATGTGCCGGCATCAATGCATTCGTAATACTCGTCGAGCGATTTCGCATTCTGGTAGAAATTGTTTCCCGGTTTCCCGGTTTGCCGATCGCGCTGACGCCCATTGAAACGAGGTCGCAGGCTACGTGCGTCGAGTAGCCATGGAAGTTGCGATGCAAACTCCGGTCGTGCTGAGCCTGAACCAGCGAATCGTGCGGCAACGCAAAGTGATCCATTCCAACATGCATATAGCCCGCTGCTGCAAGTGTGTCGATAGTCGCCGCGAGCATACGCAACTTCTGCTCAGGCGACGGTAGCGTTGTGGAGTCAATCTGGCGTTGCGGTTTGAAGCGCTCGGGCAGGTGCGCATAGTTGAATATTGACAGGCGATCAGGCTGCGCATCTCCGATGATGCGCCTGAGTGTTTTAACAAACCCTGTTTCATTCTGGTAGGGAAGGCCATAGATCAAGTCGACATTGACCGAATCTGCACCGGCATCGCGGCAAGCCTCAATAATTCGCCGCGTTTGTGCGAATGGTTGAATACGATTCACCGCGCGCTGTACTTTTTCATCAATATCCTGGACGCCGATACTGAAGCGGTTGAATCCGAGGCCAGCAATATGATGAACGGCATCGGGGTCATGATGAACGGCATCGGGGTCGACCGAACGCGGATCGAGCTCGATTGAATAGTCTCGATCAGGTGAATCAGATAGCGTAAAACACTCACGCAACGCCGTCATCAGATCACGCAATTGCGACGGACTGAGGAACGTTGGCGTGCCGCCACCCAGATGCAGCTGCACAACCTCGCGGTCCCGGTCATACAGCGCGCCGTGCAATTGAAACTCCCTGAACAAATAGTCGAGATAGATGGCGGCCCGCTTGCGATTCTTGGTGACCACCTTGTTGCAGCCGCAGTAAAAACACACCGTATCGCAGAACGGAATGTGAATGTAAACCGATAGCGGATCCGGAATCAGCGCCTCATTGGTCTCGCGCGCGGCACTGACGTAAGCATTGGCGTCAAACTCGGTCGTGAACTGGACAGCGGTCGGGTACGAGGTGTAGCGTGGCCCGTGACCGTCGTAGCGACGGATCAACCCGGCATCGAATACGGGGAAATGATTCAAGCTTGTGACAACAGCACTCATGTTTGCAATGCTGCCACGACCCGGAGACACGGCCACTGACGCAGATCAACAAAACCGCGGCCCGCCTAGAGATATCTGTTCGTTGCCTGATGATCACAATGAATTACGCGATTCTGCACGGCGGTCCAGCCCGATCACTGCATCACGGCACCGCCGTCGACGCGATATGACTGGCCGGTGATACAGTCGGCATCGGCACTGGCAAGAAACGAGGCCACGCCGGCAACATCGTCCGGGGTCTGGTGCCGACCCATCGGTACTGCGCTGGACCGTTCCTTCCAGACCGAGCCGAGCGGGCGCTGTTCATGCTCGCTCCACTCACGGTCAATCTGCTTCCACATTTCAGTGTCTACTGGTCCGGGGCAGATGCTGTTCACCGTCAGTCGTGGCGCGAACTCAATTGCTGCCGTCTGTGTCACGTTAATTACGGTTGCCTTGCTCGCTGAATAAGCGCCCAGCATCGCGCGCCCTCCCCGGCCCGCGACCGACGCCATGTTGATGATTTTTCCGCACGGACGACCCTCGGCAAGCGGTGGCTGATCGAGCATTCTTCGCGCACCAGCCTGCAGTGTGAAAAACAATCCGCGCGCGTTCACGTTCTGGATGAAATCCCAGTCCTCCGGTGTCGTGTCCAGTAGCGTTCGAACCCTGATCACACCGGCATTGTTGACCAGGATATCAATCCGCCCGAAACGATCCACGATACGGTCGAACATGGCGGCACTCTGCGCCGTGTCACACACATCCACGGCAAGCGCTTCTGATTCGACGCCAAGCTCGCGTACCTGCTCCGCTGTTGCACGTGCATTTGCCTCATTCACATCCGCCACGATGACGGTGGCGCCCTCGCGCGCATAACGCCGTGCAATTGCCGCACCGATGCCCCGGCCGGCGCCGGTAACAAGGGCAATGCATCCATCCAGTGTTTTCATTGTGTTGGCCTTTGGTTATTCACCCGCATAGTTTACGACCGAATATGCATTGCACACTTCCTCAGTTCGTTCGATCATTTTGGATCCGACGTAGCGACAGTCTCAACGACCGCGACTGCCGGGCCAACCGAACCGATACAGTCACCAAACTTGCGAGCCCTCGTTTTGCATTAGACCCAATGCGTAAAGCAGAACCGCAAGCATGGCAGCTGCAGTCCTGACGTGGTTCCACTTTGTCCATTGAACAAGGTAGTGTTCCCACAAGCCTTTGGCGCTCGGCGCCGTTGCTGACGCAGCCGCCAAGCGGTTGTTTAACGGGACGTTGCCCAACACGGTAACGAGAAATGTGCCTGCGACGTAAGCCACGGCCCCGCTCAGAAAGAACATCGCCGAAGGCGTGTTCCAGCGGATCACCGCGAGCGCGATGATGCCAAGCGATAGCACTGCGGTTCCGATGAACGCAACGAGAAAGGAGCGGTTGATCACGACGACGTTGATTGACTGCATTGCCCGAATACCCTCCGAAGAGGGTACACGTGCAAGGGCCTTCATGACGAAGCTGGAGAAGGCGAAGAACACGCCACCGACGAGCGCGGCGCCAAGCAATGCGGCAGTAACGGTAACCACCATCAGCAGGTCCATCACGCAGCCTCGGTTAGCCGCGCGGGCGTCAAGTTCCAGACGCCAGATTCCGCGACTCTGCGCGTAAAAGTGCCGAAGTCAGTCGGCTCGCGGCCAAGAGCTCGTTGAACACCGTCGCAGATATTTGTGTTTCTGCCATCCAATACGGTGGCGAACAAATAGTCCAATAGCCAGGCTGTGTCCGCCGGCACACCTGCCTCAGCAATACCGGCAACAAACGCGTCATGCGGGATCTGAATGTACTGAATTTCGCGCCCGGCAGCGCGGCTGATTGCCGCAATCGCTTCGCTGAAAGTCAGCGCTTTCGGGCCGGTCACTTCATAGATCTGGCCCGCGTGACCATCATCGGTCAGCGCTGCAACCGCGACGTCGGCAATGCCGTCCACATCGACAAACGGCTCGGCGACGCCACCAGCTGGCAATGTAATCGCGCCTGCCAATACCATGTCGAGAAATTCGCCTTCGGAAAAGTTCTGGGCAAACCAGCTTGCGCGAACAATGGTCCATTCGATGCCCGAGTTCTGGACAATGCGTTCGCATCGCTGTGCCTCCTCCTCGCCTCGACCGGACAGTAAAACCAGCTTCTTCACGCCCTGCTCCACGGCCTTTCCGACAAAAGCACGGATGGTTTCCGTCGCGCGGGGGATGGCAAGGTCCGGCGCATAGCTGACGTACGCTGCCGTTACGCCATCGAGTACTGCGCTCCAGGTGCTCTGATCGCCCCAGTCAAAAGCCGGGTCGGCCCCCGGGACGCAACGCGCGCCGGAACGCCGTGTGCGGCGAGCCGCTCCACGATGCGGCGGCCGGTCTTACCGGTCGCGCCGGTAATTAGGGTGAGTTCGTTTGAATGGCTGATTTTGTTCATGTCGCTCATGGTGATCTCCTTTGGTTTACTTGACAATGTGTCAATTGACGCGGCGTCAACTCTAAGATAAGGTTTACACCATGTCAAGTGATAATACAGAAACACGCACAAAAATTCTGGACACGACTGTCCGCATGCTTGAAGAGCACGGCGGGCGCGGGGTCCGTATGGGGGATATCGCCAGGGCCACCGGAATTTCCCGGCAGGCGGTTTACCTGCACTTCGCCTCCCGAACCGAGCTATTGGTCGCGGCAACGCGATACCTTGACGAAAAACTAGACGTCGACCGTCGGCTCGCGCCGTCACGGGAAGCGACGTCCGGCGTCGAACGCCTGGCGCTATATATCGAAAGCTGGGCCCACTACATTCCGGAAATCTACGGCGTCGCCAAAGCACTCATCCTCGCGCAGGATACTGACGAGGCGGCAGCGGCAGCCTGGGACGACCGCATGCAGGCCATGCGTGACGGTTGTCGAGCGGCGATTGAAGCACTGCATTCTGATGGCACACTTGCTTCGCAATGGACAACCAAAAAAGCGACAGACGCTTTATGGACAATGTTGTTGGTACCGAACTGGGAGAACCTCACGGTCAAATGCGGATGGTCAACGCGACAATACATACGCTGGATGACTATCGCGGCGCAGCGAACTTTTGTGGATGCACCAGATCCAACAGACTAGATGCAGTTTCCTCCAGTTCAGTGCTGCCGGGATTGATCAGATTGTTGACGCCTCGCTTCATTTGTTAGCCCGTCTTGTGTCCGCTGTGTGTAACACAATGCGATTGAAGTTCTTGCTATAGTCGGCTCGGTGACTTTCCTCAATGCATTCGCCCTGTCCCGGACGGCTTCCCGCCGAATACCGGTTCCAACAAGCTTTGGCAATGCCGACTCTTCCCGATCATGGCCGAGCATTTCGCGGTCTCACATATTGATCGGAGCCGTCCTCGTGATACAGACGCTTGCCGGTTGCAACCTGGCGCGGCCACCAGCACCGGAAAATCGCCCGCCACTGCCGAAGCCTCCACCACTGAGTGAACAGTCGAACGCCAAGTCGCCAACCGATCTGCTGGCGATTGTCGAAACCATTCCGCCGAATGCGTCCAGACAGGAGTTGGACGAATCCGTCGATCGCTTCATGGGGGAATTTTTCCGAGTCAGGTACGGCGACACGCAACAAGTCGTCGCCGCCGTTGCCATTCTGAGAGACCAGCCGAATATCGTCAGTTCGCTCGTTGATTTTTATTATTCGTTCCGAGCGCCCCAGCACGAAAAACGCATGATGACGATCGGCTTGATCGGTGAACTACAGCGCACTGAAGCGATTGATTTTTTCAATGGAATCATCTGGAACTCTATGTGGCTCAGGCAGCCAATAGCCGAAGGCCCGGTACCACGAGAACTGAAAGAGATGATACGGGTCAAGGCTGTACACGGGCTTGCATACCTGCGAACGGACGAATCAGACACGGCAATCATCGATGTCATTCAGTACCATGATTCAATCGGGATCAGAATCACGGCCATCGATTCATATATGTGGAACAAAACTGACAGCAAGGAAGCGGCAGAGCAGTTGTATCTGACCCTGCCCACCAGCTTGCACAAGTTCGTTGAGCGACCGCGGTTTCACCGGGGAATGGATCGGGCTGAATTCAACGCACAACTAAAAGACTGGCAGGAAAAATGGGCGCAGCCGCGCATCGGACAATGACGCTTCGTCAATCCGGCGCCCGCGCAGCAGTGGCAAACCGACCGTCAATCGATTCGAAAATGGCAACGAAAATATTCTGTGCGCTGACGCTTACTGTCGTCATTTCATTGATCTGTCGCAGCGCCGCGGCCGTATGTCCAAGCGGGTCCGGATCCGAGCAAACGCTGTTGAATGAACACAACTGCCGGCCCGAATTTACGCAATGGTTCCGGGACACCTTCAACCTGAAGGAGCGGCACTGGAATGGCGGTTGGGGCTGGGATCAGTGCGATCCCAGGTTCGCATTCACCAAAATGTTGAACTCCGGTTACCTGCTCACCTATGGTCTCGACGATGGCTCCACGGGCCCGTGGCATAGCAACGAGGACTACTACACATGGGCTTCCGGTCGCCGGCACAGCTTCCTCTACATTCCGGTGGACACCGGCGGCGCATATGCCGAAACGTTCGGAGATATGCGTTTCAATGAATTCGGACAGTTCGGACTGTCACACAGAGTGGAGACAAATTGTCCGGTTTTTACCATATCCAGCGGCTTTTGCGCCGGCACCATACTTCACGAATCAACACATGTCATCTACTGGATGTGGAACCACAAGCCGAATAATCCGGGGAGCAATTGCTCGACGAATTGTTCGGACGACTGGTTTTTTCATTTACTGGACGATTACGACTATGGCGAGTTGGCGGGGCACACGCATTCAATGAACCAGATTGAAATAGAGTATCTTTGCGATCTGAGCCAGTTTGCCGCCCCCTGGGTTCCGGAAGGCGTGGCATTAGTGGCCGAAGCAGCAGCGAACAGCAGAATAAACAACAGAATTCTCAACCCGCCCGGATGGACCTGCGGCGAGCCCAGACCGTTGACCATGCCTGCTTCACCTCCTGGTTCGTGATTGCAAGGCAAGAAAATTGCAACTGCTAATTTGAAACTACCGAATCGAAACTGCTGATTCGCAACTGCAAGGCTACAACCGTGCGCGATATAGTGCCGGCGACTCGATGTTGAAACGATTGCGATCACCCCGAATAGATATCGGTTTTTTCGCTCTTTGTGTTGGCACTGCCACCGCAGTTAGTATTGCAGCCGCCAGCATCGGCTCCCGGTGCTGTAAACATGATTGATACCGGACGCTACGGTTTTCCGGCGCACTGAACGGAGGAAAGTTGCATGCCGGCATTGCCCGACCCACATGCGCTCGCTGTAATCGCGCTCACTATCGTTGCGTTCTACCTGTTCACCCGCAACGACGTGCCGCTGCAAACCACGAGCCTCGGCGTACTCGCTGCACTCACGGTCGGATTTCAACTGTGGCCATACACGACAGCAAGCGGGCCACTCAAGCCAAATACCTTCTTTCTGGGTTTCGGGCATGAAGCGCTGGTCACGATCATCGCACTGATGATCATCGGACGTGGGCTGGTTGTGACAGGCGCACTGGAACCGGTGGCGCGCGTTTTCTCTCGTGCGATTTCGAATTATCCGATGCCCGCAATGCTGGTAATGCTGGTGTTTTGCGCGGCCGCAAGCAGCGTCATGAACGATACGCCGGTGGTCGTACTGATGATGCCGATTCTGATCGGCGCCGCTTTACGGGCAAAAGGTTCACCTTCACAGATGCTGCTTCCGATGAACTACGCCGTGCTCCTGGACGGCATGGGCACGACAATTGGCACATCGACCAATCTGCTGGTCGTATCAATTGCCGCGGATCTCGGGTTGAAGCCGTTCGGAATGTTCGACTTCATTCACGTTGCCGCACTCGCAGCAGGCGTGGGCATTCTCTACTTGTGGCTGGTTCTGCCACGTATTCTGCCAAAGCGCGATCCGCCATTGACGGACACATCTCCGCGCGTGTTCAGCGCAGTGCTGCACATCACCGAAGAAAGTTATGCCAACGGGAAGACGGTAGCCGAGGTCCTTGACAAGTCCAGCCGGGAAATGCGCGTTGACCGCATTGAGCGCGGCGAAGGCGTTGTACTCGCAAAACTTCCGACACTTACGCTGCACGAGGGTGACCGGCTGTTCGTTTCTGACACACCGGCCAATCTTAAGGAATATGAAACGCTGCTCGGCGCGTCGCTCTATGACACGGAATATCTGGCGAAAAGACTCGATCTCGAGGAACCGCTTCCGACACACGGCCAGCAAGCCGCAGAAGTTATCGTGACCGAGGGCTCTTTGCTGCATAACCGAACGTTGAGCAGCATTCGCTTCGCCGCAATTTACAACGTCATCTTTCTAGCCTTGCACCGGACCGGCACAACCCAACCAACCAGAAACATGGACATTAGCGACACCGTGCTAGAAACCGGAGACGTCCTGCTTGTGCAGGGTACCGAGGAGGCCATTAACAAGCTCAAGCACACAACCGGATTGCTGGTCCTGGATCAGACGACGGATCTTCCGCACACGAACAAGGCGCCGGTTGCGCTTGCCGTTCTTGCCGCGGTTGTCGCCCTGGCGGCGACCAAGACCATTCCCATCGCGATCAGTGCGTTGCTTGGTGTTGGCATGTTGCTTGTCACCCGCGTCATCGACTGGAAAGATGTCGGCGCATCGCTCAGCACGCGCATCATCATGCTCGTCGCAGCAAGCCTTGCGCTCGGTTCGGCCCTGACCGCAACGGGCGGTACCGATTACATCGCGCAACTGTGTATCGCAGCGACTACAGGTTTGCCTCCACAGGCAATACTGGGTTTGCTGATGCTGTTGATGGCTTTACTGACGAACTTCGTTTCGAACAATGCTGCCGCGGCAATCGGCACCCCCATCGCCATCAGCATTGCCTACACTGTCGGCGCAGCGCCCGAACCATTCGTACTCGCCATACTGTTTGGCGCGAATCTCTGTTACGCCACGCCAATGGCCTATCAAACCAACCTCATGGTGATGAGCGCTGGCGCTTACCGTTTCTCCGACTTTCTGATCGGCAGCGTGCCACTGGCCCTGCTGATGCTGGTCTGTTTTTCATTCCTGCTGCCACACTTCTTTCCACTATGATTCTTGCCACGAAGACGCATCTGTTTCATTCAACGGAGGCTAAAGGACGACGCTCGAGCTTGAACGCGCAATGCTCTCGCAGTGTCTCCCATAGCGAGTCAAATGTGGTCCGGACATTGCAAGCCTGAACGACATGCGCGCCCGCACATTAAGGAGAAACAGCATGAAGATCGTTTCCGTCACGACCCTTGCCCTTTTGGCAGCCCTGCTGGTACCACAGCAAAGCATTGCCGATCGCGATGAAAAACGCTATGACGTGCGCGATGACGATCGCGAAGAGAAACGCTACGACGTTCGCGAAGAAGAACGTAACGACGCCGGTGACCGTGATGAGAGCCGCGACGATGTGCGCGAATAAGTACGCAATGACGCCGGTGACCGCGATGTGAAACGCTACGACGTGCGTGATGTAGAGCGCGAGGAAGATCGCCGATAAAGTCCCTTAAAGACTGCGCCGAGCGGTTCGTTCCTGATGACGAACGTGCACGGGTCTACGCGATATTCGATCTGGCACCAAACAATTGTACGTGCCAAAGACAATGCCGGGCATCGTAAGACAAAAATGCTTGCGCCACTACAAGCGTGCACCAATACAAACGTGCACCAATACAGCTTTGCACCATGGCGAAACAACCGATCCTGCATAGCCAGCCAGATCGCCCGAACCAGATGAAACTTCCTGTGCCACAATGCGCATGCGCGCCGTGAGGCCCGCTCTCCCGTCGTTTCCAGATTTCAGGTGAGGTCCAGGCAGTGCCGGCCTCGCGCCAATCCAAACAACTACAAAGTGCGCATTAGTTACCCGAGGAGAAACAGCATGAAGAACAGAATACTTGTCACCGCTATCGCTTTGCTAACGGCATTGTCGGCGACTTCCCTGAGCATGGCTGCACATGACGGGCATCACGATTCGAAGAAAAAATCAGTTGAGAATCTGTCTCCGGAATTGCGCGCCTTGCTGGCGCAGGAAATGCTGGCGTTGCAGGCCGGCATGATCGGCATCATTCCGGCGTTCGCCGCAGGAGATTTCGATACGATTTCCGAAATCGGCATGAAGATGAAGAACAGCTTTATCCTCAGGCAAGCCATCACTCAAGAACAAATGCACGAGCTTCACTCCACGCTTCCGAAATCGTTCATCATGATGGACAAGAAATTTCACTACTTCGCCGGCATGCTGTCGCACACGGCCAAGCGCAAAAAAGTGGAGCTTGTGAACTTCTATTTTTCCAAACTCACCGAATCGTGTGTTGCCTGTCATAGCCAATTTGCCACACACAAGTTTCCCGGTCTGGCAAGCGGAAAGAAAATGGGTGGACACCATGGTGAGCACCACAAAGAACACCATGGCGATAGCCACGGTGAGCGCGGCGAGGAACACGAAAGCGAGGACGAAGAGCACGACGACGACCATGATGATCACGACGATCACTAAGATGATCGTGTCAGCGCCTGAAGTGAAGAAGAAGCAAGCGTCGCGGAGGCGGGTTCAGTCAATCAGTTAAAACAGAAGTAACACGCCGCGAGCCGGAGTGAGCAAATAACTCCGCTCACCCAATTTCAATCGGCGCTAAAACGGGCACGATCATGCGCCGCTGAATAATCAATCTCGGGACCAATTGGTACTATGCCCGTCGTGTTGATGGACGTATGGCTTTGGTAATAGTGCTTTTTCGTGTACTCGATGTCCACGGTGTCGGCGATACCGGGATGCTGGTATAAATCGCAGGTGTACGCCCACAGATTGCTGTAATCGACGAGCCGCTTGCGGTTGCACTTGAAGTGGCCGAAGTAGACCGGGTCAAAGCGCAGCAGTGTCGTGAACAGCCGCCAATCGGCCTCCGTCAATTGCTGACCGACAAGATAGCGTTGCTGCGCCAGTCGCGCTTCCAGATAATCCAGCGTTTCGAACAACGCATGCGCTGCCTCTTCGTACGCGCTTTGCGTGGTTGCAAAACCTGCCTTGTAGACGCCATTGTTGACGGTGTTGTAGATCCTGTCGTTCAGGGAATCTATTTCATCTCTCCAGGAAGGCGGGTAGTAGTCGCCTGCCTTGGCGCCAACTTCGTCGAATGCCGCATTGAACATCCGGATTATTTCGGAAGATTCGTTGGAAACAATTGTGTTTGTCTGCCTGTCCCAGAGAACGGGCACTGTGACCCGGCCAGCGTAATCCGGATTTGCGAGTGTGTAGATTTCGTACAGTCGCTTCTTGTTGTTGACGGCATCAGGGATGACACGGTCGCCGGCTGCGAACGTCCACCCGTCATCACCCATGAACGCATTGACGACAGATATCGCAATTGCGCTTTCGAGGCCTTTGAGCTTTCGAAAAATCAATGTCCGGTGCGCCCAAGGACAAGCCAGTGACACATAGAGGTGATAGCGGCCGGGCTCAGCCTTGAACCCGCCCTCGCCCGTCGGTCCGGGCTCACCATTTGCTGTTATCCAGTTTCGGAACGAGGCGCTCTTGCGGACGAACTTGCCCATGTTCGGCCTCTTGTTGTACTGGTCGCCTACCCATTTTCCGTCCACCAACTGGCCCATTTATCTCGCCTCACGTCAGAATTAGCTTGCAACTTTAGCTCAACTCGTCGCACTGGTTTCGCCGAGCCACATTCCAGTGCTGGCTCGCTCCGACTGGGATAGTATTCGATACGGAGTTCCATACGATCAGAACGGCCATGAGCAATAGTTGCTGCCAGAAGGAAATCGACGTAAGCGCATTGCAAGGGCGCCAGCGGCGCGTGCTGACGTTCGTGCTGGTGATCAATGTGGCGACTTTCGCGATGATGGTCGCAGCGTCAATTGCCAGTGGCTCGTCGTCCCTGCTGTCCGGGGCACTGGATAATTTTGGCGATGCATTGACCTACGCCTTGAGTCTTGCCGTTGTCGGCGCAGCAGCAGCGGCCAAAGCGCGCGTTGCATTGTTCAAGGGGTTGATGATTCTCGGTGCTGCGCTCGCGGTGGCGTTCCAGATTGGCTGGCGAATACTGCATCCGGAAGTTCCCGTTTTTGAAACCATGGGCATCGCTGCAATCCTGAACCTTGGCGCGAACTTGCTATGCCTGTGGATGTTGACGCCGTACCGCTCCAGCGACGTCAACATGTCCTCGGCTTGGGAATGCTCTCGTAACGACGTCAGTGAAGGATTTGCCGTGATTGCCGCGGCGGTTGCCGTAGGGTTGTTTCAGTCTGCGTGGCCTGACATCGTGATAGCGTTTGCTCTGCTGGTCATGTTCCTGCGTTCCGCTGTTCGGGTTCTGGGCCAGGCGTGGCGGCAATTTTATCCGCCTGCGCCGCAACACTAAACAATAATCGACGTAGCATTCATATACGCTTAAAAGGTTTTCCAGATGAAACTTATGAAACGCAAGATAGAGCCCGACGGCACAACAGAAGTTTCCGCAAGCCGAAGGCGCATGCTCGCGGGCGCAGTCGCTGCAACGGCGGCCTTTTCAATGAGCCCGCGCGTCGGCGCGCAAAGCGGCAATGGTTCGCTTCGCTTGTATAGCTGGCCTGATTACACCGGCGGGTCTGCACTTGACGATTTCACTGCGTCAAGCGGCATTTCAGCGTCAGCTGATATTTATAGCAGCGGCGAGGAAATGTTGCGCAATATCAGCAGCGCTGACAATCGCTTTGATCTGGTCATTGCATCTTACGATTACGTAGAGAGAATGATCGGAGACGGATTGTTGCTGCCGATTGACCACAGCAAGATTCCCAATGCCGGCAATTTGTTATCCGTGTTCCGCGATGCCAGGTTTGATCCGGGACGCCGTTACTCGATGCCGTATCTGTGGGGTACGCAGGGTATCTGCTTTCGCAAGTCAGCCGTGAGCGCAATTCCGGAAAGTTGGGGCGCGCTACTTGATTCGGATGAGCATTCAGGCCGAATTGCGTTGCCGGGCCGGGACACGATCGGGTTGGCACTCAAATATCTGGGGCACTGGTACAACTCTGTAGATCCAGCGCAACTCAAAGCCGCGGGCGAGTTGCTTATCCGCCAGAAACCGCACGTGCGATCGTTCTTCGGTGACAGCGCGCTCGAGTTGCTTGCAAAAGGCGATATCGACCTGACCGTAGGCTGGAGTAGCGAAGTCGTACAACTAATGGCCGAGGACGACGACATCGGTTACCGGGTGCCGGTCGAGGGTGGCCTGCTGTGGCAGGACTGCCTGTGTATTCCGCGTTCGGCTGCCAACCCTGATGGCGCACACAAGTTGATCAATTTTGCGCTGGGGGCTGAAGCCGGCGCGACGATTGCGCAAGATTATTGGTACTCGACGCCCAATCGCGCGGCACTTGCGCTATTGCCGGAAGGTTACTGGGACGACCCGGTCATATTTCCGGGAATGGACATCGCTGTTCGTTGCGAAGCAGCGCTCAACCTCGGCAGGAAAGGAACACAACTGCGCGATCGAACATGGCAGGCTGTAGTCGACGCATGACTGAACAATCAAAGGAACGCAAATGCTGAAACATCACGAAAGTTTTCAAGGCGCCAGCGAAAGTGAGTATGCCCCGGAAGATCAGATACCAGAGGATCAGATATTAGAGAAGCTGTCAAGCCCGAGATCTTTGGTCCATTCACGCTGTTAGGGAATTAGGTTGTTGAATCGTCTGTCCTTCGGTCCATCGCTGTAAGAACTGCTCCGGATTCATGCCGCCCAGCGATCCATGCGGCCTGATCGTGTTGTACTCCTCGAGCCACTGATTGATTACGACCCTGGCCTCGGTCATCGAGCAAAACAGCCAGCGATTCAGGCACGTGGTTCGAAAGATCGAGTTGAAACTCTCGCAGTATGCGTTTTGCCATGGGCTGCCCGGGTCGATGTAGTGGGTATCCACGTGCTTTTTCTTCAGCCATTGCTGTACTGCCGTCGCGACGAGTTCCGGACCATTGTCCGAGCGAATACACGCCGGGCGGCCCTGCTCGTGGAACAGCTTGCCCAGAACACGAATGACATCGCTTGCGTTCAGGCTGCGTGCCACGCTGATTTCAAGACCTTGCCTGGTGAACTCATCGACCACCGTGAGGCACTTGAGTTGTCGCGCACTCTGGTCGAACACAAAGTCGTAACTCCATACGTGGTTCGGATAATTCGCCCGGTTCACCCACTGGGTCGTTGTACCCAACACCTTGCGTTTGCGCCGTTTTCTGAGCACCTGCAGTCCTTCACGGCGACGTATCAGGCGTACGCGCTCGCGGCTAATCGCTAACCCGGTTGCGCGCATCAGCTCGTATATCTTGCGATAGCCCCAGCAACCATAGCGCTGCGACAGGTTCACCACCTGCCCATAGGCTGCGTCGACAATGTCTTTACTACCGATATAGCGGTAGCTCGAACGGTTCATGTGCATCGCCTGACAGGCGCGGCGCTCGCTAACGGCGTACGTATTGTGCAGGTACGTCACGCAGCGCCAGCGCTCTGGCAGGCTTACCACTTTCGGCTGTTCACGTCCTTTAACATCCGGATGTCCAGCGTTTGTTCGGCCACAATCTTCTTGAGCTGCGCGTTCTCGCGCTCGAGCTCTCGAAGCCGCTTCGCCTCAGCGACCTGCATGCCGCCAAACTTGGCTTTCCAGCGATAAAACGACTGCTCCGAGCAGTTGTGCTTGCGGCACACTTCGGCCACGGACAATCCTGCTTCGGCCTCGTGCAATATTCGAATGATCTGTTCTTCGCTGAATCGATTGCCTTTCATCGGGTCCTCCTCCATTGAGAAACCCTAACATAGCGGTTGGCCTAATTATGGCGGGGCAAGTCAACGTCAGATCGATTCAACGAAGTACACGAGCGCGTCGCGATCTTCGCGCGACATGTTCGCGAATGCATTGCGCGAGGTCTGAGCGGCCCTTCCGCAGTGCCGTGTGCGTCGGTATAGCTAACCTGTACGCTGATCTGCGCACCGACATCGTTGTCACCGAGTGTGTACGTCGATGCAGTGGCGCCACCGATGGCAACACCACCGCGTAACCACTGGTAGCTGAATGCACCGAGCCCGTCGTCGTCAGAGATACCGGATGTATCGGCTGTGAGCACCTGGTCTTCGGTGACCGTACCGGTGATCGTCGGTACACCCACCGGCGTGTCATTGACGTTGGCCACCGCCGCAGTTTGCGCGCTGGTCAGCGGTCCTTCTGCAGTGCCGTTGGCGTCGGTGTAGCTGACCTGGACGCTGATTTGTGCACCGACATCGTTGTCACCGAGCGTGTAAGTTGATGCAGTGGCGCCACCGATGGCAACACCACCGCGTAACCACTGGTAGCTGAACGCACCCAGTCCGTCGTCGTCACTGATGCCGCTGGTATCTGCGGTGAGCACCTGATCTTCAGTCACCGTTCCGGTGATGGTGGGTACACCGGCGGGGGTGTCGTTGACGTTGGCCACCGCCGCGGTTTGTGCGCTTGTGAGCGGCCCTTCTGCAGTGCCGTGTGCGTCGGTATAGCTAACCTGTACGCTGATCTGCGCACCGACATCGTTGTCACCGAGTGTGTACGTCGAAGCCGTGGCGCCGCCGATGGCTACGCCGTCGCGCAACCACTGGTAGCTGAATGCACCCAGCCCGTCGTCGTCAGAGATGCCGGACGTATCGGCTGTGAGCACTTGATCTTCGGTGACCGTACCGGTGATCGTGGGTACACCGGCGGGGGTGTCATTGACGTTAGTCACCGCCGCAGTCTGCGCGCTGGTTACACTTTCCGCTGTGCTGTGCCCGTCGGTATAGGACACACGAACACTGATCTGGTTACCCACATCGGCATCGCCGAGCGTGTAGGTACTGGCCGTTGCGCCACCAATCGCTACACCACCACGCAACCACTGGTAGCTGAACGCACCCAGGCCGTCGTCATCGGAGATGCCACTGGTGTCAGCGGTGAGCACATGGTCTTCGGTGACGGTACCGGTGATCGTCGGCACACCCACCGGGGCATCGTTGACTCTGGTGACGGTAATGGCGGCGGTATCTGCCAGCGTACTGAAAGCCGATGAGCCGCCGCCGGCGCCGACATTGACCTTTGTACCGGCCGCGCCACTGGTGCGATCCCAGGCCCGGTAGGTCACGCTGGCGCTGTCTGCAGTCAAGGTATCAGGTACGAAACGCAGGCTGTCACTGGAACGCAGCAACAAGGCATTGGCGTCGCTGACCACGCCGACGTCCGTCCAGCCCGAGCCGGTGTTGTACTGCCAGGTGCCGTTGCTGCTGTTCAGTGCAGTCACGGCAATGCCTTCTACGGCAAGAGCGTCCACGTCAGTGATGGAGGCGCCGACTATTGCAGACACCAGATCGCCACTATTGGCCGTATCGTCTTCGGTAACCGTCGTGAATGTAGGTGCGCCACTGTTGTCGAGCACCGGGGCGTCGTTTACGTCGCCATTGATGACCACCGCAGCCGCAGCGGTGTTCGCGCTGTTGGCGGCCGTGTCGGTGACGTTCACACCGCTGACGACCTGTGCGGTATGCGTACCGACCAGTAGCGGATCGGCATTAACCGTATTGTCCGTGTTGTAGGTGACGCGGATGGTATCGTCGGTCAGTGTGGTGGTGACCAGACTGACCGGGTTGGCACCAGTGCCTATGCTGGGCAGGTTGTCGCCGTCTGTTGCGCCAGCGGCGAACTGCAGTGCTGCTTCGAGATTCGCCTCCGACGGTGCGCCACTGAGTGATTCACTGAATACCAGGTCCAGGACATGGCCTTCGGCCACGAACAGATTTGATCCGTTGCTTTGCGGGGACGAGGCGGACAACAGGACCGGCGCGGCCTTGTCGGTGGTCACGACTGATTCGCGGCCGATGTTACTGAACGCGAACGTGCCGTTCTGGGAAAGGTAGCTGGCTTCAATCCAGTCGGCAGAGCGGGCTACATTGGAGGCACGGACTTCATCGATGACACCATTGACTTCGCGACTATCCCCTTCTTCACCTATATTGAAAGCGTGCGCGGCGCTGCTGAAAGCTCCAGTCACGCCGCTGGTCACCGTTCCAACATTTCCGTCGATGTAGCTGGTCAGGGTACTGCCGTCATAAGTCAGGGCCACATGCATCCAGTCCCCGACGGTGGCCCCTGAAGAAACGTTTGCTTCGTGAACGACGCCTGCATCGTCCCTGAAACGGAACTCCAGATCGGATGTACCGTTCAGCTGCAAAACATAAAAAGAGTGATCCGCGTCTGCGTTACGTATTCCGAAGTAGCCATCCGCGCCAACGGTGTCCCATGACTTCACCCATCCGCTGATGGACATTGCAGTCGTCAAGTGCTGCGAAAAATTGGCGACATGAATCGCGTCAGAATCGCCGTTGAAATCGTATGCGCCGCCAATTACGCCGCTAGCGGTCGTCGAGTCCCCGTCTGCGTCTGAAAGCGTCCCGTGCTCGTTGTTGGCCGTCGAATCGCCATCGTCCAGGTGCCACACGCCCTTGTAACCGGCATTCCACACGCCGGCAGCATTCTGCGCGTCAACAGCGGCCGCGTTGTTGTAGTAAATGTGAATGAAGTCCGTGCTCGACGCCTGATCGAGTTGCTGCACTTTTACCCAGATCGTTGCAGACTCGGAGCCCGGCGTGTCGTCCCAGCTCTCGATTTCGTAATTGAGCAAGGTGCCGTCGTTATCGACAAAGCGGATGTCAGCGCCGCCGGCCTGGATTTTGGAGAAATCAATATCTGCCGCGGTGAGTGAAATCAGGATCGGGAAGTTGGCAAGATTCTCCGCGCTGGAAGTGTTGTCAAAAGTAATCTTGGTGCGATCCTGAAAGTCAACATCCCACCAGGCCGCGGCGCTATCCTGCACGTTGCCGACGTTGTCGGCGATGACATCAAGGTCATAGCTCAGGACCGGAGTTGCACCGGTACCGAGCACGCCGTCGTTGAAGGTGATGTAAATATCGGCGTCATCGGCGGTATCGAAGTTGGCATTCCAGACGAAGGCTTCGCCGCCGACACCGGCGACGTCCCAGTTGGCACCAGCGACGGTCGCGTCTGAATCGCTTCAGAAAAGGTCAGGTGAATGGCATCGATGAAGCCGTCGTTGTCCAGATCTGCAGTGTCATGCGAAAGTACGACCGGGGCGGCTTTGTCGACAACACCTTCCTGCCCGCCAAAGTTGGTGAAACTGGATCCACTGACCGTGGATAACCAGGTCGCTTCGATCCAGTCCGCGGAGCGGTTGGTGCTTGAAACCCGGACCTCGTCAATGTTGCCGTCAACCGGGTCTGCCGTCGGATCTTTCCAGTCGCCGATGATAAAGTCGTTGTTCGAAGTATCGATGGTTCCGGGAACGTTTTCCGACCAGTCCAGCGATCCATTGATGTAGCCTTCGATATCGGTACCATCGAAGGTGATGGCGATATGGTTCCATGCGCCAGGGTCTATATCGGCGTCGCCAATCTTCCAGAGATCTTCATCCTTTCCGTCGATCTCGAACTGCGCCATGAGCTCGGTCTTGTTGTCTGAATCTCCGCCGAGATACATCGACATCTTGCCGTCAATGCCGATAACGTCGAACCAGTCACCTTTGCCAGGATCTGTATCCATATAGACCCATGCTTCGAGCGTTACCGCATTCGTGACATCCAGGCTGTTATCGTTGCCGGCATTGATGAGATCGTCGTTCCCGTCAAATCGTTGCGCCCTGCCGATTTGTCCGACGGTATCGTCGTTGCCGTCCTGGTTGCCGGTGTTGTTGTTTGAAGTGGAGTCTGTGTGGGTACCCGACGTTTGTTCGTTAACTACGATTTCGCCCAGATGCCAGACGCCCGCAAAATTCGCGTCCCAGACCCCGGCCGCATTCTGGGCATCGGATGCAGAGGAGTTGTTGTAGTAGAGGTGAATGTAGTCGGTGTTTACGTTTGCGTTGACTTGCTGCACCCTGACCCAGATGTTGGCGGACTCAGATCCAGCAGTGTCGTCCCAGGTCTCGATTTCGTAATCGAGCAATGTGCCGTCATCGTCGACAAAGCGGATGTCGGCGCCTCCCGCCTTGATATTGGAAAAGTCGACATTGCCCGAATCAAGCCGGATCAGGACCGGGAAATCTGCGAGGTTCGTTGCACTGCTGGTATTGTTGAATGTGATTTTGGTGCGGTTAAGCCACTGCGAATTCCACCACGGATCGCTGGAGTCGGACGCCAGCAAATTGCCGGCGCTATCAGCCAGCGTGCCTTGGGTGTAGGTTAAATCCGGAGTAGCGCCGGTATCCAATGCACCGTCAGCAAACGTGATGTAAATGTCATCGTCATTGGCGCTGTCGCCGTTGATGGTCGAGCTGAACGCTTCGCTGGTCAGCCCCGCAACGTCCCAGTCGCCAATAGTGACCGTGCTGTCCTGGATCGCCTCACTGAAAGTCACGTGAATGGCGTCGATGAATCCGTTGCCGTCCAGATCAGCAGTCTCCTTACTCAAGATCGCAGGGCCGGCTGTGTCCGCAGCAGCCACGCCACCATCGGTAGCGATATCGTTACCCCCAACCTGCAAGTTCGAATTAGCCGTGATGGTGACCGTTGGTGTTGCGTCAGTGTCGGGCGTGCCGCTTTCAACCAGGGCGACGTAGAACGTGTCATCAAGCGCTCCGCCTGCGCCGATCTCGGTCACATACGGCGTGGCCGCCAGGGTGTGGCTGTCCACGGTGATGTTGATATCACTGAAATCGTCGTTCAATGCGCCTTCGGCGGTCATCCTGATATGGTCGATCTGACCATTGCCGTCGGCATCGACAGTCTCACGTGCAGTGATTGCGGCGTCGGGCAATATGCCAACCCACTCTTGCTGCAGTTTCGATCTCACCTTTCAAGTACTCCAGATCCCAGTCCCCGCCACGCTCGGCACTGCCGGTCAGATCCGTACTTGCGGCAACGTCAGCACCGGTCAGGTGCGCCAGGCTATCGATCAATGCCCGGCCGGCGTCACTCTGGGCCACATCGCAGCCGTAGATCATCAGATCGGCATCCGAAGTCAGCGAGTTGCCCCACAGGGAAATCTGATTGGCGTTTTGTTTGACCGACTCTGCATCGAGCATGTCCTGGCCGAGCTGGAATGCTGCGTCGCTGCCGTGCGAGATGATATGAATTGCGCTCACATCCTGGCGCCCGGGCCAGATAATCACTGATCTGGGCAATGCCATCACGATCGCCATCGAGCAACACGACGTCGAAGTTGGAGTCGCTATCCTTGTTATTGCCGATGTCATCGACCAGTTGCTGATAGTCCGGGGTGGCGGTATCGACGAATACCACTTCCTGGCGGCTGACCTCTACGCTGGCATCGGAAAAATGGGTGAACTCTCCACTTGCACCGACCACGCGCTGCTCGAACTGCGGCAACGTCGCCGGATTCGCGGCGATGGCAGGATTCAGATCAGCCGAGTACAGAATACGTGGCTCGATCTGTTCGATCATCGGGCGGGTGCGAGTTTTTCGGAAGAGAGTCAAGATAATCTATCAGCTAGTGTTTCGGTGCTTTCGGCTATTGATTCTGTGGTGACAGTTTCTTGCTTCCATGCGCAGCGTCAGCCGTAAGGCGTTGCATCGAGGCGAGATTGGTATCGACTTTGAGACCGCGCTGGCCAACCGGCGGTGCCAGTTCTTGTGCGGGACCGGCGGGCATTGGCGCGACCATCGCCGCCGGGACATCGGTCAACTCGGCACGGCAGCGTAGTCCGGAGGGCAATGCGCCGTCAGGGTTTGGCAATGTCGCGCGCACGCGGAAGGTGTTACTCGCGCCGTCGACGACCGAGTCCACCAGCACAACCTCGGCAGGCAGTGCTGGCGCATTTGGCAATTCCGGCATCACGTTGACGATCGTGCCCATTTGTACCGTGCCGAACATCGTTGACGGCGCCACGATTTCGACTCTTAGCGGATCGGTCTTGACGATGCGGAACAAGGGCTTGTCCTCGATCCGTTCACCCACTGACACATGGCGATCGACAACAATGCCGTCGAAAGGCGCGCGTATGGTGCGCATCTGCAGTTGTGCATTCGCCAGATTGAGTTCTTTTTGCCAGACACGTTGCTGCTCACGCGCCTGTGCAAGCCTTTCCTATGCCATACGCGAATCCGCGCGCGCCTCATCGAGTGCTTGTGTCGAAATGAAATTCAGTTCTACCAGCTCCTCTGCCCGCGTGAGCTTCTGGCGAAGGAAGTCCGCGTTGGTTTGCGCAGCGCGGACTTCGGCGTCGGCCTGGGTGCGCCTGAGCGACTGCCACCGACGCTTGTTCGACGTTTACGCGCAGACGTGCAAGTTCATGGTCTTGCTCAACCCGGTCACCGCGTTCGATCGCTATGGATGAAACCACGCCAACGACCGGACTGCCGACTTCCGCTGTCTTGTCCGGTTCGATTGCGCAACCCAGTACACGCCGCGAAACTGCGCTTCCGGCGCGAGCGCGCGCTTGTCCCCTAGCCGGAGCATATATTCGATCCTTCCTGACTATCGAGCCCGTTTCGTTACGTGACCGTTTCCGATCCATGTGATTGGACTGATGTCCCTTGTCCGCTCTTGTCAGCGTATCGGCGCGCGCGATCTGAATTCCATTCACGCTGTCTGTGCTGGAGACGTCCAGTTTTGCCGGCACAGATGCGGCGGCAGGAGCAGCATTGCTGACTTGCCCGTTACTGATCTGCCCATTCGCATTCGCGCTGAAGAATGACGAAAAATATTGCGGGCTGATAACCAGTACTGCGCCCACAGCGACGGTAGCGAGCACCAATGGGACGATAAATTTCTTGCAGTTTTTGATCATTCTGCGTGACCTCCAATGGCCAGTTCGCGGTCAGCGCGCAGATCGTGTCTGAGCATGTCTGCCCGCTGCGCTCGCTGGTGACGTTCCTCAAGAATCTGAGGTGCGCAAATTGCAAGATTCACCAGCCACGCCGGACTTTCCAGGCCGGTTTCACTGACGCGCTGTGCTAACCAGGCAGGCATCAGTCTGGAAATGAGTGGCTGATCAAGCGACAATAAAGTTTCTGTGCTGCCCGGGTCGCCCTGACGCGCGCAACGGCCGATCAGCTGGCGATCAATACGCCGTGACGCATTGTGTTGACAGCTGATAACGTGCAAACCGCCTCTGGTTGCGACTTCCTCAGCGAGAGGAATGTTGGTTCCGCGGCCTGCCATATTTGTAGCGACGGTAATTCGACCCGGCTGTCCGGCTTTTGCGACGATCTTGGCTTCGCGCTCGTCGTTTCGGGCATTCAATACTTCATGGTCGAGACCGGCTTGCGTAAGCTGGGTTGAAAGCTTCTCCGAGTCCGCGACTGAATCGGTACCGATTAGCACGGCGCGCCCATCGCGCCCGATTTCTTTCGCCCGCGAGACAACGGTTCGCCAAAGCGCTTCGCGATTAGGAAGCAGTCTTGCCGGCAAACAGGTTCTCTTGCTCGGGCTTCGAAGCGGTACGCTGGTGACACGCACCGTACACAAAGTCAAGTTCGGCTTGCGCTTCTGCCAAGGTGCCGCTCATGCCGCCGAGGCGGAAATAGCGCTGGAAAAAACGTTGATATGTAATCTGCGCGACGGTGACCTGATCGCCGCTCGGTTCGCAGTTTTCCTTCAGCTCGATAAGTTGATGCAAACCGCCTGACCAGACGCGACCTTCTGCAAGCCGCCCTGTTGTCTCGTCAATAATGCCGATTTTCCGGTCACGTATAAGGTAGTGCCGGTCACATTTATATATGTGTTGCGCAGACAGTGCCATGCAGACAGTGCCTTCGCGGTGCAGGCGATTGCGCCACACCTTGCCAAGGTTTTCAGTCAGTTCATCGACTTTGCGGCAGCCGCGCCTGTCAATTCCGCCGACATGCGTTCCGGCTCCAGCCGGAAATCCTCATCGACTGTCAGCTGTGAAGCAACCCACATTGCCTGACGAAGATATTGCATCTGGTGCGGATTGGTGCGCGCTTCGGAAAGAATCAGCGGCACGCGTGCCTCATCAATAATGAGAATACTGTCGGCCTCGTCGACAACGGCCATGCACAGTCCTCTGAGCAATGTCTGCATGGTCTCAGATGACGACGACCCCACCTGGGATGCGCGCGCGACGAGATCACCTTTCTCGCGACTGCGTACGGTGTGGTCGCGCAGGTAATCAAACACCAGTTCCTTTGCCGTGCAATATGTAATGTCTGCGTCATAGGCGCGCAGCCAGTCATCACGGTCAAGCGATTGTGTGACCGCGCCAACGGTCAGGCCAAGAGACGAGTATAGCGGCCGCAAGGTTTCGGCATCGCGCGCAACAAGGTAATCGTTGGCGGTAATGACATGTACCGGTATGCCTGCCAGCGCAGCAGCACTGGCGCACATGGCGGCAGCCAGGGTCTTGCCTTCGCCGGTGGCCATTTCCGCCAGCCGGTTGTCCATCATGATGCGCGCAGCGATAAGTTGAGTATCGAACGGCTCGATGCCGAGAGCATGCGCGCAACTGGCCTTGATTGCGGCAAAGGCGTGCGCGAGCAGCGGGTCGGTGAGTCCGTCCCGGGACATTCTTGCACGCGTATCCGTCAGGCATGCGAAAAGCTCCTCTGCCGAGAATCCACGAGTGTCTTTTTCCGCCTCGCGAACCTGAGCAAGAAACTTCTTGTATTGGCCCTCAGGCGGCCGGGACAACTGCGCCATGGCGTCAACGCTCTGGCGTGCCAAGCGCGACAACAGTTTGCGCTCTGGCGCAATGCGTTCGGGATAGGTCCCGAGCATCAGGCCTGGAACAGGAAGCAATTCTGCTCTCAACGGCATGATGTTCCAATCCGCACGGCACGGCAGCGAGTCCGTCGTGCATGTTCAAGTTTGTCCGATACGGGTCGTTTCATAATCGCTGAAATTGTCTTTTCCATTACGTGGGTCAACCGGCCGGATTGAAATGCCGCAGAAAGAGTTGACGCAGCTCCCGGTAACACTGATTGGCAATCGGTGTCGCGCCGTGGCTATATCTGACCCAGGCGCGCGTGCCGACACGCTCGAGCATCGACTCAGGCAGCTTCATATCCGACAAAACAACCGGTTCGATGCTGCGCAACCCGTCTTCATCGGCCGGGTCCGTTGCATAGGGACCGCCGCCGCGGTCACCGAGCGCGGGACTGGGCAAGTCATGTGTTGCGGCCGGTACATCACGAATCAGCTGCGCCGGTATCGCTTTTTCCGGCGCGTCGTCAAGGCGAACGCTGATGCTGCGTGTACTCTCGCGCACCAGTGCCGCATCGCGTTCTGACAGCGCCGCGCGGACCCGTATTTGTTCACTGACGAGGACATAGCCCAGCGTGTCACCGCGGCGCGCCAGAGACCCGATCAGATCAGCCTGTCTTGGCATGACGAGACGGCCGTCCATGCGGGCTCGAATCTGCAGTTGATCGAGGCGATCCTCGATCCGTTGCAGTTGATCACGGACTTGCACGATCTCTTCGACCACATTCTCGGCCTGAAGCGGATTTGTGAGCAGCACGCTGTAATGGTCCGCTCGCAATCTGCCCAGCTTTCGTGCCAGGATGTCGTGTTCCACCAGCAACTCCGGGTCCTCGAGCACAAGCAGCAACTGGCCTTGTCTTACCTGCTCCCCATCGTCAACCAGGACTTCTTCAACGAATCCGTCGATTTCGGCACGCACATGGGCCTGGTCGGGCAACCACACGACGCCTCTGGCGATGGTGTTGGACGGGAATGGAACCGTGAACAGTACAGCGACAATCACAAGTGCTGCACCGTCTAGCGCTACGCGTGCGCGCATGCGCGGCGTACCTGCGGGCGCGCTTGCCAGCACGCTCGACACCAGTTTGACCAGCGGGGTAATACATACGGTGATCAGTACGAATGTGGCGGCCAGCGTACCAAGCGCTACCGAGTAACTGCCGACCCAAAGTACGATCATGCCGGAAATAAAGAGTCGATAGATCAGGGACAGGGGCGCATATAAAATGAGCCACTTGCGCTCGCCTTTCGCATGCTCGACTGCTGTTTGGCGACGAGCGCCAAGCAGCGCAAGCTGGCGCAAGCGTTCGAACCAGTAGGCCCTGCTACGCGGACCGATATTGGGCAAATCGAGCGCGTCGCACATGACGTAGTAACCGTCGAATGGCAGCAACGGGTTGGCATTGAACAGGACCGTAGAGACGCTGGCGATGAACATCGAGACAAACGCAAAATCACGTATCAGTCCGGGCTGCACATTGAGCCATACCGCCAATGCAACAGCGGCCAGGGTCAGCTCGACCATGATGCCAACCGCGCTGACGATGACCCGCTGGTGTCTGGCGCGGAATGCGCCGGCCGCCGATGCGTCCACATAGGGCGCCGGAACAAGCACAAGAAGTGTGATACCCATTTGATGAACGTCGCCGCCCCAGCGCCTTACGGCGAGCGCGTGGCCGAGTTCATGTAGCGCCTTGATGATGGGAAAGCTTATCCAGGCCAGCAACAGGTATTGTGGCGTTGCCATGTAGGTTGTTGCCGTCACAAACAAGGCTTCCCAATTCGCTGCGGCAGTAGCAAAGGCCACCACCATTACAGCGATCCAGATCCACAACATGTGCGGGCGCAAAAGGAAGGCGCCCAGCCGGTCAAAACGGCGGATCAACCTTGATGGGTCGCCCAGTGAAACCTTGAACGCGAACGGATTGAGCAAAGCGCGGTGGCGCTTTTTGGCCCGCCTGTCGCGGCGTTCAACAAGTGTCTTCGCTTTTGGCGCCCGTTCATACTTGAGCATTTCGTGCTCATCGAGTTGCGCGAGTAAATTGATGACCTCGTCTTGCGTCAATGCTTCGTCGCCAAGCGTTTCGAGCAGTGCATCCCACAAGTCCTGTACCGAATGCGATCCGTCGCAACGGCCAATGAACTGATAGGCTTTTGCGTTAACCCGAAATTGCCGATTTGCCGCACCGTCGATCAGGTGGTACCAGAGCTGGTCGCGCCACTGTTGCCGCTGTACGCGCACGCTGGCGTTCATTTGCGGGTGCAGGTTCGCTACGCGGTACCAGAGGGGGCTGAAAAGCGATTCACGCACGCTCATACCCCCATTGACCACAACGTGATGCGCATCCAGTCGACGAACCGGTGCGTCCAGATCCATAACAGCGAGCGGTCCACGCTGCGTATTTTGGCCACGCCCTGAAGGCCGGGACGCATTGCCGCCGGTACGCCGTTCAGTTTGCCTTCGACTTCGAAATAATTTCTGCCATCGCGGGAATTCGCGACAGGAGTTATGCGTTCAACCTTGAATGCCAGGGTATCGTTTGGCAGTGCTGCAAGGGCCAGAGCGCCGTCTTCATCAACGCGGATATTTTCTATATCGCGTTCATCCACATCGACGATGAGGCGAAACTCGTCGGCGGGTGCCATGGTCAGCAGCACCTCGCCTTTTTCAACCGGCGCACCAATGGACTGGCTCAGATCGCCATCGATCACGATTCCGTCAAATGGAGCGAGCACGCGACTGCGCGACAGCTGTTCTTCCAGCAAGCCAAGTTGGGCGCGCACTTCGCCCGCCTGCGCCTGGGCGATCACGAACTGGGTCCGGTCTGATCGTACGAGTGCTGCGCTATAGGTATTTTCGTACTGCGCCAGTTCACTCTGGCGTTGGCGAATTTCGAGCAGTAGATCCTGTTCGGCAAATTCGGCCATGACCTGGCCGGCGACAACGAGGTCACCGGGTTTGACATAGGCGGCCTGCAAAAATCCTTCAACAGGTGCTGCCACCGATCGCTGGATCGCACCCTCAATCCGCGCCGGCGAGCCAACCCAGTGTTCAACCGGTATCAGCAGAAGAGCAGCAAGAACGGCGGCGCCACCGTAGACTACCGCCTTTGTATGCACATGACCGCGGCCAAACATTCGGGCAGTGACTTTTCGTACCGTGTGCCATGCATGCTCGTACCATGGCAGTTCTTGCTGGTGTCTGAGTTCGAGAATCGGCCCGATGATGCAGGCGACGTTCTCCACCCTGGTGACTTCCTCGCTGCTGAATGAAGCGTTGCCACTGCGCTCGAGCGTCAAGGCCCCGAATGCCCGGCCCCTGTTTACCAGCGGAATGGTGCACACCGAGCCGCCGTGCCTTCTGACGAATTCGCCGTGCGCTGCGGTGATTCGCGGCTTCGAATTGTCCGGGAAGCAGATCGTCGCGCCTTGCTCGATCGACTCATCCATCGCTTCGCCTATCGTCCGGAAAAGCTCGGCCTTGGAATGAAAATCCGCGCTTCCCGACACCGCTACGACGCTGGTATAGCTCTGTTTGAGAAAGCCGATCGAAACGCGATCTACGTGAAATGCCGAGGCCAGGCCGGTCACGAATGCGATGGCGGCTTCGTCGAAATGGTCTCTGTCGAGAATGGTGGCCTGTAGTCCGAGCAATACGGAAGAATCGTCACGCACGGCTACGGAAGATTCTTCATCCGATGTAGCTGAAGAATCGTCATGCCTGCGCTTCACCTGAATCTTCTGAGACTCCTGTGCCGGCTTCTGCCCGATCAGAGCGGCGGAAATTGCCGACGCTGCCTTTTCCAGCTCGGCAACAGCGACGCTCTCGGTACTCGGCTTGGCTTGCAGTTCCAGCGCGACGGAACCAATCGGGCCCTTCTCGTTGCGTAATGGCAGAGAAACGACCTGGGCGAGTTCGCCTGCCTGGCTCCCGTCATCGTTAACTTCTGACAGAAATGGCGCATCAGTGTCATAGGAGGCATTTGCCGCCGCAGTCATTTCGGTACGCTGCGCAGACGATGACGCATGTTCTGCAACCACCTCGAGCGCGCCGTCATCGGGGTTGCTGATCATCACTGCCCCGCCCACAACGCCTTCACTGGCGCTGCAGTAACCGTCCAGCCACTCTTGCATTGCCGGATTACGCATGCGGGATTTGTCCTAAGCGTATGAAACTAGTTTGCATATCGATCGAATTCGAAACTGCCGGTTGTAAGGCCAGGTATCTTCTCTTTATGTGTATGGATAATCGCAATATTTGCGCCATACAACGTCTCGAATTTCGTGATGCGCACGTGCAATCCCGGCGCAAATTTCATACGCGTACGCATACAGTTGTCTTAAGAAATCAGGCTTTGTAAGGCAGGAAAATTCGAGTCTGTTTTTGCTCGAATCCATCACAATTCGCGCCGAGCCAGGAGGCGTTATCCGTCACCCGGATGCAGGTGCCGGAACGGCGCATTTCCGGTTGTCTGAGCGCTGGATCAGGTTCGTATTGCGCTATTGATTAGCGGCGAAATTGAAGGGCCGAAAGCATAATTCGTACATGCGCCGTTGCGCCGCCTAAGCGTGTTGGAGTGCTGGCCGGTGCTTGCAGGACTGGATCTTGCCTCGAATCCCGACTATCACAATCGCGCAAGCCGCTCGCCGCTCGTACAACATGTCGCTGAACCGTCGCCCAAGGCAGGATCTCGACAGCATCGACAGATGCCGTTGCTCCGACCCGCGCGCACTGCCAAGGCTTACATGCGAGGACCATGAGAATTAGCCAAAAGCTTCTGCAACTGCGATACCTCAAGCAACGGCCCGGACTGTACCTGCTCCTTCTGGCTATCCCGTTGTCATTGCTCATCGTGCTCGCGATCGATCGTTTTGTGGCAAACCAGCAGGAACCCGTGCGTTCGCCTTCTGCAGACCTGGTTGGCCTGGTGCTCGCCGCAATTGTCGTTGTCTCTGCATTGCTTTACGTGGCGTTCATGTACATTCGATCACGAACTGAAAGCAGTGAAACGGCCGGTCTGGCGACGGCACCGACAGACCCGACGATAGTGCCGGAATTTTCAGAAAGCATCACGGACAAGAGCGAACAACAGACCCGGGCGATGTCCGCCATGTCGGAGCTGGATCAAGGCATCCTGTCGCGCGCTAACGTGGACCAGCTTGTCGGCTGCGTACTGCGCAATGCACCCGATATCATCAACTGTCCCGTCGTAGCAGTCATCGTGATCGATAAGGACGTTCCAACGAACGCGCGGACGATGCTGTCCAAGGCCGGCGCACCATTGGAGACGCAAGCAGAATCTTGTGAAATCAGCGTGGAAACGACGCAGTACCTCGCGGCTCGTCCGGATGGGTGTGTGCTTGACGAGTCGCATGACATTGCGTTTCTTGACTCGCTGGTGAGCCGCGGCGCAAACCGGTTTTTCCTGTGGCCGGTTTATTGGGAAGGCAAGGTTTGCGCGATTTTCGCAGTTGGACTTGCCGGAGAATCCTCGCTAAGCGCTGACGAACGTACCTATGGCCGGGATTTCGCAGATCGTCTGGGCGTAGCACTTCGTTTTGTTGATCTTGAAGAGACGGTCAGACTGCACGCGCAACTCGATTTGACAACCGCGCTTCTAACCCGTGACAACTTCAAGACCCGCTTGTCACAGGAGATTGCACGCGCGCGGCGCGAAGCGCGTCAGATTGCCCTGTTGTTCGTCGACATGGACCAGTTCAAGAAGATCAATGATGCTATCGGCCATGCACGTGGCGATGCATTGCTTGAACAGGCATCGCGGCGTCTCAAAAGTTGTTTGCGGGAGGAAGACATTGTTGCCAGGTTCGGGGGCGACGAGTTCGCCATCCTGTTGCCAGCGCTCGCCAAGGGTGCCGACGCCGCTATCGTGGCAGAAAAAGTGATCAAGGCACTTGCGAAGCCATTCAACTTTGGCGGAAAGGAACAAAGGCTTTCCGCGAGCGTCGGTGCCTGCGTCTGCCCCGACGATGGCAAATCTGTTGATGCCATGTTCCGTAGCGCTGACATCGCAATGTACCGTGCCAAATCAGAAGGCGGCGGAAAGTATGCGTTCTTTGAGCAAGACACCCTTGCCCGCATACGTGATCGTGCCGATCTTGAATCAGAGCTGGCCGAGGCGTTGACAGATGACAGTCTGAAACTGTTCTACCAGCCGCAAATTGACCTTCAAACTGGCCAGATCAACGGGGCTGAGGGGTTGATACGCTGGTTCCATCCAAAACGTGGGCTCATCAGCCCTGACGAGTTTATCAGCGTGGCCGAGCAATGTGGTCTGATCAACCCGATTGGCGAACTGGTGCGCAAGATTGCCTGTGAGCAATACGTTTCCTGGGAACGTGCCGGCATCGCGCCGCTGCGTGTCGCGGTCAATGTGTCGAGCAGCGAATTCGGTCGCGAAGATTTTATCGAACGCTTTGCGTCATTGATGCAGGAAACCGGCGTACGCCCCTATTGTCTGGAGCTGGAGATCACCGAGAGCCTGTTTCTGGAGAAGTCAGAGCATGTCAAGGGCGCGCTGGGCTGGTTGCACCAACGCGGGCTTCACATTGTCATTGATGATTTCGGGACCGGGTACTCGTCGATCGCTTATCTGAAGCGACTGCCATTCGACACGCTAAAACTGGATCGCGCTTTCGTCAAAGACATTGGCAATGGGGATGGTTCAGACGAACTTGTCCTGGCCATTCTCGGCATGGCGAACAGTCTCGGTAAAACGGTTGTGGCCGAGGGTGTGGAAACCGAAGCGCAACGCGATTTCCTCGTCCGCCACGGTTGTGATTCGGGCCAGGGGTATCTTTGGAGCAAGCCCCTGCCGGCCCGGGAATTCGAAGCACTGTGCCGCAACTGGCCGTCCGCAGGTCAGATCGAAGACAGCGACGCTGCATCCGGATCTTCTATCAGAGCGGTATAGCGATACACACCCCGTCGTGAACATTCTTTCACGGCCTTGATCCGGACTTTCACACTGCAAATTTGACTTTGTCGTCCGCAGCCTGCCATTTGTGCTGTTTGGCCTCGGATGCGGCTAGACCAGTGCCGGTCAGCGCGCGATTTCACCCGATCGCCCCGGAAAGCCGTAGTTTTGCCGAATGACAGCGTATCGAACCCGGTACCGATGGCATGCGGGCGTATCAATCACGCATCGATATTGCGATCAAGATGCGCTCGAAATGCGGTATGAACATATAATTCACTTGGCGTTGTAAAAACGTCGCCGCCGTGCTTTCCGGGTGACGACGCGCCGCGGGACCAATGCTGAATTTCCCTGGGTGAAGCGATTTCGATTCACAGATGCCGCACTGGTATAAGATCACTGTTGCTGCGACTGACAAGTAGTGATTCACTAACATGGTGCAAACCTTGATTTCGGCTTGATCGACTTCAAGATATGTGCCTTTGAT
>CATOSA010000044.1 GCA_951812315.1 uncultured Burkholderiales bacterium
TACCGACTTTCTTTTTGCCATCACCCCGAGTGGTATTCATAGCCTGAATCGGGGGGCGGTCCGCCGGACGCAATGCCAACCAATCAAGCGCTGAATGCTGACGGTCGAGATCCCACAATCGCACGTCCTGACCGCTCAAGTTCGCCAGCGCAGCCGCCAGATGACCGCTAATGTGGTTTTTCCTGCGCCACCTTTCGGATTGACAACTAGAACAGATTTCATTTTATCTTTAATAACAGAATATTACGTAATCATTCTGATGCAATTCTTTAAAGATATTACTTGAACTTGTGTTGCTTAACTTTACACCTGCGCTTCAATTGGCTTCGCGTCATCACCCTTTGTTTCAACCGGCACTGCAGCCTCATCAGTCGCCACTGCGATTTCAGATTCGGTTGCTGTAGTCTCTGCTACATCCTCCGTCACGTCAGTCTGAACGCCTTCCGTACGTTCTTGCACCTTGCCATCTGCCGCCTCTTCAGGCCGACCATCAGTTCCCTCTACCAGCGTGCCCAGTTCCTCGAGCGGAGGCAACTCGTCCAGTGAACGCAAATTTAAATCATCCAGAAAATCGCGAGTGGTTGAAAAGAGCGCCGGCCGTCCTGGAGTTTCCCTATGTCCGACGATATCAATCCAGCTGCGAGCTTCAAGCACTCTCAATATGTTTGAAGATACGCTGACGCCGCGGATATCTTCGATATCACCACGAGTAACGGGTTGTTTGTAAGCAATGATCGCTAAAGTTTCGAGGACGGCCCGAGAGTATCTCGGTGGTTTCTGAGGATTCAGCCGGTCCAGTTGATTCTGAAATTCGGGCCGCACCTGAAAGCGCCAACCGCTTGCGACATTCACGAGTTCCGCCCCCCGTTCGGCCCAGTCAGACTTCAATTCCTCAAGGATGCGCCTGATGATCCCCGCACCATAGTCGGCATTAAACATTTTGCGAAGATCGGCCACCGGAATTGGCTCCGGACTGGACAGCAGCGCAGCCTCCAGCGTGCGCTTGATCTGCGCGAGTTCAGACGGCTGTAAGTCCATGATTTAGCTTCACGTAAATGGGGGAAAACACGCCTTGTTGGGAAATCTGAACCAGTGTTTCCCTGGACAGTTCGAGAATGGCCAGGAACGTCACCACAAGTACAGGCACTCCGCGGTCGGCATTGAACAAATCCTCAAAACGAACGAACTTCAAGTTCTGCAACTTTCGCAGTATCTGGCTCATGTGCTCACGCACCGACAGCTCTTCGCGACTGATGTGGTGGTGCTGATTGACCCGGGCGCGCGCAAGCAAGCCCAGCCACGCAGTGCGCAGATCTTCCGCGTTGACGTCCGGCAACTGCTCATCCACGGTCTGCTCCAGCCAAACTTGCACGGGAGAGAAGTCCCGTCCACTTTGCGGCATTTCGTTGAGCTTGTGCGCCGCCAGCTTCATCCGCTCATACTCGAGCAAACGTCGAACAAGTTCCGTCCGAGGATCCTCCTCGTCATCCGATGCTTGCGTGGGCCGAGGAAGCAACATCCTCGACTTGATTTCAGTCAGCATTGCGGCCATCAACAAATACTCTGCCGCCAGTTCGAGCTGACCGGCGCGCATGAGCTCGACATACTCCATGTACTGCCTTGTCAGGTCTGCCATCGGAATGTCGAGCACGTCCAGGCTGTGCTTTCGAATCAGGTACAAGAGCAGATCGAGAGGACCCTCAAAGGTATCCAGCAATACCTGCAGGGCTTCAGGCGGGATATACAGATCCGTTGGAATTTCCAGGATCGGTTCACCCTTGTAGCGGGCGAGAGGTTCGGCCTCTGGTTCTGTGGCTTCTGCTTCTGTGGCTTCTATGGACATCAGCTTCAGTCTATCAGCCCGTCAGAACTGACGCCGAGAGCGCAGACGCACGCCACCAGCAAGAGGTGTATTGTCAAGATAGGGAGACGGATATGACATAACAAGCGTGGATTATCCGGGGAAAACGCCGGAACAATCCACCTCCGTTTACCTAAATCGTGTTTGGCGCCCTACTCACGATTTCGAAAATACCAGCTCTCCACCATCCATCGCGACCTGCACAACATCGCCGGCAGCGAAATGTCCTTCCAGAATCTCGCGTGAGAGCGGGTTCTCGATTCGCGACTGAATCGCCCTTTTGAGCGGCCTGGCGCCAAATACGAGATCAAACCCGACCTTGGCAATATCCTTCAGTACATTGCCGTCCACCCGTAATTCCATATCCATGGAGCCGAGTCGTTTCTCCAGATATCCGAGCTGGATGCCGGCGATCGACTGGATATGTGCCTCGTCAAGCGAGTGGAATACAACGACCTCGTCAATCCTGTTGATGAACTCGGGCCTGAACGTGGTTTTTACTTCCGCCATGACGGCGAGCTTTATCATCTGATAATCGTCGCCGGACATCTGCTGGATCATCTGTGAACCCAGGTTCGAGGTCATGACGATGACGGTGTTCTTGAAATCCACTGTGCTACCCTGTCCGTCCGTCATGCGCCCATCGTCAAGCACTTGAAGAAGCACGTTGAACACGTCAGGGTGCGCCTTCTCGACCTCATCGAGCAAGATCACCGAATACGGCTTGCGCCTGACAGCTTCGGTCAGATAACCACCCTCTTCGTAGCCGACATATCCCGGCGGCGCACCAATCAGCCGGGCTACCGAATGCTTCTCCATAAACTCGGACATGTCGATGCGGATCAGGTGATCCTGGGAATCGAACAGGAATTCGGCCAACGCCTTGCATAACTCGGTCTTGCCAACACCCGTCGGACCCAGAAACAGGAACGATCCGTACGGCTTGTCCGGATCAGCAAGCCCTGCACGCGAGCGCCGGATCGCATCGGAAACAAGGCGCACGGCCTCATCCTGGCCGACCACGCGCTTGTGCAAGCTGTCCTCCATATGTAGCAGCTTGTCGCGTTCGCCCTGCATCATCCGCGCGACCGGAATTCCGGTTGCGCGCGACACCACCTCGGCAATTTCCTCAGCACCGACCTGGGTGCGCAGCAACTGGAAGCCTTCCGTATCTTCGTCGCTGGATTCGGCTTTGCTTAGCTGTGCTTCGAGCTGCGGGACTTTTCCATACTGAAGTTCCGAAACTGTTTGCCAGTCGCCTTTGCGCTTGGCCGCCTCCATTTCCAGCTTGATCTTGTCGAGTTCTTCCTTGATGTGCTGCGAGCCCTGGACTTGCGCTTTTTCCGCTTTCCAGACTTCATCAAGGTCCGCGTACTCGCGCTCCAGCTTGGAAATCTCTTCCTCGATCAAACCGAGTCGCTTGCGTGACGCTTCGTCCTTCTCCTTCTTGACGGCCTCACGCTCGATCTTCAGTTGGATCAGGCGCCGGTCGAGCCGGTCAAGCGCCTCGGGCTTGGAATCAATCTCCATCTTAATGCGCGCACCGGCCTCATCGATCAGGTCGATCGCCTTGTCTGGCAAAAACCGGTCAGTGATATAGCGATTGGACAGTTCGGCTGCCGCGACGATCGCCGGATCGGTAATGTCCACGCCATGGTGAAGTTCATAACGCTCCTGAAGGCCGCGCAAGATGGCGATCGTGCTCTCCACGGTGGGCTCATCTACCAGCACCTTCTGAAAACGGCGCTCCAGAGCGGCATCCTTCTCGATGTGCTTGCGGTATTCGTCGAGCGTGGTTGCGCCTATACAGTGCAACTCTCCGCGCGCCAATGCCGGTTTGAGCATATTTCCCGCGTCAATTGCGCCCTCGGCCTTACCAGCACCGACCATGGTGTGGATCTCGTCTATAAATACGATGGTCTGCCCTTCGTCCTGCGAAAGTTCCTTGAGGACACTCTTGAGTCTCTCCTCGAACTCGCCGCGATACTTGGCACCGGCAAGCAGTGCGGCCATATCGAGCACCAGTACGCGCTTGCCCTTCAGGGTCTCGGGTACCTCTTCATTGATAATCCGTTGCGCGAGTCCCTCGACAATCGCTGTCTTGCCGACTCCGGGTTCACCGATCAACACTGGATTGTTCTTGGTGCGGCGCTGAAGAATCTGTATGCAGCGCCGTATTTCATCGTCGCGGCCAATGACCGGATCGAGCTTGCCCTGTTGCGCCCGTTCAGTCAGATCGAGCGTGAATTTCTTGAGTGCTTCGCGTTGGCCTTCCGCCTCCGCATTGTCGACACTTTCTCCGCCGCGCACGGCTTCGACCGCCTGTTCGAGTGATTTGCGGCTCGCGCCATGTTCGCGAAACAGCTTTCCGGTTGCGCCCTTGTCATCGGCCAGAGCAAGCAGAAACAATTCCGACGCGATGAACTGGTCGCCCCTCTTCTGAGCCAGCTTGTCCGTCACGTTGAGCAGATTCGAAAGGTCGCGAGACAGGTTCACTTCCCCGCCATGCCCTTCTACTTTCGGTAACCGACCGATTGAATCGCCCAGCGCGTCGCGCAACGCAGTGATGTTGACACCGGCGCGCGACAGCAACGAGACAGCAAAGCCGTCATCTGCCGAAAGCAACGCATTCAATAAGTGCTGTGGTTCGATATACGGGTTGTCACCGCCAACGGCCACGCTTTGCGCATCGGCGAGGGCTTGCTGAAACCGCGTCGTCAGTTTGTCCAAACGCATGATTCCATCCTTGATTTTCGATTACGGTTGAAGATTGGGTGGAAATGCCTAAATTTCAAGCGCTAAGGCGCGAGATCAGGCCAATTGCCATCAATTTTTCGACTTCGAGCGCGGTGCATTTGCGCCGCCAATGCAAAGCTGGCAAATTGGCGGTAACAACGTCACCTTGCTGACGCAATTGCCATGAGACATATCCTGACCTTACTGATTATTGCCTGGCTAGCGACAGCCCCCGCGGCCGCGGATACCGCAGATGCATATACGGATGCGCAAATCCGAGCAATGAAGAAGGAGGCGCAACAGGTAACAAAGGAATTGGTCAGCGAACTGGGTGCGGCGCTCAAGCAAGCGCTATCCGAATCCGGTCCGGATGGCGCGATCAGCGTATGCCGTGATACCGCACCGCTGCTCGCAAATTCGCTTTCACGCCGCACGGGTTGGAAAGTCTCACGCGTGAGCCTGAAAACGCGTAACCCGCTCATTGGTCAGCCCGATGCCTGGGAGCAGAATGTTTTGCAACACTTCGACTACGAAGCCGCGGGTGGCGAGGCTCATCACACTCTGGTTGTCGCTGAAATCGTCTCCGAACCCGAGGGAGATTACTTTCGATTCATTAAAGCTCTCCCGGCAAAGCCGCTCTGCCTGACCTGCCATGGTAGCGATCGAACCATGCCAGCATCAGTCCGCGAACGCCTGGGCCAAGAGTATCCGAATGACAAGGCAACCGGATACTATGCTGGCCAGATTCGCGGTGCGGTCTCCATCAAGCGCCGCCTGGGCGCAGCGAATTAATCCCTGCCAAGAGTTTCGTGAGACCTGGCCGAGCGAATGCCAGTGGCACAGACGAACCGGTCGACACACAGCGTTAGAATTCCCGCAACAGCCGGAGGGTCCTTTAAGGTAGAGACAGGTTAAATGGATTTGCGATCTGACATTGAGCGATCGATCACTCAAGCCCTGGCCGAGGATGTCGGCGCCGGCGACCAGACCGCTGCGCTGGTTCCCGAGCGTTTCACGGCTCACGCGCGCATCGTCGTGCGCGAAGAGTGCGTGCTTTGCGGGACGGCCTGGTTCGACCAGGTGTTTCGACAACTTGATCGGCGAATTGCCGTTACCTGGAACGCGCACGACGGCGACTTGGTCCCGGCAAACACTGCGATATGCGACCTGCGCGGTTCAGCCAGAGCATTGCTGACTGGCGAGCGAACAGCGCTGAATTTTCTCCAGACACTGTCAGCAGTAGCGACGAAAACACGGGAATACGTTAATGCTGTAGCCGGCACACGCGCAGCGATTCTCGATACGCGCAAGACACTTCCAGGATTACGTCTCGGACTCAAATATGCTGTCAAATCTGGCGGCGGCGTGAACCATCGCATTGGCCTGTACGACGGCATCCTGATAAAGGAAAACCACATCGCGGTAGCTGGCGGAATTCAGCAAGTCCTGACCGCCGCAAACTGCGTCGACCGCGACATTCCGATTCAAATTGAAGTCGAGACAATGGAGCAACTGGAACAAGCGCTCGCCAATGGCGCGAAGCTTGTCCTGCTCGACAACTTTACAGTCCCGGCAATGAAACAGGCGGTACACCTTAATGCTGGCCGCGCCCAACTCGAAGCGTCAGGCGGAATCACCCTCGAGAATGTGCGTGAAATTGCTAAAACGGGTGTTGATCGCATCTCAGTCGGCACTCTGACCAAGGACGTCAAGGCCGTCGATCTGTCGATGCGAATCGTGTCGATGGCCTGAAATCGGCCTGGCGGTTAGCAATCGGCCGGACCTGGAGAATCAATAAGACTGCTAGCGGGAACAACTCACAATGGTCTGCAGACTATTGCGGAAGGTGTTGCGCGATGACGCTTTCAATCGCCCCGCGTTTTGCATCGACGACGACCGGTTTGGTGCTTTGTTCAATCGCCGTATCCGGATCTTTCAGGCCGTGACCGGTCAACGTACAGACTATCGTCGAGCCATCACCGATGAGTCCCCGTTCGAGGTCTTTGCACACACCGGCAATAGAAGCTGCTGACGCGGGCTCACAAAAAATACCCTCTGATTCTGCGAGCAGCTTCTGTGCATGCAGGATTTCCTCATCCGTGCGTTCGTCAAACCAGCCACCCGATTCATTCTTTGCAGCCCATGCCATATCCCATGAGACCGGGTGTCCGATACGAATCGCAGTCGCCACTGTTTCAGGCTCATCGACCATGTGGCCCCGCATAAACGGAGCAGCGCCGCTGGCCTGATACCCGATCATGATTGGCCTGCGCGTAGCCAGTTTATCGCGGAGATGCGGACAATCGTTTTCGCACTGATTGCAACTACCGCAACGCTTACCTACAGCCTCGCTGTATCCGATCCAGTGCGCAGATATGTTGCCCGCATTGCCGACCGGCAAAGCGTGATAATCGGGTGCGTCTCCAAGCGCTTGCAACACTTCGAACGCAATTGTTTTCTGCCCCTGCAAGCGAAATGGATTGATCGAATTGACGATGTCTAGCGGCATGGTTTCAGCGAGTTCCTGTACCAGCCGCATGCCGTCATCAAAATTGCCGCGGATCTGGATCACCACGGAGCCATGCATCATCGCCTGCGACAGCTTGCCGAGCGCAATTTTGCCTTCCGGAATCAGCACGAAGCAGCGGATGCCCGCGCGTGCGGCATAGGCTGCAGCCGAGGCCGATGTGTTGCCGGTCGAGGCACAGATGATCGCTTGTGACCCGGACTCGACCGCCTTGCTCACCGCCATCGTCATGCCGCGATCCTTGAACGACCCGGTAGGATTCAGTCCTTCAAATTTGCCGAGAATCCGCACCTTCTTGCGCAGCAGCTTTGGCAGATTGAAAAACTCGACCAGCGGCGTATCGCCTTCATTGAGCGTGATTACCGGTGTCGCTTCCGACACCGGAAGACGAGCGCGGTAACGATTGATAAGTCCCGTGTAATGACCAGTCATACGCCTTATTTGATTGATCCTGCCGGCGGCGACGATGTAAACGTCTTATTTTCCGTCCAACGATTCGATGCGAATACGAGTTACCGAACCCGAGGTCACAGGTAGCGCCTCGATCGAATCAATCGCTGCATCCACGTCCTTTTCCCGGGTCAGGT
The DNA here is from genome assembly GCA_951812315.1 of uncultured Burkholderiales bacterium. Classification (GTDB taxonomy): domain Bacteria; phylum Pseudomonadota; class Gammaproteobacteria; order Burkholderiales; family Eutrophovitaceae; genus SG8-40. Next base: position 7,712 of record CATOSA010000044.1, read on the forward strand.
GGGTAATGATAATGATGTTCACGTACGGTTCGCCTTGCACCGGATTGCGTTGCAGCATCGCTTCAATCGAAATAGACAGATCGCCGAGAATGCGCGTAATGTCCGCGAGCACACCGGGCCGGTCGACGACCTGCAGGCGCAGGTAATAGCACGATCTAACCTCGCCCATCGGCAGAACTGGCGTATCCGACAGGCGATCGGACCGAAATGCGAAATGTGGTACGTGATGCTCAGGGTCTGCAGTGTGCATACGGGTCACGTCGACCAGATCTGCAATGACGGCCGATGCAGTCGCTTCCGCACCTGCACCGGCGCCGTAATACAGGGTTGGTCCAACGGCATCGCCCTTGACCAGAACTGCATTCATCGCGCCCTCGACATTGGCAATGAGCCGGCGGTGCGGAATCAAGGTCGGATGGACACGCAATTCGATTCCTTCCTGTACTTTCTTCGTGATACCGAGCAACTTGATGCGGTATCCAAATTCTTCCGCGTAACGGATATCCTCGCTCGCCAGCCCGGCAATGCCCTCCGTATATACCCTGTCGAGTTGTATCGGGATGCCAAACGCCAGCGCAGCCATGATGGTGAGCTTGTGGGCGGCGTCCACTCCGCCAATATCGAAAGTCGGGTCCGCTTCCGCATAGCCTAACCGCTGCGCTTCTGCCAGCACGCTATCGAACGACGCACCGGTATCGCGCATTTCCGACAGGATGAAATTGGTTGTTCCGTTAATGATCCCGGCAACCCACTCAATCTGGTTGGCGGTCAGCCCTTCTCTAAGCGCCTTGATGATTGGAATGCCGCCGGCAACCGCGGCTTCGAATGCAACGCTGACGCCTTGCTCTTGCGCCGCGGCGAAGATTTCGTTGCCGTGCTCTGCCAGCAACGCCTTGTTTGCGGTCACGACGTGTTTTCCGCTGCTGATCGCAGCAAGAACAAGGTCGCGAGCCACGTCAGTGCCGCCAATCAGCTCGGCAACGATGTCGATGTCCGGATGGGTGGCAACGCTGAAAGCGTCATCGCTCAACTCGATCGACCCACCTAGCACTTTGCGTGCTTTCTCCAGATCACGGGCAGCCGCCATGCGCACGACGATTTCGCGTCCGGCACGGCGTGCAATTTCCTCACGGTTGCGTCGAAGCACCTCATGCGTGCCGCCGCCAACCGTACCCACTCCGAGTAGCCCGACATTCATCGGTTTCATTAAATTTTCTGTTCCCAGTACTTTTCTAGTGATAAAGCGAAATGGGCCTTGGCGAGACTTTCAAGCGACGCAATCAGGCGGCACGCACAGAATCTTTCTTCACTGCGGCAGATGTCCGGGCTACACCATCGTTGCGAAACATCTCCTTGACGCCGCGCAATGCCTGGCGGATACGCGCTTCGTTCTCGATCAGCGCCAAACGCACATGGGTGTCCCCGTATTCGCCGAATCCGACCCCCGGTGCGGCAGCCAGTTTGGCGTCTGCAAGTAGTTTCTTGGAAAACTCGAGCGAGCCCATGCCGGCGTAAGCCTCGGGAATTCTCGCCCAAATGTACATCGCAGCTTTCGGATTTTCGACCATCCATCCTGCTTCGCCCAACCCTTTTACCATGACGTCACGGCGTCGCTGATAGGTCATACGGATGTCTTCTACGCAATCCTGCGGCCCTTCCAGTGCGACAATCGACGCAACTTGCAACGGCGTAAAAGTGCCGTAGTCATGGTAGCTCTTGATCCTTCCGAGCGCTGCGACGAGTTCGCGGTTTCCGACCATGTAGCCAATGCGCCAACCCGCCATGTTATAGCTCTTCGACATTGTGAAGAACTCAACTGCAACATCTTTCGCGCCCGGGACCTGCAAAATCGATGGTGCCTTGTAATCGTCGAATACGATGTCCGCATAAGCGAGGTCGTGCACGACGAAAATTCCGTGTTCCCGGGCCAGATTGACAATACGTTGAAAAAACGCCAGATCAACGCACTGGGCGGTCGGGTTACTCGGAAAATTGATGACGAGCATTTTCGGTTTCGGGAACGATTCCTTGAGCGCGCGCTCGAGTTCATTGAAAAAATCGACATCCGGTGTGTTACGAACATGGCGTATATCGGCGCCGGCAATCACCGGCCCGTAGATATGGATCGGATAGCTCGGATTCGGCACGAGCACAATATCTCCGGGTTCCAGGGTGGCCAGCGCCAGGTGCGCAATTCCCTCTTTCGAACCAATGGTGACGATTGCCTCGTCTTCCGGATCGAGGTCGACCCCGTAGCGCCGCTCGTACCAGCCGCAGATCGCCTTGCGCAATCGCAAGATACCTTTGGACACCGAATAGCCATGCGTATTCGGGCGCTGCGCGGTTTCTACCAACTTATCTACAATGTGTTTAGGCGTCGGCCCGTCGGGATTACCCATCGACAGGTCGATGATATCCTCACCGCGACGGCGCGCCGCCATCTTGAGTTCTCCGGTAATGTTGAACACGTACGGAGGAAGGCGTCGGATACGCGAAAATTCAGTCATTTTGTGCGCCGCAGTATGGCGACAGATGGGTTGTAACCCCCTGTCACTAATAGGAAAGCAGTAATGCTACCGGAAGCGTTGTTCTTCCGCAAAAAACGATTTCAGTTAGTTGTCTCACAGGTCAACCCGTCGTAGCACAATGTCCGCGAAGACTGCTCGGAAATACGAAAACGGCGGCTTCCGGTTCGCTCTTCTTTGGCGCCACAATTCCGACAAGAGCGTCGGGATCGGCAACAAAGAATGCACGTCGGCCTCTCGTCAGTAGCAAACAGCCAATCACAGTGCGTTCCTGAAAGACTCGCTCATTGAAACTTCATCTCACAACAAATGACGGGCGCAACGCCATCACCGGTTACGGGCGAGGTTTCGTCGACGTCAACGGCAAGCAATACAAATCAAGCCTGGTGGTACAGCCATCAAGCATCGACACTGACTGGATATCCGATCCGGGCGGGGATATCGGATTGGACCAAATTCAATTCCTCGCAACGCTGAAGGTCGAGATCATCTTGCTTGGCACCGGCGCTGCGCAACGCTTCCCGGCGCCGGCGACCTTACGTCCGCTCGTCGACGCAGGCATTGGGTTCGAAATCATGGACACCTTCGCTGCCTGCCGAACCTACAATATCCTCGTCGCGGAAGATCGGCGCGTGGCTGCGGCGCTGAAATTGTAGTTTTTGACGTTCAATGCATGCATTGATTGGGCTGGCATGCGCGCAAAAATGTGCAGAAACGCGATGAATGTCGATGTCACGATGCGATTGGCCGGATGTGGCGTGAATCCTGCTTGCCCAAACACGGTTGTCACACTGACGTTCATACAGCCGGATACCCCGGATCAGGCCCATCAGAAAGAAAATTGAACAAAACATGCCCGTATCCCTGAATCCAGTCGTAACCCAGATAAGCCGAATCATCCTTGGTAAAGAACACCAGATCAGGCTCACGATCGCCTGCCTGTTGGCCCGAGGCCACTTGCTGATTGAGGACTTGCCCGGCGTCGGCAAGACCACCCTCGCGCATGCACTTGCGCAATCCCTGGGGCTGGATTTCCATCGCATCCAGTTCACCAGCGACTTGCTACCTGCCGACATCCTCGGTGTAACGGTGTTCGAACGCGACAACTCGGCATTCAAGTTCCACCCCGGCCCGGTGTTCTCGCAAGTCATCCTTGCTGACGAAGTCAACCGCGCCACGCCAAAGGCGCAAAGCGCGCTGCTCGAAGCAATGGAAGAGCACCAGGTAACCGTAGAGGGCGAAACGCGCGCGCTGCCGGAGCCGTTTTTCGTGATTGCAACCCAGAACCCGTCTCATCAGGTCGGTACGTTTCCATTGCCAGAGTCACAGCTCGACCGCTTCCTGATGCGCATTCACCTTGGATATCCGGATGCAGGCGCCGAGCGCGAACTACTGGAAGGACGCGAACGTCGGGCCATGATTGGCGACCGGCTGCCGGCCATTTCGCCGGATGATTTGACTGACCAGCAGGAACAGGTTCGAAAAGTGGTCACCTCGCCCGCATTGCTCGACTATCTTCAGGCGGTACTCGCCTATACGCGTAGCTCGGCCGACTATGTGTCCGGCCTCAGTCCGCGCGCCGGCCTGTATCTTCTGAACGCTGCAAGAGCATGGGCATTTATGGACGGCAGGCAAAAAGTCATCCCGAAGACTTGCAGGCGGTATTACCGGGGGTTGTCGGCCACAGGCTGAGTCCGATAAACGGTTATGCCTCGCTGTCCGGACTGGACCTTAGTCAACACCTGATCGAAGAAGTCGCCATTCCCTGATTGGTTTTCTCATGTCAACGGACGCAACGCTAGTAAGAACCGGGACGACCAGAAGGAAAGAACGCCCCCTAGGCACACCAATTCGCGACCGCGTCGGTGACTGGATTTTCCCGCCAAAGGGACCCGAAGCAGCGCCCGTATTGCTCTCGCAGCGCCGCGTCTACATCCTGCCCACGAACGCGGGTCTGTTATTCGGAATGACGCTACTGCTGATGTTGATCGGATCGATCAACTACAACCTCAGCCTTGGTTACGGCCTGACTTTTCTGCTGACCGGTACCGGAATCGTGTGCATGCTCCATACTTGGCGCAATCTCGCAAATTTGCGTCTGGCGCCAGGAAAATCCGAACCGGTCTTCGCCGGCGACCGCGCCCGCTTCACAATCCTCGCCAAGAATCCTGGCCGTGTCAGCCGATGCAGCGTCGCAATCCAGTTTTCGGACAAGGAGGCGAGCTACTTCGACATCGGTCCGACATCGGAAGCTACTGTGCGCATTCGCATTCCAGCCCCAAGCAGAGGGTTGTTTCGTCCTGGCCAGTTTCGCATCTTTACAACCTATCCGTTGGGTTTGTTTTACGCCTGGGCGAATGTGGAACTGGACATGAGTTGTCTCGTTTATCCTACGCCGGAAGCCAATATCGTTCCCCTGCCCGAACATCTGGCTCGCGCCGGAACCGGCAACGCAACGGGAAAAGGCGACGACGATTTTGCCGGTTTACGCGAATACAATCCGGGAGATTCACCACGCCATATTGCCTGGAAAGCCGTTACCCATACCGGCGTATTCACCACAAAGCTGTTCTCGGGCGCTGCAGGCACCGATTTGTGGCTCGATCTGGCAGACACGCCTGAATCGCTTGGCCTGGAAAATCGCCTGTCACGCCTGACTCGCTGGATCATCGAGGCTGCTCAAAATGGCCAGCGCTACGGACTGCGACTACCTGACCAGCAGATCAAGCTGGGGGCGGGTGATGCGCACCAGGCGCGATGCCTGGAAGCGCTGGCACTATACGCCGCCCCCTCACCCTGAAGCTGATGAGACGCAATCCAAATCTGAGTTTTCCAAACCACGCCGCGATCCTTTTTTCCGTCGCGGTCGTGATGGCACCGCACGTCGCACACGTCCCGGCCTGGACCACCGCGTTCTGTGCAATTGCGATACTCATGCGATTGCTGGGCGCGTGGCGGCGCGATCCGCTACCGGCCAAATGGCTGCTGTTCTTGTTTGCCGCAATTGCAGTCGGCGGTGTGATGTACTCGTACCGCACACTGTTCGGTCGCGATTCAGCAATAACACTGCTGCTTGCGATGACGGTACTCAAACTTCTGGAAATGCACGCTAGACGCGACATTACGGTGATCGTGGTGCTGTGCTACTTCCTTACGATCATCAATTTCTTCTATACGCAAACAATCGTCACTGCGCTCTATTCATTGGGCGCGGTCTGGGTGATCACCGCCACCATGGTCAGCCTCCAGCACCAGGCCGAGCCGGCACGATTCAAACAGGTCGTCGTAACATCCGGAGTGCTGCTCAGTCAGGCGATACTGGTCATGCTCGTGTTGTTTATTCTTTTTCCGCATATCGAGGGACCGCTCTGGGGGCTGCCGCGGATCCAGCAATCCGGACGCAGCGGACTGTCGGACAACATGTCCCCCGGCTCATTAGCGCGCCTGTCCCTTTCAGATGAAATCGCATTCCGGGCAACTTTCGACACGCTTCCGGCCAACGCGAAACAACTGTATTGGCGTGGGCCGGTTTTCTCGGACTACGATGGACGCACCTGGCGTTCTGGTCAGCGCGTAACACTATCAGAGTTTCAATTCGAGGGGCTGGGCCCGTCGATACGTTATTCGGTCACGCTGGAACCACACGACCAACGCTGGTTATTCCTGATCGACATACCATCCAGCCTGCCACAAGACAGCGTGCTAACACGCGACTACCAGGTGATGTCGTTTCGGCCGGTACGCCAGCGACTTCGCTATGTCGCCGAATCCACGCCGCGTTATCGCGTCGGAAAGGAAGTTCTGGCCAGCGAACTGCAGCGAGCGCTCGCCCTGCCAAAGGCGGCCGCGCCGCGAACCCGCGCCATGGTCGAAGAATGGCGGGCGCAAGGCCTCGGTCCGCGCCAGATTGTCGATCGCGCACTGCGTATGTTCCGAACGCAGCCCTTCATTTACACACTCGAACCACCGCCGCTTCTGAACGATCCGGTCGACCAGTTTCTGTTCGAAACCCGGCGTGGATTCTGCGAACACTATGCATCCAGTTTCGCCGTCATGATGCGCGCAGCCGGCGTCCCTGTGCGCGTGGTTACCGGTTACCTCGGAGGCGAAGTCAACCCCGTCGACGGCTACCTCGTTGTACGCCAGTCTGAAGCACACGCCTGGAACGAAGTGTGGTTGCGCGGCGAAGGCTGGGTCCGCTTCGATCCTACAGCCGCCGTGTCGCCACTGAGAATTCAGAGTGGTCTCGCAAATGCGGTACCTGCGACAGAGGCTCAACCGCTACTCAGGCGCACCCAACTTCAGTGGATGATAAAAATGCGCCACCAATGGGATGCGGTCACGAACTCCTGGAACCAGTGGGTGCTTGGCTATTCGCCAGAACGTCAATACCGGTTCCTGTCGTCGTTCGGTCTGTCCAATATCGGATGGCAAGACATGCTCATCGCGCTGATGTTCGCCACGGGCATCATCATTATCTCGTTCGCAGGCGTCATGTTTATGCGCATGCGCGGACGGCGTGTCGACCAGATCCAGTACCTGTGGTTGCGCTACTGCAAGTCAATGGCGCTAAAGGGTATCGTGCGCAAACCGAGTGAAGGTCCGAGAGACTTTACCGAACGCGTCGTCAGTTTCTTCCCGGCACTGCGCGACGAGATACGGCGAATCGGAGACCTCTACATCGAGATGCGCTACGGGATCAAAACGGTAAATACCGCTGCCATTCATGAACTGCGTAGAGAAATAGCGGCATTGCGACGTCAGACGTCTGCGCCGATTCGAAATGCTTGAATTTAGACATCATCGTCCTGTAATGCCTGAATTCCGCAAAAGCTATCGGGCGGGCTTTGGCCGGGCATCGCGTATTCGCGCCAACCGATTGGCGAAAGGGTTCCTGGAATGACTGCACCGTCAAAAACCTTGTCACTGGATCATATCCGCAGCATGCTTGAGGAAAAGTCGGGAAGAGTATCCGGAGCATTCAAGGACCTGCAACTCAAGAGCGCGTTTCAGCCAGTGTTCAGCCTGCCGCACAAGCGCGCGATTGGATTCGACGCGAGCCTGCGCGGCACCGACGCTGAGGGAAAACCGGTTGCTGCCGAAAGCCTGTTTGCCAGACTGCAAGACCATGCTGACACGTCCCTACTCGACCTGCTGTGCACCACAATCCACGTTCACAACTTCAACGCTGGCTGGAAGTCACCTGACCTGCTGTTTCTCAATCTGCATCCTGAGGTATTTCTGGACACCGACCTCACGAGCGAATTTCTGGTAAACCTTATCGACCATTTCAAGATCCCAAAAGGCACTCTCGTGATCGACATCCCTGGTGCGGTTCTGCAAGACGAACGACTCGGCTCGCAACTGGATCGATACCGGGAACTTGGCTGCCTCATCTCGGTAGATGATTTCGGCGTTGAGAACTCTGACCTGGATACGATCTGGGACAGCACACCTGCGGTGGTAAAGATGGGCCGGTCCGTCATAGCAGACGCGAGCATGGACAAGCGCGCCCAGCAGGCGTTGCCTCGCGTCGTGTCGCTACTGCACGAGATGGGTACGTTGGTATTGATGGAGGGCGTTGAAACTGAAAGGGAGGCGCACATAGCCATCGACGCGGACGCCGACTTTGCGTGCGGTTTTCTTTTCGGCAGATCGTATGAGGACCCGGCAGCTTACGTCGAGCCGACCACATTGCTCAGGCACGTGTGGAGTACATACAAGACAGAACTGGTCGACACGAGGCCGAAAAACCCTACTGCCAGGGCGTTGCTGGCGGCTGAAAGCCTGTATTCCTCCAAAGTCAGAAAGCTGAAAAGCGCATCGCCTGCCCAGATCAATCGTTACCGTGAAGCGCGGCGACCGTTCATCACTGCAATACAACACGGCGCGTCTTTGGTGAAATCCGGCGAACAGCTTGACACGGCGTGCAGCGAATGCCTTGCGCTGCCGGGCGCAATTTGCTGCTACACACTCAACGCGGAGGGCAGGCAGATTGGGGGAGTCGTTACGTCCAGAGATACGCCCGTTCCGCAGAGTATGGATTTCAGCTCTCTGGCAGCACCCGCCGACGCCGACTGGTCACGGCGCGAGTACTTTCGGCGCGCCCTCAACGGGCCGGAAGTTGCCCAGGTTACCCGCCAGTATTGCTCACTCGATGGGCATACGCACTGCGTGACGTTCTCGGTCGCGACCAACGTGCGAGGTGAATCGGTCGTCGTATGTGGCGATGTGGATTGGTCGTCTTATACCAGCGTCAGCGCTTGATGTTGCGGCAGATCACGAAACAAGCGGCGACCTCTCCAGCGTAGAGGCTATCAATTCTAAGGGTCAGGTCTTTCACATTGCATTGCACCCGATTGCTCAGGTAGCATGAGGGCATGGCCAGACCACCAAGAATCGAGTTCGCAGGCGCCATTTACCATGTAACAGCTCGCGGGGACGGCGGCGAATCAGTATTCGACGATGACACCGATCGTATGAATTTGCTGTCAATTTTTGCGCAGACGGCAGAGCGCTTTGACGCCCGGGCACTCGCCTTCTGTTTGATGGACAATCATTACCACTTCGTCATTCGCACTGACAAACCCAACCTGTCTCGCCTGATGCGACATGTTAACGGCGTGTACACGCAAATGTATAACCGCCGCCACGGTACCAGCGGAAACCTGTTCCGCGGCCGGTTTAAAGCTATCCTCGTGGACCGCAACGCCTATTTTCTTGAGGTGTGCCGCCATGTCGATCTCAACCCGGTGCGCGCGGGAAGTGTCAGGGCACCACATCGCTGGCCCTGGAGCAGCTATGTTGCACACACCGGAAGGGTGACCGCGCCCGAGTGGCTGGATACTGCGGCCGTGCACAGCGCAGTACTGGGACGGCCATTGAAAAACCGCAGTGATTCGCGCAGGGCGGCGCAACGCTATGCGGCATTCGTCACCGAAGGAAAAGGCGTACCGCTTTGGGAGACCGGGCTGAGGTCTCAGATCTATCTCGGTGACAGCCGTTTTGTAAAACGCATGCAAACCAGGTCCAGTGCAAATGGCTCGAACGGGCGGCGCTCTGCACGCAGGCAACGCCTGTCGGCGTACCTGGCGAATTCACGTGACCGTGACGCCGGAATTACCGATGCCTACCGCAAAGGCGGCTATACGATGATCGCGATCGCGGAGCATGTCAGCTTGTCCATCTCGCAGGTCAGCCGGATCATAAAAAACGTCGAGCTTCGGCAATATCGGGTCGCGGAATGACAGGCTCGACCCGGACATTGAATCCGAAACTCGATCTGCTTCAACCCTACCCTTTTCAGAAGTTTTCGAAGATTCTCGCGCAGATCACTCCGAATCCTGACTATAGTCAGATTCGATTGTCGATTGGTGAACCCCGGCACGCGACGCCGGAGTTTATACAGAACGCGCTGGCGGGCGCACTGGACGGCCTGTCGTCTTACCCGACCACTCAGGGAAGCGCCGAATTGCGCACCTCGATCGCGCGGTGGCTTTCGCGCCGCTACGACTTGCCAGAGCCGGACCCTGACAAGCAGGTGCTACCTGTCAATGGCACCCGGGAAGCACTGTTTGCGTTCGCCCAGATGGTTATAGACGACTCGCAACCCGCTGCAACAGTCGTCATGCCCAATCCGTTCTACCAGATTTACGAAGGCGCAGCGCTGCTTGCCGGCGCGTCACCCGCGTTCATCAATTTAACGCCGGAATCTGGATTTGCCCTCGACACGAATGCAATTGGCACGGACGTCTGGCAAAAAACCCAACTGGTGTATGTGTGCAGCCCGGGCAATCCCACGGGTCATGTGATGCCCTTGAGCGAATGGAAACGGTTGTTCGAGTTGGCGGACGAATTTGGCTTCGTGATCGCGTCGGATGAGTGCTATTCGGAGATATTCTTCGACGAACAATCACCACCGCTCAGTGGTTTGCAGGCGGCGCATGCACTTGGGCGCACCGACTACAAAAATCTGGCGGTATTCAGCAGCTTGTCGAAACGCTCCAACGTGCCCGGCATGCGCTCGGGATTCATTGCCGGCGATGCCGGACTGCTGGAAAAGTTTCTGCTCTACCGGACCTATCACGGCTCCGCAATGAACCCGGCGATTCAGGTCGCCAGTGTCGCTGCGTGGAACGACGAAACACACGTCGTGGAAAACAGACGCCTGTATCGGGAGAAGTTTTCGACCGTGGTCCCTCTGTTGCGGGAGGTGACTGAAGTTAATATGCCACAGGCCGGTTTCTACCTGTGGCTGGAAACGCCGACTGATGACATAGAGTTCGCTAGGCATTTGTACCAACACTATAATGTCGTCGTCCTGCCTGGCAGCCTGCTTGCCCGCGATATCCATGGAAGCAACCCCGGTCGTAACCGCGTCCGGATCGCATTGGTCGCACAGCCGCAAGAATGTCTGGAAGCCGCGCAGCGATTGCAGGACTGCATCGGCAAGCTCTGATTGCCGCCGAAGTTTCGGGTGACTGTTGGTCATTATCAACCCTGACGGCGGAGACCCGAAACCGTTACAGCACGCTATAACAAGGAAAACTCACATGGCAGATTTGAAGGCGACGATCGAACAGGCGTTCGAGGATCGTGCGTCGATTTCACCCAAGACCGCCGATGCCGCGGTGCGCGAGGCGGTCGGCGAAACTATTGCGCAACTCGATAGTGGCGCCGCGCGCGTCTCGGAAAAATCGGGATCCGAATGGATCACGCATCAATGGCTCAAGAAAGCAGTACTGCTTTCGTTTCGGCTGACCGACAACGCAGTCATCCGCGACGGCTATACCAATTATTTTGACAAGGTCGACTCAAAATTTGCAGCTTACGGCGACGCCGATTTCAGATCCGGCGGCTTTCGCGTTGTTCCGCCCGCGGCAGTTCGGCGTGGGGCATTTATCGCAAAGAACGTGGTGTTGATGCCTTCATATGTCAACCTTGGCGCCTACGTCGACGAAGGCACAATGGTCGATACATGGGCAACGGTAGGCTCGTGCGCCCAGATCGGAAAGAACGTTCACCTGTCCGGCGGTGTAGGAATTGGTGGCGTTCTGGAGCCGCTGCAAGCGAATCCAACGATTATCGAGGATGACTGCTTTATAGGAGCGCGTTCAGAGATTGTGGAAGGCGTGATCGTCGGCGAAGGTTCGGTCATCTCGATGGGCGTTTACATCGGCCAAAGCACCAAAATCTATAATCGTGAAACCGGCGAAGTGATGTACGGAAAGATCCCGCCGGGCTCGGTGGTGGTGTCAGGAAATCTGCCTTCAGCGGACGGAAAATACAGCCTGTACTGCGCAGTTATCGTCAAAAATGTTGACGCAAAAACCCGCGCCAAGACCAGCATCAATGAACTGTTGCGCGGTGTGTGACGCGCACCTGGAGTAAATAGCGCGGTGTGTGACGCGCACCTGGAGTAAATAGCGCGGATTCTGATCCGCGCCTGAATCGCTCGCCTGAAAGACAGCCTGGCCTGCCTCGGATGATCCGGCAGCAACGGCGGGGGAACGGTCCATAGTCGCCGAACTCTCTCGCCCTGTGGCCGATTCTTGAAGTTTCAATAAGGATTATGAAACTTCAAGAATCTGTGTGCGCCATGTTGTCGCCCCAATTTCGCCTCAAGTCCGGCAGAAAGCCCTCGCGGCGGCTCACTGCACACGGCCCACGTATTGCTTATGCAAGCGAGTAATTACGGCGAGGTTCATCCCTGACGGAGTGCACGCCGCGGCACGAAAATGCGCCTGGCGAGCAGTCCGTGCGCCGCATTCAGTGAGTTCCCACAACAGTTGGTTCGACAAGTCTAAAACACAACATGAGTAGCGACGTTTAGGCAGCGAGGGCACGATGTTCCTTGATCCATTATTCAAACTCATGGCCGACAAGGATGCGTCGGACTTGTTCATTTCGACGGGTTCGCCAATTTCTATCAAGATTCTCGGCAATATCATGCCGGTCAATCAGACGATTGTTGACGGCGAAATGGCCCGCAAGATCGCCGACGAGTTGATGAACGAGAAGCAGGCGGCCCAGTTCGAAGACGAATGGGAAATGAATTTTTCGCACGTGGTGCGCGATGTCGGGCGTTTCCGCGTCAATATCTTCCGGCAACGCAACCATATCGGCATGGTGATCCGTTACCTGCGCAGCGGCACCCCGGGCATTGACAAGCTAAGACTGCCACGACTGCTCAAGGAACTGGTTATGGAAAAGCGCGGCCTGGTACTGGTCGTGGGCTCGACCGGATCAGGCAAGTCGACCACGCTGGCGGCAATGATTGAACACCGCAACGCAATGAAATCCGGCCATATCCTGACGATCGAAGATCCGATGGAATTTGTGTTCAAGAACGAGAAGTGCGTCATCAATCAGCGCGAGGTCGGAACGGATACCCATTCTTACGAAAACGCACTCGTCAATGCGATGCGCGAAGCACCGGACGTGATGATGATCGGTGAGGTTCGCGACAAGGAGACGCTGAAACATGCGTTGCTGTACGCACAGACCGGCCATCTTTGCATTTCGACCCTGCATGCGAACAACAGCTATCACGCCCTGAACCGAATCATCAATTATTTCCCTCATGAGGCACGGGCGTCGCTATTGTCCGACCTGTCAATGAGTCTGCGCGCCATCATCTCGCAGCGGTTGGCCAAAGCCAATGACGGTACGATGGCCGCTGCGGTCGAGGTGATGCTCAACACCAAGCTGGTGGCCGAGCACATCCGAAAAGGAGAAATCGAAGAAATCAGGGAAGCTATGGAGCAAAGCCTGACCCCTGGTTCGAAGACGTTTGAACAGGCCTTGTTCGAACTGTACCAGCAGGGTGCCATCTCAAAGGAAGAGGCGCTGGAAAATTCAGACTCGGCCACTAACCTGTCCTGGCTGATCAATAACTATGAGCAGAAAGCTTCGGGCAAGCTCGGCGAGAGCCCGACCGGCCGTCTGGTAACAAAGCCCGGAGGCAACTACTCTTTTGACGAGATCAAACTCAACGTAGACGAAAAGAGGTAAATACACTACCGTTTCGCATATTCGAGATTTGGTCGGCGGGCGAGTTTCAGGCTCGCCCGTTCTAATTCTGGTCGTCAAAAAAATGGCTTCAGACACTTTCAGGCTCGCCTCAGAGTTGATCGCCCGTAAATCGGTCACACCGGAAGATGGCGGATGCCAGGCGCTGATCGCGCAGCGCCTGTCAAAAATCGGCTTCACCGCCGAATCGATGCGCTTTGGCAATGTCGACAATGTATGGCTTCGACGTGGCTCGGCCACTCCCCTCCTATGCTTTGCCGGGCACACCGATGTCGTGCCCACTGGTCCCGTCGATTCGTGGGCATCCGATCCATTCACCCCCACTGTGCGCGACGGCCATCTGTACGGGCGCGGCGCGGCTGACATGAAATCGTCTCTGGCAGCATTCGTTACCGGGATCGAACAGTTCGTTAGCGAACATCCTGACCACGCAGGGTCAATCGCACTGCTGCTGACCTCGGACGAAGAAGGTCCGGCGAAAGACGGCACGGTGCGTGTCGTCGACGCTCTCAAAGCGCGCGGCGAACAAATTGACTTCTGCGTCGTCGGTGAACCGACATCGTCCAAACGGCTTGGCGACACCATCAAGAATGGCCGAAGAGGCTCATTGTCGGGGAACATTACGGTTGCCGGCGTGCAAGGCCACGTTGCCTATCCGCATCTGGCGCGCAACCCGGTGCACCAGTTCGGGCCGGTGCTTGCCGAACTTTCCGCAACAAAATGGGACGACGGCAATGAGTTCTTCCCGCCGACTACGTGGCAGGTGTCCAACATCAACGCCGGAACGGGTGCAAGCAACGTGATTCCCGGCGAACTTCATGCGCAGTTCAACTTCAGATTCTCCCCCGAGAACACGGTGGAGAGTCTGCAGCAGCGCGTCGCAGATATTGTGAACCGGCATAAACTCGACTGCGAGATCGAATGGTCACTTTCCGGAAGACCATTTCTGACCGAACGCGGGAGACTGGTCAAAGCAGTAAGTAACGCTGTCACGGCTGTGACCAAAACCGTTCCCGAGCTATCCACTAGCGGGGGCACATCAGATGGCCGCTTCATTGCGGAGTTTTGCGAGCAGGTGGTCGAGCTGGGACCGGTGAACGCGTCGATACACAAGCTGAACGAACATATTGCGGTCGATGACATCGACACCCTGTCGCAAATCTATTACCGGACCCTGGTCGAAGTATTGAATGGCGACTGAGGACACGTCCAGCCTGAGAACAGTACGCGACGTATTGCGTTACGCGGTGAGCAATTTCAACCGTGCTGATCTGGCATTTGGCCACGGCAGCGACAACGCCTACGACGAAGCAGCATACCTGGTATTGCACGCACTGAGCCTGCCGCTGGATCGCCTCGAACCGTTTCTGGATGCGGCTCTGACTCCGGCTGAGATCAATACAACGCTTTCGCTGATCAACGCGCGTGTCGACAAACGGCTACCGGCGGCATATCTCACCAACGAGGCCTGGCTGGGTGAGTTTCGCTTCCATGTTGACGAGCGCGTAATTGTTCCGCGATCGCACATCGGCGAATTGTTGAGAGATCAACTCTCGCCGTGGATCGCTGAACCTGATCGCGTCGCGAGCGCACTCGATCTGTGCACTGGCTCAGGATGTCTCGCAATTCTGCTGGCACTCGCGTTTCCGGAATCGACTGTAGACGCGACTGATCTTTCTTCGGATGCGCTGGACGTCGCCCGGCGTAACGTCAGCGATTACAAATTGCTCGATCGCGTGCGGTTACATCATTTTGACGTATTCGGGACACTGGATACCCGTTATGACGTGATTGTCGCAAACCCGCCCTACGTCGATGCTGAAGCAATGGCGGCGCTACCTGCTGAATACAGGGCAGAGCCATCGTTGGCACTGTCCGGTGGCGCTGATGGCCTGGACATCATTCACGGCATCATGGATGGTGCGGCCGCGCACCTTGCACCCGACGGAATTCTGGTGGTTGAAGTCGGCAACGACCGGCCAGCACTTGAAAATGCCTATCCTGCCCTGCCCTTCGTCTGGCTCGAGACCGCTGCCGGTCAAGACTTTGTCTTCTTGCTGAGCGCAGAAGATTTACGCGGCGATTTGCGCTGACGAGTCGTCTTATCTGAAGCCCCGGCGTCCGGCATGGCGCGTTGGGTTGACGCCGCGTCGGGTTTAGAATTTTTCGCGGGTGCCGCATTTGTAGAAGCAGTCGGCGCCTCGCTGCCAACCCAGTCGAGCAGCTTGCGAATTTCCGCTTCCTTGATTTCGATCCACGTACCTCTCTTGAGGTTGGGTGGCAGTGAAACAATACCGAAGCGGATGCGCATCAAGCGGCTGACGCGCAGCCCCAGAGATTCGAACATGCGCCGCACAACGCGATTGCGGCCTTCCCTCAGAACAATGCGGTACCAGTGATTGCGCCCCTCCCCGCCTTTTGCCTCGAGTTCATCGAATCGAGCCAGTCCGTCGGACAGACGCACGCCCTTTCGCAGTTGTCGCATGACGTCTTTGCTCAACTCGCCAAAGATACGAACTGCGTATTCGCGTTCGACTTCAAATCGCGGATGCATGAGCCGGTTTGCCAATTCACCTGACGTCGTAAAGATCAACAGTCCACAGGTATTGAAATCAAGCCGGCCCACGGCAAGCCATTTCGCGCTACGAATAGTCGGCAATTTCTCGAAAACGCTGACACGCCCCTTGGGATCGTCGCGGGTGACAATCTCTCCTTCGGGCTTGTGATACAGAATGACCCGCGGCAGTCTTGTGGTCACCTTGAACTGTATACGGCGGCGCCCAAACTGAATCAGATCTTCGCTGGTGACGCGCTGCCCGATCGTCGCCGCTTCACCGTTGACCTTGACCTTGCCGGCTTCGATCAATTCCTCCATCGCACGGCGCGAACCGAGTCCGGCCTGGGCAAGTACTTTTTGAAGCTTTTGTGACTTGGAACCGGCTGGCGGGCTTTCCGGTTTCGTCGGTGTACGTTTTGTCGGAGGACGCAGCGGTTTGCGTGCGGTTCGCGTCACTTTCGGGGTGGACTTGGGTGTGCCACGCCGGCGGCGTTTGGGTGATTCACCTGCTTTTGCCATTCGGCTAGAGGATTTCCCGATTACACCGACCGACGCTCAATCATGGATTGCGCGAGCGTGCCGCTGTCGACATGTTCCAGTTCGCCACCAACAGGAAGACCGCGCGCGATGCGTGTCACCTTAAGACCACGCGCAGTCAACATTTCGGCAAGATAATGTGCGGTCGCTTCACCTTCTACAGTGAAGTTGGTCGCGAGAATCACCTCTTTGGTGAGTCCGTCAGCCGCCCGCTTCACCAACCTGTCCAGATTGATCTCTTTTGGACCAATGCCATCAAGAGGCGATAGCCGCCCAAGCAATACGAAGTAAAGGCCACGATACGCCTGCGCCTGCTCCATCATTGCGACATCGCCCGGCATCTCAACAACGCACAACACGCTCGTGTCACGTCGGGTTGAACTGCACAGCTCGCACAACTGCGCTTCGCTAAAGTTATTGCACTTCTCGCAATGCTGAATGTTTGCAACCGCCTGCTCCAGTGACGCGCCAAGCCGGCTTGCACCGGCACGGTCATGCTGGAGCAAGTGATAGGCCATGCGCTGTGCTGATTTCGGTCCAACACCAGGCAGGCAACGCAACGCTTCGATCAACGCCTCCAGGCTAGAGAGAGTTTTCATCAAATACGTAGATGTGTCAGTTATTGCAGGCGGCAGAAACCCGCGATCATCGGTGCTAGAAAGGGAGTTTCATCCCGGGAGGAAGCGGCAATCCCGAGGTCACGCCCAACATCTTTTCCTGGGTCGTGGATTCGACTTTCCGCACGGCATCATTCACTGCGGCTGCCACCAGGTCTTCGAGCATTTCCTTATCGTCGCCCATCAAGCTGGAATCGATATTCACGCGCTTGATATCGTGGCGGCCAGTCATAATCACTTTTACCATTCCGGCGCCGGCTTGCCCCTCGATTTCCATCGAAGCTATTTCCTCCTGCGCCTTTTTCAGATTTTCCTGCATCTCCTGGGCCTGTTTCATCAGGCCCGCAAGTTGTCCCTTCATCATGTGTCCTCTCTGGATATTCGAGATTGAATTGCCTCGTCAAACTATTTCTGCCGCTTTTACTACGGGCACCGCTGCTACGGGCGCTACTGCAACGCGTTTACGACGCCGGTTTGATCGAATCGTCAACGACTTTCGCGTCTAGATTCTCCACCAGATCGCGCACGAAGGGGTCAGTGTCTATCGCCTCAATCGCGTGGTCGAGCTTTTCCTGCTTTTCACGGTCTTCCTGCGCGGCGGGGGTGTTGCCTTTTCCGCCAATCTCAATTTTGACACGCAGGCGTTCGCCGAAGCGTTTTCTGAGTGCGGATTGCAACTTTGCGTTGTAGGCCGGTTCGAGAAGATGCCGATGCGGTTCCGGCACTGACAACTCCAGAACATTGGATTCGAACTTGCGCAGTTCGCAGTGATCCGCCAGCATGCGCGCCATTCCGCCGAGTTTGATTTCCTTGACCAGGGAACGCCAGTCCGAAATTTCCATCCGCACTTGTTGGCTGACGTTCCCGGTTGCCGAATCTTGCGCATCGTACCCGGCCATTTCCTCATCCAATGTACCCGATCGCGCCGGCCTGGACTGCGATTTTTGCGAATCACGCTGACTTGTCGATTTTCCGGTTGCTGGCGATCGCGCACCTAGTTGTTTCACTTTGGCGTTCGCCGCACTTCCGGATTGTGTGGGCCTGTTCTGCGCAGGGCGATCACTATCAGGGAAAAACGTCAGCATGCGCAGCAAGGTCATCGTAAAGCCTGCATATTCATCCGGAGCAAGCCCGAGGTCGCGTCGCCCGTGGAGTGCGATTTGATACATCAGTTGCAGATCTTCGGCATTGACCTGGTCGACCAGCGCAACAAACGCCTCCGAATCGGAATCTTCTGAACTGACTGAGCCGGGAATGGATTGCGCCAGAGCCAATCGATGTAACAGTGTCGCGAGTTCCTCGAGCGCTGAATCAAACGACAGATTGCGTTCGGCCATCCGCTCGGCCTGCGCAATCAACGCCGTGCCGTCACGCGCAGCCAACGCATTGAGTATGTCGATCAGGTAACTGCGGTCGATTGCGCCCAGCATGTCGCGAACCGCTGCTGCTTCTACTTTGCCGGCGCCGTGTGCGATTGCCTGATCAAGTAAAGAAAGCGCATCGCGCATACTGCCTTCAGCCGCCCGCGCCAGCAATCCAAGCGCAGCGTCATCTGACTCGACCATTTCCTTGTCGACGATCACGCGCAGCTGTGCACGTATCTGCGGCACAGGAATCTGCTTCAGATTGAACTGCAGACACCGTGAAAGAACGGTAACCGGAATCTTTTGCGGATCAGTTGTGGCAAGGATGAACTTCACGTGCTCTGGTGGTTCCTCGAGCGTTTTGAGCATCGCATTGAATGCCGAGCGCGAAAGCATGTGCACTTCGTCAATAATGTAAACCTTGAAGCGCCCCGCGGTCGGTGCATACAAGGCATTGTCGAGCAGCTCGCGCATGTTGTCGACTTGCGTGTTCGACGCGGCATCGAGCTCCATGACGTCGATGAACCGTCCCGAGTCGATCGCCACACAGGGACCACAAACACCACATGGTTCGGCCGACACACCGGTTTCACAGTTAAGCGACTTGGCGACGATACGTGCCAATGTCGTTTTTCCGACACCGCGCGTACCGGTGAACAGCCACGCATGATGTAGCCGCTGTCCGGCGAGAGCATTGGTCAGTGCGCGCACGACATGCTCCTGCCCGACCAGTTCGGCAAACGCTTTCGGCCGCCACTTCCTCGCCAGGGCTAGCGTCATGTCGTTATCACGTTCGCATCCGGGCAATGTCGCCCGGATGCGTGAATGGGTGGCGAGCCCTTACCCCGGCACTTGCAAAAAATAGCTGTGGCTGCTTCCTTCCGGACCTGACCAGATTCACTACCATGCAATGCGGGGAGGCCCGCCATTGAAGCTTGTGACTACGCACATTGGGTACCAGGCAGACTTGTATCTGCCCATCAAAATTATTGTATTCAAGGCTGGTTTCAACCATCGATTAGATGTCGAGCATGTGCCGCTACGGCACCGTGCATTGATCGAACCCTCAAACATTCAAGACTAATCACAGGCAATTACAGTATTTATTTCCAGATTTGACAGTTATTTCCAAGCGGCAGAAATGGCCTCAGTCTACAACGACCGGAATGTTGCCAATGCGGTCTCGCCATTGTGCGGGCCCGCTGGTATGTACAGACGTGCCTGACGCATCGACGGCAACCGTCACCGGCATGTTCTCGACCTCAAATTCGTAAATTGCTTCCATACCGAGGTCCTCAAAAGCAACAACCTTAGCCGATTTGATCGCTTTCGATACCAGATAGGCTGCACCGCCGATCGCGATGAGGTAGACCGCCTTGTGCTTGCGAATGGTCTCGATTGCCGCCGGTCCGCGCTCGGCCTTGCCAATCATTCCAAGCAAGCCGGTCTTGTCGAGCATCAACTCGGTAAATTTGTCCATGCGCGTCGCAGTGGTCGGCCCGGCAGGACCAACGGCTTCGTCGCGCACCGGATCGACCGGGCCGACGTAATAGATAAAACGTCCGTTGAAGTCCACACCGGCCGGCAGTTCCTGGCCACTTTCAATGAATTGCCGAATGCGCTTGTGGGCAGCGTCACGCCCGGTCAACAATTTGCCGTTGAGCAATAGCGCCTCGCCCGGCTTCCAGCTGGCAATCTCTTCGCGAGTGACAGCCCCCAGATCAACACGCCGTGCCTGGGCCGACGGTGCCCAGTGAACATCCGGGTAGTCTTCTAGCTTCGGTGCCTCGAACTGCGCAGGGCCGCTCCCATCAAGCACAAAATGCAGATGGCGGGTTGCCGCGCAATTTGGAATGACCGCAACCGGCAACGACGCAGCGTGCGTCGGGTAATCCTTGATCTTGACATCCAGCACTGTGGTCAAACCGCCAAGCCCTTGCGCCCCGATACCAAGCGCATTGACCTTGTCGTGGATTTCAATGCGCAACTCTTCGAGCCGATTGGACGGACCGCGACGCTTCAACTCGTGCATGTCGATCGGCTCCATCAGCGATTCCTTGGCGAGCACCATCGCTTTTTCAGCGCTGCCGCCAACCCCTATGCCGAGCATGCCGGGCGGACACCAGCCGGCTCCCATTGTCGGCACCGTCTTGACGATCCAGTCGGTAATGCTATCGGACGGATTGAGCATGGCCAACTTCGATTTGTTCTCCGATCCACCGCCTTTCGCGGCAACATCGATTTCGATCTTGTTGCCCGGCACGAGGTCAACGTGCACGACTGCGGGCGTGTTGTCTCGCGTGTTGCCGCGTTTGCCTGCAGGGTCGGCGACAATTGACGCGCGCAGTTTGTTATCAGGGTTCAGATAAGCCCGGCGTACGCCTTCGTTGACCATGTCTACCACCGAGCTGGTGGTGACATCCCAGCGAACGTCCATGCCAACCTTCACGAATGCGACAACGATGCCGGTATCCTGGCATACGGGACGTTTACCTTCAGCACACATGCGCGAGTTGGTCAGTATCTGTGCAATGGCATCGCGCGCGGCCAGCGATTCTTCCCGCTCATAGGCCGCCGCAAGCGATTCGATATAGTCGCGCGGATGAAAGTACGAGATGTACTGCAACGCATCGGCGACGCTTTCGATGATATCTTCGTGTCGAATTACGGTCATGTGGAATGTTGAGGCGCGATGCACACAGGGCATCAAGCGCCTTGTCTGCATTCGGGTTTGCGAGGCTGAACGCCACATTATAAATCAGCGGATCACGCCGGACTATTGTCGTTGCCGGACTCTCGAGCAAGTTGCGCCGGCTACAAAACCCCACTGGTTTCACAATGCAGGACTGCTTCGTGGCGCGGATCGTTATAATCAGGGAAGTCAAACGGGAACGCCGAGCAAATAATCACGCAGGCAGGTTTCAGTCAAGCTGGATTGCTCAGGTGAATTCGTTGTACACCAGTATGTTATAGCGTGTTTGTGCAACTGGCGCACGCCTGCTGGCGTTTCCATAACAGTCCATTTCCGGGGGGAGAATCGGATGAGCAACATTGAATCGGTATTGCACGAGAACCGTGTGTTCGAACCGTCAGCGGAGTTCGTCAAGCAGGCCAATATTTCGGGCATGTCTGCTTACAAGGCGCTTTGTGAAGAGGCCGATCAAGACTATGAAGCGTTCTGGGCTCGCCTGGCGCGTGACAATCTATTGTGGCACAAACCGTTTGACAAAACCCTCGACGAAAGCAATCCGCCGTTTTTCAAATGGTTCCATGATGGTGAACTGAACGCCTCATATAACTGCCTCGACCGGCACCTGAATACGCAACCCAACAAGGTCGCAATTATCTTCGAGGCAGACGATGGCACCGTCACCAGAATTACCTACAAGCAGCTCTACCACCGTGTCTGCCAGTTCGCCAACGGACTGAAGAGCCTGGGAATCAAGCCAGGCGACAGAGTCGTGATCTACATGCCGATGTCGATTGAAGCCGTGGCCGCAATGCAGGCGTGTGCACGCATTGGTGCGACGCATTCCGTCGTGTTCGGTGGCTTCTCCGCCAAAAGCCTTCAGGATCGTATCGGCGACGCTGGTGCCGTGGCCGTTTTGACTGCTGACGGACAAATGCGCGGCGGCAAGGAAATACCCCTCAAGCCAGTGGTGGACGAAGCGATCGCGATGGGTGGTTGCGACAGCGTCAAGCATATGGTCGTGTACAAGCGCACCGGCTCGAACATCAAGATGCAGGACGAGCGCGACGTCTGGCTCTCGGATCTGGTGCAGAATCAGCTGGACGTGTGCGAACCGGTGTGGGTCAACGCTGAACATCCGCTGTTCATTCTGTATACCTCAGGTTCGACCGGAAAACCGAAAGGCGTGCAACATAGTACGGCAGGCTATCTGCTGCATGCGATACTCACGATGAAGTGGACGTTTGACTTCAAGGGCTCGGACGTTTTCTGGTGCACTGCCGACGTTGGCTGGGTCACCGGCCACACTTACATTGCATACGGCCCGCTCGCCGTGGGCGCTACCCAGGTCGTTTTCGAAGGGGTGCCGACTTACCCCAAGCCGGACCGGTTCTGGAAACTGATCAACGAATTCGGCGTCACCGTGTTCTACACTGCCCCGACCGCGATCCGCTCACTCATCAAACTCGGCGCCGACTTGCCGAAGAATTACGATCTGTCGTCGTTGCGCCTGCTCGGTACTGTTGGAGAGCCGATCAATCCCGAAGCGTGGATCTGGTATTACGAGACGGTCGGCGGCAAGCGCTGCCCAATCGTCGACACCTGGTGGCAAACGGAAACCGGTGGGCATCTGATTACGCCGCTGCCGGGCGCGATACCAATGAAGCCAGGATCCTGCACCATGCCACTGCCCGGCATCATGTGTGATGTCGTTGACGAAACAGGTGAATCAGTTGAAAAAGGCAGCGGCGGGATCCTGGTGATCAAGAAACCATGGCCGGCGATGATTCGCACCATCTGGGGTGATCCAGAACGATTCAAGAAGACCTATTACCCGGAAGACTTCCAGGGCAAATACTACCTCGCTGGAGACGGCGCCAGCCGGGATCTCGACGGCTACTTCTGGATCATGGGGCGCATCGACGACGTACTGAACGTATCCGGACACCGCCTCGGCACAATGGAGATTGAATCCGCCCTGGTCGCACACGACCTGGTCGCAGAAGCGGCCGTTGTCGGCAGACCGCACGACGTGAAAGGCGAAGCAGTCATTGCATTTGTCGTCCTCAAAGGCGATCGCCCGACTGGTGAAGAGTCGAAGGAGATCGCAAAAACCCTGCGCGACTGGGTCGGAAAAGACATCGGCGCGATCGCAAAACCGGAAGAAATCCGCTTTGGCGATAACCTGCCCAAAACCCGCTCCGGCAAGATCATGCGGCGTCTGCTACGCGCGATCGCGAAAGGCGAAGAAATCACCCAGGATGTCTCTACGTTGGAGAACCCGCAAATTCTGGATCAGTTAAAGGAGACGGTCTGACTTACGTTCTGCGCGCTTTACGCAGTCAATGCTGTTTTGACAGTACGCAAGTGCTCCGTTATCCTGCGCCGCCTCATACACGAGAGATGACCTGGAGGCTTAAGGTGCACGCCTGGACAACACGGGCCGCGTAAGCGGCTCTTGTTGCAGCGTAGACTAACCTTCAGGTTACGTCGGAGCTAAAGCGTAGCGCTCTTGCAACAGGAACATTCGTCAAGATAACGGAGAGATGACCGAGAGGCTTAAGGTGCACGCCTGGAAAGCGTGTGTACGGCTCAAACCGTACCGAGGGTTCGAATCCCTCTCTCTCCGCCACGCAGTCGTCTATTGACAGAGCAGGTGCCTGGTTGCTACCGATGATGTCCGCAACGCCGCTTATTCTGCGGGCTTTGGGGCCATGCGCTTTGCGCTACCCGATTGCAGAGACTACCCGGTCTGGAAAAATCAGCGCAGATCTGGCGATAGTCTCTCGACGCCGTTCAGGTGGTCTACTTCGCGCACAGCCGCACGAACTGTGCGGGCGCATGAACCGGATTGAAAATCAAGAGTTACCGGTTTTGATGAAGAGCCTGCGAACCCAACCATTCACAGAACGGCCAGAATTTTCCGCGCCTGTTGCCGATTCAGATTCGCATGCGCAAATTGGTTACGGTAGCTACGCAGGCAACCGTAGCAACTCGAATCACAACCGCAGTTGCCTTTCACGCGCTCTGCCGCGCTATGAAGGACTTTGCGAAAGACGTCTTCCCGTTCCAGTTGCGCCACCAGTCCGGCGCCGCCAGGAACATTGTCGTAAAGCACAATGGCGGATTCACTCGGATTATCTCCGCCAGTGATAGTCACGTTCAGGTCGGTTTCCGGCACTTGCAGCGTATCCGCCGCGCCTAGCAGGAGCGCATAGGCGACGGAATAGGCGGTCCACTCGTCATGCAGAGGCAGAGAAGGAAACCGCAAGCGCACAA
Organism: uncultured Burkholderiales bacterium; assembly: GCA_951812315.1. Taxonomy (GTDB): domain Bacteria; phylum Pseudomonadota; class Gammaproteobacteria; order Burkholderiales; family Eutrophovitaceae; genus SG8-40. The sequence continues at coordinate 32,311 of CATOSA010000044.1, forward strand.
CATCCGTGACCAGTTCGTGGCCAAACGAGAACCGTTCCAAAGTGCCGGAGCATGCGGAATTCGAGGGTGATTTGTGCGTCCCCTTCGGTTCCGACTTGTGCACGCCGCAGGAGCGGCAAATGTAGAAACTCTCTCTGTTTCGGCCTTCGCATAGGATGACCAGAACGCCGGGGATGGCTTTGGTCACCTGCACACCGAAGATGGTCTTCAATTCAGGTTCGGCGTCGAAGCCAGGGAAGAATGGCCGTGTGGTGTAGAGACGACGGGCCCGTCCGGTCGGTTCCTTGGGCTTCTGAAACAGCGGCGTTACGAATCCGAATCGGGGAATGAGGTATTTCTGAGCGCCTGGCGCCTTATCTTCATCGCTTTCACTCCACTTTTGAAAGTTCCGTGCGTCGTCGTACTTGTAGTGACATACGGGCCACGCCTTACCTGCAACCGCCTTGATGCCGCAGGATTCCCACTCCAGCTTGTTGGCAACTACCTTGCCACCCGGGGCGTACTCGGCGATGGCCTGGGACAAATCTAGCTGGAGCGCTACAGCCCGCTTGCCATCGATGGAACGGGTATCGAGTTCGACAACATCCACCGGGAAGCCGTATTTCGGGATGACCGCCTTGCGCGACAGAAAGGTCAACGTCCGCTCGGAGGCAATGGTTTTCATGCGCGTCTCGACTCTGCCTGTTCCCTCGTGCCGCTTGAACAGTTCCTGGCGAAATCTGTCCATATCGAGATAGTCCCCGCACACTTCCGCTTCCACATCAGCGAAACGGCTCTTCGGTCCGGCGATCTTGTCGATCCATTGATCGGTGGTGAGCCCGGATTTTTCGTGCATGTCCTCCGGCACGATTCGGCGCAACGAGTCGGCCAATTCACCGTTGCCCTCGCAGAATTGACGCAGTTCGGACACCGCACAGGGTTGCTCCCAATCACCGACGAATGTTTCTACCTTGAAACAACGCGCTTTATTCTCTTCTGAAGCCTTGAAGAAGCCAGAAAAGGCGGCGGCGACCATGTGGCGCAAGACGATCTTCTCATTGGTCACCAGAAAGCGCGGCGGATGTGTCGTGCCGTTGATCACCCGATTTTCCGGATCTTCATAGTGATATAGGTCATGCGGATTGCGACGGCAGTAGGTCAGCGCCAGTCCTGGTGTTTCCCGGCGTCCTGCCCGCCCGACGCGCTGGGTGTAGTTGAACGGCTCTGGCGGCACATTACGGAGAAACACGGTCTCCAGATCGCCAAGATCGACACCCACCTCAAACGTAGTCGAGGAACTGAGAAGATGGATACAGCCGCTCTTGAAACGATCCTGCCTTTGGCTCGCCTCGGCGCTTTCGATCTGCGCTGTGTGTTCCTCTGCGCTCAGAGCGGTAGGCAGGTCCGGGCTTTCATAGAGAATTCGATAGTGATTCTCTTTGAGACGGCTCTGGTTCGCGGGTTCCAGGACGCCCGGGCATCCATTGCGAGGACAGACGCCGCGAATGTTGTGACTGCTCACTGTCGCACAGGTGTCGCACTCCCGGGATTCGTCAGGACCTGCGAGTTTGATTCGCAGCCAGCGCGAGTTGAGGCGAAAGGTGCCGTTGGTAGCCTGTGAAAGGATGGGGTCGTCGGCGTGATTTCGGTCACGCTTTCGCATGCCCTCCCATACATCTCT
>CATOSA010000045.1 GCA_951812315.1 uncultured Burkholderiales bacterium
CGGCTTCGTCGGCAACGGTGTGCACGATGATCCGGCAGGAGCTGTTGCGTAATGCCATTTCCAGTGCGCCGGCACGTTGCGAGACATGCGGGTAGCCCGCATCCAGTATCACATTGTGACCAGCGGCCAACAGCGTCGCTGCCAGGGCGTTGAGTCGCGCGTATATATCTTCGGAAACCTTCGCCGAGTAAATGCCGCCGGCAAGGTTTGATGCGCTGCTGGCCGTCTCGGCGAGATTGAAACTGCGCTTGCGCTCGACGTCCGAACGGACCCTTATCGCCGGAAGCGCCGCCATGAGTTCACCAGAAACCCATGTTTTGCCAGAACCGGACAAACCGGTCATTGTTACCAGCAACGGCGTTCGCTGTTCGATCTGGTGTTGTGCCAGCTCACAGTACATGCGGGCTTCTTTAAGATCACGCTGTTGATAGTCAGTTCCGTTTCGCTCCCTGCTGCGGATCACTGCGACCTTGGCGCGCACAAGGCAACGGTAGGTGAAATAAAGGTTGAAGACACGCATGCCCATGTAATCGCCCGACAATTCGAGATAGCGATTTAGGCAATGGGATGCCAGCCCGGGTTTTTGTCTGGCGACCAGGTCCATGATCAGGAACGCGATGTCGGCCATCACGTCGGTGTTGCGCAGGTCTTCATTGAATTCGATGCAGTCGAACGTCGTAATGCCGCCCGGAAGGCGTACTAGATTGCCCATGTGCAGATCGCCATGACATTCCCGAAAAAAGCCGCCATCGAATCGCTGCCACAGCAATGCATCGAGTTGATGCAGTTGTTGAGCCGTCCAGTCGCGTATCGCGCCGAGCAAATCAGATTCGATTGCACTTTCGAGGGGTTCGAAGTTTTCTTCGATCTGCTCGATCGCGCGCCTTACCGTGTGCGTTCGCTTCTCCTGCGCCACAGCCTCCGCAGCATCGTGACGCCTGGCAAGAGCCTCGGCAAGCTCACGCATATCTGCCGTCGTCAGAAGGCCGGATTCAAGTTGCCTGTCGAGCCGCATTGACTGGTCGAAGCGGTGCATGCGTACGGCATACTCTACGGGTGTACCGCGTCCAGAGATCCTCGCTGCGTCTCCCGCTGCCGTAATGGGTACGACGTCAACGTATATTTCGGGCGCCCACGGCTTGTTGAGCCGAATCTCCTCCTCGCAATAGAAGCGGCGGCGTTCGAGCGAGTGAAAATCGAGAAATCCCAGATTCAGAGATTCTTGATCTTGTAGACGAAGTCGCCGGTCAACAGGACCCACGAGATATGGGTCTCAATCATTTCCACCTTGCTCACAGGGTGCGGATACGCTTCCGGTTCCAATAGCGACGCGATGAGACCTGAGTTGGCGGGTGCGATGCTTGAGGTCAGTTGATGCATCGTTATCTTCCCAAGATGGCCTCGATCCAGCCAGCCATCTCTTGATAGGCTAAGCTAGGGATATTAACCGCGCCAATCAAGTCAACATTGCTTTCCGCGTTCATGATGACCAAGTTCGACGAGATTGCGACAATTGGAATGCGTTTACCGCACAACAACAATCTGAGGAGAACAAGAGATGGCCGTAGCCGATCATGTCAACCTGGAACAATTCATGGTGGGTCTGATACGTCGCAATCCTCACGAGACTGAATTCCACCAGGCCGTCTATGAGGTTGCGGCCAATGTTTTCGATTACATTGAAGACAAGGAAATCTATCACGAGATGCAGATTCTTCGGCGAATTGCCGAGCCGGATCGCATCATCGTTTTTCGCGTGTGCTGGGAAGATGACAATGGAAACATTCGAGTCAACCGCGGCTACCGTGTGCAAAACAACAACTCGATCGGTCCGTACAAAGGCGGGTTGCGGTTTCATCCGAGCGTCAACCTCAGCATCCTGAAGTTTCTCGCATTCGAGCAGACATTCAAGAACAGTCTTACCGGGCTGTCGATGGGAGGTGCCAAAGGCGGTTCCGATTTCAACGTCAAAGGCAAGTCTGACAACGAAGTGATGCGCTTTTGCCAGTCGTTCATGACAGAACTCTACCGGCACGTGGGTGACGATATTGACGTGCCGGCTGGTGACATTGGCGTTGGTGCAAGGGAAATCGGCTACCTGTTCGGTCAGTACAAACGTATTACCAATCGTTTCTCGGGCGTACTTACGGGTAAGGGTATGGAATACGGTGGTAGTCCGATTCGAACCGAGGCAACCGGTTACGGCGCCGTCTACATGATGGACGACATGCTCAAACGCGTCGGCGATCATGTCGAGGGGAAGACTTGTCTGGTCTCGGGTGCAGGAAACGTTGCCCAGTACGCGACCGAAAAAATCATTCAACTCGGTGGCAAGGTCGTGACCATGTCCGATTCGACAGGCTTTATCTACGACAAGAACGGGATCGACAAGGACCAACTGGCGTTCATCGTCGATCTGAAGACCAACAGGCGCGGCTCACTCGACCAGTACGCAAAGGAGTACAAGGCGGAATTTCACGCCGGTATGCGGCCATGGAGCGTTCCCTGCGACCTCGCGTTTCCATGTGCGACCCAGAATGAAATCAACCAGGAGGAGGTGCAAACCCTGATCAAGAATGGCTGTATCGGCGTATCCGAGGGTGCCAACATGCCAACCGAACAGGAAGGCATCAAGGATTTCGTCGATGCAAAGGTATTGTTCGCGCCGAGCAAAGCCGCGAATGCGGAGACTGTGTAAAACCCGGAGGCCATCTTGTTCGAGGTGGCCTCTTTTTCATTTGTGATTAGATAGCCAGTGCCTTGCAGAGTTGCTTCGTTCCCGGGATGTTAATAGCACGGGTCAGGTTATAAGCGGTCACGGCCAATGCCATCTCGGCTTTGACCTTCTGTATGCCTCTTACCAGGAAACGCCCGCCGTCCATACGCCGCTTGAGCGTGCCAAATGGGTTTTCCACCATGCCGTTGCGCCGTTGCATCATGAGTGGATTGGCCGCGGTGCGATCGGCGACCTCGTTAAGCACGTCTTCCTCGAAGTGGCGCGTCACCCAGCGCTGCTTAGCGGCCGTACACCGCGCCTTGATGTGACAGTTCGTGCGCGCCTCACTGGTGTACAGCCAGTGGCGCTGCTTGTTCGACTGGGTCTTCTTTGGCAAGTGCTCACCGGCCGGGCACTCGTAGTAATCGCCCTCGCCGCAGTAGGTAAACTCCGATTTGTCGAAGTAGCAGCCATCGCCTTGGTTGTTCGTGGCGCGCTGTACCGGCACATAGGGGGCCTGGCAGCGCTTTAGCAGCTGACCATTGGAATAGCCTGCATCGGCCAGTACCTGCACCCGATCGCGCTGCAGTTGGCGTTGGCTGCGTCGCGCCATGCGATACAACTGCTGCAAATCATTGGCATTTTGTACCACGTCCACATCCACGATCAGGCGGTGCTTGCCATCGACCGTGCTTTGTACGTTGTAGCCAATATGTGCGCGGGGCATCACCCGCGCCTGCTCGTCCGTATCGGGCTGCGCCGAGACTTGCGCATCGTCCATCGCCCGGATGCGTTCGGTTAAGGTCTCGCGCTCGGCCCTGAGTGCGCCAAGAGCGCCTTGGGTGTCGCCGCCGTTGGGCCCTTGGTCATCATTGTCCTCATTGTCTTCGAGCGCATCGAGCCACGCTCCGATCCTGCGATCCAGGCCGCTGACTCGCTGTTGCAGATCTTTCTTGTGTGTGACTCGGCTGCGGCTGTTGTCCGCCCTGAACTTGCTGCCATCAACCGCGATTTGCTCGCCGCCATACAGCGCTTGCGAGCGGCAAAACTGCACGAACGCCCGACACACGCGCGTCAGGGCCACACGGTTGTCCACCCGGAAGTTGGCAATGGTCTTGTGATCTGGCGCCAGCCGGTTCAGCAACCACAGCACCTCGAGGTTCTTCCGGCACTCGCGCTCAAGACACCGTGAGCTGCGTACTCGGTGCATATAGCCGTACAAATACAGCTTTAACACATCACCCGGGTGGTACGGTGGCCGGCCCGTGGCCTGAAGCTGCATGCGGGCAAAACCAAGTGCATTCAAATCTAGCGTATCAACAAACGCGTCGATCACCCGGACTGCATTGTCCTGGCCTATCAGATCATCGAGCCGCTCCGGAAATAGCGTCGCCTGATCCCGGCTTTGTCCCTGAATGTGCATAAAAAATACCCGCAACAATGTGCGGGTATTTTCTCAAAAACCCCAGACTATTTACACAGTCTCCAAGGGTGGCGTGGCGATTTCAGGTCTTGAAATGAGTCAGAACAGTGCACGCATCACGTGGAAAGAAGAGGAACTGCAGGCGTTATTACGCAATATCATGCAGGACATCCACGAAAAATGTGTCGAGCACGGAACAACTCCGGGAAGCAATTACGTGGACTACGTAAAAGGCGCCAATATCGCCGGGTTCAAGAAAGTTGCCGACGCGATGGTTGCGTACGGTGTAGTCTAGCCCGCATATTTCACGAAGACGGTCGAGTGTCTAATTGGTTCGCGAAATAAATCAACTTGATAGCAATATTCTGTGGCAATGTCTCACGGTAGCAGTTTGTCCCTATTCACTTTCAGAAAAAATCTGCCGTCACAGCTTGAACGATCGGCCTTGAGCAATAGTCTGGCTATTCCTCTGCGGCCGATCGTCGCAATCTGTTTAGGCACATTTTCCCTGAAAGCGAATCCTTCGTGAAATATGCGGGCTAGAAAAGGCAAACACGATCAGCTCGGCGCGGTCGTTCAAGATGCTGAGCGAAGCACTACACCAGGAATTGATTATGGCCAAGTCTCCAGGTACCGATCAGTCGCGACTCGATCGCGTTGTCGCTGAGGCGCGTCGACATAGCACCGAGCGCGAGGCGACTTATCGAGAACGGGCGCTCAAACTGTACCCGCATGTCTGCGGTCGATGTGGTCGTGAATTTTCCGGGGTACGCTTGCGAGAATTGACCGTGCACCACAAGGACCACAATCACGACAACAACCCGCTCGACGGCAGCAACTGGGAATTACTGTGCATTTACTGCCATGAAAACGAACATGCAAGAGTCGCGGATGAGGTAGCGCGGGATAGAAGCCACGGCACTGAGGAATCGGTGGCGACACATAACCCGTTTGCTGACTTGCAGAAAATGCTGGCAAAGAATAAAAAATCTGAAGATTGATTCGGCACTGCAGTTAGTTCAGATCGGGCACATTATCGAACCAGGGTTTGGCCGTTTCCAACTGGCTCGCCAGGCGGAACAGGGTGGCTTCGTCGCCGAACGCAGCGCCGAAATGGATGCCGACCGGCAGGCGATCATCGCTCCAATGTAGCGGCACACTCATGGCAGGGCAGCCGCTGTTGTTGTAGTACGGCGTGATGGGGATCTCGTCCTCGAACAAAACCTTGTAATAATGATCCAGATCATTGTCCTGCATATCGATGGCGCCCAGCGGCAGGGGAGGACGGCGCATCGTCGATGACAAAATGACATCGTACTTACGGAAAAATTCGGCAAATCTTCTGCCTTGTTGATGCATCAGCAACACTGCGGCCGCGTAATCACCAGCCGTCGCGCTGACGCCTTCCTGCGCGAAAGCCCAGGTGACCGGCTCAATATCCCGGCCATCGGGTTCGCGGCCAAGAGCCTGGCAGCGAAGACGCACGGCAGTCCATACGTTGCCCGCGATGATGGTGCGCGTGGCGCGTAGCAGGGCGCCCGTATCCAGTTCCGGATGTGCGGATTCTACGCGGTGGCCCAGGTCGGCACACAACTTCGCAGTGTCCTCGGCGCCCTTGACGCATTCCGGATCCAGGGGCTGGCCATCGAAGTCAGTGGTCATCAGCGCGATGCGCAGACGACCCGGGTCGGCGCCAACTTCTTCAACGAAGGGCCGTGCAGGCGGCGGCGCCGCATACGGGTCTCCTGGCGCCGGACCGTGGGTGCAGTCCATCATCCTAGCGGAATCCCGAACCGACCTGCTGACCACGTGGCCCGTGGACATGCCGCTCCAGCCTTCACCTACGTCCGGTCCGGCCGGGTTGCGGCCGCGCGTTGGCTTCAATCCGAAAAGGCCGCAATTGGAGGCAGGGATGCGGATCGAGCCACCGCCGTCCGTAGCGTGCGCCATCGGCAAAATGCCTGCGGCAACCGCCGCGGCCGAGCCGCCTGACGAGCCCCCGGCAGATCGCGCTGTATTCCAGGGGTTGAGCGTCGGCCCATGCAAGACTGGCTCGGTGGATGCGTTCAAACCCATTTCCGGAGTGTTGCTCCGGCCCATGATCACAAATCCGGCGGCCTTGCAGCGTTCGGTATAGGTCGAGTCGTGATCAGGGACGAAACCCGTCCACAGTCGGCCGCCCATACTGCACGGCTGGCCGGTATCGAAGGCACCCAGATCCTTCAACAGATAGGGCACGCCCTTAAATGGGCCGTCTAGCGCCTTGTTGCCGGCAGCGGTATCCCGGGCCTGATCAAATTGATCGTGGACTACTGCGTTTATTCCTGGATTCACCGCTTCACACCGCGAAATTGCGGTTTCCAGAATTTCTGCAGATGTCAGATCGCCTTTAGATATGGCTTCGGCCAGGGCTGCCGCATCCATTTGCCGGTACTCCGCGAACGTCATCATGGCGTTTCCTCCCTTGTGTTTGAAACAGATTACATCAAGCCACACTGATCGCGCAGCCGCTTGTTTCTACCGGCGCGACTACAATAGCGCTGTGGCGAGCGCGCTGATTCATCTCGCCGGCTGCCATAACTGGACTTCGCATTCGTAAATTCGCCCACAAGTTCACCTGAAGTTGCTATTCGCATGGACTGGAATTTTGCGACGCTGTACAAGTCGCTCTACGAGATAGTTTGGCGCACGCCGCGTGCGTCGCTTACGCGCGTGCAGGAGTGGCTGGTGGACTTCATGCGCCTGGCGGTGGTGTTGATGCGAGACCTCACCAAGGGTCAGCTCAATTTGCGCGCGATGGGCCTTGTCTACACCACGCTGCTTGCGTTGGTGCCGTTGTTGGCGATCAGTTTCTCGGTACTCAAGGCATTCGGCGTCTACAACCAGATTGAACCAATACTGCTTGGATTCCTCGAGCCGCTAGGCGAGCAAGGCGTCAAGATCACTTCGAATGTGATGGGATTCATCAACAATATCAACGTCGGCGTACTCGGCTCTGTGGGTCTCGCATTGTTGCTCTACACCGCGGTCTCGCTGGTGCAGAAAGTTGAGGAGGCGTTCAACTATATCTGGCATGTAGACCGTGCACGCAGTTTTGGAGAGCGTTTCAGTCGCTACCTCTCGGCCCTGCTGGTCGGCCCGCTGTTGGTGTTTTCGGCGATGGGCATCACCGCAGCGGTGGCGAGCCTGGGCGTCGTGCGTGACGCGATGGAGATCGAGGCGATCGGTTGGGTCGCGCTGCGCGTCGGCAGACTGGCTCTGTACGCGCTGGTGATCGCTGCTTTCGCTTTTTTCTATTCCTTCATACCCAATACCAAAGTACGACTGGTTCCCGCAGTTGTCGGCGCTTTGGTCGGTGGTTTCGCCTGGCAAACAGGGGGGTGGGCGTTCGCGCAATTTGCGGCGTCGTCGACCAGATATGCGGCGATTTACTCGAGTTTCGCGATCGTGATCCTGTTCATGCTGTGGTTGTACCTGAGTTGGTTGATTCTTTTGATTGGCGCGAGTGTCTCTTTCTATGTGCAGCATCCCGAGTACCTGGTTAGAAAAGGCGGCGAGCCGCGTCTGTCGAACCGCATGCGCGAACGGGTCGCACTGACAATGATGAGCATGATCGGCCGAAATCACCTCGACGGAAACGCACCATGGAGCACCGCTGCATTGGCGCACGCGCTGCACATGCCCTCGAGCGCAATCAATGAACTGCTTGTAGCGCTGCAATCCGCCAATATTCTCGCGACGACCAGCGATGAGCCTCCAGGCTGGCTGCCCGCTCGTGATCTTGGCGAGGTGAGCGCGAATGAACTTCTTGAAACGGTGCGCACTGCAGGCGAGGCGCAGTACCTGAACACACAGGCGCTGCCGGTTTGTGAACCTGTCGGGCAAGTGCTGGACCGCTACGACGATGCGGCCTAGACCGCTCTGCTTGGTGTAACCGCCAAAGATATTGCCGGAACGCCGGATAGACCACCAAACGATAGTGGCTAGTAAGTTCTCGGTCTTGGTTGGTCGATGGTGAAATGGCGGGAGGGCGATCACGGGCTTTGCCGATTTCGGCGTGAATACCGGAAACTTGTAAGAAGACGCCGGTGAAAGTTGGGCCACGCTGATTTTCTTTTGCCCCTGCCATTGCAGCGGAATTATCCTGAGTTGGACTGACTGTTTTCCAAACCATTCTTGCAGCAAGTCAATAACAATCAGTGTCTTATGGCGCAATGCCGGGAAGCGATTGATATGGCTCAGGCTGGACCGAAGTGAATTGCGGTTGCTACTAGCGGCTATATAGGGCACACTCGGGCGTCCAATTTCCAGCCGCATCACGGGGCAGTTCAGAATGAAAGAGACGATAATTCAGCATCTTAGAGCCAATGGTGAGCAACTGAACGCGGATATTGCTGAGGCCCTTCAAATTCCGAAGGACGTTGTAAGACGCCATGTATCACAACTATCTTCCACGGGTGACGTGATCTGCTGTCAGGTCACGCGATATGCGGACGGAAAAAAGGTCGAGGACGTGAGTTGCCGACTTTCCGCATACGTACCACCTCGATCGCCGGGACGTAAACCTGGTGTCAAGCGACCGGCGAATTCGGAAGAGACGGTCAGGTAGGAGTCGATAGTCCCGCACAAACTTTTGGTGCGAAATCGATAGCGAATACTCCAGTCGGGTTTGTAATACCCTTGGAACGATAGCCCCGCAGGCCCTGGCCGCCGGGGGCTTTTCTTTGGCCGCGATTTGCACGTGCGCTTCAACTGGCAACACGCACCGACGCGGACTTGTCCCGGATGCCCTTTCGGCAGCCGTCAAGTGACGGCTGCTGTCCGATTCCTGACGTCTCGCACGATTCCATGTTGTCCGAGGCGCGTTGTCCGAGCTGTGTTGTGCGAGCCGTGTTATACGAGCTATGCGTTACGCGAGCTGTGCCAGATCTCGTGAAAACTGCCTCAGAGGCGCGATGCCGCTAGCCTCGGCGCGTTGACACCACTCGCGAAGCTGTTCTACCAGCTTGTTCTGTCGACGCGCTTGAGCGCGCCCACAGTTTGCTCAAATCGCGTTGCATGGAATAAACGGTTTGCAGCAAAGGGTCCATTTTCAGTACGGACTCAACGTTAATCGGATGACGTGTCTTCAGATCCCAGGTGTTGAAGCGTAACCAACGCCTGAAATTCAAGAGGCTGCGCGAATCGGGATCGCCATTGCCGGCATTGTTCTCCCGGTCTTTAAGCTTGAGCACCTCTTTCATGCAGACGTCACGAACGGTTCGCGTGTATCGGGCGAGCACGTAGTAGCGGTTTTGCACGAGTGCCTCTATCGTTTTCGTATCGCAAATTGTCTTTTCCGGATCGATGCGCGGCATTGTCGCGACGTGGCGCACCTTTGCGAGTCCGGATATTTCCATCAGGCGGATGTACATCCAGCCAATGTCGAATTCGAACCGGCGGCTGGAGAGCTTGGCTGACCTCGCGTACGCATGATGGTTGTTGTGCAACTCCTCACCGCCGATGAGAATGCCCCATGGCACGATGTTGGTGCTTGCTTCTTCGACCGGAAAGTTCCGGTATCCTCAGTAGTGCCCGCCACCATTGATGACGCCCGCCGCCCAGAAGGGTATCCATATCATCTGCACCGCGAAGATCGCCGCGCCGGGTAGCAATCCGAACAACAGGAGATTCACCAGCGCCATGAGCACGACGCCGCTCTTCGGGAACCGCGAATACAGATTTCTCTCCAGCCAGTCGTCCGGCGTGCCGCGGCCATACTTCGCCAGCGTTTCGCCGTTATGCGCCGCTTTTACATACAGGAACACGCCGAGGAGCAGCACCCGGCCAATGCCATACACCTGCGGACTGTGAGGATCTTCTGCAGTTTCGACTTTTGCATGATGCTTGCGGTGAACCGCGACCCATTCACGGGTAATCATTCCGGTGGTGAGCCATAGCCAGAAGCGGAAGAAATGACTGATTGCCGGATGCAGGTCGAGTGCGCGGTGTGTCTGGTGGCGATGCAGAAAAATCGTGACTGCGATGATAGTGATGCGGGTGAGGGCCAGGGCGATGAGCGTATATGCCCACCACGGCAGATCGAATATTCCAGGATAGAACACGGTTTCTCCATTTACGGCGCTTGCGCCAATGATCTAATACTCACCCAATTTGGGCATGTCTGCATTGACTTGCGTCAAGCGACTGTAACAAGGCGCGCGGCGAAATGTGCGCAACCCGCCGTAGCGCCATGCACCGATGTATTGTTCGCCGGGCGCTAGCAATCAACCTTATTCACAGGCATCGCGCTTTTTTCTTGTCCCGGCGTAGCCACCCCATCATTACGAGCGCAGCCAGCACGCTTGCGATGACACGATGGTCAGTCAGGCGGCCGACACCCCAGGAGGACTTCGCACTCTGGATGTCCCACGTCGTCTTGATCGGACGCATGCGCTTCATCGCCTCTTTGCGTCCCCGGTGGCGGTCCCGCTCCTCAGCCTCCAGTCCAAGCTGCGTCACCACCTGCCTGAGGATCTGCTTGCCATACGCATCTCCGCTATCGGCTGCTTCGCGCAACAGGGCAACACCTCTGCTCTGATCCCTCGTGATACCCTCGAAACCATTAATGAGCACTTGCCCCAGATGGATCTTCGTATTCACATTCCCGAGACTGATTGCGTGCTCGAGATCGGTGACCGCACCTGGCGTGTCGCCTCGGATACTCCGCTCGAAACCTCTCCGTAGGTACAATTCTCCATCACCCGGATTGCGCAGGATATACGCGTTCAGGATTGGCTCCACCCGGGAATCTCCACTACAAAAACTGGCGATCCAGACAACGATTGACGCGCAGTAATCGCTCTCACCGGTGTTCTTCAAAGACCTCTGTAAATCGGTCAAGGCATCATCAAGATTTTCCAGGGTGGCGTTCGCACTCGCTCGCAGGCATAGCAGATAGGTCGATTCCCGTCGGGCCAGCGCTTCCGACGCTATCGCTCTTGCCTGTGCATATTGTTTATTTTCAATCAACTTGCCGGCACGATCTGCAGCAATCATGTTCCGTAGCCCGGTTGCCTCATCTCCCGGCCCGTAGATAGCCTCACTCTCGCGCGCAAACTGTTCCATCTTCTCGTAGCTGCCCCCCCAGCGCGGCAACAGGCTGCGCATATAGCTCGAGCGTGCAACATAGCTGCGGGGTGCGTAGGCCATCGCTTGATTGAACAAGTCCTCGCGTTCCTGTGGACTCCCTGACGCTAAAGCAATCCTTTGAAGAGAAACATGACTGAGCACCGGCTTGGCCGTCATGCTCAAAGACGCAACGAGGTCTTGTCTTGCGCGCTCAAACTAGGCCCGCATCTTTCGAAACTGTGACTCACTGGTTTCGCTTGCGTATTTGGCGCCCCGCGCATCGACCCCCCCGATAGACGTAGAACATTCCGCGCGCCAGATGCGCCGCATACGAATCCGGCTTCTGCGTCACCCAGGCGGCTATCGTATTCCTCAGGATGCATAGCCCCGAACGTTGTCACCCAGTAAAAATAGTCACCCAGATCCATATCGGACAACTCCCCCGACTCGTAGCGGTGCTGTATCGCATTCAATCTACTGTCAAGCTGATCGAATTCCCCGCGATCGAACAGCAGGATCAGGTCGTTGCGTTTGGCTTCGAGTTCATCGAAGGCCGGGTCCTGGCCCATGGCGGGGCTAATCGGGATAAGCGCGGATAACAGTAGTAGCAGGGCCGCTACCCCCGGCAAAAAATGCGAAACCCGCCTCATTGCTCCACTCCCTGCGACTGCTCAAACTTGCGCGCTGCATCATGCGCACGCGCGATGCGATCATCCGATGGCGGATGACTGGACATAAAACCCCACGCTTCGCCCAATTCGGATTCGCCGTCAACAGGCTGTTCCTCGACCATTCTCTGCATCATGTCAGCGAAGTGTTGAGGGGAAATTTCGTATTGCCTCATCAGTTCGAACGCATAGCTGTCTGCTTCGGTTTCGAACTCACGGGAGAACTCCAGGCTTGTAAGTAAAGTCGGCAACCCCACAACAGCCACACCGAGCGAGGCTGCATCCGCAGTCACCGCCGAAGCCACGACTGCGATTGCGGAATCCTGCAGAATATGTCGAACCGCGTGTCGCTTTTCTATATGCCCGATCTCGTGCGCCAGGATTGCAAGCACATCCTCATCACTATCAGCCAACTCAATCAAATCGTCGGTAATGACAATCGTGCCTCCCGGAAAGGCAATCGCGTTCGCGCCAAGGTAATCGCTCGAGCGAAAGCCCAGCCGATAGTGTTCACTCGCAGGTAAACCTTTCAGCATTTCGTCGAACCGGTAAAGCAGTCGCCCCTGGGTATCTTTATCGATCTTGCTGTGCGTCAACACAAGGTTCGAGTCCATCCAGTCCACTGCATCTTCACCCAGCGCTTTCTCGGTTTCGAACGGAATGCGCGCGGCAACGCGCTCAGCGGCAACGGGCAGCACGTACACATATACTGAGGCAACAATGGCGACGATCAGCGCGAGCGCCACACCGGCAACGGGCCACCGTCGCTCCAGCCAGGCAACGAAGCCTTCGCTCGGCACTTCTTGTGGCAAACAGTCCAGCGCAGGATCGTCTGCACATTGGAACTGCCCGCCGTCCGGAAGCTCGACGAAGCGGGTTGCGACCCCGGTACGTGGTGAAACACGCACAGCGTCAGCATCAAAACGTTCGGATACTTCGGCACCAATCAGCGAAATGTTTTTTCCAGCGACCATCAATGTCGCGTCCGACCCAATGGGAACGTGTCCGTCGTAGAAAATCCTCTGCAACGTCAGCGCACTCACAGAGAGAACTCCAGTTCAAACATCTCACCGACCTCCGAACCGGTAGCACTTATGGAGCTGGATGGACTACCCCGGAAGTTCAGTAGCTCACCTTCCATCGACACGGCAATATTTTCGGCGCGATAACGCATCGTGCGAATCACAGCCCATGGGATCAACAATCCGAGAGAAACGAGAATGCCGATCGCATTCGTTAAATATAAGGCAAACAGTTTCCAGGTTTTAAGCGTTGAACGGAAGCTAACGTTATCGAAGGTCGAACTGTTCCACATCAAGTTCCCTGTGTTGGCTCGCACGTAGGCGTAGGCAACCGCGTAAAAGAAATATATGGGCACGACCAATGCAACCAGCAGCGTCTCTGAACTTGTTCTCAGTAACATGAATCCCAGGGTGGTAACTACGCCACCGGCTGCGATAATTAATCCCGACACAAAATAGATCTTGAAATATTGCCAACCGGTCGCTGAAAAGCTTGCACGGCATCCGCCAAACGAAGTATTCGTAATGAGAAATCGCCTCACACGAGCGATCCACCAAGGGAACAGCAATCCCGCCACCATCCCGGCGACGCCCAGTATCCTGTTATCACCCCACCACTCGAACATGGTGCCAACGACGAGGAAAGGGATACCACCAAGCCAATAGATTGCCTCCACTGCGCTCGCATAGCCGCCGTGGAAGCTCAAGGTCATGTTCCGAAATCCGGTGTAACGTGCCCTGAACGCCGCTGAACGCGCGACCACCCAAGGCACAAGCACGACAAGGGCGGCAATCACATACGGCACGATGTCCGGTGCGACATACTGCGCAGCGTAGTAGATCAGGAACAGAGCCGCAGCGAACAACCGGCCCTTGAGAATGGGCAGTGGCTGTGCGCCATACTGCAATGGTGTCCCGTCAATGATCGTATGCGAATAGAAGTACCGCTGTTTCCGAACTTTGGCCCAGGCGGAAAACACTCCAATCGTCAGTAGTGTCAAACACAGATTGACGACCCAGATACGGAAGTACTCGCGCGCTTCCCCGGCGAACTTGATCTGAAACTCTTGTTTATCCAGTGAAGCCTGACCCGCGTCTGTTAACCCAGCGCTCATGGTCTTTCCGTGGACGTCGACGATGTCCAATAAGCAATTGGCATGCCCCTGAAAAGACGCACCCAAGGGGTCAGTCGTGGGCCTATAACAATATGATTATTTGCTGGAATACTGAAAATTCGTTCGCTTTTCTGGCGTCCATTTCGCCCCTTGAAGTACAAAACCCGCCGACGGCAATCAATCGCACTCGAAACTGGTGGCTATCTCGCAGTCGGCCCGATGCCGAGCATGACAATGTCACAACGAGAAGCACGTTCCCCTTTCCTGAGGCGCCGACAACCGCAGCCACTGAGGCTGGGACAGTGCGCCCATTTGATGCGGAACGAGCACGACGGTCCTGCTGGTAAGCAATGGCAGGGCAAGTATTCCGGAACCGGAAGGGAGGGATCGGACATGGCAGCAAGCCGTCAACACTGATAGCCGGTGCGAGGGCAGGTTGCACACGCTGCGAATACCGATGCACGAACACCTGCCCAGCAGCGCGGTGGCTACCAGGCCAGACGCCGCCTGCGTTTAGCTAGCGCGTTTCACGCAACGCCACCCGTTTGATGACGTTTACCCGGATGCCATGGGCATGATGCCCGGGCAGGCAGTGGCATTGCTCGATGGGTGCGCAAGTGTGGGGCGGCGGCGCTAACGCAGCGCGGAGCATAAGGTGAGGAGGGCCAAACAGTCTCAATTTGCGCTGTGCCACACGGCGTATTAGCGTGTGCTGGTGCATTTTTTTTGGTCAGGCACTTGACCGGGGATAGATTGAGAACGCCGCTTATACCTCCTATACCCGGCATGATCGAGCCGGTGGACGGCGAGCGTGCCGCGCTTGTTGCTGCAAACAGTTTGACAAGGCAAAAGTCGGTACGTGATTTGTGACGTATTTGCCGCGTGTCATGTTCAAACCGCGCTGCGGAACAAACTTAACTGCTTGGCACCAACGCGGTGGCACAGCGATTGCGAAGTGTTTGATAGATAGGAGCGATGCGTGCATCGCGTCCTATCGTTGTTGGCTAGGGTTCCGGGTTCGTAAAGCGCCGTCTGGTCCGAGAGCTGACGGTCCTGCCTTCATGCAGGACTCCACGGAGGGATAAAAACCCGGGAGGCCGAGCACATGCGTTCGCCCTCTCGTATGGTTTTTTAAATTGTGTCGAACCCTCTGATTAGGAGTGCTGCTCATGAAAACGCCTTTTTCCGCTTTGCGCACCGCCATGCTTGCGGTCGCTGTCGCCTTAGCTTCTCGTTGCCTGTCCAGGCCGAGGGCAAAGTCGGGCTCAGTGACTGGCCGGGTTGGGTCGCCTGGTATATCGCCGAAGAGAAGGGCTTGTTCAAAAAGTATGGTGCCGACGTCAAGCTGGTGTGGTTCCCGACATACACCGACTCGATTTCCGCCTTGTCTGCCGGACGACTGGACGCCAACTCGCAGACCTGGTCGGACACCATGGCACCGCTCGCCATGGGGTGCCGATCAAGGCAATCCTGGTAAATGACAACTCCGCCGGCAACGACGCGCTGATGGTCAGTCCGACGATCAAAGGGTTCAAGGATCTCAAAGGCAAGACAATCGCACTCGAAGAATTCAGCATTTCGCATTTCGTGCTCGTCACCGCGTTGGCGAAAAACGGCATGTCGCAAAGCGACGTAAATGTGGTGAACCTAACCAGGAGATGCGGCTGCGGCTTTCATGGCTGGGCGAGTCGATGCTGCGGTGGTGTGGAACCCGTGGATCAACCAGATTCAGATGAGCGGCAAAGGCAAGGCGCTGTTCACATCGAAAGACATGCCCGGTCTGGTACCCGATCTGCTGGTCGCGCAGGAGAAATCAATCCGCACCAAGCGCAAGGATTTCATCGGCATGATCAAAGCCTGGTACGACGTCGAGAAATTCATCAGGACCAACCCCGACGAAGCAGCAAAAATCATGGCCAAGATCGTCGGCATGAAATCGGACGAATACCAGGTATTTCTCCCCGGAACACGCTTCTTTGACCAGCAAGCCAATCTGGAAGCACTCGGCCCGCCGACTGTTCCGCACTCGCTACTCAGTGTCGCGCCGAGCATTGCAAAATTCCTTGCGGACAACAAGCTGATGGAAGGCAAGCCTGATTTCGCGATGAGCATCGACGCATCCCTGGTGCGCGAAGCGGCCGGGAAGTAGTGAGCACCAGTCGCACCGCACGTCCGGGCGCATGGTCCATCCGCGGACCGATGGGCCAGCGTCAATACTGGATGCTGGCCGCAGCCGGACTGCTCATTCCGTTTGCGAGCTGGTGGCTTCTTGCCAGCTCGGAAGTCATCCCAAAAGTATTTATGCCCGGTCCGCAGGATGTCTGGATGCGCGCGCTGAGCTGGCTCTATGAAGACGGTCTCGCTGCAGATGCGCTCATTTCGATCACCCGTGTCTTTGTCGGCTGGGGTCTGTCGCTGTTGATTGCACTGCCACTCGGATTGATGATCGGCACCTACCGCCCGGTGCAGGCATTGCTCGAACCGCTCACCGATTTCATTCGCTATATGCCTGCAGTCGCATTCATACCGCTGGTCATGCTGTGGATCGGCATCGATGAGCCCTCGAAGATCGCAATCATCTTTATCGGCACGTTTTTCCAGATGGTGTTAATGATGGCCGAAGACGTCAGGCGCGTACCCGCGGCGCAAATCGAATCAGCACAAACCCTCGGTGCGTCGCGCAGCGAGATTGTGAATCTGGTGCTGTTACCTTCGGCAAAACCGGCGCTGCTCGATACCATGCGCGTCACCATGGGCTGGGCGTGGACTTACCTCGTCGTTGCAGAACTCGTCGCCGCCAACTCCGGTCTGGGCTACTCAATCCTAAAGGCGCAGCGTTTCCTGCAGACCGACAAAATCTTCGCCGGCATCATCATCATCGGACTGATTACCGATCAACTGTTCCGGCTTGTACACCGAAGAGCATTTCCCTGGATGTATCGAAAATCGTGAGCGCTGAACCGAAAATACGCCTGCGCGGCGTTGAGAAAATATTTGGCGAAGGCGAGTCTGCCACTGTCGCACTGCAAAAGCTGGATCTCGACATTCAGGCGTCGAGCTTCGTCACCCTGGTAGGTGCATCGGGATGCGGCAAGTCGACGCTGCTGCGCATCATCGGCGGCCTTGACTACCAGACTGGTGGTGAAGTCTTCGCCAACGGAAAACAGGTAACGGGCCCAGGTGTCGACCGTGCCGTAGTGTTCCAGCAGTACTCGCTGTTCCCCTGGCTCAGCGTCACTCAGAACATCCGCTTTAGCCACCTGCTTAAAGCGGTCCGTGGCGACAGCACATCCACTGAGGTCGAAGCCGCTTCTGGACGCGCCGATGCGCTGCTCAATCTGATGGGGCTCGCGTCCGCAGCGAACTCTTACCCGAATCAACTGTCCGGTGGTATGCAGCAAAGAGTCGCAATCGCACGTGCGTTGATGCCACGCCCGCCGGTGCTGCTGATGGACGAACCGTTCGGTGCACTCGACACGCAGACCCGCGAAGTAATGCACGACCTCATCCTGCATGTCTTCAATCTTGAAAAAAGCACGATTGTGTTCGTTACCCACGACGTCGAGGAGGCGATCTATCTCGGCCAGCGTGTGGTGGTAATGGCGCCGAGGCCGGGTCGCATCGATTCCATCCACGAAGTAGCGCTTCCCGAAAAACGCACGCAGGACATGAAGCTCTCGCCCGAATTCATCGCAATGAAGCGCGACATCGTCGAGCGTATACGCGAGACGTCAGGAATGAAAACCGACTTCGAACTTCTGGAAAAACTGAGCAGACAGGCAAGTCTGTAATCGGCTGGCAGGAACGTCAGCGAGAACATTCGGCCCGCAGCAACTGCTGGCCGACAAGACGGAGGAGTAATGCAAACGATCACGAACCGTCCGCCCGAAGGTCCGCTCCTGTGGGAGGAAACCATTCCGGCTGGTGGACACTGGTTTGGTGTCATGCGGCGCGGAACGGCGCTACGGCTTACCGATATTGAAGGCGGCGCCAATCTTTGCGCGTTGGCATGGAATTTCGAGGAGCGACTCGAGCGACAACATGCCTGACACACTCAAGGCGCAACACACTGCGTTTCTGACGCGCGGCCACTGCGGCTTCTCCGATATGGGACGCGTGCTGTTTTCCATCGTCGACGACGCCACCGGCTGGCACGACACCGTGTGCGGCATGATGGACGACCGCCTGATGGCAGAGCGTTTCGGCACACGCGGTTTTGAGCAGGCGCGCAATGACATGTATCGCAGTGCCCGTGAAGGTTTGATGAAGGAAATGGGCCGCTGGGGTCTTGGCAAACGCGACCTGCACGCCAACGTCAACTTCTTCAGCAAGGTTACCGCCGACGAAAACGGCAATCTGACCTTCCAGCCCGGGCATTCCATGGTCGGCAGTCACGTCGACACCCGTTTCGACATGCATGTACTGATCGCGGTATCCACCTGCCCGCATCCGCTCGATCCGGCAACGCAATACGGCCCGAAGCCGGTGAAACTCACCGCCTGGCGCGCGGGCATCGCAACGTCCGACGACTATTGCCGCAACTTCCGCGGCGAGAACCAGCGCGCATTCGAAAACAACGCTCGCTACTTCGCCGACTGAAAGGACGCAACCATGCTGGTTGAAAGCCAACTCGATCCGAAAACCGCCGTCATCGACGAAATTTTCCCGGCGGGCGCACCGTGGATGCGGGAAATCCGTAGCGGGCAGATTTTTGGAATCCTCGATCTCGAAGGCCAACAAGCCGTCGATACCTTGTTCTACAACGCGCACGACCCGGAAGAGCGCTACAGCGCCGTCGACACAGCGGCAGGGCAATCTCTACCTGTCAGCCGGTACGCAACTGATCTCCACCGACGGAAATCCGATGCTCACCATCGTCGCCGACACCTGCGGCCGGCATGACACCCTCGGCGGCGCCTGCGCACAGGAAAGCAACACCATTCGCTACGCGCACGACAAACGCTTCATGCACGCGTGTCGCGACAACTTCATGTCCGCCATCCAGCACGACCACCACCATCACATGAGCAAGCGCGATATCACGCATAACATCAATTTCTTCATGAACGTGCCGGTTACGCATGAGGGCGTACTGACCTTTGAGGATAGTCTGCCGGGTTCGGGAAAGTACGTGGAACTGCGTGCCGAAATGGACGTCATTTGTCTGATCTCCAATTGCCCGCAACTCAATAACCCGTGCAGCGGGTATAACCCGACGCCAGTGCGCCTGCTCGTGTGGGACGCACATTGATGGATCAAAAAAAGCACCTGATACGAATCGATCCCCGGAAACAGAAAATCAGATCAGTCGCTGAGCGCAACCCCGTTTACTCGCGTCCCGGCTCATCCTGGTGGTTTAACGGGGTTTCGTTCCAACTCCCCAGTGCGCCCTGTTTAGCTGACACGATTTCACTTGAGAATGTTTGACAAGGTTCTTATCGCCAATCGCGGCGCCATTGCCTGCCGCGTCATCCGCACACTGAAGAAACTTGGCGTGAAGTCGGTGGCGGTGTACTCCGACGCGGACCTGCAATCACTACACGTTGCGCAGGCGGATGAATCCGTCTGCATCGGACCGGCGCCGGCGAGCGAGAGTTATCTGCGCGCCGAGCGGATTCTTCAGGTCGCGCGCGAAGCCGGCGCGCAGGCGATTCACCCTGGTTACGGTTTCCTTTCAGAGAACGCCGACTTCGCCGAGGCGTGTGAGCGCGACGGCATCGGCATGCAACTGATCTGGAGCGATGACGAACTGGCCGAAGCGTTCCACTCGGTAGAGCGTCTGGCAAGCGCGAACTTTGGCAACGCCGGTATCTTTATTGAAAAGTACGTGGTGCAGGCGCGCCACGTCGAAGTGCAGGTCTTCGGCGACGGTGCCGGCCAGGTTCTGGCACTCGGTGAGCGCGACTGTTCTGTTCAGCGGCGCAATCAAAAAGTGATCGAGGAAACACCGGCACCAAATATTGCGCCAAGCGTGCGCGCCCACTTGCTCGAGACGGCGGCAACGCTCGCGCGTGCGGTGAACTACCGCAGTGCCGGCACGGTCGAGTTTGTGCTCGACGCGGAGACTGGCGCGTTTCATTTTCTCGAGGTCAACACCCGCCTGCAGGTCGAGCACGGTGTCACCGAGGAAGTGACCGGAATTGATCTGGTCGAGTGGATGGTAAAACTCGCGGCCGGTGATCTGCCGCCGCTTGACAGTTTCGCAATCGAGCCGCGCGGTGCGTCAATCCAGGTACGGCTCTACGCCGAAGATCCGGGCAGGGATTTCCAGCCGTCGAGCGGTGTGCTGACGCAAGCGCTGTTTCCAGCGTGCACCCGAACCGAGACCTGGGCCGAGCGTGGCACGGAAATATCGCCCTTTTACGATCCGATGATCGCCAAGATTATCGTCACCGCTCCCACCCGCGCCGCGGCCGTCAGAGAACTTGGCAATGCGCTTTCGCAAACACAGATTGCGGGAGTCGTGACCAACGTCGCGTTCCTCCGCCAGGTGGCCGCCGATGCCGTCTTCGCAGAAGGTCGCCAAACCACGCGTTTCCTGAACGGATTTGCCTATCGACCGTCCACCATCGAAGTACTCGAGCCGGGGGTGCAGACCAGCATTCAGGATTATCCCGGCAGACTCGGCTATTGGGACGTCGGCGTGCCGCCCTCCGGACCGATGGACCCGCTCGCGCTGCGACTTGCCAACCGCCTGGCGGGTAACGACACCGGCACTGCCGCACTCGAATGCACCGCGTCCGGTCCGACCTTGAAATTTAACACCGACACAACAATCGCGATTGCCGGTGCGCCGATGCCGGCGACGATCGACGGCGCACCGATCCCTCTGTGGCGTGCGCTCGCCGTGAAGGCAGGTGCGGTGCTGAAACTCGGCGCGGTGGACGGCGCTGGTCTTCGCGCCTACATTGCCGTGGCTGGTGGTTTCGACGTGCCCGAGTACCTTGGCAGCCGATCCACGTTCACGCTTGGGCAGTTTGGTGGACATGCCGGCCGGACGATTCGCGTCGGCGACGTCCTGCGCATCAGTCAACCTGAAGCGTCCGTGAAGACCGGCATCACGCTGCCAGCAGCACTGTGGCCGACCTACCGTAACGACTGGGAAGTCGGCATGCTCTATGGGCCACACGGCGCACCCGACTTCTTCACCGACAGCGACATCGACACGTTCTTCAGCGTCGACTGGGAAGTGCATTACAACTCCAGCCGCACCGGCGTGCGCCTGATCGGACCGAAACCACAATGGGCACGGACCGACGGCGGGGAGGCGGGACTGCATCCGTCCAACATTCACGACAACGCCTACGCGATCGGCGCCATCGACTTCACCGGCGACATGCCGGTCATCCTCGGACCCGACGGACCCAGCCTCGGCGGCTTCGTCTGTCCGGCCGTGGTCGCACACACCGAACTCTGGAAAGTCGGCCAATTGCGGCCCGGCGACCGTGTGCGTTTTCGGCGCGTCAGCCATGCGTGGTGCAAACGCATGGAGCAGGCCGCTGAGAAGGCAATCGACACGCTTGCAATGCCGCCGCGGCCGCGAGTGCCGGCGCCCCGCACGAGCCTTGCCGAGACCTCGCCAATCCTGCTTCGTGTGCCGGCGCTGCGTGACCGGCCCGAAATCATCTATCGCCAGTCCGGCGACAAGTATCTTCTGGTCGAATATGGACCGCTTGCGCTTGACCTCAGTCTGCGTTTCCGCGTGCACGCACTCGCCGACTGGGTCGCGACGCAGCGCCTGTCCGGCATCATTGATCTGACGCCGGGAATCCGTTCTTTGCAGGTGCATTTCGACAGCGCGACACTGCCCGTTGCACGCCTCATCGATCTGCTGTCGGAAGCGGAGGACGCGCTGCCGACCATCGACGACATCGAGGTGCCAACGCACATAGTTCACCTGCCGCTGGCGTGGGATGACTCACAAACCCGGCTCGCGACCGAGAAGTAAATCCAGTCGGTGCGCCAGGACGCGCCGTGGTGCCCGAGCAATATTGAATTCATCCGCCGCATCAACGGCCTCGATTCGATCGAGGACGTGCATCGCATCGTGTTCGACGCGAGCTACCTGGTACTCGGTCTCGGCGATGTCTATCTCGGCGCGCCGGTCGCCACGCCGGTCGATCCACGCCACCGTCTGGTCACCACCAAGTACAACCCTGCCCGCACCTGGACACCGGAGAACGCAGTCGGCATCGGCGGGGCCTATCTTTGCGTTTATGGCATGGAGGGTCCGGGTGGTTACCAGTTCGTCGGGCGTACCATCCAGATGTGGAACCGCTGGCGGGCGACCGCGGATTTCAGCAAGCCGTGGCTGCTGCGCTTCTTTGACCAGATCCGCTTTGATCCGGTTAGCGAAGACGAACTGTTGCGCCTGCGCGAGCAGTTTCCGCTGGGACGCTATAAGCTGAAAATAGAGGAGACGACGTTCAGCCTGCGTGATTACAATAATTTCCTGCGCGACAATGCGCCGTCGATCGCGGCGTTCAAAGAGAAACAGCAAGACGCATTCGATGCCGAGCGCGATCGCTGGGAGGCGGCAGGACAAGCGGACTACGCGAACGATGCCGGCATCGCCGCAGCTGATGCCGACACCGAACTGGACTTGCCGCCGAACGGTCGCGCGATCGCGACACATCTTGCCGACAATGTCTGGAAAGTGCCGGTCAGACCCGGCGACGAAGTGGCCACCAGCGACT
Organism: uncultured Burkholderiales bacterium; assembly: GCA_951812315.1. Taxonomy (GTDB): domain Bacteria; phylum Pseudomonadota; class Gammaproteobacteria; order Burkholderiales; family Eutrophovitaceae; genus SG8-40. Next base: position 22,751 of record CATOSA010000045.1, read on the forward strand.
TGCTGGTGATCGTCGAGTCAATGAAAATGGAATTCTCGGTGGAAGCACCATGCGCCGGCAAGGTGCTGCAAGTCTTCTGTCGCGAAGGCAGCCAGGTGAGCGCCGGGCAGGATCTGGTCGTGATGGAAACAACTCAATAACAAACCATGAGAATTGAGGAGAACAAATGAAACTTGCAGATCTCGCTCTCGACATCCAGTCGCTTCGCGACGCGTATGCCTCCAGCGATCTGCTGCCGACAATGCTAGTTGAAGAAATTGCGCGACGCAGCGCCGATGATTCACATCAGGTCTGGATTCAGCGCCTGTTGCGTGAGGATTTGCTCGAGCACGCAAGGCGGCTGGAGGCCATTGATCCGGCAACGCTGCCACTATACGGCGTGCCTTTCGCGATCAAGGACAACATCGATCTCGCCGGCGTGCCCACCACCGCGGCCTGTCCGAAGTTCGCCTACACGCCGCAAGCAAACGCACACGTCGTGCAAAGGTTGATCGACGCCGGTGCGATTCCGCTCGGAAAAACCAACCTCGACCAGTTTGCAACCGGACTGGTCGGCACGCGTTCGCCCCATGGCGCGTGCCGCAACAGCTTCGATCCGGAATACATTTCTGGCGGCTCCAGTTCCGGCTCAGCGGTCGCGGTCGCGCGCGGACTCGCCAGATTCAGTCTCGGCACCGACACCGCCGGTTCCGGACGCGTGCCGGCAATGCTCAATAATCTTGTCGGGCACAAGCCGACGCTCGGGTTGCTTTCCACAAGCGGCGTGGTGCCGGCGTGCCGCTCGATTGACGCCGTTTCGGTGTTTGCGCTCACCGCGGAAGACGCGCAGCGTGTGCTTTCGGCGGCGGCGGGCTTCGATCCCGGTGATCCGTTTTCGCGTGCCGCCGCGCCTTACGGCTTCGATTTTGGAGCAGCGGCAAGTTTCCGTTACGGCGTGCCGCGGGAAAGCGATCTCGAATTCTTCGGCAACAGCGACGGCGAACGAATTTTCAGGGAATCGGTGGATGCCTTGACCGCTCTTGGCGGCGTGCCGGTCGGGATCGATCTACAGCCGTACCTGGAATCCGCGCGCCTGCTCTATGGTGGTCCATGGGTCGCCGAGCGTTACGCCGCCATTCGCGCGTTCTTCGACGCAAACGAAGATGCATTGTTTCCGGTCACCCGCGAAATCATCGGCGCGTCGCGCAACTGGTCGGCGGCGGATGCTTACTCTGCACTCTACCGGCCGAAGGAACTCAAGCGCATCGCCGACGAGAACTGGGAGAACGTCGATTGCATCGTGATGCCGACCGCACCACGTCACTACCGCATCGCCGAACTGCAAACCGACCCAATCCAGCTCAATTCCAACCTCGGCTTCTACACCAATTTCATGAATCTGCTCGACTACGCGGCAAGCGCGGTGCCGACCGGCTTTCAAAGCGACGGCATGCCCTTCGGCGTGACCTTGTTTGCAGCGGTGCACAAGGACGTGCCCTTGCTGCATCTCGGCGCGAAACTGCAGCGCGCGCGTGAACAGCGCCGGCGCGACAAAGCGGCCGTTGCCGGCGGCAGAAAACATTGACTCGGTCCCCGCGGCATCCGGAATGGTAAAGGTCGCAGTGTGCGGCGCGCATATGAGCGGGCTGCCACTCAATGCACAGCTCACGTCGCGCGGCGGGCGCCTGGTCTCCGTCACGCGAAGCGCCGCTGCCTACCGGTTCTATGCGCTGCCCGTCGGCCCGCCTCACCGGCCCGGCATGGTACGCAGCGACAATGGCGCCGCGATCGAACTGGAGGCGTGGGAGTTACCCGCCTCGGAATTCGGAAGCTTCGTCGCCGGCATTCCGGCGCCGCTCGGCATCGGCACGATCGAACTTGCCGACGGCTCAAGCATGCAGGGTTTTGTGTGTGAGGCGCACGCCGTCGGCACAGCGACCGATATCACCGCATATGGTAGCTGGCGCAGTTACCTCGCGGCATTGCGGCAGTAAGTTTTCTGCACATTTCTCTGTAAATTTCTCTGCAAGTTTCTCTGTGCGCGTGTGTGAATCGCCGACAGTGCGCGCACCATAACGGAGCGTCGGCACGTTTCCTTGCACCAACATCGATTGTCTCTACCAAACCGGTTTCCCGGTCGAATAACGTAAGCACTTGCCTACGTTGACAAATTCCCTGACGTCATCGCACATACCCGCTTGGCATGTCGATTTCGAAAAGACCGGTTGATTCGTTTGTTGTCTTTGCGAATTCAATCGTGCAAAAAAACTCAGGGAGATCGATCAACATGTCCAGGACTTCGTATCACCCCTCGCGTCGTGACGTACTGAAATTCCTCGGTGCCGCCGGGATAACAAGCGCATTCGGCGGCGTGATGCCACGCGCATTCGCCGCCAACAAGCTGGTAGTCGGCGTGATCTATGTCGGTCCAAAGGACGACTACGGCTACAGCCAGGCGCAGGCGCAAGCCGCCGCCGCAATGAAGAAAATTCCCGGGGTAACAGTGCTCGAACAGGAGAAAGTCCCCGAAACCATCGATGTGCAGAAGACTATGGCCTCGATGATCCGGCAGGACGACGCCTCGCTGATCTTCCCGACCTCTTTCGGCTATTTCGATCCGCACACGATCAAGATGGCGAAAAAATATCCCGACATGCGCTTCGCGCATTGCGGCGGTTTATGGACGGCGGACAAGCACCCGAAAAATTCAGGCAGTTACTTCGGTTACATCGACGAATGCCAGTACCTCAACGGTGTCGTCGCCGGCCATGCGACGAAGAGCAAGAAACTCGGTTTCATTGCCGCCAAACCGATTCCACAAGTTCTTCGCAACATCAATGCATTCACACTCGGCGCGCAGAGCGTGAATCCTGGCATCACCACGCAGGTGATCTTCACTGGCGACTGGATGATGCCGGTCAAGGAAGTCGAGGCCACCAACAGCATGATCGACCAGGGTATTGACGTCGTGACCATGCACGTCGACAGTCCGAAAGTGATCGTCGAAACCTGTGAACGGCGCGGCATTTACGTTTGCGGCTATCACGCCGATCAGTCGGCGCTGGCGCCTAACGGCTATCTCACCGGCGCCGAGTGGAACTGGGTCACGCCTTATACGGATCACGTGATGGCGGCGATGGAAGGCAAGCCGATGATCAACTTCCTTCGCGGCGGTCTGAAAGAAGGCTTCGTCAAGGCATCGCCTTATGGGAAGGGCGCTTCGTCAGCAGCACGCAAACAGGCCGACACCGTCAAGTCGAAGATGCTCAAGGACACTTTCGTCATTTTCAAGGGCCCGATCAAAGACAACACCGGAAAAACGGTGATTGCAGCAGGCACCGAGCAGAAACAACAGGACGTCGTCCTCGAGCAGATGGACTATCTGGTGGCCGGTGTCATCGGCAAGGTCTGAATCGGGTTACGCGGCCAGTAGCGGATTCGGCATGTTCTCCGCGGATCGCTTTCGGGCGAGCGCGGAGGCACTTGCAGTTCCTACATGCGCGCTGCTCGCAGCGATGCTGCTGTTCGGCGTGTTCATGTTGGTCATCGGCAAGAACCCGCTCGAGGTCTACGCGCTCATCTACAAAGGCGGGTTCTCAGACAGCTTTGCCTGGGAGAACACGCTGCAGCGCGCCGCGCCGCTGATTCTCACCGCATTGTGTGTGGCGTTGCCGGCACAGGCGGGGCTGATCATTATCGGGGGTGAAGGTGCAGTTGTACTGGGTGGACTGGCCGCTGCAGTGGCCGGCAACGCGATGGCATCTGCGTCACCGCTGATGGCGCAAATAGTAATGGCGCTCGCCGGCATGGTCGCGGGCGGTGCATGGATTTCGATTAGCGGCGCACTTCGTCAATACCGCGGTGTAAACGAAACCATATCGAGCCTGTTGCTGGCCTATATTGCGCTCGCTGTGTTCAATCACCTGGTCGAAGGCGTACTGCGTGATCCGGAGAGCCTCAACAAGCCTTCAACGCCGCTATTAGGCGAGACCATGATGGTCGGACTGATTCCGGGTACTGAAGTGCACTGGGGCCTCGTCTATGGCGTGCTCTTTTGCATCGTCTGCTATCTTCTGGTTCGCCACAACGTGCTTGGTTCGCATTAAGGGTAGTCGGCGGGAACGTGCGCGCTGCACGCCTCGCCGGATTGCCGGTAGGTTCGCTGGTGTTGTTGAGCTGCTTTGTCGGCGGCGCGGCCGCCGGCCTGGCGGGCATGGTCGAAGTTGCCGCCGTACACGGCGCGGCCAACGCATCGCTTATCGCCGGCTATGGATACGCCGGCATCCTGGTTGCATTCATCGCCCGGCACAATCCACTGGCGATCATTCCGGTGGCGATTCTGTTCGGCGGCATTAATGCCAGCGGTGGTCTGTTGCAGCGACGGCTTGATCTCCCTGATGCCAGCGTGCTGGTACTGCAAGGCATCGCATTCATCGTAATCCTTGCAGCGGAAACACTGTACGGACGCTTTCGTGTGCTTCAGGCAAAGGAGGCGGCCTGATGGACGGCACAACACTCGGATGGTGGGGGGTGCCGATTGCGATACTCGCCGGGGCAATTCGCGTCGGCACACCGTTTCTGTTCGTATCTCTTGGGGAATGCCTGACCGAGAAAAGCGGGCGCATCAATCTCGGGCTAGAAGGCATCCTGGTGATGGGCGCGATGGTCGGATACGCAGTGTCATACCTCAGCGGTAATCCATGGCTCGGTGTACTTGCGGCAGGCTGTGCAGGCCTCGCGCTTGGCGCACTGCACGGCATGCTATGCAGTCTGCCGAGAGTCAACGACATCGCTGTAGGCATCGGGCTGATGTTGTTCGGAACCGGCTTCGTATTTTTTCTTGGCAAGCCTTTTGTGCAGCCGCAAGCACCGACCCTACCGGCGCTGCATCTCGGCAGTTGGTCGACGTCGCCGCAGATCGAGTCCGCGCTGCAGATCAACGCATTGTTTCTGGTTGGCGTTGCACTGGCTTTTGCGATGCACTGGGCGTTTCGCAGCACACGCTGGGGACTGGTGGTGCGCATGGTCGGCGATAGTGCGGACGCGGCACGCGCGATGGGTTACACGGTCAACCGCGTGCGCGTACTCGCCACCGCCGCCGGTGGATTTCTTGCAGGTGTCGGAGGTTCCTATTTGTCGCTCTATTACCCTGGAAGCTGGAACGAAGGGCTGTCCAGCGGGCAAGGCCTGATGGCGTTGGCGTTGGTGATCTTTGCGCGCTGGCGTCCTCTTCACTGTTTCCTGGCCGCACTACTGTTTGGCGGCGCCAGCGCAATCGGCCCGGCGTTGCAGTCGGTGGGCATTTCCAGCGGCTATTACCTGTTCAATGCCGCGCCGTACGTGCTCACACTGGGCATCATGATCGCGACCTGCTCACCACGGCGTTCGCTCACCAGTGCGCCTGGCGAGCTTTCCGTGACGCGATAGTTTATTGATCGAGGAGAATTCGAATGAGCGGTCTTGGAGGACTGAACAAATCGCCGGCCAGCGTCGTACTCGGCATGGTGCAACTGCAATTGCCGGTCGTGAAGACGCAGGACGATCTGGAGAACCAGACCAAACGAATCTGCGACATGGTGGCGAAAGCCCGCCGTAACGCACCGGCGATGGATCTGGTGGTGTTTCCGGAGTACGCGCTGCATGGTCTTTCCATGGATACCAATTCACAAATCATGTGCCGGCTCGACGGCCCGGAGGTCGACGCTTTCCGGCAAGCGTGCATCGACAATCGTATCTGGGGCTGCTTCTCCATCATGGAACTCAACCCGCATGGGAATCCGTACAGCAGTGGCATCATCATTGACGACCAGGGCGAGTTGCAACTGTATTACCGGAAACTGCATCCCTGGGTTCCGGTTGAACCGTGGGAACCGGGTGATCTCGGTATTCCGGTATGCGACGGCCCAAACGGTTCAACGCTGTCTCTGATCATCTGCCATGACGGCATGTTTCCGGAAATGGCACGCGAGGCTGCGTACAAGGGTGCCGACATCATGATCCGAACCGCCGGCTACACGGCGCCGATCAGGCACACCTGGAAAGTGACCAACCAGGCCAACGCGTTCTGCAACCTGATGTACACCGCCAGTGTGTGCATGTGCGGTTCCGATGGCACGTTCGATTCCATGGGCGAAGGCATGTTCGTCAACTTCGACGGCACGCCAATGGTTGAAGGCAGCCACCGCCCCGACGAAATCATCACTTGCGAATTACGTCCGGATCTGGTGCGCGAGGCACGCGCGAACTGGGGCGTCGAGAACAATATTTATCAATTGGGCCACCGCGGCTATGTCGCGGTCTCGGGTGGTGCACAGGACTGCCCGTATACCTTCATGCACGACATGGTTGCCGGCTGCTACCGCCTGCCGTGGGAAGCGGAAGTAAAAGTGACCGACGGCACGTCGTGCGGATTCGCAGCGCCGACACGGGAATTTGCACCTCGCGGTGCGATAACGAACACTGCACCGGGCAATGCGCAAGACGGCGCGGCAGGTGAAACGAAGGAGAGGCGCAAATATGCCTGATATCGCAAACGGGCCCGAACATTACGTCACCGCCGACCCCTATCCGTGGCCCTTCGACGGCGCGCTGTCGCCCACCAGCACCGCTCTTGTTGTCATCGACATGCAAACCGATTTCTGCGGCGCTGGCGGCTATGTCGACAGCATGGGTTACGACCTGTCACTCACACGTGCACCGGTCGAACCAATCCGGCGCGTGCTGGAGGTGATGCGCAACGCCGGCTTCTGGATCATTCACACGCGCGAAGGACATCGCCCGGATCTATCCGATCTGCCACAGAACAAGCGCTGGCGCTCGCAGCGCATCGGCGATCCCGGGCCGTGCGGCAAGATACTGGTCCGCGGCGAACCAGGTTGGGAGATCATTCCGGAACTGGAGCCACTGGAGGGCGAGCTCATCATCGATAAGCCGGGAAAAGGTTCGTTCTGTGCCACCGATCTCGAACTCATCCTGCACACGCGCGGCATCCGCAACCTGGTGCTGACCGGAATCACCACCGACGTCTGCGTACATACCACCATGCGCGAAGCGAACGACCGCGGCTTCGAGTGCGTCATGCTTGACGACTGCACCGGCGCTACCGACCATGGCAATCACCTCGCCGCTGTCAAGATGATCAAGATGCAGGGCGGGGTGTTCGGTGCGGTGTCCAACTCGACGTCATTGATCGAATCCATCGCCACACTGCCCGGCGGCTAGGCTTCCAGCCGCGTTTCATCAGCCATGCGAATCCCGCCATCCCCGGACAAACCACAATCGGCACTCGAGATCGAGTGCCTGAACATGACCAAGCGTTTCGGCTCGTTCACCGCCCTCGAAGACGTTTCCATCCGTGTGCGGGCCGGTTCCTTCCACGCCTTGCTCGGCGAGAACGGCGCCGGAAAGAGCACGTTGGTCAAATGTCTGGTGGGTTATCACCGGCCCGACAGCGGGCAGATATCGGTAAACGGGCGCGAGCACGAAATACACTCACCGCAGGACGCCAATGCACTCGGCATCGGCATGGTCTACCAGCACTTTACCCTCGTGCCGAGCATGACGGTTGCGGAAAATATGGTGATGTCGCGCGGCGACGTGCCGATGCGCATCAACTGGAGAAGCGAACGCGAACGTCTCGACGAGTTCATGCGCACGGTACCGTTTCAGGTGCGCCTGGACGCGCCGGTTGCATCGCTTGCGGCCAGTGAAAAGCAGAAAGTCGAAATTCTCAAGCAGCTCTATCTGCGCTGCCGCTTCGCCATTTTCGATGAACCGACGTCTGTTCTGACGCCGCAGGAGGCCGATGAAGTCCTCGGTCTGCTTCGCGACATGGCGCATGCGGGAGACGTCACTGTACTGATGATCACGCACAAATTCCGCGAAGTCATGGCGTTCGCCGACAGGGTGTCCGTGCTAAGGCGCGGCCGCGCGTCCGGCGAGGGCGAAGTCGCCGATCTTGATCCTTCTGCCATGGCGGAAATGATGATTGGCTCGCGCGAGATTCCGTCGGTTCACGTTCGGCACGAAAAGGCACACGCTTCGCTTCCGGTAAGGTTGGAAATACGCGACCTGAGCGTCGATGACGATGCCGGTGTTGCGGCGGTACGCAACGTCAGCCTCGACGTGCGCGGGGGTGAAATTCTTGGCGTCGCCGGTGTGTCCGGCAACGGCCAGCGCCAGCTCATCGAGGCACTGATCGGCCAGCGTGTTGCGACTGCCGGCGAAGTGCTGGTGGAAAACGAGCCCTACAATGCGCGCCGCGAAGAGATGCGACGGCACCGTTTGTTCGCGTTGCCGGAAGAACCGCTGCGCAACGCTTGCGTGGCCGAACTCAGCGTTGCCGATAACATGGCGCTGCGCAACTTCGATCAGGCGCCGATTTCGTTTGGCGGATGGGTGCGCCGCGCGCTGGTGCGTTCGCAGGCGCGTCGGCTCATCAACGAGTTCAAGGTGAAAGCGCGCGGGCCGGATGTGCCGATGCGTACCCTCTCAGGCGGCAACGTGCAGCGCGCGGTTCTCGCGCGCGAACTGTCCGGCGACGTATCGGTGCTGATCGTCGCCAATCCGGTATTCGGTCTGGACTTCGCCGCTGTTGCAGAAATCCACGCCCGCATCCTCGCTGCGCGCGAGTCCGGGGCTGCTGTGCTGCTGGTAAGCGAAGACCTCGACGAAGTGCTGGAAATGTCGGACCGTGTCCTGGTGATGTTTAACGGTCGCATGGTTTACGAGACGCCAATCGCACAGGCCGACGTAGGCGAGATCGGGCGCTGCATGGCGGGTCACGCCGGCGAACAAGAACCCGTAACGCTATAGGAAACACGTTGCATACGACCGGGTCCTGGAAATTGCGTCTCATAACCAACGACGTACGGACTTCTTGTACGCGCAATAAGAGTCCCCGAATTTTTCTTCGAGGTGGATCTCGTCGCGCCTGATGCCGTGGGCTCAATGCTCGGGGCAGGGGATCGTCTCGCCCGATGCTCGCGCGAGACGCGGCAGCAGCGCTAAAGAAGCCGGCAGCGCGCGCTGACAAGGGCGAAATAGCCCCAATTTTCGCCGCGCAACCCGCCTTAGCGGCATGCACCGGCGCATTGTTCGCCGGGCGCTGGAATGGGGGCTACATTGAGAAACCCGTTTATATTTCCTATGCTCCTTAGCTACGAATCTGACCCTGACGTTCTGGCGTTTAAATAGCGTTAACGCGCGCAGGATTGTCTGATCCTCACTTCCGTACTCGCACGGCCATTGATTCCATGAACTAAATTGGCAAAGGTCATTCAAACCGGTGATCCGGAACGATTTGTGTTAAGGTCTTCCTCAGCAACATCACCCTTCTTAGCGGGGACCTCGTCGACATTCGGCCTATTCTGGCCAGCCAAATTACGTCGCCTCCTCTGAGCTTTACCTAGGAGTAAAAATGTACATTATCCCGCCTGTGGCGTCGTCTGACGTACACACGAATAGTGCTGTGCCCGTCCCAGAAAAACACTCACCAGTGCGTGCAGTAACTCTGCCACATTCTGACCCTAAGCGGCGCCCAACCGCCATCGTTTACTGCGAAGGAAATTTTGGCGCTATTGATGGCAAAACCGCCAACGGACTGGTTCGCCATTCTGAACGATACAAAATCCTGTCCATCATCGACAGTGAAAAGGCTGGCCTTGATGCCGGTATTGTTCTTGGCGAGAAATCGAAATCGATCCCCATCGTTCGCAACCTGGCTGACGCCATTGCCCATGCCATCGACATACCGGATTATTTCATTTTGGGGATGGCTCCGAAAAACGGTATGTTGTCGACCTACGAACGCGGCCTTGTGCTGGATGCCATGAGTAACGGTATGAATATCGTAAACGGGCTGCATGAGTTTTTGAATGATGACCCTGCGTTTGTAGCCGCGAGCGCAGCTATGAATGTGACCATCCTCGACATTCGACGACCTCGTGCGAAAAAGGGCCTTCGCACCTTCTCCGACCGCATCCGCGAAGTCACTTGCCCGCGTATTGCAGTGCTTGGCACTGACTGCGCAATCGGGAAGCGCACAACTGCAACCATTCTCACTCGCGCATTAAATGATGTCGGTGTGAAAACGGTACTGGTGGGCACCGGCCAGACTGGTCTAATTCAGGGGGCTCGCTACGGCGTCGCACTCGATGCAGTACCGTCCCAATTTTGCGCGGGTGAACTGGAAGCCACTGTTGTTGATGCGTTCGAGCGCGAAAGACCGGACGTGATCATCATCGAAGGGCAAGGCGCGCTAAGTCATCCCGCCTTCTCTACTTCGAGCCTGATAATCCGCGGCAGTCGTCCCGATGGCGTCGTATTGCAGCATGCACCGGGGCGTGACAAGCGATGTGACTTTGCGCACATGCCGATGCCAACACCCGCCACCGAAATTAATCTGATACAGACGTTCGCGGACACGAAAGTGATCGCGCTAACGCTGAACCACGAGAACATGTCCGGCGAAGAAATTGACGCAGCCATTTCACTGTTTGAATACGAGTTGGGCATTCCGGCAATTGATCCGCTTTCACCCTCGTCAGCGCGTTTGGTAAGAATGGTGCTTGCAGCATATCCGAAACTTCAGGCAAAACTCAGCGCCGTCATGCAATGACAACTCCCCGGATCGAAATCGATCTCGACAAGATTCACCATAACGTGCACACGCTATGCCAACGGCTGGCTTGTTGCGGAATTACCGTCACAGGGGTGACAAAGGCGTTTCTCGGCAGAACTGAAATCGCCAATACGTTCGTACGCGCTGGCTTGCAATCTCTAGGGGACTCGCGCATCGAAAATATCAAGGCAATGCGTCATGCACACGTAACGGCGTCCATGACGCTCATCCGGGCCCCGATGCTCAGTCAGATTAGAGACGTGGTCGTGCATTGTGATATCAGCTTCAATACCGAGATCGAAACCATTCGCAGGCTTTCGGCCATGGCAAGAACTCTTAGTCGCACACATGCCATTGTTCTGATGGTAGAGCTTGGCGATCTGCGTGAAGGCATCATGCCTGAGAATCTTGGCTCAGTCGTGCAGGAGATCATTCGTCTTCCAAATATCGTCCTGAAAGGCATCGGTAGCAATCTCGCCTGTTTTAGTGGCGTATCACCCGATAGCGCAAATATGGCCGAACTGTCCGCACTCGCGTATTTCATTGAAGCGCGATTCGGCTTGACCGTGGACGTTGTCTCCGGCGGAAATTCCGCCAATCTGGAATGGGCTTTCAGCGGCGAAGACACAGGACGTATCACCGATCTTCGACTGGGCGAATCTCTGCTGCTCGGCCTCGAGACACTCCATCGTAATACGATCGACGGCTTGTACACCGATGCCATTTCGATCGTGGCTGAGGTTATCGAATCGAAACTGAAGCCAACACAGCCCCGGGGAACCATAGCGCAAACCGCATTCGGAGGCACTCCGGACACCAGAGTCGCTGGTAACGCCGTACAGACGATTCTTGCAATCGGAAACCAGGATACCGATACTCTTGGCCTAACGCCGCCTTCCGGAATGCGGATTCTTGGTGCCAGCGGCGATCACCTCGTTATGGACACGGGAAGTGAATATATGGCAATCGGGAGCGAACTCTCGCTCCGGCCGAACTACAGTGCTCTGATCCGCGCGATGACATCGCCGAGCCTATCCAAAGTCATGAACACTCAAATGGAAACGACTCCAACCTGACGACAGTGCACGACAAACATGTTGTGTGCGCGAATCTTGATTGCGGCTGACTGATCGCGTGTCTTCGAAACACCGGGGTGTGGCTATAGGAAATATGAACGGCGTTCTCAAACTACGAACCCTAGGGCCGGCCATCGAAATTGCATGGCGGCAGGTTCCCGCGGAATTGGTTTGGGATAGTTTCCGGCGGGGGTGTGGCTCGTGGGGTCAGCGACTGGATACCTGGTTCGCTCGGCACTGAAATGCCGCGCCTGCCACTGGTGCAGTGAGCTCGATGCCTGGGCAGGAGATCGGCTCGCTCGACGCTCGCGCGAGGCGCGGCGGCAGCGCCAAGGAAGCCGGCAGCGCGCTGGCATGGGCGCAATAGCCCCAAATTTGCGTCGCGCAACCCACCGAAGCGGTATGCTCCGACGCATTGTTCGCCGGGCGCTGGACTGGGGGGATACATTGAGAACCCCGTTTATATTCCCTACACTCGATGGCGGGGGCGTGGCCGAGTTGTCCATCTCTGATGTCTTCTCTGGCGGTCAGCGGCAGGCAATCGTGCTTCACCGGCATGCAGGAAGATTTCAACGTTCCGGTTAGTTACGAGACTGTCATGCTCAAACCGCGTGATGTGCGGCGCGTCGGTGGCGGACTGCGCACATCGCGTTTCGGGTACGTTCGTACGGCGAAGAGGCGTTGAGTGGCGACTGCTCTGAGACGGACTCTTTCACTCGATGCGGAGAATATCCTCCAGCAGTGCCGTTTTTACCTCGTGATTGATCTATCGCAAACTGGCTTGAGTCCCGAAATCGGATACTGGGCGCGATAGGTAGTGTTACGTGAGAGATTGCCCGAGGAGGTTATAGGTGAAAGCAATGACTTCGAGAAGATTCGTGACGGCGCTGACAATCGCGGTAGTGGCAACATTTGTCAGCACCTTGACGGCGCAAGCGCAAAGCCAGACGGTAGACCCGGTTGCGGTGCAGACATTGAAACGAATGACCGACTACCTGGCCGGTCTGAAACAGTTCAGCGTCCATACACAGAATACGCTAGAGGATCAGCTCGATTCAGGACAAAGAATCGATTTTGACATCGGGTCCAAGGTCGTTGTGAGCCGGCCGAACAAGGTCCACTCCAAACGCACGGGCGAGTTGATCCACCAGGATTTCTACTACGACGGCAAGACGATGACCTTGTACAGTCCGACCGATCGACTCTAAGCAACCCAACCGGCGCCGGCTACGATCGAGGACGTACTGGACTATGTTCGCGAAGAACTGGACCTCGTCTTTCCGGTATCTGATCTGATCTATCGCAATGTGTTCGCGATACTTATCGAGAACGTGACCTCCGCGGTCGTGGTTGGTCAGACGAATATCGGAGGTGTTACCTGCGATCATCTGGCATTCCGGCGCCCGGATGTCGACTTTCAGGTGTGGGTAGCGGCAGACAAGCGCCAACCTCTGCCATGCAAGTATGTGGTTACCGATACCAGCACACCGGAATTGATCAGTACCGTGTCCGTCATGAGCGACTGGAACCTTGCGCCGGCAGTGACCGACGCGGACTTCGAGTTCGTAGCGCCCAACGGGGCGCGGGCCATTACGGGGACATCGCTGGGCGATTCCTTCAATTTCGACCGTTGAAGCCAGCAGGAGCCTGACAATGAAAATGACCACGACGATTGTTCTTTCTGCCGCCGCTGGAGTACTGATGTTCCTGGTAGATACATCCCCCAAGCCCTCAGAGTCCTTACTCAGCTTTCAGGTCGTTCAGGAGGCCGAAGCCATTGCCGGAAGGCAACGCAGGACGCGCCGCCGTGGAGTTGCGGTCGGATATCAGGCAGGGAAGGCGGCCGCTTCGCAACAGCAGCAGTCTGGAGCCGAGCAGTAACAGTTGTTTGTTTTCGGCGCGACGTTTGTTTGTCTGGTTGCAGTCCGCCAGTTTCGGCTGAGAAGCGGCGGATTCACCGGTCCTGCGTATACAGAGGCTTTGTAGATCGGTTTATTCAGGCAGCGTGAAATTCGCGAGCGGCGCGCTTGCACAGCCATGAAGTGCGACAGCAAACCAGCTGGTCAGCTATTCTCCCGGCCGTTGCCTAAAAGTGGACCCCGAAACTTGGACCCCCGCTTAAGTGAAATCTCCATGGGGTTCAGGCCGCGCTCTTCAACGCCGTTTGTTCGAAGTACACCGCATCGGGGGTACGCCGGTCAAGCCCAGTGTGAGGACGCCGGGTATTGTAAAAACGAAAGTATTTGTCCAGTCCGGCGCGTAATGCCGCCGGCGTTTCATACGCGCGCAGATACACGTCTTCGTACTTCACA
>CATOSA010000046.1 GCA_951812315.1 uncultured Burkholderiales bacterium
GGTGGCGAGTTTTGTTGCCGCTGCCGCCCGGTCGCGACCGACCCATAGCGGGCAGCTGGTTCGTTGGGCGATCAGAACCGGTTCGTCACCGACATCGTCTGGTGAAGACGTCGCGTCCACCGCCGCAGTTTCTTCCCGGCCGCCATAGCCGCGGCTGATGATGCCGGGTTTAAAACCGCGCGCCCGAAGCAGATTCGCGAGCCAGATCACGACCGGCGTCTTGCCAGTTCCGCCTACGCTTACGTTGCCGACCACCACGACCGGAACCGGAGCGTGAACGACCCTGAACAAACCAAGCCGGTACGCAGTTCTTCGCAACCAGACGACGATCGCGAAGAGCATCGACAGCGGGAACAGAAGAAGCGACACGACCGTAACGCGCCGCCAGTGCTTTTCTAGAGGGTGCGCAGCGTCACCCCCAAGACCGTAAGTAGCGCAACCGGGCGTTGCGCGAAATTACTTTTGCTTGTGTACCGGTTGGTCAGACCAGAACGTCTCAAGTCTATTCTGAACGCTGCGTGGTAAAGGTTATTCGCCCGAATCCTGCAAGCCGGGCGGATTCCATGATGCCGATGACGGATTGGTGTGATGCGTTCGCATCTGCATTGATGACGATTACCGGGTCCGGGTTGCCACCGCTCGCGCGCTGCAATTCGACCGCGAATGTGGAAGGGTTGGAAAATACGACCGCGTCCGTGTTGATCATGTACTTGCCGTCACTGGAAACGGCGACATTGATCTGGTCCGGGCGATCCTGGGTTTTGCTGGCGTCAGCGGTGGGCAGATTGATCTGCAACTCTGAATACTTCGAATAGGTGGTGGTGACCGCCAGGAAAATAACAATCACGATCAGGACATCGATAAAAGGCACCAGATTTATTTCCGGCTCCTCTCGAAATGAACCACGGCGAAAATTCATGTGTAGGTTGTCAGGCGGCGCGTTCGCCGTGAAGGACTTCGACCAGTTTCACAGCCTGCAGCTCCATCTCCACGACGAGTGAGTCTGCTCGTGCCCGGAAATGCCGGTAGAACACGAGGCTGGGTACGGCCACGATAATGCCAAATGCCGCGTTATACAGCGCGATCGAAATGCCGTGGGCAAGCTGCGCGGGATCGGTGATGCCAGTCGGCGTAGATGCACCGAAGATCTCGATCATGCCGATGATCGTTCCCAACAGACCGAGCAATGGCGACATGGTGGCGATCGTGCCAAGCGTCGTCAGGAAACGATCGAGTTCATGCGAGGCCGCGCGACCGGACTCTTCAATCGATTCCTTTATGACTTCGCGCGAGCTGTCGATGTTCTTGAGGCCGGCCGCGAGGATTTTTCCGAGAAGCGAATCGCGCGCAGCACTTGCCAGCAATTCCTTGGTCACGCCAGTCTTGCGATATTGCTGAACGATGCGTGGCAGAAGGTCGCGCGGCAGCGACCACGTCCTGGCGCAGCGAATAAAATCGCTCACCGATGATTGCAATCGCTATAACCGAACACAGGATAATGGGCCAAATTGGCCACCCGGCGGCCTGAATGATGTCGATCACGCGATACTCCGACGCAGTTTGCAAAAGCGCGCACTTTAAACGTCATCAACGAGTGCGGCAAGCCTGCATATTTGACAAGCGAATAGGTATGATCTCTTCTCGCGCGACGATGTCCAAATGCCTTCTTACTAAGTTTATTCGTTTCGCCAATACACGAGTTAGCCGACCGTCTTCGTGAAATATGCTGGCTAACCGACTTGCCGAAAATAACTGTTGACACCGGTTGGCGATGCTGATCAACGCGTGTAAATCTGTCCACAGATGCTGTGAATAACTTTGTGAATAAATTGTCAGAATCGATCCTAAGTGGTCTTTTCAGCAGGCATTTTCGTTTCCCGATGCTTTTTTAGGCAACAATGTTTATATATAAAAAACAATGGTTTATAAATTACCCCCAGGAACTATGCGGGTTTTCGGGCAGATTCGTTGCATTTGTATGACACTTGTGGATGAGACAAGCAAATTTATCGCTGCCCTGTCAAGCGCATTGGCGCACTCGAGCGAAAATAAAATTGTTGTTATTCATCAACCGCTTCCTGTCAGCACGCATTGGCGGTCTGTCGGACTCGGGATGATTCGGCTGCAACGGTCAGAGAGCGGCCCATATTTCCCCGATTTCTCCTTACATATTCCCGATATGCGCAACTTCATCGAAATGCATGAAATCGGAGAAATCTGTACTCGCTCTCCCACCGTTTCGCTTTCGAACCCCCAAGTCCGACAGACCGCGAACCCAACGTAGAATGTCCGGCGTGAACGAAATTTCCCGTCAAAATCCGGTGATCAGCGTGACTGAGCTGAATCGAAGGGCGCGCCAGATCATTGAATCCGGATTTCCGTTGCAATGGGTGTCAGGGGAAATTTCCAGCTTCACGCGGGCGGCGTCCGGTCACTGTTATTTCTCGCTCAAGGACGCACAGTCACAGGTCAGGTGCGTATTGTTTCGACATAAAGCGGCACGCTTGGGTTTTGTGCCTGAAAATGGCCTGCAGGTGGAAGTGCGCGCGCTTGCCAGTGTTTATGAAGCGCGAGGCGAATTTCAGCTTGGTGTCGAAACTATGCGTCGCGCCGGACTCGGCGCGTTGTTCGAAGCATTCGAGAAGCTGAAATCCAGACTCAATGCCGAAGGCTTGCTTGCCGAAGATCGAAAGCGCGCACTGCCGGATTATCCGCGCGCAGTTGGCATTGTCACTTCATTGGCAGCCGCCGCGTTGCGCGATGTGTTGACGACATTGCGTCAACGCATGCCATCGATTCCGGTCATTGTCTATCCTGCACCCGTGCAGGGCGACGGGGCCGGTGAAAAACTTGCTCAAGCCGTGCGAACTGCATCGAAGCGCAACGAAGTCGATGTTTTGATCGTTTGTCGTGGCGGCGGGAGCATGGAAGACCTTTGGGAGTTCAATTCAGAGACTTTGGCAAGGGCTGTTGCACAGTGCGTCATGCCCGTCGTGAGCGGCGTTGGCCATGAGACTGATTTCACGATCATCGACTTTGTTGCCGACGCGCGCGCGCCGACGCCGACCGCCGCCGCCATGACCACGCCCGATCGTGAGGAACTCGACGAGCGGCTTGCTGGACTTGCCAATGCGCTGGGTTCAACGATACGCAGATTCGTTGAATCTCATATGCAGCGCATTGACTACCTGGCGAAGCGCTTGTTGCATCCGGGGGAGCGTATTGCGGTTCGCACTGATCAACTAACGCACCTTGGCGCACGGCTGCGAAATGCGCAGCACAATCAGGCGCGAACAACGGCGCTGCGAATTGACGCGCTGCGTAGTGGATTGCTTTCGTCGCGCCCGGCAATTGCGCAATTGAATTCGCGTTGTAGCGATCTCGCGTTACGCCTGAAGCATGCCGGCCGGATTCAGTTTGATCGCAAGCAGCAGGCATTGAAGTCGTTGGCGGCACATATTGAGCATCTGAATCCGCAGGCAGTACTGACGCGCGGATACAGCATTGTTACCCGCGACGATGGTGTGATCGTGCGCGATTCAGCCGAGCTCGACGTCGGTTCACACGTCAGTGTGACGCTCGCGCGAGGGCGTGCAGGAGCCAGAATCGAATCTAAAGACTGACCGAAACGCTGGCATCGCGCGGATGTGCGCGAGACGATTGGCGTTACGAGGATTGCTTTCGTGATGCGTTGACGATGGCGTGCACAGGACCCGCCACGCGCCGAACTCGGGCGTCAGGTATGGTCGGCAAGCCGCTCGCTCAGCGTCTCGCAAACTCTTTCCGGCAAATCTTCGAGCAAGCAGTCGAACTCGATCAGATCGTCCATGCGACGCAGCCAGGTGAGTTGTCGTTTGGCCAGCTGGCGTGTCGCGGCAACGCCTTTCTCGCGCAAGCCAGTCAATCCGAGCTCGCCGTCAAGATATTGCCAGGTTTGCCGATAGCCGACGCATCGCATTGACGGCATGTCCGGTGTCAGATCAAACTGATCACGCAACTCGCGAACTTCGCCGATCAGACCCAGTTCGAGCATTTCTTCGAATCGCGATTCAATTCGGCTGTGCAATTGAGCGCGATCGGAGGGTATGAGCGCAATTGCGGACACCTGGAATTTCAGATGCTCGGGAGACGTTTCCTCGAGCAGTTCGGACATCGTTTTTCCGGTCAGATAATGAATTTCGAGCGCTCGTTGTATGCGTTGTGCGTCATTGGTGTCGATGCGTCCAGCAGCGGCCGCATCGATGCGCGACAGTTCTTCGTGAAGCGCCGGCCAGCCCGCTTCCTGTGCCAACGATTCAATCATAAGTCGTGTCGCGTCGTCGGCCGACGGCAAGTCGTTAAGACCTTCGCGCAATGCCTTGAAGTAGAGCATGGTGCCGCCAACGAGCAACGGTACTCGCCCACGACTGACAATATCGTCCATGATCGAAACAGCCTCGTCGCGGAAACGTGCAGCGGAATATGATTCGGTGGGATCGATGATGTCGATCAGGTGATGTGGATACCTGAGTCTTGTCCCTGTGTCCGGCTTGGCCGTGCCTATATTCATGCGCCGGTATATTTGCGCTGAATCGACGCTGATGATTTCAACCGGCAATTGATTCGCCAGCTCCAGCGCGACTGCGGTTTTGCCGCTTGCAGTCGGACCCATCAGGAAAATCGCTGGCGGCGTTACCTTGTCCGATCGGATTTCGGGCTCGCTGTGCATTGCCATTGGTGTGTCTGAAACGCGGACTGTTTAAGGCGCGCCAAAATTGAATGGCCCCAGTATGCCGGTAACCGTCTACTGCCCGCGCATGAACATATTGTCCAGGTCTTTGAGCGTGACCTGAAACCAGGTTGGACGACCGTGATTACATTGGCCAGAGCGCTCGGTCACTTCCATGTCGCGAAGCAATGCGCTCATTTCTTCGGTTGTCAGTTTCCGATTGGCTCGTACCGCGGCATGACATGCAATCGTGCTCAACATTTCATTGCGCCGTTCGGTCAACATGCGCCCGGCGCCAAACTCTGCAATCTCGCGCAACACATCGTGGGCGAGTCGCGCCGCATCCACCTCGCCAAGCATTGACGGCACCGCCCGTATTGCAATCGCGTTCGGCCCAATAACTGCAAGCTCGAAACCCAGGCTTGCAAACAGCTCGTTGTTTTCCTCGACCGTTGCAACCTCAAGTTCACTGGCCGACGTTGTTGCTGGAATAAGCAATTTCTGTGTTGGAATCCGGTCACTATCCATTGCGGTCTTAAGCGATTCATAGACAATGCGTTCATGTGCAGCGTGCATGTCGACGACGACCAGGCCTGCCTGGTTTTGCGCAAGGATGTAGATTCCGGCAAGTTGTGCGATGGCGAACCCCAGTGGGTGATCTTCGCCTTCCGGGAGCGAAGCGGACGCCGTTGCAGTTGGCGCGTTATTGCTCTGCATTGCGTCGACTCGTACGGTATTGGATAGAGGCACATCAGCCTTTAACGTGCCGTATTGAACCGAATCGGAGTGAGCGGATTCGGATACATTTCCTGAACCCTGGTTTCCGAACAGCACCGAGTAAAACTGCCGGGATTGTTCACTGCGCAGCGGCAATCTGGTCTGGTCGGCACGCAACGATGCCGCTTGATTGTATGACGGCATCGTAGACAGCGCGCGAGGCACCTGCGAGCCTGCAGTTGTTGCAGACAATGCCTTTTCAATCGCGTGGAATACGAACTGGTGCAGCCCTCGTGATTCGCGAAAGCGAACTTCAATTTTGCTGGGATGAACGTTGACGTCGACCAGCCGCGGGTCCATATCAAGGAACAGCACATAGGGTGCGTGCCGATCATGATGCAATATATCGTGATAGGCCTCGCGAAGAGCGTGCGTAATGATCCGGTCGCGTACAAATCGGCCGTTTACAAAAACATACTGGCTGGCTCTTGTCGCGCGTGAGTAAGCCGGTTGGGCGATCAATCCTCGCAGTCGCAGCTGACCGGGTCCGGTGTCTACTTCGATGGACGCTTCGCGCAATGCATCGCCCAGAATCTCGTGAATGCGTTCCGTTGTCGAAACCGGCCGCAACCTATGCTTCACGCGCCCGTTGTGCGCGAGGCTTAAACTGATATCGGGCCTTGTCAGGGCAATCCGCTTGAAGGCTTCTTCGCAATGTCCGAATTCGGTGGCCGGCGTGCGTAGAAATTTTCGTCGAGCTGGCGTGTTGAAATACAGATTATTCACATCGACAATGCTTCCGCGCTCGAGTGCGGCCGGTTCCGGCTCGGATAGCCTGCCGGCTATCGACTCGATTTTCCAGCCATGATCGTTGTTCTCGTGGCGGCTGATCAAGGTGAGATGGGACACGGCCGCAATCGACGCAAGCGCTTCGCCGCGAAATCCAAGACTCGAGACCGACTCGAGATCCTCGATGCTGGCGATCTTGCTGGTGGCATGACGCTCAAGCGCGAGCGCCAGGTCAGGACGGTCGATTCCGTGACCGTCGTCGGATACCCGTATCTGTCTGATGCCACCGTCCGCCAGTTGCACTGAAATATCATGCGCGCCGGCGTCAATGCTGTTCTCCAGCAGTTCTTTCAGTGCAGATGCTGGTCGCTCGACAACTTCTCCAGCAGCAATCTGGCTGACGAGAAGGTCGGGAAGCGTGCGGATATGGGGCATTGGTTGACACGCATTATATAAGCGTTATCCCTGTGCAGACGCGCCCACCGTTCCCGGATGTTTTGTGTGGTGCGATCGCATCACATATAATCCGCGGACTTTTGCCCCGGGATTGCGCCAGTTACCGTAATCGGCGCGCATCACCAAACAACAGGAGGGTATTGCAATAATGCAAATCGGAATTCCGACTGAAATCCGCGCAGGTGAGACGCGGGTTGCAGCGACCCCCGAGACCGTCAAGAAGCTCTCATCAGGCGCGCACAAACTCATTGTTCAGGCCGGCGCTGGCGAGGCGTGTTCCATACCGGACGCGCAATACGAAGCTGCCGGCGCGACCATGGTTCAGTCCGCAGCCGACGTCTATGCCCAGGCAGAGATGGTGCTCAAGGTGCGTGGTCCCGAAGACAGCGAATTACAAATGCTGCGCAGCGGGCAAGTGCTCGTCGGGCTGCTGCAACCGCACAACACCGACAGACTGCAGGCGCTGGCGGGCAGCGGAATTACCGCGTTCGCAATGGAGTCGCTACCGCGTATTACGCGCGCGCAGTCGATGGATGTGCTGTCATCGCAGGCAAATCTGGGCGGATACAAGGCGGTAATGATTGCCGCGAACACGTACCAGAGACTGATGCCGATGCTGATGACGGCGGCAGGAACGATCAAGGCCGCGAGAGTGGTGGTGATGGGCGTTGGGGTGGCTGGTCTGCAAGCCATCGCGACGGCGAAGCGTCTCGGAGCAGTGGTCGAGGCAACCGATGTGAGACCGGAAACCAAAGAACAGGTTGAGTCCTTGGGCGCCAAATTTATTGACGTGCCGCTTACTGAGGAAGAAATGGAACTTGCCAAAGGGCAGGGTGGATACGCGCGCGAGATGGGCGAAGATTACAAAAAGCGCCAGGCGGAACTCATCGCGGATCGCATCAAGCTGGCAGACATCGTCGTTACCACCGCACTGATACCTGGCCGGCCGGCGCCGGTGCTGGTCACCGAGGACATGGTCAAAACAATGAAGCCCGGTTCCGTCATCGTCGACATGGCAGTGGAGCAGGGCGGAAATTGTCCCTTGTCGGAGCTGGACGCTACGGTTGTCAAACACGGTGTGCACATTGTTGGAATCGCAAACATGCCGGCGCTGGTTGCTGCAGATGCGAGCTCACTTTATGCAAGAAACCTGATCAATTTCATTGCGCTGGTACTGGACTCCGAAACCGGCGCCTTCAATCTGAATCGAGAGGACGAGATCGTTGCCGCCACCCTGGTGTGCATAGACGGTGAACTCGTTCCGAAATAGGGAGGTTGCAGTGGAAGCCATCAGCCCAACCATTTTTAACGTCATCATTTTTGTGCTCGCGATTTATGTTGGCTATCACGTTGTGTGGAATGTCACGCCAGCGTTGCACACACCACTGATGTCGGTAACCAATGCCATATCGGCCATTGTTATCGTTGGTGCAATGCTTGCGGCCGCACTGACCGAAACGACGATCGGCAAGGTCATGGGTGTCAGCGCAGTAGCGCTGGCATCGGTCAATGTTTTTGGCGGGTTTCTCGTCACTCGTCGCATGCTTGAAATGTTCCGGAAAAAAGAACCCAGAAAGCCGGGATCCACCAAGCAAGGAGCACCGAAGTGAGCATGAACGTCGTCATCCTGCTTTATCTGATCGCGTCGGTATGTTTCATTCAGGCCCTCAAAGGCCTGTCGCATCCGACGACATCCCGGCTGGGCAACACCTTCGGCATGGTTGGCATGGCGATTGCCGTGGCGACGACTGTCGCTTTGATCATCAAACTGGCAGGCGAAACGGTTGGAAATGGCCTGTTGTACGTTGTGGTTGGTATTGCTGTCGGCGGCACCATCGGCACGATTCTGGCCAAGCGCGTGCAAATGACAAAAATGCCGGAACTCGTTGCGTTCATGCACTCGATGATCGGGCTGGCGGCCGTTTTCATCGCCGTTGCGGCGGTCGCTGAGCCGACCGCACTTGGCATCCAGCTCATCGACCGGCAGATACCGTTCGGTAACAGGCTGGAGCTATTTATCGGCACTTTCGTTGGCGCCATCACCTTTTCCGGATCGGTGATTGCGTTTGGCAAACTCTCGGGAAGATACAAATTTAGGCTGTTTCAGGGTGCGCCAGTCGTCTTTCGTGGTCAGCAATTATTCAATCTGATCATGGCGATAGCGATGATCGGGTGTGGGTTGTGGTTCGTAGCAACGCAGGCCTGGTTACCCTTCATTCTGATGGCCGCAATCGCGTTCGTGATGGGGGTGTTGATAATCATTCCTATCGGCGGCGCCGACATGCCGGTGGTCGTATCCATGTTGAACAGCTATTCGGGGTGGGCGGCAGCAGGCATTGGTTTTTCGCTCAACAATTCGATGCTGATCATTTCCGGTTCGCTGGTCGGTTCTTCCGGAGCGATTCTCTCGTACATCATGTGCAAGGCAATGAATCGCTCGTTTTTCAGCGTGATACTGGGCGGTTTCGGGGCCGAGGAAGGTACAACTGTCGATGGTGGCGAGCAGCGACCGGTCAAGAGCGGTAGCGCAGACGACGCCGCATTTTTGCTCTCCAACTCTGACAGCGTGATCATCGTGCCCGGTTACGGTCTCGCAGTTGCGCGGGCGCAGCACGCGGTGAAGGAAATGGCCGACAAGCTGATTGCCAGTGGAATCGAGGTCCGTTATGCGGTTCATCCGGTCGCAGGGCGTATGCCTGGTCACATGAACGTTTTGTTGGCCGAAGCGGAAGTGCCTTATGAACAGGTGTTCGAGATGGACGGCATCAACAGCGAATTCGGCCAAACCGATGTCGTGTTCGTTCTTGGCGCCAATGACGTGGTGAATCCCGCTGCGCGTACTCCGGGCAGTCCAATACACGGCATGCCAATCCTCGAAGCATTCAAGGCCCGCAACGTCATTGTCAACAAGCGGTCAATGGCTACCGGATATGCAGGCCTCGATAACGAGTTGTTTTATATGGATAAGACGATGATGGTATTCGGCGATGCCAAAAAGGTCGTCGAGAACATAGTCAAGGCGATCGACTAGCTACGCGTTACGCAGGCGTTCGCGTACGGGATTGCGCGACGCCACCGCCGGCGAATTCGGCCGGTTCGAGGCGCGCAGGCCCGTTAACGCGGCCTTCCGCAATGGACATTCTTAACGGCACAAAATAAGCACCCGGTCCGCCTGGATCTGTGTGCGTCCGGCTGGTTGACCCCGCAA
The DNA here is from genome assembly GCA_951812315.1 of uncultured Burkholderiales bacterium. GTDB lineage: Bacteria > Pseudomonadota > Gammaproteobacteria > Burkholderiales > Eutrophovitaceae > SG8-40. The sequence goes on from CATOSA010000046.1 coordinate 9,879, forward strand.
TGGGGCACGGGCATTTCGTTCGTCGCTTATTTGCAACATTTGGTTGCAACATTCGGGCCGCGCTCTTTGTTTACCGTCTGGCGCTGTTTACATAGCGTCGCGCTGTCCGGCGACCCGGTTACAGGCTGGAATGCGGCATGGCAGATCGGGTCTGTCCCATCCTGCGGGGCACGCGATTGCCGTTGGCCCGAACATTGCACGCCATGTCCATCAGAATGGCCTTTGCTCTGGCGTATGAGGCCACTAGGCACGTTGTCCAGGCCACTGCCGCTCTGCAGGTGCAGGCCCTAGCCAAAGGCGCAAAACAACACCACGATGGACCAGAAGATCGTTTACTCGAAGACCGGCAAAGGCGTTCTTGAGATCAAGAGTAATGCCCGCAAGTTATCGCGCGAGCTCGCCAAGGTTCTTTCGCAGGTAGACGGCAAATCAGCGGTTGCCGACCTCGGCGCCAAATCCAAGCTCAATGAAGCCAATCTTGCCCGCTGCCTTAAACAGCTGGAAGACGAAGGCTATATCAAGGAATTTGCCGGTCTGTCGTCCGGTATGAAGTCGTCTGCGTCAGCAGGCGGTGCCAGTTCCTACGTCGACGATCTGGATTTTACCTCCGCACTTTCTCCCGGCAAGGCTGTTTACTTGAACGCGCAGACTGAATTTCGGGCCAGTGAATCGGCTGACAGAAAGCGGGCTGAGGCGGAGGCAACGCGCAATCGCAAGGCCAAAGAGGAGAAGAAAAGACAAGAAGCCAAGACTCAGGCGCGCAAGGCTAAGGAAGCGGCCGCGATAAAGGCGCGCAAGCAAGCTGAGCTCGATGAGAAGCGGATGGCCGCGGAGATGGCGAAAACGACCCGTGACCTCGCCGAGATTCTCGAAGTCGAGCGCCGGGCGCTGGAGAAAACGGAAGGCAGACGGCCTGCTGCCACCCCTGCCAGGTCCGTTGGAATCGGCGGATCCAGGGGCATCGACGTGGATCTGCGCAAACGAGAGGAGGAGATTCTACGCAGATACCAGGAAGAGCAAAGTCGCAAACAAGACCCGAAAGCCGCCAAGCCCGCGGCGCCGACTACGGTCGCGAATGAGGAAGAAGACAAGCGCAAGCGCGAGGAAGAAGATCGGCGCAAGCAAGAGGAGGAGGAGCAACTCAAGCGTGAGAAGCAAGAGCGCCGCAAGCAGGAGATGGCGGAGTTCCGTAAACAGCAGAAAGCGGAACTTGAACGGCTTGAGAAGGAAAAGCGCGAGCAAAAAAATCTAAACGTTCCGACGTTTGACATCAATACGTTTGAGGCGATGACCGGATCGGAGTCAGCCGGCGAGAATACAAGCGCGAACCTTGAATTTCCTTCGCTGTCGTCGGAATCTGACGACGCCTTTTCGCTTGATTTCGACAAACAGCAGGAAGAGTTGGCCAAGCAGGCTGCGGAAGAAGAACGCCGGATTCACGAGGCTGAGGAGGCGCGGCTTGCGATTGAGCGCGCGGCGCGCGAGGAAGAGGCGCGTGCCGAAGCTGAGCGTCGAAGTGCCATTGAATTGAGGCCGAAATGCGTGCCCGCGTCGAGCAGGAGAAGGAAGAGCGCGCCGAACGCGAAAACCACAAGAGAGAGGAATACAAACGCAAGATTCAGGAAACGGAAGACCGCAAGAGGGCTGCACAGGAGAAAAAATTACAGGAAGAGCAGCAGCAAATCGAAGCGGATCGCAAGCGCCGCGAGAATGATCTGATCCGACGTCGTGAAGAGGCCGAGGAAGCGGGTCGCAAGGCGCGCGAGCTCAAGGCACTCAAACGAAGCGGTAAAGTGCGCTCGCTGGTCGAAAGGGTCGTGGCGATGGCAACAGGCGTGATAGTAATCCTTGCAATGGCTGTCGGCGTGCTACACGTTATGCCAATGAGTGGGTATGTGCCGACACTTGAGAGACTGGCGTCAAACAATATTGGCGAGCCTGTCTCGATTGGCGCGCTGAAGGTGTCATTGATGTCGGGTTTGCAGTTCAAACTTTCCAACGTAAGCGTAGGCGCAACGCAAGATGTGATTCTGAACGACGTAGTCGTGACGCCGGAATTGGGGTCGATTTTCGGCGACAAGCTGGTCTTGACGTCTATCAAAGCCAATGGCGGCAAGATCGTTAAAGAGGCCTTGTCGCGGCTACCGCTCTGGCAGGACACTTCTGCGCTTGACACGCGCATGCACGTGCAATCAATCGCGTTGCGCGGAATAACTCCGGAAATGCGTGCGTTCAAACTGCCGAGCGTGAATGTGGATGTGAAGTTTGGACAAATTGGGCAAGTGCAGTCAGCTCGTATCGAAACGACCAATGGCAAGCTGTATGCAACCATCACATCCGGGGGACAGCAGTGGTAACGGTGTGACTATAGGTGCAAGTGATTGGGCTCCGCCGTTCGGCACACCTATTACGATCACCGATTTCCTGGCAACAGGCACTTTTACCGGGTCGGCTCTGAGTCTGAGCGAATGGGACGCGACACTGTACGGCGGGAAGGCGAAGGGGACGGCCCGCATTTCATGGAACTCGGGTTGGCGGGCGACTTCGCAGTTCGAATTTGTGCGGATCGTAACCGAAGATATTCTTGCTGCATTCACCAAGACTGCGAAGGCATCGGGTAAAGCCAGCGGCAAGGCCGCTTTCTCGGCGCGTTCGGGAAGCCTCCATACCTTGCTGGACAACCCGACTTTACAAGCGAGTTTTCTGGTCGAGAAGGGAAATCTCGACGGTGTTGACCTGGTGCGCGCGCTGCAGGTCGGAAGCGCCGGCAGTCAGGGCGGGTCAACCAAATTTCAGGAGCTCAACGGAGACGTGACCATTTCCAATGGGCGTTTCAGTTACAAGAACGTCAATCTTAATGCCGGCATTTTATCGGCGAATAGCAACTTCGACATTGCAACCAATCAAGCGGTGACCGGCTAGGTCACGGTTGGGCTACGTTCCTCCGCCCAGCGATTGACGGCCAATCTGAACGTGACCGGTAGCCTGAAGGGCGTGTTGCTAAGACCATAGCGTACCGCTTTACCGTTAGCGACGCTTGACTCAGTCAATATCAGAGCGTGTATCGATGTCGTGCAATATGCCAGGGTCATCATCGCATGCAATCAGACGGCACTCATCAGCGTGCCGCTTCACTACTTCACGTGCGCCTTCGTCACCTTGTACCACTAGTAGTTCTCCGCGCAAGCGGACCGACAAACCCACGGGATGGCCGCGCTTCCCACGGTAAGTTGGTAGTGCAATAAGTGCCTGGCCGGCGACCGCATCAGATACCAGGGAAATGGTGCGCGGCTTGATATACGGCATGTCGCCCAACGCGACAACCCAACCGTCAACGTCGCCCGCTGCGTGCAGTCCCGCAATCAGACTGCGCGACATTCCTAGATGCGCATCGTTGCACTCGACAATTTGTGCGCCTTCGGCTTCAAGCATCTGGCGCAGCGCGCTGTCTCCTGAGCGTACTACCGCGATGCAGCGTGAGAGCGCACGCGCCAGGTTGCGCCAGGACGCGACGCCGATCGGGGTTTGATCGGGCAATTGCGCAAGCAGCTTGCCCCCGCCAAAGCGGCTGCCGCTACCCGCGGCAAGCAGGACGCCGTAGATCATGGTTGCTTTTGGGTACCCGGCTGTCTGCTAGTGAAGCACTACACTATTGGAGAGCCAGTTTGCCACGGACCAGTGGTGGATTGTCCGCGAAATATTTTCGGATTCCTTCCAGAATCGACTGGGCAAACTTGCGCTGGTATTTCGAGTTGCGAAGTTTTCGCTCCTCCTGGGGGTTGGTAAGAAACGCCGTTTCAACCAGAATCGATGGAATGTCCGGCGCTTTGAGTACGGCAAAACCGGCTTGCTCAACGTGAGGTTTATGTAGTTTGTTAATGGTTCCAAGCTCGCCGAGAACATTTTTCGCCAGCTTGAGGCTTTCATTGATCGTGTTGGTTTGGGTCATGTCAATCAGCACCTGTTTCAGCATCGCGTCTTCAACATCGATGTTGACTCCGCCGATGAGGTCAGCCTCATTTTCCTTGGCAGCAAGCAAGCGGGCCGCGGCCGAGGTTGCACCGCGCTCAGATAGCGCATAGACCGACGAGCCGCGAGCGTGCGACTTCCTGAATGCGTCTGCGTGAATGGACACGAAAAGATCTGCCCGGGCGTCGCGCGCCGTCTTCACTCGCTTGGAGAGCTTGATGTAGTAATCACCGTCGCGAATCATCACCGCGCGCATTTTGGGATCAGCGTCGACCAGGGCCTTCAGTTTCCTGGCAATGGCGAGCGTTACATCCTTTTCATATGTTCCGCGACGTCCGATGGCGCCTGGATCTTCGCCGCCATGTCCGGCATCTATTGCAATCGTAACGATATCCTTTGGAACAAATACCGCCGAAGCAGGCGGCGCCTGCGTTCTGTTGCCCGCGTTTTGACCAGCATTTTTGCTTCCAGCGTCTCCCTTAAGAAGGGCGAGGATGGGATCGATCGGAACGCTCGGGTAGATATCAACGACCAATCGGTGCCCATATTCCCTGATCGGCTTGAGCTTGAGTATTCTCGGATTGACCTTCTGGGCGAGGTCAAACACGATGCGGGTGACCCCTGGTTTGTACTGCCCGACACGCGCGCCAGAAACGTATGAATCGTCAGGTGCGATCCTGGAGGGCAGTTGTTTGATATGTGTCCCCAGGGGGGTGTCCAGCAGGTCGACGACCAGGCGCTCGGGATTGTTGAGCGAAAAGATCTTGTAGTTGATTTCTTTTTGCGATTCGATGGTGACGCGTGTGTAGTCCGGTGCCGGCCAGACGCGAACCGCCGCAACCCAGGTGTCGGCGCTGGCCGACTCAACGATGCCGCTTAAAAGCAGGCCTGCCAACGCTGCGTGGCAGAGCCGCCGCGATATTGACACGGCCGATGCCTGGGCGACTTTCTTCAGATTTGCAACTGTCGCAAGCAATGTTTCCCGTTCTCCGAATGCGCCGTCAATACCGCGCTACGCCCGCGTTCCGTTATCGAAAGCATCACTTCGATGTCGGCGACCGGCAACAGACAACCGGCCTTTTCAGGCCATTCAACAATGCACACATTGGTATCGTTGAAGGCCTCTTGCAAGCCCGATTCAATCAGTTCGTGTGGATCTTCGAACCGATAAAAATCAAAGTGATATAAGTCTAACCTAGAAAGTTCATAAAGTTCAACCAGGCTATAGGTCGGGCTCTTTACACGTCCGCTGAAGCCCAGCCCGTTCAAAATGCCGCGGGCAAGCGTTGTCTTCCCGGCGCCAAGCGAACCATGCAGATTGAACAGCATTCCGGGTGCCAGGCCAGACGCTATTCGATGCCCTAGTGAAAGCGTGGCCCGTTCATCCGCAAGCGGCATTTCTATCCGGTCGGTCATATTCAGTCCGTCGTTGTCGCGCCCGGTCTTCCGGCGGTGTCCTCTGCTATTTCCTGCGCAAGCTGGACAAACAGTTTCAGGGCGGGCAAGTCATCGCCGGCGCGCCAGGCGAGCCGAATCTCGGTCAGCGGGCTCGCCTCCTTGAGTTGCTTGTAAACGACCCCCGTACGCTGCAGATTCTGGAGAGATTCCGGGATCAGTGCTACGCCCATTTCTGCTGAAACCAGGCTGACCACCGTTTGCATCTGAACCGCTTCCTGGATGACTTGCGGACTGAATCCGGCGCCGTGGCAAAAACTGACTATGTCGTCGTGCAACCCGGGCCCCATATGTCGCGGCGTCATGATGAACGGTTCGCTCGACAGTGAGGCCAACGGGATTGACCCATTGCTATGCGCAAGCGGGTGGCGTTCGGGAAGGGCGGCGATCAGGGGTTCGCGCAAAATCGCAACTGACTCGGTTGATGGTTCGCTGACAGGTGGCAATAGAAATCCGACGTCGATTCGCCCTTCAAAAAATTCGGCAAGCTGTGCGTCGGTCGTCAGCTCTCGCAGCGACAACGTGACCAGCGGGTATCGTCGCCGAAATTCGCGCAACACCGGCGGTAACAAGTTGTAGTCCGCGACGCTGATAAAGCCGACAACCAGTTCGCCGATTTCGCCGCGTGCTGCCCGTCGCGCGGTCACTATCGCCTGTTCGGCTCTTTCGAGTATCTGCCTCGCATCCTGCAGGAACGCCTTGCCGGCGCGGGTCATCGAAACCTGGCGGCGGGTACGGTGAAAAAGGCTAACGCCAAGCTCGTCTTCCAGCGCACGTATTTGCATCGACAATGGTGGCTGCGATATGTGCAGTAGTTTTGCGGCTTTGCCAAAGTGCAACTCGGTAGCGACAGCGACAAAATAGCGTAAGTGGCGCAACTCCATTTGATTCGCAATAAGTATTAAAAGGTCGATAATAATATATTTGACACGAAATGTTCATCGCGCGACACTGCGCGTCCTGTGTAGTGGCGTCATTCCGGCGTGTGTTCATTGCCGATAGGCAAGCAGCTGTTTTTGAAGTTGAACTTCAATCCTGAAAATAACCTGACGGACCAATCCAGAGGAGAGAACCAATGGCTGACAACTGGCGAAGCAAACTGATCACGGCAGGCGTCGCGCGTTCACCAAACCGCGCAATGCTGCGCGCTGTCGATTTCAAGGATGACGATTTTGACAAGCCCATCGTAGGCGTCGCCAACGGCCACTCGAATATGAATCCGTGTAACGCGGGTATTCAACCACTGGTCGATCGTGCCATGAGCGCGCTCAGCGAGGCCGGCGCTATGCCGCAGGTGTTTGGCGTGCCCACTGTGACCGACGGAATCGGCATGGGAACGGACGGGATGAAATATTCGCTCGTTTCACGCGAAGTCATTGCCGACGCCATCGAGACTTCGGTCAACGGACAGATGATGGACGGCACACTGGTAGTCGGGGCCTGCGACAAGAACATGCCCGCAGGCATGATGGCGATTGCGCGCATGAATGTTCCGGCTATATACGTCTATGGCGGTACCATAAAGCCAGGCAAGTGGAAGGGCGAATATCTGACCATTGTCAGCGCTTTCGAAGCGGTCGGCGCCTACAATGCCGGCACGATGTCGAAAGAGGATTTCGACGGTATCGAGCGCAATGCCTGTCCATCGGTTGGAGCGTGTGGTGGCATGTATACCGCCAATACGATGTCGTCGTCTTTTGAGGCGTTGGGCTTGAGCCTGATGGGATCATCGCAAATGGCGTCACCTGATCAGGAGAAAGCCGATTCTGCGGCCGATTCCGCACGCGTTCTGGTCAATGCGATTCGAAACAACATTCGCCCGCGCGATATCATCACGCGCAAATCGATCGAGAATGTCGTCAGCCTGGTCATGGCCACCGGCGGTTCGACCAACGCCGTATTGCATTACCTTGCCATCGCAGCGGCCGCTGAGGTCGAATGGACGATCGACGATTTCGAACGCATCCGTCGCAAGGTTCCGGTTCTGTGTGATCTGAAGCCATCGGGTCGCTATGTTGCGGTCGATTTCCACAAGGCTGGCGGTGTGCCGCAGGTGCTCAAGATGCTGCTCGTCAACGGACTTCTGCATGGCGATTGCATGACGATTACCGGGCGTACCATTGCCGAAGAACTGGAAGACATCCCGGACGAGCCACGCGCGGACCAGGACGTCATTCGCCCGTTCAACAAGCCGATGTACGAGGAAGGCCACCTTGCCATTCTCAGGGGCAATCTCGCCACCGAAGGTTGTGTCGCCAAAATCACCGGATTGAAGAATCCGGTGATCACCGGTCCTGCCCGTGTGTTCGATTCAGAGAAACAAACCATGGACGCGATCATGGAAGGCAAGATCAAGGCTGGCGACGTCGTAGTGATCCGCTACGAAGGGCCCAAGGGTGGCCCGGGTATGCAGGAAATGCTCTCGCCGACGTCTGCGTTGATCGGCGCGGGACTTGGCGACTCTGTCGGGCTGCTGACCGATGGGCGTTTTTCGGGTGGTACGTGGGGGATGGTCGTCGGCCATGTCGCGCCCGAGGCCTTCGTCGGCGGCACCATCGCGCTGGTGAACGAAGGTGATTCAATCACCATCGACGCACACAAGCAGCTCATTCAGCTCAACGTGCCGGACGATGAGCTCGAGAAACGCCGAGCGAAATGGAAGCAGCCTGAGCCGCGCTTCAAGCGCGGGTTGCTCGCCAAGTACGCGCATCTCGTTTCAACTTCATCGAAGGGCGCAATAACAGACGGCTTCGATACCTGACTATGTACGGTTATTGCCCGGGCGTACCGATATGATCTGCCCGGGCAATTTCTACTGGGCCTCGATCCTGGTTGTATTCGCAGTGATGAGAGCGCGCTGGCACTATTCGGCGTGCCGACAGTGACTGGTCACGGAACGCAGGTCACGCCCGATTGACGAGCGCCTAGGGAATGTTGACCGTTCCTTTCATATTCCACCAGCGCAGTCTCGTCTGCTCCAGATGATCAGCAAGATACGCCTCCTGGAGTGCATCGAGCACTTCGGGGGCGACGCCTTGCCCGGCGAGACTGGCATACATCGAACCGGTGATTGCCCCGGTGCGCGAGCGTGACACGACCGCTCCCGGGTCTGCGTAAATCGGGAAAATGTGCGAGCTGCGTACGGTCGATACGATTTGCGGTGTCGGTTCGCCTTGTCTGGTCATCTGGACCACGTCGTTCACCGAAATTGTCGAGCCAAACGGTGAAACTGGTACGGCAGGTACCCAGTCCGGCACGCCTGGTGGTCGCGCAGAATGCGTCGTGCGTCCTACGCCTGTCGTTGGCGCCATTCCGTTTCCGCCTTGATCGAGATTGTCGAGATCGACCGGCTGGGGATAGAACGCAGTCGGTCCGCCTGCGATACGCTCTGTAACCCAGCGTCTTGTCAGCCAATCGATGTCGCCGAAGAAGCGTTGTTGTAGTTCATCGAGCACCGGTTCAGGAACATCGCGCTCAGCCAGTTTCACAAAATCCGATCCTCGCAACGCATAAGTAGTCCTGGCCGATCTCATGGCGGTCAAAATTTCCGTACTACTTTGGCCGCTTTCTGCGGCTTCTGTGATATTTGAAATCGGTACCGCGGTCCGCGGTTCAAATATGGCGCAGCCTGTGACCAGAGCCGTGAGCGCGATCGACGCGATGAAAGAGAGTTTCACGGTTTGCGGATGGTTTTCAGTTTGCCGCATATATCGCCTCCTCGTAAGCCTCAGCTTCTCAGTTCCATAAAATTCGCGACTCGAACAATCGTTGCGAGTCTCATAACCAGATTCTACGGGTAGAAATGGGGATAGCCCCAAAATGGCGGACCCCATCGATAATGATATCTGCAACCGACACACGGGTATCCCCAGTAAGGGTCGGAATACATCCAGCGCTCCCGGCGTCGCTCATGTTCAACGTAGGCTCGCTGCAAGTGATCGAGGACATCCGTTGCTACTAATCTCAGACGGTGGATACGGCGTTCTTGGTTTGGCTCGCTGCAAGTGATCGAGGACATCCGTTGCTACCCCCTGCTCGTGAAGTTCGACGATTTTCGAACTGGTCAGTGGGTAGACCGCTCTGCTTTCGATCAGTAGTGCAATGATTTCGTCGTCAGGCTCGCCTTCTTCGCTCATTCGTACGATGTCGTCAAGCGAGGGTGCCGGCCAGCGATCTTGCGTAGCGCAGCCGACTGTGCTCGTTAAAAGTGCCAATGCAATCGCGACGACAATTCCACGCACGATGCCGCCTGTGTCAGTCAATCGATGTTCCATTTTCAGGTTGCCTGGCGTCACAATTTCGCGCTCTCGCAACGCGTCAATCTGATCGGATTGACAATTTCACAATGGTTTGGTTCTTTGGCTAATGGCATTAACATTCTTAGCCGTTGACCCATATCAAATTCTATTGGCACTGCTAAGGCACACTATAAGATATCGTTAATGTACCTGGAGACGCCGCGTCGTTCGCGTACATGTTGATAGTACAGAGGGCGTCACTACACCTAATTCAATTGAAATGAGGCTGGGTCAATGAAGTACTGCAAAACACGAGGTAATTATCGGTTCAAACGTCCGGTTGTGAATTTGGTCACGAATTTGGTCGCGGCGGTCGCGGTTGCAAGTGGCATTGGTGTCGCCAACGGCCATGCAGCCGAACCAGCGCAAGAGGCGCACGATACATATTGCATCGCTTGTCACGATACAAGTGTTTACACGCGCGAATCTCGGCTTGCACGCGACTACGATTCAGTACGTGAGCAAGTCGATCGATGGCAGGGAACCATCAACCTGGGCTGGACTGCGGAAGAAATCGATCGCATGACAACCTGGCTTGCAGAACACTACTATCGCGTGCCTTGCCCCAATGCGTGTTGAAGCACATGAGTGAAGCGTGCCAAGTCCGAAAAAATTGCTAGGCGCGGATGTCCGGAACCAGTTGCTTCTCGAGTAGAGTGATGTGGTCTTTAAGCATGAGCTTGCGACGTTTAAGTCGTCGAATCTGAAGCTCGTCCTTGTGGTGATCGTCTACCAGGTGCGCGATCACGTCATCCAGATCCCTGTGCTCGATTTTCAGGGCTTCAAGTTTCTGGCGAATCGCCGTTAGTTCTTCTTCATTCAGATCCGTGGTCATCATTCGCTTCTCCTGGCCTGGATGGGAGCCACCGCATGCCAACATGCGTATCGCTACAGGTTTTACTCTTGCGCGATGAAAGTGCAGGCCGGTTCTTCTTTGGCTGCCAGTCTGAATCGGGCCGCCGCGCAAAACAACTCACACATTACCACTGGTCCTCAAGAATAACCGTACTCAAAAATATCTTTACTCAGCAGTGCGACTGCCCTGAGGCCCGAGCACCCAAAGATTTTCCGGTTCCAGGGTGGATTTAGGCCGGTTTTGCGCATTTGCGCTGATTGACGAGCTGCAACGGCCGGCAATTGGCCGAATTCAGGATGATTCGGCCAGGACGGCTCCGGAAATGCGGAACCAGCGCGACCCATGCTCGCTGACTGTTCTTTACGTACTGTTGGATATGCTTCAAAACCGCCAGGAATGTCGCCTTAGATCTATATGTGTTTGAATCAGTAATCGGTGCGAATTTAGAAGTCAGTTGTGACGAGTGCGGCGAGCGGGGCGGCTCGAATTGCTGTTCAGCCCAATCCATGCATCATCCTGAATTCTCCATGAGTCCTGCTGTGACGCCGGATATTCCTGATATCAGACTTAGCTGGAAGCGGTATACCTGTCGAGAATCCGAGAGGCTGCCGGCATTTTGAGCCAGCGTGCCAATGAAAGGCCTTGTGTATGACCCAGACTGACCGACCATCCGGAATCTACCCGATGCTTTATGCATTCTTCACCATGAATGGCCAACTTGACCGCAGTGCAATGCGTGCGCAAGTAAACGCGTGTATCGCGAACGGCGCGCATGGTATTGCCGTGCTTGGTCTTGCCACCGAAGTTGCGAAACTTACCGAGATCGAGCGTCGCCAGATCGTTGAATGGGTGGCAGAAGACCTTTCGGGCCGTTTGCCTTTGGCGGTCACAATATTCGGCGATAGTGTTGAATCGCAAGTCGAATTCGCCCGCTTTGCACGGGACTGCGGGGCGCAGTGGGTAATTTTGCAACCACCACGCGCAGGCGCCACGGGTGACGCAGAGCTCGTTCCCTTTTTCGGGAAGGTCATGGACCAGCTGGATATGCCTGTAGCGGTGCAGAATGCGCCGGACTATATCGGCATCGGCCTGACCGAAGACGGCATATCAACGCTTGCACAGCAGCATGCCAACTTTACCGTGCTAAAAGGCGAGGGTCCGGTGCTGCAAATCCGCAATATCATCGAACGCAACGGGGATCGGCTGAGCGTATTTAACGGACGGGCTGGGCTTGAGCTTACTGATAATTTGCGTGCCGGGTGCGCAGGAATGATCCCGGGTGCTGAATCGTTCGATCTACAGGCGCGCTGCTTCAACGCGGTGCGCGACGGTGACGATGTGCTGGCGTATACGCTATATGCGCAAGTTTTGCCGACAATCGTTTTTGCAATGCAGTCGATCGATCACCAGGTACTGTTCCAGGGGCATTCGGCCTCGAGTGCGTGGAACGCCATGCAGCGCTGCTTGGGCCCTTACGCTGACGTGGATTATTTGTAACCTGTTGTTTTAAATGTGTCTGAAGGGGGAGCCAGCGTGTCGCATGGACCTTGGCCGCCGGCCACTCGCACATTCGCCGCGAATAGTGAAGTATGTATTCCTTGCCTATTGTTGCAACCGAATCGGTTTGATTCTGGCAAGGCGAGGTTTGGCTGGCAGCGTTGAGAAAGGTAGAGCGGGCAAAAAAAGCGGGGGCAAATGCCCCCGAGGATTTTCTTCTGAAGGAGGAGTTAAGAAGAAGACCGTCATATGTGTGCAATCCGGTTGGATCGCCGCAACATTTAACAAATCCATTCTATACATATGCGTTTAGGTTGATAATCGGCGCAAAAGGAATATCATTCATGCATTGATGCGTATAAATAGGCCGTAATTTGGATCGATTTCACCTGATGCAGTTGTTTGTGCGCATCGTCGAATCTGGCAGCTTCTCCGCGGTTGCGCGCGAATTGGGCATGATTCAGCCCACGGTCAGCAAGCAGATGACCGCACTTGAAGACAAACTCGGGGTACGTCTGCTTAATCGAACGACGCGCCGACTTTCCATGACCGATGCCGGGCGCGAGTACTTCGAACGTTGTCAGCGCATTCTGGACGAAGTTCAGGAAATGGAAACCGATGTCGCCGGGCTTCAGAATCGGCCCTCCGGAACATTGCGTGTTAATACGCCGATAGCGTTTGGCAACATTCACATGCTGCCACTCATTCTTGCGTTTCGTCGTAAATACCCGGGCGTGGCAATTGATTTGTCGCTCGATGATCGTTACGTAGATCTGGTACAGGAAGGTATAGACGTCGCCATCCGATTTGGAGAACTCGGCGATTCGCAACTGGTGGCGCGCCACGTGGGCAGTAGTTCGAGCGTGTGCGTTGCCTCGCCGGCATATCTGTCAGCGCACGGTACGCCGGCAATGCCGGCCGATCTGCGCGAGCATAAATGCATTACCTACACTTATATATTCTCTAATGAATGGTCTTTTGACGGTCCTGACGGGCGACAGTCAATAAAGGTGCAAGGTGATTTTCGTGCCAATAGCGGTACGACGATCCGGGCGGCCGCGCTGGAAGGAACCGGCATCGCGAGCATTCCCCTGTTTCTGATTCGAGAGGATATCGAATCCGGCAGGCTGCTTCAGGTTCTCACGCAATTTGCATCGGCCCCGATCCGGATCAGTGCTGTATATCCTTCTGCGAGGCTGGTGTCGCGTAAGGTAAAACTGTTCGTGGACTTCATTCAGCAGGAATTCCTGAAGATTCCGTTGCTGCACCCGCGCGGCCCGACGCGGCCAATTCCGCGTATCCGATCGAAGCCGGGAGTGGCCGTTCCGTCAAGATGACGGCACGCCGCGTGCTTGCGATCGCCAATCTGTTTGAAATTACACGTGCAGGCTTTCGTAAGCTTGCCTAAAATACGCGCCGTGACATTGAGCTCAACCCCCGCGCAGCCCAATCAGGCTGCGCCGACGCCTCCGCGCGATGCGGGGGCGGACCTGTCAGCTCAGTCATCCTGTCTCCTCAAACAAAAAGTACGGCACCCGGACTGTTTGTCCGGTCAACGCCGCGCCCATTCATGACCAGGAAAAACGCCAACTACACCGCAGAAGATATTGAAATACTGGAAGACCTGTCGCCGATTCTGCATCGGCCCGGAATGTACACCGATCCGGCCAATCCGAACCATGCGCTTGTCGAAGTCATTGACAACGCGTCGGACGAAGGACTTGGTGGATACGCCAAGAATATCTCGGTGATTCTCCATGAGGACGGTTCGGCCGAAGTCTTCGACGATGGTCGCGGCATACCGGTCGATCTGCATCCGCGCAAGAAGATTCCCGCCGTACAGGTTATTTTCACGACACTGCACTCGGGCGGCAAGTTTCGCAAAACCGACGCTGACGCCGCCTACCGTATCGCCGGTGGACTGCATGGTGTAGGCGTATGCGTAAGTAATGCATTGTCGAAACGTCTCGAGGTGGAAGTTAAACGAGACGGCGTTTGCCATCGCCTTGTATTTGGAGATAACGGCAAGGTAAAGCAGGGGCTCAAGAAAGTGAGCAAAGTCGGGCCGCGTGATACCGGCACGCGCGTTCGGTTCTGGCCTGACCCGAAATATTTCGATTCGCCCAAAGTGGTGGCCGCCGATATTGCGCTGTTGCTGCGCGCGAAAGCGATGTTGCTGCCAGGCGTTACATTCTCGTTAGGCATAGAGAAGAAAAACAAGATCGACTATCAAACGTGGCAGTTTCCCGAGGGAATCAAGGGTTATTTCGCTACGGCCATCGCCGAACACGAGCCGGTTGCTGACGTGTTCCTTGGCGAACGGTATATCTCGGCACAGTCCGAATCCGACAGCTTTGCCGAAGGCGAGGGCGCGATGTGGGCAATTGCCTGGACGCCTGACGGCGATGTTGTCCACGAATCCTACGTCAACATGATTCCGACGCGTATTGGAGGGACCCACGTATCCGGTCTGCGCGAGGGCGTATACAACGCGATAAAGAATTTCATCGATCATCACGCGATGGGCCAGCGAGGCCTGAAGATCGTGCCCGAAGATGTATGGTCGCGCGCAAACTATGTGCTCGCGTGCAAGATGCTCGATCCGCAGTTCAAAGGCCAGGTGAAGAACGAACTGATCTCGCGTGACGCCGTGAAACTGGTTTCACAAATGGTTCGTGATCCGATCGAACTTTGGCTGAATCAACACGTTGACGAGGGTAAACGTATCGCGGAACTGGTCATGCGCCAGGCCGCTTCGCGCACCCGCGCTGCGCAGAAAGTGGAACGGCGCAAGATTTCCGGTGTGGCGGTGCTACCCGGAAAGCTCACCGATTGCGCATCCGACGATGCAGACCGCAACGAACTGTTTATCGTCGAAGGTGATTCCGCCGGCGGTTCGGCAAAGGCCGCCCGCGACAAGGAATTCCAGGCAGTGTTGCCGCTCAAGGGTAAACCCAAGAACACCTGGCAGGACTCGGCCGACACGCTCTACTCGAACAAGGAAATCGAAGCGATTGCGATGGCAATTGGCGTGGACCACCACAAGCTTGATTCGGACGCCGATTTGTCGGGCTTGCGCTACAAGCGCATCAATATACTCGCCGATGCGGATGTTGATGGCGCGCACATTCAGGTACTGTTGCTCGCGCTGTTCTTTCAGCACTTTCCGAAGTTGATTGAGAACGGCCACGTGCTCGTTGCGCAGCCGCCGCTGTTTCGAATTGATGTTCCCTCGCACGGGAAAAACAAACCGGCCCGGAAACTGTACGCGCTTGACGAACAGGAATTGCAGATTCTTGAAGAGAAACTCGCTGACGAAGGCGTGCGTGCAGGCGCGTGGACCGTCAGCCGCTTCAAGGGGCTTGGCGAGATGAGCCCGGAGCAGCTTTGGGAGACGACGCTGAATCCGGATACACGGCGCGTGCTTAGGGTATCCATTGCTGATGCGCTGGAACAGTCGCGCGAGATCTTCGGGATGATGATGGCGCGCGAAAACGCATCGCAACGACGTGAGTGGATGGAAACCTACGGCAACCTGGTCGAGGCAGACATCACTTGATGTGGACATAAACGTGCAGTTCAACCCGTCGCTTGCCAAAGCCTTACGATTCACGCCCTGTCCATCGCCGCTGAAAATGGATGCGCGTGCCTGGTAATTCTGGAGGAACACGATCGCACGCCGAATGGTCCGCGTGGTTCCTTGTCGCGCTGGGTATCGCAGTCGTATGCGCCGCATTCACGAAATTTGCAGTCGCGCAGCAAATTGGCAAAGTCGTAGAGTTCGGGCTTTACTCCGACGACTACAAGCTGCTGAAGAAGACGACCACCATTCCGATAAAAAGCGGTGTGCGCTTCGGATTCTGCTTCGAAGCCGATATCGAGTTTTTCGAAGACAGTTACATGCTTGTGGAATCCCTTGAGCACCCACCGACAGCCGCAGGTGATAGCGGCGCAGACACAGGTTACAGCGTGCCGCGCATGTTTGTTGTTCGCGGCGGCGTGGCGAGCGGGTGTTCTTCGTTTCGTGCACGCGACGTAACCGATCTGCAGCGCGGCATTTGGAAATTCACCATCAGTGACGGCGCAGACGTACTGGTGACCCAGGAATTCAATGTCAGGTAGTGGCTTTATCAAATATGCAAATGATGTCTGGAATGCGCAACTGTTGTTCTCAGGGCCTGTTAGTCGAAGGAAACGGATATCATAATGGGTAATCAGGAAGACTTGTTCGGTGACGTTGCCATAGTGGCAGACGTAAAGCCAAAGAAGGCGGCAAAGCAGAAGGCGGAGCCACGCGCTGCGAGCGGCGGCGGAAAAGGGGGGGTGCCTCCTTATTTTGCGCCGATTTCTGGCGCCTTTGATGACACATTGCCGCTCGGCCGCTATGCGTCCACACAATATCTGCAGTACGCGATAGCGACAGTCAAGGATCGTGCGCTGCCGCGCGTTGGGGACGGCCAGAAACCGGTTCAGTCGCGCATTCTTTATGCGATGTGGCAGATGAACGCCGTTGCCAATACGCCACGCAAGAAATCAGCAAGAGTGGTGGGTGATGTGCTAGGTAAGTTCCACCCACATGGCGACGCATCTGTTTATGACGCACTAGTGCGCATCGCGCAGGATTTCACGCTGCGCTACCCACTGGTCGACGGCGAAGGAAACTTTGGCTCGCGCGACGGAGACGACGCTGCGGCGATGCGCTACACGGAAGCGAGATTGACCAAGTTCGCCAACGTGCTTTTGTCCGAACTCGATCAAGGCACGGTCGACTTCATTCCAAATTATGACGGCAGTGTCGAGGAGCCCAAACTGCTGCCGGCGCGTCTGCCGGTGTTGCTGCTCAACGGGGCGTCGGGCATTGCCGTTGGCATGGCGACCGAAATTCCCAGCCACAACCTTACGGAGGTTGCCAACGCCGCCATCGCGATGATCAAGAACCCGAACATTACAGTTCGGCAGATCATGCGCCACATCAAGGCGCCCGATTTTCCGGGCGGGGCGCAGATCACTACGTCACGTGACGATATGGTCGCAGCCTACGAATCGGGCCGCGGCGCAGTGCGTGCGCGTGCGCGCTGGGATGTCGAGCGGCTGGCGCGCGGGCAGTGGCAGGTCGTTGTGTATGAACTGCCGCCGGGCGTTTCTGCGAAGAAAGTTCAGGAGGAAATCGAAAGCATCACCAACCCGCAACCGAAGGGCGGCAAGAAATCGCTCTCGCCTGATCAGCAGCGCGAGAAGCAGGCCATGCTGTCGATGCTTGACCGGATGCGTGACGAGTCGGATCGTGCACATGCAGTCAGACTGGTTTTCGAACCGAAGACCTCGAAGATCGATGAGACCGAGTTCATTAACCGGTTACTGTCCAAAACAAGCCTTGAAATCAACGTATCGATAAATCTGGTGATGGTCGGTATCGACGGGCGTCCGGCAGGAAAGAATCTGCGCGGCATCCTGGGCGAGTGGCTGGCCTTCCGCTTCGCGACGGTCTCACGCAGGACCCAGCATCGCCTCGACAAGGTCCTGGATCGCACGCACGTACTCGAAGGGCGGATGATCGTACTGTTGAATGTCGACAAGGTGATCAAGATCATTCGAAATGCCGACGAACCCAAGAATGATCTCATGAAGGCGTTCAAGATTACCGAGCGACAGGCAGACGACATTCTGGATATGCGCTTGCGCCAACTGGCGAGGCTCGAGCACATCAAAATCGAGCAGGAGTTGAAGGATCTTGAAAAAGAACGCAAAGGACTGGAAAAAATACTGAAGGACCGTAACGTTCTCTACGAACTCGTCAGTACCGAGATTGAAGCAGACGCCAAGGCGTTCGGGGACAAGCGCCGCACTAAAATCGAAGAGTCCGAAAAAGCCGTGAGCGAAGTGCCGGTCGTCGACGATCCGGTCACAGTCATTTTCTCGCGCAAAGGATGGGTTCGTGCGCGCCAGGGTTGGGAGGTCGATGGCGGAGCACTATCGTTCAAGGAAGGGGACGGCCTGCTCTCACTGATCAAGTGTCGCACGGTTGATCCGGTCGTTTTTCTGGATTCCAAGGGCAGGGCATATTCGGTGGAGGCGTCGCAGCTGCCGTCCGGTCGAGGCGACGGCGCACCATCGTCGTCGCTTTGCGAAGTGCAAGATGGTGCGCACATCATGTATTGCATTGCCGGAAAGGCGGATACGAACGTTATCGTTGCATCCAGCGGCGGCTACGGGTTTCTGTCCAAAATTTCAGACATGGTATCTAACCGCAAAGCCGGGCGAGACTTTATGACGCTGGATGAAAACGAGACGCCGATTGCGCCGCGCGCCTATGAGGAGTCGCCAGGCAACTACGTGGCGTCACTGTCGGAAAAAGGAAAGCTGCTGCTGTTTTCAATCGCTGAGCTGAAGTATCAGGCGCGTGGCCGCGGGATGATCGTGATGGGTCTGGACGATGAGGATCGGATTGCGGCGGTTGCCGTCTCCGACCAGACATCGTTGACCGTTACGGGCATCGCGCCGCGTAGCGGCGCACTGAAAGAGCGCACATTGTCCGGAGAAAAGCTGGTTCGCTACATTCACAAGCGCGCACGTAAGGGCAGAGTATTACCCGACAAGTTGAAATTGCCGTTGTCGATCGTGATTGCGAAGAACGAGGACTAGCTCGCGCGCGAGTTCGCTCGGACACTCGCGTCACGCTTGGCGTTTCCGGATTTGTTCAGTTGGTTGCGCCAGAAGGGACGCAAACGGTGTTGAGGTAGCTGAGTTTGTGGACCGTGCCGTTGCGTCAATCGGCCGACACTTCAGCTGTCGCGCGGGTGCGTTGCGCCTCAATCTGCGTCATCCAG
>CATOSA010000047.1 GCA_951812315.1 uncultured Burkholderiales bacterium
CTTCGGCTGGCCGCACGCGCATGAAGACGATGCCGAGCGAGCGATTCGCTCAGGGCTTGAGATTGTTGAAGCGGTCAAGCAAGTTCAAGCGCCTGAATCGCTGCGCGTTCGCATTGGTATCGCAACTGGTCCGGTGGTTGTCGGTGACACTGGCGGGGGAGATGCGTCAGTGTCCAAACTTGCGGTTGGCGAGACGCCCAATCTTGCTGCACGCATCCAGGGAGTGGCAGAAGCCGACCAGATCGTTATTGGCGCTGATACTCGCCGCCTGGTTGGTGGGACGTTTGATCTGGATGACTACGGCGCGCATGCGCTCAAGGGCATCGTTGAACCGGTACTTACCTGCGGGTTGTCGCATTGGCAAGTAATGAAGGCCGTTTTGACGCCGCCCATCGTGATGCCGGACTGACGCCACTGGTCGGGCGCGAGCAGGAACTCGGGTTGCTGACGGAGCGCTGGCAAATCGCGCAGGAAGGCGAGGGGCAGGTTGTTCTGTTGTCGGGCGATCCGGGAATTGGCAAGAGCCACATCATGAGTACATTGTCTGAACGACTTGAAGTTCAGGCGGTGCAGACGTTTCGCTTTCAGTGTTCGCCGTACCAGGTTAACCGTGCCTATTCTCCTTTTATAGATAACTTCGAACGTGCGCTCAAGTTTGCGAGTGATGAGAGCGCAGATGCCAAGCTTGACAAGCTCGAAGCGTTGGTCGTTTCAAGATTCGGCCTTCCGCGAACGGATGTCAGATTCATTGCGTCGATTCTGTCAATCTCTTGTGAAGAGCGTTATGGGCCGCTGACAATCACTCCGCAGAAGCACAAGGACGAGACAATACGTGCATTGTCCGGACTGGCTGAATCGGCTGCACTAAATCATCCCAGTGTGATGTTGGTCGAGGATTTGCACTGGGCTGACCCGACGACCTTGGAGGTACTCGACTTGTTGATCGATCGGGTCACGGACATACCGTTGCTCATCGTTTTTACGCACAGACCGGAGTTTCAGAATCGCTGGTCCAACTTCGATCATGTCTTTGGCATGACATTGTCGCGGCTTACGCGTCCTCAAAGCCGGGCATTGGTATCCAGTGTAACTGGCGGCAAATCTCTTCCGGCAAAACTGCTTGAGCAGATATTGGTCAAAACTGACGGCGTACCGCTCTACGTTGAGGAACTGACCAGATCCATTATCGAATCCGGTGAAGTGGCAGAAGGTGACGATGGTTATGAATACACCGGTCCCACGCAAACGGTAACAGTACCCGCGACCCTTAGAGATTCGTTAATGGCGCGTCTGGATCGGCACGCACCGGTCAAGGAGTTAGCACAAATTGGAGCGGTGATCGGGCGCGAGTTCAGTCATGAACTGATTCACGCTGTATCGCCGTCAAGTACCGAGGAAACTGACGAGGTGCTTGCTCAGATCACGGACGCCGGACTGGCATTTCGCCGCGGTACACTGCCTGAGGCGACCTACACGTTCAAACACGCGCTGGTGCAGGACGCGGCGTACGACTCGCTACTCAAAAGCCGCAGGCAGGAACTGCACAGTAAAATTGCGGAGGCAATCGAGGAGCAATTCATTTCTCGCGCGATCAGGGAGCGCTTTGCCAACTTCAAAAGCGCCGAGCCCGAGGTGCTGGCGCATCACTACACTGAAGCAGGGCAAATTACCCAGGCTATCCCGTATTGGCAGCAGGCGGGACAGAATTCCGTGCAGCGCTCCGCAAATAGTGAAGCAGTCAACTATTTCACCCGTGGTCTGGAACTGCTCGATACCTTGCCGGACACGCAGGATAGCGGTGATCGTGAACTGGATATGCGCATCGCGCTCGGTCAGGCAATTATTGCCGTGCATGGTTGGGCGAACCCGAAGGTAAAAGAAGCCTACGACAAAGCACTCAAAGTCTGTGACCAGCTCGGCGATGCGCCGCAACGCTTTCTCGTCCTGCGTGGATTGCGCATGTACCACACGGTGCATGGAGAAATTGAGACCGGGTTGGAGTTGGCGCGGCAGATGCTGGACTACGCGCAAGACTCGCAGCAAGTGGAGTTGCTGGCAGATGCCAATTGGGTAATGGGAGCGACGCTCATGTATACCGGCGACTTGACTCAGTCGCGCGCCTATCTTAAGGCCGGCCTGGCGCACTGCGATGAGCGGAAGAATCAGGATGTACTTCCTGGTCGTGAAGCGGACACGCGCGTGCTGTGCCTGGTCTGGCTTACGCGCGTCCTGTTTGCGCTGGGGTATCCTGATCAGGCACGCAAGTGCGTGTCTAAAGCGCTGGCGCTTACAGACGACATGACCAAGCCATTTAGCCGGGCCCATGCGCTTCAGACGAGTAGTGATTTTTATTATTGGGTCGGGGATTGGGACGAGGCAAGTGAGCACGCCGAAGCACTCGACAAACTGGCCGTTGAGCAGGCATTTACCGGCTGGATCGCGCTCGCTATGGCAAACCGCGGTCTGTCAATTGCGAGGCGCTCAGACGCCAGGGAAGGTATCGACCTGGTTCGCAAAGGCATCGCAGCCAGCCGGGCCATCGGCTCCGAGATCATGTTTCCAAGCCTTCTGGTTCAACTCGCTGACGTGTGCATTCACCTGGGCGAGATCGGCTCTGCTGTGGCTGCATTAAGTGAGGCAGGATCAATTGCAGAAAGAAATAATGAGCACTATTACCTTGCTGAGCAGCATCGCGTGAGTGGGGAGCTCGAGCTTCGAAGCGAGGGCGACTCAAATGAATTAGCGCGATCTGCAGAAGCGGGTTTTTTGCGAGCGCTGGATTTGTCGCGGGACCAGCAAGCCAGATCCTGGGAACTGCGTGCTGTCATGTCACTTGCTCGGCTTTGGCAAGGTCAGGGAAAACGTCAGCAAGCTCGGGATCTGCTTGCTCCGTTATTCGAATGGTTCGCTGAAGGCTTCGACACAAAGGATTTGAAAGTAGCGAAAGCGTTGCTCGGCGAACTCGCGTGAAAAGTCGGCGAACCAATCGTGGGACCGAACGCCACGTCTGTTCGGGATATACATTGCGTCATCAGCTCCTCAGACTGTATGGTGCAATAAGCGCAGCGCATTGCGCCGAACGCGAGTCATCGCCAAACAACTCCGGTTCGTTTTAACTACCCCAACATAATTTATACAACCTACATTTCTCCGGCCGCACGTGAAAGCCATCACCTACGCCAACTATGGGTCAGCTGACGTTCTTCAACTGAACGAAGTGGAAAAACCTGTACCGAAAGACGACGAAATTCTGATTTGGGTACAGGCGGTTGAAGCGACCAAAGCCGACGTCGAGATGCGCAGGTTCAAGTTTTCGGTCTTGTGGTTCTGGTTGCCCTTGAGGATTGCATTCGGTTTGAGAAAACCGAAACGACAAATCCTGGGGGGGATATTTCTCAGGAGAGGTTGAATCGCTCGGAAAAGACGTCAACCAGTTCTCACCAGGAGACCAGGTATTCGGCGCAGCCGGTCTCAGGTTCGGCGCCTATGGGGATATGTCGCGCTACCGGCAAGCTACGCCATCGTCGCCAAGCCAACCAACATGACTTTTGCAGAAGCCGCGGCAGTACCGCTGGGCGGGTTTAACGCGCTGCATTTCATGCGACGTGCAAGAATCCAGGCGGGGGACAAGGTGTTGATCAATGGTGCGGGCGGCAGCATCGGGACGCATGCGGTTCAGATTGCTAAATCGATGGGCGCGCGAGTCACCGTCGTGGACAGTACCCATAAGGAGCACATGTTAAGGCGAATGGGTGCGGACCACTTCATCGACTATACGAAAGAGAATTTTGCCGCGATGGGCCGAACTTATGATGTGATTTTCGACATGGTTGCCGGGAGCTCCTATGCCGACTGCATCAAGATACTCAATCCCAAGGGTCGCTACATGTCGGGTAATCCGCGCCTTTCAGTCATGCTTCGTTGTGTTTTCACAAACCTGTTTAGCAACATGACGGCGACGTTCGCATTTGCGAAAGAATCAAAGAAAGAACTATGCGCGCTTAAGGAGTTGATAGAAGACGGAAGAATCAAGTCCATTGTGGATAGAGTCTATCCAATGGAGAAGGCGCCCGATGCCCATCGCCGGGTTGAAACCGAGCAACGCCTTGGTGCTGTCGTGATAGCGATCGGCGATCGCGGTACCGAACTGACTGCCGAGTGAGCTTGCCGCAGCGCCAAGTTCTTTCCATCCGGCAAATAGACTCAAGCGTGTCAGGCCAGACGAACGATTTGCACAGGCACGCGGCAGATGTCAGCGGCCTGCAATGTCCAAGGGCAGCTTTCGAGAAGGACGCGGGCCGACGAATCCTGTTCTCTTATGCTTGGATGAACTACCGGGTACGGGCATGACCCGACCTTGTGCTATCAGCATCGTACGTTTCTACAAGCTGGTGGGGCTCCGGTATGAGGTGTGCACCCGCGCATTGTTCGCCGGGCGCTTGGATGAGGATGAATTGAGAACTCGACTATAGTTTCTATACCCGAAGACGGTACGCTGGTGTATCGTTGATGAACGCACGAGCACGGAAAGGAAGTTGCATGAAGCGATCGATCGTGATGGCGGCGGGTCTTTTGATGGGTGGCAGTTTGTTGTTGCTGCCTCCTGCGCAAGCGGGCGACCGTGATCTGAACGGGGTCTGGCAAGTGCTCAACACCGCCAACTTCGATATTGAGGCGCATCATGCGCGTCATGCGATGCAGCTGCGCGAGGGGCCGCATGGTCCGGTGCCCGACAAACGGGTGGTGGCATTGGGTGCGGTCGGCGCGGTGCCCGCCGGGCCCGGCGTGGTTGATGGCGGAACGATTCCCTATACGCGGAAAGCGCTGGCCACGCGTGAGGAAAACCGCGCGAACTGGATCGATCGCGATCCCGAGGTGAAATGTTACTTGCCTGGCGTGCCGCGCGCGACCTACATGCCGCATCCGTTCCAGATCCTGCAGAACGACAACGCGGTGTTGTTCGTCTATGAGTATGCCAATGCCGTGCGTAACATCTATTTGGACGACCCCGGCGACGCACCGGTGGATTCCTGGATGGGGCAGTCGTATGGCTATTGGGACAACGATACATTCGTGGTCGAGGTCACGGCGCAGAATGGCCAGACCTGGCTGGACCGGTCGGGCAATCACGCATCGAGTCAGCTCAAGGTCACCGAGCGCTATACCAAGATCGGCCCGGACCATATCGAGTACAGCGCGACCCTCGAGGATCAGTCGACATTCACTGAACCGTGGAGTATCAGTATGATCCTCTATCGCCGTGTCGGGCCTGACGCAGAACTGATGGAATTCAACTGTGTCGAGTTCGTCGAGGAGCTGATGTACGGCCATTTGCGTAAGGAGCCCTTGGAATGATCAGAACCGCTTTTGCCGCGTTCGCATGTGTGGCGTTCTTGTCGGCCGGTGCGCTGGCCGGACCATGGGATGACTATGAGCCGCCGCGCATGGTGGACGGCACACCAGACATGCAGGGAATCTGGACCAATGCGTCGGTCACCACACTGGAGCGCTCGAGCTATATCAGCAAACTCGTTCTCTCCGAGAGCGAGGCCAAGAACTGGACGAACAATGCATTGGCGGGATCGCGCAAGGACGCGGAGCCGACCGATCCAGATAAGCCGGCGCTGCCGGTGGGATCAGCGGACGGGGTTGGCGGCTACAACCGTTTCTGGATCGATTTCGGCACCCAGGTGGCGCAAATCAATGGCGAATATCGCAGCTCGTGGATCGTCGATCCGCCGAGTGGCAAGCTGCCCTGGTCATCCGCGGGCGGTGCCAAGGCGCGCACGGCGGCCATTCGCGCCTTGGCACCGCCCGATCCCGAGGTCCGCTCGCCGGGCGAGCGCTGCATCATCGGCTATGGCGGCAGCGGCGGGCCGCCGATGATGAACGTACTCTACAACAATAACTACCAGTTCGTCCAAACACCGCGAATGGTGGCAATTCTGGTCGAGATGGCGCACAACACGCGGCTGATCCGGATCAATGGCGAGCATCGGGCGAAGGCGCTGCGTGGCTGGCTCGGCGACAGCGTCGGCCGCTGGGAGGGTGATACGCTGGTGGTCAACACGGTGAACCCATCCCGACGCGGCGATGCGCTTTGGCTTGCGCAACCAGTTCTACATTTCTGCCGACGCCAAGGTCGAGGAACGCTTTACCCGAGTCGCCGACGACGCGATTTTCTATGAGTTCAGCGTTGATGACCCGAAGATTTATTCGAAGACGTGGCGCGCGGAAATGGTGCTGCGCGCCACCGAGGGGCCGATCTACGAGTATGCCTGTCACGAGGCGAACTATTCGATGATTGGCATTCTCGCCGGCGCGCGGAAAAAAGAAGGCAAGACGGTCGGAACGCAATAGACGGATGCCAAAGGAACAATCGATGAAAAGAATATTTTTGACTCTCGCGGCGATCGCCATCATGGGGTCGGCGGCGGGCCCCGCCTTGGCGCATCATGCGTTTGCCGCCGAGTTCGATGCTCTCGCGCCGGTCTTGTTGCGCGGCAAGGTGACCAAGATGGAATGGGTCAATCCGCACACGTGGGTGCATATTGAGGTCGTCGCGGCTACCAGAGCAAGGACCGCATTTGCAAGCCGGCGTGTAAGGCGAATGGGCGCGACATCACTTTTGTCGATGGCCGCAAGATCTTCATGGGATCGAGCGGTACCGGCGCGCCGCGGGACGGGTCCGATCCGCGCGAAGGTGGCGGTGATGCGGGGCTTCCGGAGATCGATCAGTAGAATGCGATCCAGCGGCCGGCGCCGGCGGCGCTCAGCCACATCGCGATCGAAATCAACGAGGCAAGTTTTGTGAGGCCGGTCGCAGGTTGCGTTCCGGCTTTTCGCTCGTGGCGTGATCCGAACCAGGCGAGCACAATAAGGATGACCAGAAGAAGCGCTATGACGGATCGGGCCATACTGTCCGACAGATACCAAAACACGCCTGCCCAGAGCGCGATCGACACCGCCGCCAAAACCCAACCGATCACCGGCAGGCGCCCCTGAGTTGCAATCAGGCGATTGCGTACGCCGAAGGTGAACGCAAGTGCGGCGGCAAGCGACGCCATTTTCACCCAGTAGGGTGGGCTGTAGTAAATCTTCATCATCTCGCTGAAGGCCATGATCATTCCCGACGGTATCGCCAGGGACAATGCGATCAGCGTCAAGGGGCGCGCAATTCGATTGAGCTTTGCCGGAGTTTGCGCAGTCAACCCGCCACCGAGTACGCGCATATCGACGATCAGGATCGCGCCACCGAGCAGGCCGAGCGCGAGAAGATGCAGCGCGCCCGACCAGGGTACGATCCACACTGACGCCTTGATCCACGCGGCGACTGCGGATTGATCCAGCCCGCTATAGATCGGCAGAACGTATTTCTGCGCCAGGGTGCACTGCTCGATGATGTCGCTACGGAGACAATCTGCCATGGCCTATGCCTCCGCCAATCGTGTCGTGTTGGAAAGCCTTGCCGCACGATGGGGACAGGCGAAGGACGGCCATGGTGTCATGACGGTTCCAAACTTGGGCGAGCGATATTATCTACCGATGGCCAAGGGGTTCATGTAGCTCGTGGCGATTATGCACTGGCATACGCGCAAGGTGCTTTCGTGGCGGGCGTCGAACACGATGGACAGCGACTTTTGCGTCGAGGCGCTCGAAGAGGCATTGCCTCGCTACGGTACACCCGAGATATTCAACACCGATCAGGGCACGCAGTTCACGGCCGATGCGTTCACCCGCGTTCTCAAGGAGCACGAAGTGACGATCAGCATGGACGGCAAGGCTCGCTGGATCGACAACGTGTTCGTCGAACGGTTGTGGCGCAGTGTGAAGTACGAAGACGTGTATCTGCGCGCGTATGAAACGCCGGCGGCATTACGCGCCGGACTGGACAAATACTTTCGTTTTTACAATACCCGGCGTCGTCACACTGGGCTTGACCGGCGTACCCCCGATGCGGTGTACTTCGAACAAACGGCGTTGAAGAGCGCGGCCTGAACCCCATGGAGATTTCACTTAAGCGGGGGTCCAAGTTTCGGGGTCCACTTCTCTGTTTGTATTGACGCAACCAGTCAAAGGTCCAGCGTCAGGGTCAGATACAGGCAGAGGTAGAATCGAATGCGGCCTTCAGAATATAAACTATAGAACTGACCCTCACAATCGTACGGATGTCCAGCGTTTGTTCGGCCACAATCTTCTTGAGCTGCGCGTTCTCGCGCTCGAGCTCTCGAAGCCGCTTCGCCTCAGCGACCTGCATGCCGCCAAACTTGGCTTTCCAGCGATAAAACGACTGCTCCGAGCAGTTGTGCTTGCGGCACACTTCGGCCTCGTGCAATATTCGAATGATCTGTTCTTCGCTGAATCGATTGCCTTTCATCGGGTCCTCCTCCATTGAGAAACCCTAACATAGCGATTGGCCTAATTATGGCGGGGCAAGTCAGAGTTAATGATTACGCCACCTACGACAACGGTGCCCGTAGATAGCGTAGCACTTGGACTGACCCACGCCGCGGGGTGAACTAGCACCGGCAGCGAGAACCCAGCCCTTTCAAGAGAACTAATCAATTGTACCCTTCGCCGATTATCACCGACCGCCACGAAAATTGCCGGATGCTCGGAAATAAATCGAAGGGCGTCCGAATCAGAGCCAACTACGGGCCAGTCAAGCACTCGTTCTAATGAAGGATATCGACCATCCACAAATACGACTGCCTGCCAACAGCTAGCAATCGCCACCTCCGCGCACACCGCACCATGTCCTCCGCCCGCCTAGAATGAGTAGCGCCGTCATCAAGGCAATCCCCTGAAACGCCCTACGGTCGCGTGACCCTCTTGGCTAATCCCCTTGCGCCGCAGCACTGCCATCGCCGTTATCCAAAGGATACGAATATCCAGCCAAAGCGAACGGTTATCGACATACCAAAGGTCGAGACGAAACTTTTCGTCCCAAGATAGCGCATTGCGCCCGTTGATCTGCGCCCAGCCAGTAATACCTGGGCGCACCTCGTGACGACGTTGTTGTTCAGGCGAATAAAGCGGAAGGTACTCTGCCATAAACGGCCTTGGGCCAACCAGAGTGATATCACCCTTGATCAGATTGAAAACCCCGGGAAGCTCGTCGAGACTGAAACTGCGCAGGATTTTGCCTAACGGCAACAACCGCTCATGGTCAGGCAGCAAATTTCCATTTCGATCCCGAAGATCTGACATTGTTCTGAATTTGCACAAGCTGAATATCTGACACTTGTAGCCCCCTCGTTCCTGCCTGAACAGGACAGGAGAACCCATTTGCCAATAGACCAATATCGCGATCATGGCAGTCAATGGAATCCATAGTGGTGCTGTTGCAATGACAACAGTCAGATCTAATAGGCGCTTCATTTCACTGACTAACCAACGTTCGAAGATGATCGTATGTCGAAACGGTCGTCACTACGCCATCAATGTGCGGATTCATCGCGGAAAACCCGATCAAATCACGTGCACTCATTGCACGATCTTTCAACAGTTGCCCTCCAGCGAAAGGACGTATAGCGATAGCAGCTTTTCCCGTCTCGTCGCAACGTGCAACAAGATCCTCGAACTCAAGTTCAATTGGGTTCCGGTAGACGACAATTCCGTCTACACAACTAGCCTCGACAGCAAGTTTGGCAAAGCTATGCGAATACGGAAAACAAAGAAAGCGGCGAACCAGCTGCTGCCGCTTTAAGCTCGCGACACTACAATCGATCAAGTTCAAGCTTTTCACAAAATCCCGGCAGCGGCCTGAGTCATCCTTAAGATCCGCACGCCACATCCATTGCAGATCTGCGAGACAATCAGTCCCCAGGTCGGAAATATATGTCGCGACTCGCGCACTAAGGTCGCCAGGTTCGAACCCAGGCTCATCGAACGTTGGAGCGGCGAGCTTTACCATGAAATCAAAATGCACATCCCGGTATCGAGATGCGAGCACCTCGAGGGTGCGCAGTAGCAGCGCATAGCTCTCGTACTCTCTTGAGCAGTGTAGCTTGCGCACGCCGAACCCGTATGCGCGAGCATAGAAATCGGCCCAATCTTCTGCATTACGCGAGCGCTCGTGCATTCGCATGGTTCCCAAGACCAGCTTGTGCGGTGGGCAAACTTCCTTCACGATGCTTGTTGTCGCCCAACGTCAATCGCGCACTTCCAGATAAAACGACTAGCCTCTTGAGTTGCCATGAACGCGTTTCTGCCGTGGAGAATCTCATCATCCTTCCAGGCGACCGCATCTCCCGGCCCTAACTTCACTGCCACAGTACGTTCCTTGATCATCCGCGAAGACTCCAGGTATAAATGAAAGTCCTCGGCGACGCAAAAGTAATTCCAATAAATACGACAGCAGCCGTCTATTTCGCGCAGAATGCAACCGTTGCGCCGATCCCCTGATCTCGAGTGATCAACCGGCACCGACAAGAGAGAATGAAGCAAGGTCGGAGCTTCCGCACTCAGACACTTAATCATATCTGTTCCATCCAAAAAAGTGGTCTCGCCACCCGCATCGGCATTCGATACACAACAGAGGAAACTCGCATTTGGGAATGTTGGAATATAAGAACCGTCCGTGTGTAGCGGCTGCGCATTCGAGCTGTGACGATAGGCGTCCGGAAAATGAGGATCGAACCTGACTTCCATCCAGACCCTTCCCGATCGTTGATTATCTCTGTCGCCAACCGTTACGTCTTCAGCCAAGGCTGCTGGTGATCCTATAGCTGGCAGCAGCTCAGAGTAATACTCCCGCACGTCACCAATTTCGTCCTGCGACCGGAGCACAAACACCTTCTTCGAGGAATCGGCCCATGCTTCAACCAACGAAGCAACAATACCCTTCCCGCTTTCAGGGGAAAAACATGCTTCCCAAATCATACGGTCCTCACGATTCATTGGAACTATCTGCCGCTATAACCGCGACAAACACCATAAAATACTGCTGGAGAACAATGCTTGAAAGACACAGCATCTGGAAATTCGTCAAGAAAAGTAAAGCAAACTAATCGCATTGGCCAATACCCTTATTCAGCGCGTAGAGCGAGTCTACAATTTGAAAGGGAATTATATCGCAAAGTCACATGCACTAAAACCGAATCATGGGGTCTGGCCTGTATATCTGCATAAAGATCCGCGCAGAATTACCAAATGTTTATACATTTATACAGGCCAGACCCCGATGTCCTGTCTTGCATAACGATCATGAAGAAAAAGGAGACGCTACCATTTTTCATACTGAATCTACCCCTTCTCTTCGCGTAAAAGGATAGCGTCCCCTGTCGTTGGGTAGCATCCCCTTTAGTACCTAGGTGGGAGCACGCCTCATTCAGGAACGGAAGCATCATCTTTCTTGAGTTCGGCGAATTTTCCGGTCATTGTGGCGTTACCCTTGGTCAGCTTTTTGACGGTCAGATCGTCGGCCTTGTTGTTGGCAAGACGGAGGTTGTTTTCTGAACCGAGCAGGGCGTCTTTGGTCTTCTGGAGATGGTCAATGGTCTTGTCGATCTCCTCAATAGCCGTCTTAAATTTCTTGGACACCAGTTCGTAGTTCCGGGCGAAGCCAGTCTTGAACGCCTCGAGCTCGTCCTCGAAGCTCGTGATATCAACGTTCTGTGCTATCACCAGCGCAAGCTCGGTTTTGTACTTGAGTGAGTTCTGGGCGACGTTTCGCAGCAGCGTAATGATCGGGATGAAGAATTGCGGCCGGACGACATACAT
Organism: uncultured Burkholderiales bacterium; assembly: GCA_951812315.1. Lineage (GTDB taxonomy): Bacteria > Pseudomonadota > Gammaproteobacteria > Burkholderiales > Eutrophovitaceae > SG8-40. Next base: position 11,725 of record CATOSA010000047.1, read on the forward strand.
CTTCGGATAACGGTGGGACACATCGCCAATGCCGGAGTTGTAAAGCTCGCTGTCGGGCTCAAGAAGTGAAACAAGGACTGCGTATTCACAGCTCTTCTCAGTACGGTCCTTGTCGAGTTCCTTGAGAAAGTCTTCGTTCTTCTTCTTGGCAGCTGTTTTGTCGCTCTCGTTCTTCATCTCGAACATGATCGAGACAATCTCAGTGCCAGCTTCATCCAAGTCTCGAAAGATGTAGTCACCTTTGCTGCCAGTCCGCACATCGCTGTCCTTCTCGAAGTATGCCCTCGGAAAAGCCGTCGCTCGAATGCGATTGAACTCGGTCTCGCAGTGCTGTTCGAGGGTTTCGCCAACCATCTTGGTCGATAGGCGTGCCTTCAAGTCCCGAAGGCGCTCGATCGTTTCATTGCGATCCTTGATCTGCGTCTCGTACTTGTCCTTGAGTGAGTTCTCGGCGAGCTGCTTCTCAAGCTCCGCTCGCTCGATGGCCTGGTTGCCACTTGCACCTTGAACCGGTCCGCAAAAATTCCAGAATGCCAGTTGCTGTGCCGGGGGGCCAGAAAGGGAGGAAACTGGTGAGATCGCGGCGAGTCGTCATGATGCATGTTCGCGTAGGCGGCACAGAAAAGGTAACGCGCCAGATCCTCTCGCATGTGCCCCCTGGATTCGTGATTTACAAAGCCTCCCAGCCGCTTGTCCCGGAGCCAGTTCCCCAAGGCAACATGGGCACTGCCCCTTGCGAACTTCCGGGAATATGGGGTGAACGGCCCACCCCTGCTTGTCAGCTTGCCGGCACGTTCGACTATCTGCTCCAGTTCATTGCCTTCGTCTCCTGCGTCCCGTTTGATCCGACCGGCTGCTTTTGCGACAGCGGCATGCCAGTTCGCCGCAGTGTCCGGTTCTCTTGACAGTCCGCTTCTGATTCTCTTCAAGTCTTGCAGGACGTGGCGCGAGCAGACGAGGTCACTCGCAGGTTCCAAGGCAGCAGGTTTTCCGGGCAGGTCTTCACGCACACCCATGAGTATCACCCTGTGTCGTGCCTGAGGTACACCGAATTGCTCGCTGCGTATCAGACAATCCACGTGCGGGGTCTCTGATAAATCGCCGGTGCGGGATTCACTGCGGGATTCAGGGACAAGCGAGTAAATACGATATTTTCTTGCCCTTCTTTTCGCGGCTGTCGTCCCATAGAACCCTCCGCCGGGGTTTGCAATATCCTCACAGATTCTCTCGAAAATCCGCTCTCCCGCCACGCTGGACCCAAATGATTTCATCTCTACCAACGTATACCTCGATCCAGGGAGGAACATAGGGGAGAACGTGACGATCTTCAGCAGTGCGCACATCTCAACGCTGGTCTCCACTCAATTCGATGCGCAAGGCAATGAAATCGGATTTCGGGACGTGCTGATCGGCGAAGGTGGCGTTGACTACCTGCTCGGCGGACAGGGTGACGACGTTCTTCTCGGTGGTCTTGGTGACGATTTCTACTATTTTCGTCCCAGCGACGGTCAGGACATTGTTGTCGACGAAGACGGCCAGGGGACACTGATTCGCGGTAGCCGACAGCCTGCGGCGGGCATTGCGACTGGTGTGAACCAATGGGTGGCAGAGGGCACTACCTACTCGCGCACTGGCGCTGATCTCGAGATCACGTTTGCGGACAACGCGACAGACAAGATCACCATCAAGAACTTTGACTTCGCACCCCCTACCGGCACTTTCCTGGGAATACAGCTAATGGGCGCGCCCACTACGCCGGTGATCACAGGAAGCACTTTCAACGATCGTTTGATCATTTCGCACAACCCCAACGCCGCCTTCACCTTTGCCAGCAACATCGCCAGCCAAAATGGCGTTCCCTATGACGCGACAGTAAGCATATTGGTGCCAGGTGTCACTAACCTGATCATCGAAGGCGGCGCTGGTCGCGACGTACTTACTACACAAGTAGCCGGCAACGGTATATTCGACGAATTCGACTCTGGTGACGATATTATCTACGCCGGAGTCGAGGCAGACTTCCTGAACCTCAATGCGCAGCCAGCCACCGGCCAGGGCGGTGACCTGCTCTCGGGGCTGGCCGGTCGCGACGTGCTGGTGGGCTCGGCTGGGCGCGACCTGCTTTTTGGCGGAAATGACGGCGATGTGTTGTGGGGCGGCGCCGATGATGATGCGTTGTTCGGTGACGACGGCGTGTCCGACGCTAACTCGGCGTTTAACTCCGATTGGGGATTCCGGCGCGACCCACTTGACCCCACCAGTGGTGAGTTGTTCGCTTCTGGAGGAGCATATTTCTTTGTCATGCCCGGGCATCGCGGCGGTGCCGACCAACTGATTGGCGGGGCGGGCGACGACACTTTGTTTGGGCAAGCCGGCGCGGACGTCATTGAAGGCGGTACGGACAACGACGTACTTGTCGGTGGCGCCGGCGATGACAAGCTGTTTGGCGGCAATGAGAACGATATTCTGTACGGCGACGCCACGCCGGTTAACACACTCCCAATCGCGGTGGGCGAGGGTTACAACCTCAGTGGCATTTTTGCACCACTGGGGAGCCAGGAACACACCATCGTCGCGCCCGGGCTGACGACACTATCGGCTGCAGAACTTATCGGTAACGACTATCTCGACGGCGGGGAAGGCATCGACACGCTTGTTGGTGGCGCCGGCGACGACACCTACTTCTTCGACGCGGGCGACGGCGCCGACACATTGAGCGACGAATCCGGCGATGACACGCTGCGCTTGGGAGCAGGCATTGCACTCGCGGACATCTCTTTCGCAGGCACTGCCACCGGACAGGTTCAGAGCCTGGTCATGACGATCGGAAGTGCCGGCGATTCAATTACACTTGTGGACGAATTCAGGGGGATCGATATCGTTCAATTCGCCAGCGGCGCGAGCTATATCCTGGATGAACTTGCCCAGGCAACTGGCGGTGTACAACTCAGTGGTAGTGATGCGGATGACACATTAAACAGCCTCGGTAGTTATGTTGTGCTCGCCGGAGGCAAAGGCAACGACACTCAACTGGGCGGCACCGAAGGAACGACCTATCTATTCAACCCTGGCGACGGCGCCGACTTCATCAACGACGCCGGCGGCGTGGATACCATTGCCTTCGGGCAAGGCATCAGCTCCAACGACATCAGCTGGCGCTATGACCCAAGCCTTCCCGGTGGACGCTTTACGCTGGAGGTCGGTACCAGTGGTGACGAGATCGCGATCGCCAATGGTGAGCAAGGTGCGATCGAACGTTTTCGTTTTTTCGACGGCAGCACACTGTCCTTTGATTCCCTGCTGTCTCGCCAGGGCGGCTTACCGACGGCGATTGCACCGACTGGTCTGATCTTCGATGGCGGCAGCGAGGACTACGTCAGTTACCTCGCCGGCAGCCCGGGCCCGGACTTTCTCTACGACTTCGATGTCGGCCACGTTACCTATGCCGCCGGGCGTGGCGATGACTACCTGGAGATCTATCAGGGTGACGGCTATCGCTACATATTCAATATCGGCGACGGCCACGATGTGATCAATGCCGACAACGGTGCCGACGAAACCATCGTGTTCGGCCCCGGTGTCACCCCGGACTCGGTGCGCTTCGCACTGACCACCCAGTCTTATCGCCGCTACGACCAGTACGCGATCGATCCTTTCCCGATGTACACCGACGAAGGCCTGAGCATCAGCTATGGCGACCAGGGCGATTCAGTGTTCGTGGTGTACGGCTCGTACGCGTACAGCAGTTTCTACGAGATCGAGAACTTCGAATTCGCCGATGGCCAAACGTTCTCTTATGCCGAGCTACTCAAATTCGCGCATCCCGGCCCGTTAACACCCGTGGGTCAGGCGAACGGCGTCACGCTGACAGCGGGCGACGATGTCTACGCTGTATTCACCGATAGTAGCGGTACCTGGATCGGCAGCCAGGGCGAAGATGTGTCCGCTCTGGGCGGCGACGACCTGGTCATCGGTGGTGGTGGGCACGACATCTTCGATGGCGGCGGCGGCCACGACATCCTCCAGGGTGGTGCCGGCGAAGACGAGTTGTACGCGGACTATAGCTATACCGATTCGGCCAACGACCTGCTCGACGGTGGTGACGGCTTCGATTACATCGATGCCTCGCTAGGTAACGACCTGCTTATTGGCGGCAGAGGCGATGACTTGATTGTCGAAACCGGCCACGGCGAGCACATCAACCTGTACGACTGGTACTACGAAGACGTCGATGACCGCACGCTATCCAAGTTGCAGATCATCGTCGATTCAGGCAATGACTACGATCCGGGCTCCGCCGACCCGCTGCTCAACCGGCGCGTACAGGTGTTTGACTTTGTCGAGATCGTGCGCTAGTTTGACGCTGCGCTGGCACAGAACCCGTCCATGACGCGCTGGTCCATTGCCGGCGCACTTGCCTCGTCTGCCGTAGGCGGCGCTGACGACGCCGCCTACGGCGGTGATGTAGCTTATGTATACGGCACAACCGGAGGATATGGCCAGCTGCCGCGCACGCAGGTAACGTCAACACTTGCCGATGCGGCATTCGGCGGGCTGCAATCATTCAGCGCCGAACTGCTTGCCGAAATTGCCTCCCCCACGCCCGGTGCGCTGGACTTCACCCTTGGCAGCGGCGCGCGCACCATCACCAACCCGACCCTGCTCAGCACACTCAAGGTCGGAGCAGGCATCAGTACCGCGGACATCACGGTGTCCCGCGATGGAACTGACCTGCTCATCACCCACAGCAACCTCGCCGATGCAGTCAGGGTGCAGGGCTGGTATGCCGATGGTAACGGCCAGTTTCTGCACATGCGCTTTGACGACGGCAGCGTGATCACACCGCGCGCATTGAGCGATGCCGGCCTGACCGTCACCGCACCTGATACAGGCGGCACACTGACAGGGCTGTGGAATCAACCCAACACCTTGCTCGGTGGCGCTGGCAATGACGTCATCACCGGCGGCGTTTCCGATGACCTCATCAGCGGCGGTGCCGGGATCTACTCAAGCAGCTTCAGCCTCGGTCTTGGCTCGCTGCTGTTGCGCGTGGGTGATCAGGGCGATGCGATTCACCTCACGAACTTCGACCCGCTTGACGTGTATGGTCCGCGCACGGTGGAGAACTTCATCTTCGCTGATGGCACGACGCTTAGCTACGATCAACTGCTTGCCCGCGGCTTTGACCTGTTCGGTACCGCCGGTGACGACACCATCACCGGTACCAATATCGAAGACCGTATCGACGGCCTGGCCGGCAATGGCACCCTGCTCGGTGGTAGTGGCAGCGACACCTACATCTTTGGACCGGGCTCGGGACAAGATGTCATCCGCGAAGACACCACCTCCGGCGATGTGGACACCTTGCAGGTGCTCGCCGATCCCGGCGATGTCATTGTCACCCGCGAGAACGACAACATCGTCGTACATCTCACCGGAACAACCGACCGGGTCGCGATTGACTGGTTCACTAATCCCAATGCGCGCATCGAACAAGTCTCGTTCAACGACGGCACGCTCTGGGACGGTGCGACACTGGAAGCGCGGATTCAGGCCCAGGTCAATCAGCCGCCCGTTGTTGCCAGCGCCATTGCCGATCAGACAACGGACGAAGACGCTACATTCAACTTCGCCGTACCGGCAAGCACGTTTACCGATGCGGATATCGGCGACACGCTGGGCTACGCGGCAACGCTGACCAACGGCAGTGCGTTACCTGCGTGGCTGGGATTCGATCCAGCTACGCAAAGTTTCGGCGGCACGCCGACCAATGATGAAGTGGGCACGGTGAGTATTCGTGTGACGGCAACGGACAGTGGTGGATTGAGTGTATCGGATGACTTCGATATCGCCGTGTTGAACATCAACGACGCGCCGGTTGTCGCAACCGCGATTGCCGATCAAAGTGCGACCGAGGACGCGGCCTTCAGTTTCACGCTGGCTGCAGATACGTTCCGCGATGTGGATGCCGGCGACACACTGGCGCTATCGGCAAGTCTGGCAGACGCCAGCGCGCTGCCGGGCTGGTTGGGTTTCGACAGCGTGAGCGGCACCTTCACCGGTACGCCCGGCAACAACGATGTGGGCGCAATCTCGATTGAAGTGACGGCCACTGATGGCAATAACGCCGCGGTATCGGACTTTTTCGACTTGTCGGTTATCAACGTCAACGATGCTCCAACGGGAGCCGTCACCATCAGTGGCACTGCCGCCAGGGACCAGACACTGACCGCCGCGAACACCCTGGCAGATGCCGATGGTTTGGGCACTATTGGTTACCAGTGGCAAAGCTCCGCTGACGGCGGCAACACCTGGGCCGCCGTGACAGGTGCAACGTCCGCGAGCTTCACACCGAGCGACGCGCAAGTTGGCCAACAGGTTCGTGTGCAGGCGACCTACGTTGATGGGCACGGCACAAGCGAGAGCATCACCAGTGCCGCCACTGCGGTGATTGTGGCGGTTACTCTGGCGGGCACTGACGGTAACGATACGCTGACCAGCACTGACGGCGGCGATGTCATTTTCGGCAAGCGCGGGTCGGACAAACTCTACGGCAACGGTGGTGATGACACCTTCCTGGCTACAGGCAGCGACACCGCATACGATCGTTTCGAAGGCGGTGACGGCTACGACGTCGTTCAGGGCAGCAGCGGCGACGATACGTTCCGCATGTATCAATACACTGGCGCGGCCACTGTAGAGAAGATTGACGGTGGTGGCGGCTACGACATCATTGCCGGCACGGCTACGGTGACAGGCTTGATTTCTCAACGACCACGCTGGCAGGTATCGCGATGATTGACGGCGGTGCCGGAAACGACACCATCACTGGTAGCGCGGGCAACGACATCATCGTCGGCGGCAGCGGTTCGGACAAGCTTTATGGAAGCGACGGTGACGACACTTTCCGGGTAACGGGCACTGACACTGCCTACGACCGTTTCGAAGGTGGCGCCGGTTACGACGTTGTTCAGGGCAGTAGCGGCGACGATACGTTCCGCATATATCAATACACCGGCGCGGCCACTGTAGAGAAGATTGACGGTGACGGTGGCTACGACATCATTGCCGGCACCGGCTACGGCGACAGGCTGGACTTCTCGGCGACTGAACTGGCAAGTATCGCCATGATTGACGGCGGTGCCGGTTCGGACAAGCTTTATGGCAGTGATGGTGACGACGTGTTCCGCGTCAGTGGAACTGATACGGCTTATGACCGTTTCGAAGGTGGTGCCGGTTTCGACACGGTTGAAGGTAGTGCCGGTGACGACACGATTCGCATGTACCAGTAACACTGGCGCTGCGACCGTCGAAAAGATCGACGGGGGTGGCGGCTACGACATCATTTCCGGCACCGGCTACAGTGACAAGCTGGATTTCTCGACGACCACGCTGGCAGGCATCGCCATGATTGACGGCGGCGCCGGGAAACGACACCATCACCGGCAGTGCCGACAACGAC
>CATOSA010000048.1 GCA_951812315.1 uncultured Burkholderiales bacterium
CATCATTCAAACTGAAGTTAACAAGCCCAATAGCCAGTAAAAGCAGTGCGTAAACCAGCCGCCGTTTCAATAAGTGCCAGATCCGTGTCTCGCGCTGTGGTCCCGTTGCCATCACCGAATCACCTCATCGGCTCTCAGCAATATGGATTGCGGAACGGTTATGTCAAGCGTCTTTGCTGATTCGAGATTGACTGTTAACTCGAGTTTGGTAGGCCGTTCCACGGGAATATTGCCGATATCGTTTCCACTAAGTATCTTGGCCGCAAGCACGGCGAGGCGCTCGTAAGTGGCAGGTTCATCCGGACCGTACGCGATGGTGCCACCCGTCATCGCGAACTGACGCGCCATCGACGTTGCGGGAAGCTGGTACTTCAGCGCCAGACCGGCCAGTCGTGAACTGTACGAGTAGTGCATCGGGGAGGGCAGAATAATGACCGCCTGAACTTTTTCAGACAGGGCATTGAATGCGGGTTCAAGATCTTCCGGTTTTCGTACGTCGACAACCTTGAGAGGTATTGCCAACGAGTTTGCGACTCCTCGGATAGCAAGTAAATGGTTGGCGCCGGGGCTGGGATCCCACAACACGCCAACCTGGGAAAGATCCGGAACCATTGCTTTCAGGAGTTCGAACCATTTTCCGGCAAACGAGGGCGCGTCAAGAAAGATTCCGGTGATGTTGCCGCCAGGTCGGGCGTAGCTCAGGACATAACCGTTGGCAATAGGATCCGTCGTGTAGTCAACCGCAACGATCGGAATGGTTTCGGTCGCCAGATGGGCTTCTCTTAGCGCCGGTGCACCAACCGCCAGAATGATATCGACTCCAAGGCCAGCGATTTCCTTCGCCGCTTTGTTAAATTGAGACGGGTCACCGTTTGCACTTCGGTACTCGAAGGAAACATTCTTTCCTTCAGTCCATCCCCGAGCCTCAAGTGTCCGGGAGAATGGCGTATACCACGTGTCCAGGGCAGTGTCATCACTAATAGAGATGAACGACAGGACACCGATTCGGGCCAGTCGCTCTTGTCCCCAAGCTTGGCCAATGCTCCACGTGGCGACGAGCACAGACGCGACCACAAGCAGCACTGGCGCGCAACGCGCCCTCACCGTATCACCTCGTCTGCCCTGAGAAGGATGGATTGTGGGATCGTGAGGCCAAGTGCCTTCGCCGTGTTCACATTAACTGCGAAGCGGATTTTTGTGGGCCTTTCTACAGGGACTTCGGCAGGATCGGACCCGTCAAGGATCTTTGCAATCAGCGCAGCATTGCGCTCGATTGCTAACGCTATGTCGGGGCCATACGCGAACAGTCCGCCGGCAGCTGCGAACTCGTGAAATATGGATACGGCAGGGAGTTTCTTGCCATTCGCCAGCTTGACGAGCCGGGTTGTCTGCGCGTACGTCATCGGCGAAGGCAAGATGACTATTGCTTGTGGCCGTTCACGAAACGTTGCGCCGGCTATATCTATGTCTTCAGGTTTGCGTACCTCAATAATCTGCAGTTCCATATTGAAGCTCGGCGCGATGGATTTGATTGCACGCAAATGCGCATCGCCAGGGCCTGGATCCCAAAGTACGGCAACGCGCGTAAGATCGGGGACGACTTCCCGCAACATTTCGAGCCATGTTCCCGAAAACGCTGGTGCGTCAAGAAAGACTCCCGTGATGTTCCCACCTGGCCGTGCGTAGCTCTGGACATAGCCTTCAGCTACGGGGTCAGTCGTGTAGTCCCACCTGACGATAGGCAGAGTGGGTGTCTGGGCATGGGCGGCACGCAGGGCAGGCGCGCTTACCGCAAAGATAACGTCGGCATTGAGTTTGACGAGTGACTCGACGGCACCTGCAAGTCGTGCCGGGTCGCCCTGAGCACTACGATACTCAATCAATAGATTCTCGTCTGCGACCCAGCCCCGGTCCTCCAGGCTTCGATTGAACAGGTTCAACATTGCTTCCAGACGCGGTTCATCCGTGACTGACAGGACGGTTAGAACACCAACGACCGGAAGGTCATTTTGTCCCCACGCCTGCCCGATCCCAACCGGGTTGGCGAGCCAGGAAAGTACGACGAATAGCGCGGCGGCAGTCGGTTTTTTCAACACCGGGCGCTTTCGCTTGCAACACCCGGTACTCGGTTTGAGTGTCACCGGATTACCTCGTCAGCTCTGAGGAGAATTGACTGCGGAATATCAAGATCAAGCGTTTTTGCCGTTTTCAGATTGACGACAAGTTGAATCTTCGATGGTCGCTCCACGGGAAGGGTCCCGGGGTCAGCGCCTTCGAGAATTTTTGCAACGATCAGTGCGTTGCGCTGATAGGTGGAACTCCCCTCAGGGCCGTAGGCCAGTACGCCGCCCGCGTCTGCGAACGAGAGTGCCATCGACGTTGCGGGCAACCTTAGCTTTTTCGCGAGGCTGGCTAGCCGGTCGCTTTGCCCATGAATCATTGGCGATGGGAGAAAAATGACGGCCTGTGTGTCGGTTCGTATCGACTCGAATGCGGTATCTATTTCCCGGGTGTCCGAACCTCCAGGACTTGCAGCTCAATGTCGAGAGATTGAGCGACGCTGCGCACGGCTCGAAGATGCGTATCTCCTGGTCCGGGATCCCACAAAACCGAGATGTGCGCCAGACCGGGCACCAATGTCGTCAAGAGTTCAAACCATTTGCCGGAAAATCCGGGAGCGTCGAGAAACACGCCGGTGACATTGCCGCCCGGCCTGGCGTAGTTCTCGACATACCCTTCTGCGATTGCATCGGTCGTGTAGTCAACTGCGACAATCGGAATCGTGCGTGTAGCAGAGTGAGCAGCGCGAACTGCAGATGCACTCGAGGCAAATATGACGTCAACGTCAAGGCCAGAGCCGTTCAACTACACCCAGCGCGTCGGGCGGATGCACTCGAGGCAAATATGACGTCAACGTCAAGGTCAACCAGTGAAGCTGCTGCGTGGTCAAATCGTGCAGGATCGCCATCGGCATTGCGGTACTTAAACTGCACGTTCTTGCCTTCAATCCATTGAAGCTCGGCGAGCGTTTTGCGCACTACCGCCAGGAAGGCAGCCATTCTCGGATTGTCATCTACCGCAAAGAAAGTGAGAAATCCGACGCGCGCGGGACGATCCTGCCCCCAGACCTGCCCGGACCACACAAGGCCGGTTAGCAGGACGCTCGCTACGAGCAACACGTTGATCGACTGTTGAACAACGCGCCTTGGTATGTATGCGACGCGCCCGAAGCGTGTTGTCATCGAATAACCTCATCGGCGCGAAGCAACATTGATTGCGGGATCGTGATGCCGAGCGCTTTGGCAGTCTTGAGGTTTACTGCCAGTGACAATCGGGACAGCTGCTCGACTGGCAGTGTCGCAGCGTCCGCACCTTTGAGCAGGCGATCTACGAAATAGTCGCCGCGCGCCCAGTTGTTCTCGGGGTCGGATCCATAGGCCAGCAAGCAGCTCCGATGTGTCAGGAACTGCATGTCAGTGATTGTCGGCATCTGTTGTTCGATCGCGATCGCCGCAATATTGTCCCGGTGTACCCAGAATACGGGCGAGAAGTTCATTAGCACCGCGCCCGCGTTTCGCGCTTTCGCTGTTTTGAATGCGCCCGGAAGATCGTCACCATCCTTGATCTCGATCAGATCGATCTGAATGCCGAGCATTTGTGCCGCATCTTTCACTTCTTCGACCTGCCGTTCGCTAAACGTATCCCACAGGACGGCGACCCGGGAGATGCCCGGCAAGGTATCTCTCAGAATCTCGAGTCGCTTTCCGCTGAGCGCTGCATTGACGTTGAATACGCCGGTCACGTTGCCGCCGGGTCGGCTGTAACTTTTGATGACGCCCAGCTCAACAGGGTCGTCAATAAACCCGATCATCGCGATCGGAATCGTGCGGGTGGCTTTGCGCACCGCGTGCAGGGCAACCTCATTGACCACGACGATTACATCTGCGGGTACACTTGTGTGAGTTCAGCGGCCAGCGCTGGAACGCGCTCGAGTTGCCCGAGTGCCGAACGCACCTCGATGCGGACGTTCTTGCCGTCCACGTAATCGAATTTTTCAAGAGCTGCGCGGAATTGGTCGACGACGATATCGTTGACCGGGGGGTGGGTGATGAGCAGGCCTACAACCGGAACCGGGCCCGTTGTCTGGGCCGCCGCGAATGCCGGGTAGAAGAGTAAAAGCGCGACAACTCTGAGGACTTGTCGTCGAATCACTGCTGATCCTTTGGTTGCTGCTGGCGCGGGCTAATTTTTGTTCGCCAATTGCTGTTCCGGGGCTTCGCGTGTGGCGAGGGGGAATTGTTTGCCGTTTCAAGGGCTTGGGCTGGAGGAGGCATCACTATTGCGCAACGAGCGTCCGCTGCCACCGCGCGCATGGCAATGCGGGTTTGGCGTCGGTCGCTCGCCAACTGGCTTGGCGAGTGAATCAGGGTGACTTTCATCTGCGTTTCCCGAATCGTATTTTGGCAAGAGCCTCTACCCGGCCAGTCAGGAGCAGCTTGTCGGCGATTCCACGCGAACCCGGGGACGATCTTGGCAAATGTACAACTCCAATGGTAGTCATCGTCAGCTTACACCGCCCTTACGTATTGGCACGCATTTGCGGAAAACACGTGTGGACTTTCTTACACGTCCGGAACGACGATATCCGCAGCGCGACAATGGTCGCCCTGGCGCTGCATTAGATATCGCGCTGCAAGCGGATCTGGCGTCAGGCAGCCAGTCTTGTTAGCGTCGTGACACCTTACCAGCTACAGGCTGAATGACGTTCGCCAACGCGAATTCAACCGATCCTAACGATTGAGCCGTTGGCGCGATTGGTTTCAAAGTGGCGATTAGGTCTTCGCGTCCTCTATGTCTCGGCGTTCCCTGACGCTGTCACTACCGCGTCGACGTTCGGCGCCTGGACGGACGATTGTGCGTTGAGTGGTAGTGTAAAAGTGAATGTCGTCCCTTGGCCAATCTCACTTTCGACCCACATGAGGCCGCCATGTAGCTCTACCAGCTTGCGCGCCAGGGCGAGTCCCAGTCCGGTCCCCTCGCTTTTGGCCTCGCGGTCATTGCCCACTTGCCGGAACTCCTCAAATATCGTCTCCTGATCTTCAGGTGAAATTCCGATACCCGTATCTTTGACACTGATTTGCGCGGCGTCATTGGCGATCGCACCTGCAATCGAAATCTGTCCGCTGTCCGGCGTGAACTTGACCGCGTTTGACAACAGGTTGAGCAAAATCTGGCGTACCTTGCGTTCATCCGCGTCTATCTCACCAAGCGTTTCATCCAGCGAAAGATTCATTTTCAAACCGTGGCGCGTAGCCCGCTCACGCACCAGGGTAAGCGTTCCTTCAATCGTCGCTGGCAGGTAAAAACGTGAGCGGTCGAGTTCCATCTTGCCCGATTCGATTTTGGACAGATCGAGAATTTCATTGATTAGTGACAGCAGGTGCTGTCCGGACGTGTGAATGTCCGTGACATATTCTTCATGCTTGGGGGCTAATTGTCCGAGCAAGCCGTCTTTCAGTACTTCCGAGAATCCGATGATTGCATTGAGTGGCGTGCGCAGTTCGTGGGACATGTTGGCAAGGAATTCGGATTTGTGCCGACTGACAGCTTCCAGTTCCCGATAGGCTTTTCCCAGTTGCTCGCTCATGCGATTCAAGTCGGCTGCCAGTACACCCAGTTCATCCCGGTTTGGCACGTCGACCTTCGAATGAAAGTCACCGTCGGCGAGCTCCTGCATGCGTGTTTCCATTGCTTGCACGGGCCGCACGATCGACGACGAAATTGCATAGCCAAGCAGCAATGCCATCGCCACGCTGGCTACAGCCAATATTGCCACCGCATTTCTGGAAGTGGCATAGGTCTCTTTGGACGCATCGACGCTGACGACCATGTCGGCCTCGGCCTTGTTCACAAGTTCGTTGGTCAATCGTTCGAGCCGTTCGCTATGCGGCGTCGCTTCGCTAAATTGCAGCTCGCGGCCTTCATCGCCGCGGCCTTGCCTGATAAGCGTGATTACCTGACTAACGATGCGAATGAATTCTTCGTAGTCCGTCCTCAGGTTCTCAAAAATCTCTTTCTCGTCCTGCGCGACGAATTGCAACCTGTCCAGGTCATAACCGAAGCGGTTGAGCTGCCGGTACGCGCCGATCTTGCGTTGCAATTGCACCATTTCGTCTTTGCGCTGGTTTACTTCATTCAGCGCGCGCAGTGCGACGTAACCGGACGCCAACATGATGGTAGCGATCGCCAAAAACGCACACAACAGCTTGGTTCGGATCGATGCGTTTATCCGGGCAACCTGTGCCGGAATCCAGTCGGCGATGTTCAGGGCTGTTCCTCCAGCAAAGAGCGAAGATCTTGCAGGAACTCCCCGGTATCAAATCTGGTGCCGAGGTACTGGACGCGGAGCGTTCCGCGATGGTCAACCAGTGAGGTCAGAAACGTGTGATCGACGTCGCCGTCCGGCGTAGCTTTGCGGAATACCGCGTAGCGCCGAGAAACGTCGTCGATTTGTTCGAACGAACCTGTCAGAAAGAAAAAGCTCGACGTATCTGCGGAGTACGCTTCGGCATATTGCTTGAGCGTGGCGGGCGTGTCGTGCAACGGGTCCACGGTGATCGCGGTAAAGATGACGTTTGGCGAATCGCGCCCCAGCTCACGCTGGACGCTGACCAGCTTCGCGGTGAGCAACGGACAGGTTGACGAGCATGACGTAAATATGAAAGTCACCACTGCCACACGTCCCCGTGCGTTTCGCAGCGAAAATGGTTTGCCATCCTGGTCGATCAGGGTGAATCCGGGCGCGGGGCCGATGTGTGGTAGTTCGGAAGTTGCGCCAGTCGCTGCGGTTGTCGCGCAGGCGAACATCGCACGAACGATAATCAAATGCGTACACCCGGCACGACTGAAGGTCATGCCTTCAACTCCTTCTTCAACTCGTTAATGAAACGCCAGTCAGTGCCTCTGGCAATGATCTCATTTGGTTGAGTCTTGATCATTCCGACTTCGTGCAGACGCAGTCCAAAGAAACGTAGCGTGTCTGCCGGATTGAACGTCCGCCACGCATCGTACTGAACGTCTCGCAGGGTCAGAGGTGGACCCCAACGGCTGGACACCAAAATGTAGCTGATAAGTGAAATCTTATGGATTATTCTTTTACGACACAGAGAGGATCCGAAGATGACACGTAGTAAAGAGAAGAAATCACACGGCGAGCTTCAAGGCCAAAGTAGCACTGGGCGCAGTGCGTGGCGAGCACACACTGGCCGAGCTGGCTGAACAGTTCGACGTTCACCCGAATCAGATCCAGGACTGGAAGAAACGTCTGGTCGATAGTGCCGAGGACGTGTTCGGTGGCAACGCAGTTGAGGCGCAACACACCGAACGCGAAATCGAGAAGCTGCACGCCAAGGTCGGGCAACTGACGATGGAGAAAGATTTTCTGTCAAAGTTTCTCGGGCGCGACCGGTGAGCGAGCGCCGAGCACAGATTCAAAGCGCTCACGAACTGTCCAGGGCACGCCGCTGCGAGTTACTCGGAGTGGCACGCTGCACAGCGTACTATCGCGGCGCACAGGTGTCAGCCGAAGACCTTGAGCTGATGCGCCTGATCGACGAGATCCACCTTGAGCTGCCGTTCTACGGAAGCCGTCGTATTCGCAACGAACTCGATACACGCGGGCTGCAGGTCAATCGTAAGCGCGTACAGCGGCTGATGCGTCAGATGCAGATCAGGGCGCTGTAACCGAAGCGGCGCACCAGCACGCCAGACAAGGGACACAAGATCTATCCTTACTTGCTCAGGGACATGACAATCACGCGGGCCAACCAGGTGTGGGCGAGCGATATGTGTTATCTACCGATGGCCAAGGGGTTCATGTAGCTCGTGGCGATTATGCACTGGCATACGCGCAAGGTGCTTTCGTGGCGGGCGTCGAACACGATGGACAGCGACTTTTGCGTCGAGGCGCTCGAAGAGGCATTGCGTGGCTACGGTACACCCGAGATATTCAACACCGATCAGGGCACGCAGTTCACGGCCGATGCGTTCACCCGCGTTCTCAAGGAGCACGAAGTGACGATCAGCATGGACGGCAAGGCTCGCTGGATCGACAACGTGTTCGTCGAACGGTTGTGGCGCAGTGTGAAGTACGAAGACGTGTATCTGCGCGCGTATGAAACGCTGGCGGCATTACGCGCCGGACTGGACAAATACTTTCGTTTTTACAATACCCGGCGTCCTCACACTGGGCTTGACCGGCGTACCCCCGATGCGGTGTACTTCGAACAAACGGCGTTGAAGAGCGCGGCCTGAACCCCATGGAGATTTCACTTAAGCGGGGGTCCAAGTTTCGGGGTCCACTTGTGTCTACGACTGGCGCCACTATCTCGCCGTGGTACAGCGCAAGCCCGGCGCGCTTCGCAATGGCGCGCCGTTCACCGAGCTGCCCAAAAGCTTCCGGCGATTACAGCAGATACTTCTGAAGCGAGCAGGCGGCGATCGGGAGATGGCCGATATCCTCGCACTCGTGCTGCACCACGACGAGCATCTCGTCGAGCAGGCCGTTCGCGAGGCCATCGAGAGCGACATCGTCTCCAAGACGCATATCCTGAACCGTCTGAGCCGGCTACTCGATACTCCATTGCCAGCCGCGCTCACGCCGCCGCCAGCCTTGACGCTCAGCGAGGAGCCGACCGCCAACACCGAGCGCTACGATCGCTTGAGAGGTGCCTCCCATGTCGGCTGAAGCGCTGGTGACGACCTTGAAGTCGATGAAGCTGCACGGCATGGCGTCTGCCGTCGCCGAGCTCGCCGAACAGGGCGCACCAGCCTACAAGCAATCGGGTGAGCTGCTCGACAAGCTCATCAAGGCCGAAGTCGCCGAGCGTGAGGTCCGATCCATCAACTACCAGATGAAGATCGCGAAGTTCCCGGCGCACAAGGATCTCTCTGGCTTCGACTTCGCCGAGAGCACCGTCGCCGAAGGTCAGCTCAAGGCCCTGCACCGCTGAGAGTTCCTGGATGAGGCCGAGAACATCGTCTTCGTCGGTGGCCCGGGGACCGGCAAGACGCACCTGGCCACAGCCATCGGCATACAGGCCATCATCCATCACCACCGGCGCGTCAGGTTTTTGTCCACCGTCGAGCTCGTCAATGCGCTCAAGCAGGAAAAAGCCGCAGGCAAGGCTGGCCGGCTTGCCAACCGGATGACGCATGTGGATCTCGTGATCCTCGACGAGCTCGGCTACCTGCCGTTCAGCCAGGGGTCGGCGGCGCGCTCCTGTTCCACTTCATGAGCAAGCTCTACGAGCGGACCAGCCTGATTATCACCACGAACTTGAGCTTCGCCGAATGGCCGACCATCTTCGGTCACGCCAAGCTGACAACGGCGCTGCTCGACCGGCTCACGCACCACTGCCATATCCTCGAGACCGGCAACGACAGTTTCCGTCTCAAGCACTCGACCACCAACAAGAAGGAGACGAAGAAACGAACCAGAACCTGAGCCATAATCGGCTCATCCGGGTGGGTCAACTTTCGGTGCAAATCAACAACCAGACCACCGGCTCGGTCTGCACGAAGTCTCTATTCTCCTGCGTGAGCCGATTGCAGGTTGCCCAGTCAACTTCAAGCCTTTCTCGTGCTGGGATGAGAATTTGGCTCTTAGCCGGGTTTTCCGGATCAAGCTGGATCAGGCCGATGCCATGCAAGGAAAAGAGCATTCGGAGTTCTTTGCATGGTGTCGGCACCTTCAGTTTCTGCGGCCACGAGGTAGCCATAATTAGCCCACGATGAGTTCGATAGGTCAAGTCCGCAAGCGTAAGCTCACGGGCGGGCATGATCAGGATGGCGACAGGTGGCGGCGCATCCCTCAATATTACGGTGAAGTGCTCTTCCCTGAACGGGCAGCCGCATCGCTCCGAAGCCCTGTCACGAGCTTTTCGACCAGCTCCGCGGCTTCGGCGCGCAGCACAAGACGTTGGCCAGGTCGATAGCGGGGGTCGCCGCTTTTAGTGATGTACTCCTCATCGACAAGACCTTCCCGGTGGGCAAGCAGATGGCGCTGCTGGAAAGCACGACCGAGACGGTCGAGCGCAGAGGCATCGAGATGTGCGTCATAGCCCTGCCCCGTCGCCTGCTGCCAAAGGCTGCTGCCTTCAGTGAGATTTTGGAAAGCGTTCCGCCTTGCCTTCGGCGGCGCAGGAAGGTCCGAAAACATTACCTCGACCACACGCTGAAAGGCGGTGACGGCGTTCTGCAAGCCGTTTTCGATGAAAACGCGCACGGTGTTTTCTGCGGTATCACGATCAGGCATGGCAGCGCGGACATGATCGAGTGCCCCGAGGGTCGCTTTGATACCGGCGAAAGTTTGCTCGAAGACCTGCTCGGCAGCACTGTGACCACAAGCGGGACAGAAATATGCGGCTCCGATTACGGCGTAACGACAGGCGCAGGACGGACAGGCGATCTTCAGTGCCATCGGATCGGTTGCGGCGGGGGGGCAGCATGATATGCTACGGACGGGAATCCACCTTCATGGTCATGGAGATAAGCCCACCACGGGGACTGCGGCGGTTGAAGCGAGCGGCATCGGTTTTGAAAGACTGATTGAGAGCGCCTTGAAGCTGGGCAACGGCAGCCGCGTGCATGTGCTCAACCTGCCTGCTGCTGTGTCCACCAACGCTCGCTGTGATTGGTATGTCCGCACGAAGGACAGTGTAGCCGCTCGGCATCCTTTGCCTTCTGCCAATCATCACTGAGCATTTTGAACTGGAAGAGGCATCCATCGGACGGACATTCACGGTCGAAGTAGCCGTCCTCGTCATCCTCAATGGGGATCGACATTTCGCCCCCACCTTCCAAGCTCCGCAGAAATCGCTGTGTTTCTTCAAACATACCTTTGCCCCTTACCACTTCGGAACATTTTGTAGCGCTCCTTCAATCACGCGCCAAATATAGCGTAGCATCTGGGAAATTTGGAGTCTTCCATCGGCACGGGTGTCGCTAACAAGGTTTAGGTCCGGTGTAGGTACCATGCGGTTTGTCCGGTTTGATGGCGTCTCCGAGGGGAGGAACGATGAAGCGGACAGAGATTTTGCAAGGACTACGGATCATGGAGTTTGAGGAGTTATATTCCCGGCGGCAGGCCCGGGCGTTGACACAGGAGCAGGCAGCGGAGTTGCTAGGGGTATCGGTGCGCACGGTTGTTCTGACCTGAGGATTGCGTTTTTGGAACGCAGGGCGCTGGGAGCCGATTTCAGCCACAATTTGTTGGACTAAATCAGCGTCGTTTTTGATGAAGGTGCTGTTCGCTTTCTTCTCCTGGCATTCGGCAGGGAAATTCTCAAAAATCCACTGCGCCATCTGGCGCGCGGTGAATTTCTATCCGGTCCGTTCGGCAAGGAAACCGACGACGGTCTTTGCGAGATTGAGGCCCATTGTTCAGTTTTCCCCTGTCTCAGATCAAGCCGAAGAACCGCTCGAAGAACGCGCTCAATTTGTCCAGCACTGTTTGCTTCTTCACCGCATGGCCGTTGTTCTTGCTGAACCGTGAAACAGGCGGCAGAATCTTCGTGATGGCGGTGCCGGTAACAGGAATCGCACCATCCCGGAACGCGTCATCAATAAACGCCTTCGTTTCGTCAGCGTTGAGCCCTTCATCCGCAATGATGCGGTCAAGCTCCTCGACCTTTTTAGCCGCCACGAAGGACTGCCATTGCGCATCGACCCTGGCTTTCGTGGAGACGGAGTCCACAAATTGCTCGATGAGGTCTTTCTTGTTGCGCAAGCTGGGGCTGGCATTGATCGCACGTTCGATGGCGGGCCTGATTTCCGTATCTTCACCGGCGCCTTTCTCTTTCAGGTACTTCTCGACCAGCATCAGGATGTAATCAACGTTGATTTCGACTTGCTTGATCAACTCGATCTCGAACACCACGTCATCGTTGATTGATTCCTTTTCCGCTTCGGACATACTGCGGAACTCGGCATACAAGTTCAGGTACAGGCTCTGGTAATCCTGGAAGTCCCGTTCACTGAGGATTTCGTGGCCCGAGAAATCGTCGAATGCCGTAAGAATATTCTTCAGCCGCAAGATCGAGCCAAAGAGCTTGATAAACGCCTTCTGGGCCGTGTCACCGATGATGGCCTCGCCGGGCGGAAACGTCTCAACCAACTCCCCGATCTGTTTCTGGTGCTCCTTGTAGTACTCGGCATAAGGTTTCAGAAGCACGATGCCCTTGGCGTCCTTATTGCCAAACAGGGCCAGGGCGTCGTTGGTGGCCTGTTCGAGATCACGGAAGGATATGATGTTGCCGTAGGTCTTGACCGAATTGAGGATGCGGTTGGTGCGCGAATAGGCCTGGATCAGCCCATGGGTGCGCAGGTTCTTGTCCACCCACAGGGTGTTGAGCGTGGTGGCGTCGAAGCCGGTCAGGAACATATTGACCACGATTACCATATCCAACTCGCGTTTCTTCAGGCGCTGTGACAAATCCTTGTAGTAGTTCTGAAACTTGTCGGCCGAGGTGTCGAAGCTGGTGCCAAACAGGACATTGTAATCCCTGATCGCCTCGTCCAGAAAATCCCGCGAGCTTTGATCCAGTCCTTCGGTTTCGAATTCCTCTTCGCTCAGCAGCCCATCGGCTTCGTCTTCATTGGCAGCAAAGCTGTAAATCAGCCCGACCTTGAGACGCTGTGCGGACGGCAGCTCTTTTTCCTGTTCGGCGAATTCAGTGTAGTAGCGCTTGGCCGCGTCAATGGAGGCGGTGGCGAACAACGAATTGAACCCGACCAGACGCTTGTCGCCATGGCGGTAGGAGGCAGTTCGCTTGGTTTTCTGGTCGAAGTGCTCGCGAATGTAGCTCACCACCTGCTTGATGCGTTCCGGAGCCAGCAATGCCCGCTCCGTGTCAATGGCCGGTACCTGCTTGTCCTTGATGCTAGAACTCATCCTGATCGTGTTGATGTAGTCGATGCGAAACGGCAGCACATTCTTGTCGTTGATGGCGTCGACGATGGTGTAGGTGTGCAGCTTGTCACCAAAGGCCTGCTCGGTCGTGCGCCTCTGAGGGCTCCCGTGGGTCCCGGCGTTATCAGAGAAGATCGGGGTGCCGGTGAAACCAAACAGGTGGTAGCGTTTGAAAGCCCGGGTGATGTCGCCATGCATGTCGCCGAACTGGCTGCGGTGGCATTCGTCGAAAATCGCCACCACATGGGCATCGTAAACCGGGTGCTGCTTGTGCTTTGCCACAAAGCGCGAAAGCTTCTGAATGGTGGTGATGATGATGCGTGCATTCGGGTCTTCCAACTGCGTTTGCAGTACCGTCGTCGAGGTGTTTGAATTGGCCGCGCCTTTCTCGAAGCGCTCGTATTCGCGCATGGTCTGGTAATCCAGATCCTTGCGGTCCACCACGAACAGCACCTTGTCGATCTCCGGCAAGGCCCGCGCCAGTTGCGCCGCCTTGAAACTCGTCAGCGTCTTGCCGCTACCGGTCGTATGCCAGATGTAGCCGCCTGCGGTTTTTTTGCCCAACTGCCGAAGGTGGGTGCTGGATGCGATGCGTTGCAGCATCTGCTCCGCTGCCACAATCTGATAAGGCCGCATCACCAGCAATTTGCGGTCCACGTCGAACACGCAGTAGCGGGTCAGGACATTTAACAGCGAGTGCTTGGCAAAAAAGGTTTTGGTGAAATCGGTCAGTTCGGTGATGGGGCGGTTTTTCGCATCGGCCCACCAGCTGGCGAAGGCAAAGCTGTTGGACGTTTTCTGGCGCGAGCGTTTGCCGCGCTGTTCGGCCAGATGACCGTCGCGCACCGTGTTGCTGTAATACTTGGTCAACGTGCCGTTACTGATGACAAACAGTTGCACATATTCGAACAGTCCGCATCCCGCCCAGAAACTGTCACGCTGGTAACGGTTGATCTGATTGAACGCCTCGCGGATATCCACGCCCCGGCGCTTGAGCTCGACATGCACCATCGGCAGGCCGTTGACCAGGATGGTCACATCGTAGCGGTTGGCGCGCGCGCCTTCGACCTGGTACTGGTTGATTACCTGCAAGGCGTTGTTGTGAATGTGTTGTTTGTCGATCAGGTCAATGTTCTTGGTGCTGCCATCGTCGCGCTTGAGAATCTGGATATGGTCTTCCTGGATGCGCGCGGTTTTTTCGGCGATGCCGTCATTTGATCCCGCGATGCAGGTTGCGAAAAAATGGTCCCATTCGGCATCGGAGAAGGTGAGTTTGTTGAGTTTCTCCAACTGACAGCGCAGGTTGGCGATCAAATCGGCTTCCGAGGTGATCGGCAAGTACTCGTAAGCCTGCATCCGCAATTGCTTGATGAAGGCAATTTCCAGTTCCGCCTCGGACTGATAGGCCGCTTCCCGCGCGCCCTCGGCCACGAATTCGGCGACGACCGTACTTTCGTTGGAAAGCGCGACCGGCTCGATGCGGTACGGCGTAAGGCCTTCGCTCATTGCCTTGAAGCCTGGTCCGGCGCATCCTCGCCTTCGCTGGCCGGTTTGCCATTCCGCCAGATGACGGCGTATTGGCCCAGGCGACGTTTTCTCTCCAGGACCTGGTCGACGGCCCGGCGGAGTGATTCCAGTTGTCTTTGTCCTTCTGGCGAAGGTACGGCTTCCTTTACGATGTTCATCGGTTGGCCTCCTCAAGCAAAAGCTGATAGTCGTCGTCATGGACAATAGTGCGGACATTGCCGTGCTGCTCGAACACTAACGCCGGGCTTTCGCCGTCGTTCATGAAGCACGTGCAGCTATCGACGCGATGACCGAATTCGCCAAGCAGGTGGCGCAGACTGCGTGGAAAGCGCCGCTCGATATCCGTTGCAGCAATACCGTGCGCGACGCGTTCGGCTACCCGTAGCGTCGACATCTCGACACTGCGCAAGGCCAGGTAGATCAGCGCTATCCGCCAACCACCGGCTTGCAGGCGCTCAATCATCCGCAGATAGACCCGCCCCGGCAGGGCGGTCTCAAAGGCGAAATCCTCGCGGGCCGCGATGTGCCGTTCGATCTCGCGCATAAAGAGGCGGCTGGCCGCAAACAATGCCCGTTCAGGCGCGAGCGGCGACAGCCCGGCGGCGATCAGGTCGGCATTGACAAAACGGACGTGGCTCGCCACCTGCGGTAAGTATTCCAGCGCGAAAGTGGTCTTGCCGGCGCCATTGGGGCCGGAAATAATCCAGCAAGTCGGCGTTTGATTGTTCACGCGGCTTCTCGAAAAGTGAGCAGGCGGTCGCGGTAGTGCTCATACTGATGTCGCCGGGCCTTGATCTCCGCGGGCAGACCGCTCCCAAGGTCGTTTACCAGGGTATCGAATTTATCCAGAATGGCGACGATGCGGGCTTGTTCTTCGAGTGATGGGACGGGGATGCGAATTTTTGCAAGGCTCTCACCTGATATCCGTCTAACCTTAGCTCCTGTGATACGTGATTTCTTCTGTGACCGAAATAGTTCTGTTTGGAAGAAGAAGGAAATGTATTTTGGGTTCAGCGTATGTTTAAAGATATAGGCATCGCCGCTGACAGCTACGTCTTTGTCACCCAGCCAAGCGACAGCTTTTGCCACGGCTTCGTCATCCTCGCTTGTAGTAGCAATCACCAAATCACCCATGCTGGCTTTTCGCAAGCGTGTTGCAAAATCCGGATCGATAAACGACTTTGTTGCCATCGCCCATGCGCCGTAATGCGTGTGAATCTGACCGTAGTGAATACAGCCAATGCCAGACTCGATGAAGTCCGATTTTTTAATGCCGGAGCCGCGAATAAGCTTACCAACCTCACCCAGAGTCGTCCATGTTACACTTATTGCTTGCTTGCTTGCTTGCGTCAGCGATGTGCTCATCGAAGGTGAGCAGCGCGTCGCGGTAGTGCTGGTACTGCCGCCGACGCGCCTCAAGTTCCGCCTCAAGTTCCGTGAAGGTGTCAAGTACTTTGACTATCTCGCGCTGGACTTCCAAGGGTGGGACGGGGATCGGGAATGCCTTTACCGCACCATCCGAAATAGCTGGGTAGCTAGCGCCACGCTCATTTGCTACCACATGTGCATAGAAAGATTCGGTGCCAAGAAGATGGAAAACAAAATTGGAAAGTACTCGCTCTTGTTTAGGACGAAGAACACAATAGCCGGTACTGCATATATCGCCATCGTATTCGGCCGGAATGACCGCGTAACGTTTGAGCATAGGTCGTGTTGTTCCGAAGACCACATCACCTTCTCGCACAATGTGTTGTGCTCGGCTTGGAGCATTCTCACTGTTGATTGTTTGTGTCTCGACGATGGCGTGCGTAATTCGGTCAACAGATGTGAGATCGATATATCTGAACTCTTCACCATCGAAATCTGTCCACTTGATATTCGTCGTGCGCTCAATGAGTTCCTTAATTTCGCAGAACTCCACCCCTTCCGGACAATACGTAGCAATCAAATCATCAATCCGGCTCATGCTTCGTCCCGTTCCAGGTCCGCAACAATGGCATCAATCCGGGTGCGCAACTCGGCCTGCCTCGTCACGATGGTGGCGATTTCGGCGTTGAGTTCGCTAATATTGATCTCTTCGCGATCGTCCTTCTGCTCCACGTAGGAGGAAACATCAATATTGTAGTCGTTTTCGGCAATCGCGCTGTTGTCCACCAGCCGCGCGAAGTGCTCGATGCTCTCGCGCCCGATATAGGCATCCAGTATCTTTTTCTGGTGATCCGGGGTTAGCTTGTTCTTGTTGCCGTTGCGGGTGAATTCGCTCGATGCGTCAATGAACAGGGTGGCGTTATCAAACTTGGATTTTTTCAGCACGATGATGCAGGTGGCGATGGTGGTGCCGAAGAACAGATCCGGCGGTAGCCGAATCACCGCATCAACGAAGTTGTTATCAATCAGGTACTGGCGGATTTTAGCTTCAGCGCCGCCGCGATAGAGCACGCCGGGAAACTCAACAATCGCTGCCGTCCCGTTCACCGCCAGCCAGGAGAGAATGTGCATGGTGAAGGCGAGGTCGGCCTTGCTCTTGGGGGCCAGTATACCTGCCGGGGCGAAGCGCGGATCGTTGATCAGCAAAGGGTTGGCGTCGCCGTCCCATTTGATCGAATAGGGTGGATTGGAGACGATGGCTTCGAAGGGTTCGTCATCCCAATGGGCGGGGTCGGTGAGCGTGTCGCCGTGGGCGATATCGAACTTTTCATAGTTCACATCGTGCAGGAACATATTGATCCGGCACAGGTTGAAGGTGGTCAGGTTGACTTCCTGACCGAAGAAGCCCTGGCGCACCTTGTTATGGCCGAGCACCTTGGCGAACTTCAGCAGCAGCGATCCCGATCCGCAGGCGGGGTCGTACACCTTGTTGACCTCGGCCTTGTCCACCACGGTGATGTGGGCCAGCAGTTCGGACACCTCCTGCGGGGTGTAGAACTCGCCACCGGATTTGCCGGCGGTGGAGGCATACATCTGCATCAGGTATTCGTAGGCGTCGCCGAACAGGTCGATGGTGTTGTCCGAAAAACCGCCCGAGCCGCCCGAGAGTGGCAGATCGCCGATGGCCTCACACAGCTTCACCAGCTTTTCATTGCGCTTGGCCACTGATGCGCCGAGCTTGCTTGAGTTGACGTCGAGATCGTCGAACAGGCCCTTGATGTCGTTTTCGCTATCGGTACCAACGGCGGAGCCTTCAATATCGGTGAAGATGCGACTCAAGGTTTCGTTGAGGTTGGCATCGTGCCGGGCCCGCTGGCGCACCTTGGCGAACAGGTGCGAGGGCAGGATGTAGAAGCCCTTTTCCTTCACCGTCTCGGCGCGGCCGACTTCGGCCTTTTCGTCGCTCAGCGTGATGTAATCGAAGTCTGGCTTGCCCGCCTTGCGTTCCTGCACATTGAGATAGGCCGTCAGGTTTTCCGAAATGAAGCGGTAGAACAGCATGCCGAGCACGTAGGTTTTGAAGTCCCAGCCGTCGACGCTGCCGCGCAGATCGTTGGCGATGCGCCAGATGGTCTTGTGAAGTTCCGCGCGTTCAGCTTCTTTGTTGCTCACGTTTCAAGCTTCCCGTCTTCGTCCTGTGTCGTCTGGCTCTTGGTGAGCTTTTCGATCTCGTCTTTACGAAAGCGCCAAGCGCCTCCAACCTTGAAGCCGGGAATCTTGCCTTCAGCCGCAAGGCGATATGCCGTCTTCTCGTTGATCTTGAGGTACTCGGCGACCTCGCGGATCGTCAGAATGTCATTGCTCATCGTCGCGAAACTCCATTCCCGAGAACGCTTCGGGAAAATAAAGGAAATTTGCGGAATCTGCGAGCAACTTGTTTCGACAGCACCTTGTTCGACAGGACCTTCAGCACAATCTTGCGCTGGCAGACAATGGTGTCGATGGTTATCACAGAGCCTTCGACCACGAGCAGGTCTCAGTATACTCGGGATGGCGGCAAACTCGTTCTACTTGCCTCGAACCCTGGCTTGGCCAAGCACTGTGTTCTGCTTAACGGTCCAGACAGAGATCATGTGAATCGACGCCTACTCCCGGTCCCCTGATAGGAGTGCCGAAGGGTCTTGCCGTCAATCGCGCCGACGTCCTTGGCGACTCTCACAAGGGCGGTGGTCCAGGAGATGGAGCAGTGCGGAGTTGTTCCGCGTCCGGTGTCACGAAGATGTCGCCGAGTTGGTCGGCCGAGACCAGCCGCACAGTCGGCGCAGGGTCTTGTCCCAGCCCACCCGCTCAATCAGTATCTCGGTCGTTGGCAGCTTGAAGATCGCCTTGGCCACGAAGGCGCGTGCCAGAGCCACCCGATCCGAAGGCGGACATCCTGGGAGCCCTGGCCAATGGTGCACGAACGCCTCCAGGCGGACGATCTCAATTACCCTCACGAACCGCCGGTGATGCTCGCCCAGCGGACCGAGTTCCTCTTCGAGCCAGGGGAAAAGATGGCCTTGAATGGTGTGCCAGTAGTCGGAAACATCTCGCCAAGAGGCATGGTCCGCAACTCCTTCTGGTCGTTGGTCCTTTGCAGACCCAACATACCAGATCGGAGGGGCGGACGCCTCGAAAACCAGCCGCTACGGCGGGAAATTCACGGCGTTTCCAGAGTTTTGCAAGAGCCTCTCAGGCAACGCCATTCCAAGGCGTGAGAAATCCGGGTTAGCGCCGGTACAAATCAGGGTCGGCGTGCGGCTGGACGATACCCGCAGAGAGCAGGGTTGTTGAAATAAGACTGGCGACCAGCGGCACTCACAGATAATCTGCCTGCGTTCACAACCCTGATCCGGCCAGCCGGTACAAGGCCACGAGGATAGCGATGGCAAGGACAATCAAGCCTCCGAGGCGAACCGTCATGTCACTGGTCTGCTTGTCGAGCTTCTTCATAAACTTCTGGTCCAGCGCCTCAAATTTCTGATCCTGTAATTCGAATTCCAGTGCGCCAACATCCTTGCGCACAAGTTCCACCTCATGCCGTACCTCGGCTATGTCCTGCCGAACCCCGGCGAGAGCAGCCCGGGTTGCCACCTCGCCTTCGACAAACTGTTGCTGTGTCTGCACAACCACCTCGGCCTGCATTTCCGGCCTGCCGGCCTCGATCAATTGTTTGACGGCGGTATGGGTGTCAATCATGGGGTCAGCGTAATGACTTGAAAGGATTATTTCCTGTATTTTCCTGGAGACCCCGCAGCGTTCCTGACGCCGTTTCCTGCTTCAGGCCAGATCCGTGACTGTCAGGCTTGACAGTTTCTTTGCGATGACAGCTGCGACCACATGGCCCTGCATGCGTCTCGAGGCCGCTTTACTCTCAGGTGTCCGGTCCGTCCTGCGTACACCTGAAGGGTGCCGGGTTGTTGCCGCCCACCTCGATGCTTCGGGACATGAGCTCATCCCTGATCCTTGTCGAGAGGGGAGTAATATTCAGGGCTTCAGAGTTTGACGCAAGCGCGTTTTCAACGTCACTCAGGACCGGCAGGGTGAGATCAAGATATCTGGCGAGCGCGACAGCTTCGCCAAAGACCCGCCGGAATAATTCATCTCCGGGGCGGGTCGATGTCACGCTCAGGTCCCGGAAAGGACGGCGTGCCTTTAGCGTTTCGGCATGCTGTTTCTTGACCGCTTCGGACTCGAACACCAAAGGCAATTCGAATCGGGTATGTCCGATAATTGCGTCAATAGCTACTGATACATTGGTTTGACCAGTCGGGGACAGGTAGGTGTATCGCAGGTTCTCATCCTGTTCCCAGAACCAGTCCGAGGACATTGTCGCGAGCGCCCGGAACCGTGCTTCACTTTTCCTGACGGCGCGCTCGGCACGCTTTTCGACAGTAACGTCTCGACTCACGCCGCGGTAGCCGCAGTACTCGCCTTTGTCGTCAAAAATAGGCTCACCTGCTGCCAGCGCAAAACGGTCGTTTGCCGGGTTATGCAGCAGCAAATTGCGAAACGGCTTGCGTTCGGCGAGGAGCCATTCATGTTCTACGCGCGCTTCGGGCGATTTCCAATTGTAAGGCAGTTCGAAGCGGGTTTTTCCTTTTACGTTGTCGATGGTGTTGAGTTGCGCTTCATCGTTATCGCTAAACATTGCGGTGAAGCGCAGGTCGGCGTCCTGCTCCCAGTACCAGTCAGATGACAGGGCGCTAAGCGCCCTGAATCTTGATTCGCTTTCACGCAAGGCGTGCTGCGCACGTTTTTCATCCGTCACGTCTCTCGCAACGCCGTGATACCCGCAGAATTCGCCTTGCTCATCAAGAACAGGTTCGCCGCTGACCTGGGCGTAACGATTGTTCTCCGGGTTGTGAATCAGCAGGTTCCGGAACGACTTGCGCTGCGCCAGTGCTTGTTCATATTCTGTGCGCTTCGCTGCAGATTCGTATTCGTACGGCATTTCGGAACGGGTCTTGCCGATGACGGTTTCGGCATTGGCAATCTGGGTTTCTTTTCCCCAACCCGATATGTAGGTAAATCTCAGGTCGGCATCCTGGCGCCAGTACCAGTCTGACGACAGAACGTTAAGCGCCTCTACTTGCTTGTCACTCTGTGCAAGTTTTCTCTCCAGCTCGCGTTCATTGGCAAGGTTGTGGAATGTCGCGACGACGTAGCGTTTATTGTCTAGGTTCAACAGTGTCAGTTGCACGTCGACCGGAACTTCGTTTGCGTCGCTTGTCTTCGCGATCAGGTTTTCCGACGCGGCGAACGTTCGTTTCGTTCGCGCCGAAGCCAACGACTTGTGCTGAACAGAAAGTTGTTGCCGATGCTGCTCTGAAACGAGATCGTCGACATGAAGTGATAGAAGCGCACGGTTGGTGTATCCGAACAATACTTCTGCCGCATCATTTGCCTGTACGATGCGGCCCGCCACGTCAGTGATGACTATGGCCCCCGATACGGCTTTCACGGCGTCATCGGACATGAAGTCTTTGCCGGCTCTCGCTTCTTCTCACGTTGCAGTTCATCGCAATCAACAGAAAACTACGTTGCTCAACGCAAGGGTATTTGCGCCCATTCATCGGGCATATGGGCACTTTGTGCGAAAACAATTTCCGGTGCACGCTCGTGGCAAGACTATTCCGTAGCACTTTCGGGTTTAGGGAAGCACACAATATGCCGAACGTGCGCACGCTCGTCGTTACGCGAGTCAATTCGTGAATTGAAAACGTTGTTTGCCCCCGGGTCCGCGAGTATTCATCGCGGAAAGTGGTGGCACGATTGCCCGGTTGTTTGTAGATCTTGCGAGTCACTGGTCTTGCCAGTGATCAGGTTTTTACCAATGACCGGGAGCAGTACGGATACCTGGATCGTACAGGCGACAAGCCCGGGCGAACAGGTTTCGATCGGGTCAGAAACGCTTATGTGGACCTCCAGCGATCGGCTGAGATTCGGTACTGTATATCGCCTGTTGCGCGCCTTGTGTATGGAAAATTCCACCTCTTTTGTTCACTTGGGTCGCATTTCCGCAATTCGGCAGAAGCGCCGATAACAGTGAGGCACTACGCGAGTGCTGTCTGCAATCCTGATGATTTGTTAAGTTGCCCGGACGCTTTTCTCCGTTGCGGTGACCAGGTTGGCGAAGCTGATAAGGTGCGACGTTGGATCAATACGGAAGCGGATGGTGCTCATTGGGTCCATCCGGCATAGAGAATCATTACGCAGGGAAATGCGCAAGAACTGACCCTCATCGCGCGGCACGCAAGTTGGCGTTTCCTAAATTGCGATTCGTTTGTCGCCTGATATTTGCGTACCGTCAGCGGCGCTCAAACCAAGCAAGCTCGTTTCGAACGCCTGCTGCGGCATCGGTTCTTCGCGCAGGAAACCCTGATAGGTATCGCAGCCCATGTGGCGCAGGATATCGAGTTGTTCCTCGGTCTCTACGCCTTCGGATACGACTTCCAGCTTGATGTTGTGGGCAAGGCCTACAACTGCACGAACGATGGCTGCGCTGTCTTCGTTATTCGTGAGATCGGCGACGAATGCGCGGTCGATCTTTATTGCGTGTACCGGTAGACGCTTGAGATAGCTCAGTGAAGAATATCCGGTTCCGAAATCGTCTATCGCGAGGCGAATTCCAAGTTCACCGAGATTCTGCAAGACACGCATGCTGCTATCGTCGCCGCTTTGTATCAGCATTGACTCGGTAATTTCGAACTCGAGCAGGTCATTCGGTACACCGCTGGTTTGCAGGAGCGT
Organism: uncultured Burkholderiales bacterium; assembly: GCA_951812315.1. GTDB lineage: Bacteria > Pseudomonadota > Gammaproteobacteria > Burkholderiales > Eutrophovitaceae > SG8-40. The sequence goes on from CATOSA010000048.1 coordinate 22,658, forward strand.
TCTTGCCTGGTTCAGCAGAGTATTGCCATCCTGCAACTGGCGCGATGACACATTCACGGCCAGGCGGGGCGGCATGACGCCTTTTGACAACCAGTATTTGATTGTGGCGACGGTGCGCTCCAGAACAAACTGTCCGATGGGAAAACAAACTGTCCGATGGGAAGGATCAGCCCACTATCTTCGGCTGCGGAAATGAATTCCCCCGGCTGGACCAGACCGCGCTCCGGATGATTCCAGCGTATCAGTACTTCTGCGGCATCAACTTTGCCGGTTGACATGTCATGTTGCGGATGGAAGTACAGTTCGAACTGACCCTGATCGAGCGCATCTCTGAGTTCGCGGTCGAGGGTGGCGCGTTGGGCCACGCGGCGGTTCATCGCGTCAGCGTAAAAGCGAACGCATCCGCGACCGGCATCCTTGGCCTCGTACATTGCGAGATCTGCGTGACGCAATAGCGTTTCAATATCCTTCCCATTGTCCGGATACATGCTGATTCCAATGCTTGCGGAGGTCTGAAACGGTACGCCGTTCAACTCGACGGCTTCGGAAAGTACAGCGAGCATTTTTTCGGCAATAGCCTGCGCCTCGGTATTGGCATTTCCATGAGGACTTTCCAACACAACGACGAACTCATCTCCGCCCAGACGTGCCAGTGTGTCACTGCGCCGCACGACGCCTCCGAGACGCGCGGACACCGTACGCAAGAATTCGTCCCCGATGCCGTGGCCGAAGGTGTCGTTCAGTGTTTTGAATCGATCAATGTCAACGAACAGGACCGCAACGTATTGCTTTTTACGCGCCGCTCGCGCGACGGCTCTTTCCAGCCAGTCGACCAGTAGCGTCCTGTTTGGCAGACCGGTGAGCGCGTCGTGTGTTGCCAACCACAGGACTTCTGCTTCGGCCTGTTTGCGCGCCGTCACATCATTGGTGACGCCTTGATAACCTTTGAACGTCCCGTCGTCATCAAAGACAGGTTCGCCGCTGACGTTCAAATACTGATCACCCGACAGGGTCCGCAACAGAAGGTCCCGGAACGGCAGGCGTGCTTTCAGTGTTTTTGCGTGCTGCAGTTTCGCGGTCTCGGACTCCCACACCAGATCCAGCTCGAACCGGGTATGCCCCAGAAACGAGTCAATCGGCATTGAAGCATTTGCCTGTCTGGTCGGTGACAGATAGCTGTAGCGCAGGTCTTCATCCTGTTCCCAGAACCAGTCGGATGACATGTTCGCGAGTGCCCGGAATCGCACCTCGCTTTTGCTCAGAGCGCGTTGTGCGCGCTTTTCCTCTGTTACGTCTCTCGCCACACCGTGATAACCGCAATATTTCCCGTGCTCGTCAAAAAGCGGTTCACCGGTTACTTGCGCATGAGTGTCGTTCTCGGGGTTGTGAAGCAGAAGATCCCTGAACGGCTCTCGCTGGGCGACAGTTCGTTCGTGCTTTTTGCGCAGTTCTTCCGATTCGAACTCATATGGCATCTGGAGTCGTGTCTTGCCGATGGCGTCTTCTGCATCGACAAGCTGAGAGTGTATTCCCGGAGCCGAAATGTAGGTAAATCTCAGTTTGGCATCCTGCCGCCAGTACCAGTCTGATGACAGTACGTTCATCGCGTGCAGCTTCCCTTCGTACTCGGCGACACGAAGCTCCAGTTCGCGCTCCCGGATCAAATCGCGGAAGGCGGTTACGACATAGTGATTGCCGTTCAGGAGCACGCGAGTCAATAACACCCCGACCGGGATTTCCTGTCCTTCGTGCGTGTTTACCGTGAGGTCGCCTGCCGTTGCGTTTGCACGGCCTTCGGGATTGGCTATCAACGATTCGCGTTGCGACTGCACTGCTTTTCGATGCTGCGCCGAGAGCAGGTCATCGGCGTGAATTGAGAGCAAATCCTCGACCGAGTATCCAAACAGGCTCGCCGCCGCTTCGTTTGCCTGCACGATGCTTCCCGCGGCGTCGGTGACAACAGCGGCTTCCGGTATTGCCTTCAGAACAACATCAAAGATGCGGCTGTGCGGGCTGTCACTTTCGGTTGCGTCGTGACTCATGGCACCCGGCACATCTGATATTTGCACACTCCGGTCAATGCTGCTTCGTCGATCAATGAAGTGTTTAAGATCTACGTCCCCTTAAGCGTGGCTGCGAAACCGGCGCAACGGTACCACGGTAAATCCCATCTGGCATAGCATACATGGTCTCGGCCGCGAGATTTTGTAGTTGCAGAGGTGCCGGTACGCGGTCCCCAAATCCTTCGAGATTGTAACGCCCGGGCCGGAACAGATGTTGCCGCAGCTTGCACATCGCCTGGGGTTTTTGAGTTTCACCATCCCGCCCTCCCGGCTATCCCGGGCTTGATTGAGTGGTCGCGGCGCTATCTTTCACCCGAATGAGCAATTAATCAAGCACCGAGTTCAGTTTCACGCGGTGGCCGTGTTGGACTTTTCGTTGATTGTGGCAGTTTGCAGTCGCATTTCTGCCGTCGCGGTGTTCATCTATAGCGTCATCGCAACGGTCCCGGTCGCCTGGATTTACGATAGTTGTGCCGCAGTGCTGCCAGATTCGCGCGGTAATGGTGCGGGCAGTGCACGCGGGGTACGAGCCTTTGTTGTGTGTACGTTTTGCAACATCGACTGGCGTGTTACTTTACCGCTAGCCTCGGCTTTCAGGGCTCGATTGGCTGGCCTTTATCGCCTCGAAATTTGAACTGCCTTGAAATTTGAACTGCCTCGAACATTAGCCTCGAATCTAATTGTCTCGAGATCTAATCGTCTCGAAAATTAATTGCTACGCATCTATCCTGTGCCCGACGCGAACTCCACTACATCACCTGCACCACCCGATGCAAAGCCTGCCGGAGCGGCCACGAGTGTTATTGATCTTTCCGGGATCCGCTTTTCCTGGAGTGGAATGCCGCCCTACATCATCAACATCGATCAGCTGGCTATCTTGCGCGGCGAGCGGGTATTCCTTCGCGGCCCAAGCGGAAGCGGCAAGTCGACTCTGCTCAGCGTGCTTGCAGGAATGGTCACGCCCGACGAAGGCAGGATTCGTGTGCTTGACCGCGATATCGGCGCCCTCGGCGCGGCCGCGCGCGACCGATATCGTGCCGATCATATCGGCTTCGTTTTCCAGATGTTCAATCTGATACCGTACCTGTCGGTTGTCGAGAACGTATGCCTGCCCTGCGGATTTTCGGATCGCCGGCGTCAGCGAGCGATTGAACAGGCCGGAAGCGTCGCCGCAGAAGCGCGACGGTTACTGGATCACCTCGATATGTCCGACCCGCAATTGCAGTCGCGACCGGTTACCGAACTCAGTGTTGGCCAGCAACAGCGCGTTGCCGCGGCGCGCGCTCTCATAGGGGCGCCGGAACTGGTGATCGCCGACGAACCGACGTCGGCCCTTGATGCCGATCTTCGGCAAGTGTTTGTCGACCTTCTGTTTGCGGAGTGCGAGCGAGTTAACGCAACTCTCGTGTTTGTCAGCCACGACGTTACGCTTGCGGCGGTATTCGATCGCAGTCTGGAGTTTCTGGACATCAACCGGGTCGCCCTGCCGGTCGGCAGCGGCCAGTCTGGAGCCGCTGACTGATGTTTGCGCTGGCGTTCAAGAGTTTGCGAAATCGTAAAGCCACGGCAATGCTGACCGTGCTGTCGATCGCCCTCGCGGTCATGCTGCTGCTGGGCGTCGACCGCTTGCGCCAGGAATCGCGTGAAAGTTTCGCCGCGACGATTTCCGGTACGGATCTGATCGTCGGGGCACGCAGCAGTCCGGTGCAATTGCTGCTCTATTCGATTTTCAGAATTGGTAACCCGGCCAACAATCTGTCGTGGCAAAGCTATCTCGCCATTGCCGACCTTGACCAGGTCGCCTGGACGATCCCGATATCTCTTGGTGACTCGCACCGCGGATTTCGCGTGGTCGGTACGACGACAGCGTATTTCGAACACTTCCGCTATGCGCACGATCGCACGCTTACACTCGTCGCCGGCGAATTACCCGGCGACGATCATGATGTGGTACTGGGCAGCGAGGTCGCGCGCAAGCTTGGGTATCAACCTGGTAATTCCCTGATCATTGCCCATGGGGCGGGCGAAGTCAGCTTCTCGTTGCACGAGGATCAGCCGTTCACCGTTTCCGGCGTGCTTGCTCCTACCGGAACGCCAGTCGATCGCGCCTTGCATGTCACCCTCGATGGTTTGGACGACGTACATGCCGACGAAGTACAACACGGTGTGCAAGATCCACTCGCCGCGGCATTGCAGGCATTGCCAAGGGCGCGTCGCAGTGCTGAACCTCACGATGATGACCATCACAACGAACATGCCGGCGACGAACGTCCTGAAGATCACGCTGACAACGACCATCATGAAGCGCATGCAATGGATGCGTCACAGCGGTCAATCAGCGCCTTTCTGGTTGGGCTGAAATCACGCGCCGCAGCGCTTTCGGTTCAGCGCTTCATTAATGAATATGAAGGCGAACCGCTAACAGCAATCCTGCCTGGCGTTGCGCTTCAGGAAGTGTGGGTCGTGGTGGGGGCCGCGGAGGGGACGCTGCGCGCAGTGTCTGCCCTCGTTGTTCTGGTTGGGCTTACCGGCATGTTGGTCGCATTGCTTACCAGTTTGGGCGAACGTCGCCGGGAGATGGCAATTCTGCGTTCGGTTGGAGCCAGACCGCGGCACGTATTTGTGCTGATTCTCGGTGAGGCGATTCTCCTGACGGTGCTCGGCATTGTTCTTGGTGTTGTGGCCTTGTATGCCGGGCTGGTTACAGGCCAATCGTGGCTCGAATCCCGGCTCGGATTGTTCATTGGTGTCGGATGGCCAAGTTGGCACGAACTCGGCCTGATCGGACTGGTGGGCGTTGCCGGCGGCCTGATCGGGCTGGTACCTGCCTGGCGTATTTACAGGTATTCATTGTCAGATGGCATGACCATTCGGATATGATGACACCATGTTTCGTCCTCTGTATTTTTCGCTCGCATTATTTGGCTTCTGTTTGCCGCTACAGGCGGCCGAGCCTGTCGAGCTAAAGTGGGCCGATCTCGTACCGGCGTCCGCGGTCACGGAGAATCCGTTTACCAAACTTTCTCGCGATCAGCTCACCTGGATCAGTGATGTAGCGGCTGTGCGGGACCGTGTCGCTCGCGGCGACGAGACCGTTACACCGTCGCAAATTACCAATGCGCAAGTTCTGGCTGACAAACTCGAAAACGCAGGCATCGACGTTGACGCTTTACTGGCGCAACGCACTGTTATTGCCGAGCGCGGCCGGGAAGTGATACCACTGCTCAATGGCCAATACGTGCGCATTCCGGGTTACTTGTTGCCGCTGGAGTTCTCCGGACAACGGGTCAGTGAATTCCTGCTGGTTCCCTGGGTCGGTGCGTGCATCCATACGCCACCTCCGCCGCCAAACCAGATTGTGCACGTAACGCCTGACCAGCCGGTAGCGATGGCCGGGATGTTTGTTCCGGTGTGGGTTACCGGCGAACTCCGGACCGGCGAGCTGACAAGATCATTGTCAATGATGGATGGCGCGTCCGATATTGACATCGGTTATTCGCTGCTAGCGACCGAAGTAATACCTTACAAGTAGCCGTTTTTTGTCAGCACAGGCGCCGTTGGCGCACTACCCGCCAGGCCGCTGAAACACCAGCCTGTTAGAAATCCAGCCCTATTCGAATACGGGAAGCGCAGCGAGAATTCCACCTGGCTGGCCTGCGACGTGTTCGTGCGGCGCAGGCTTGTTCATCGTTGCGCGCATGTTGACGCTTTCGACGCCGTCTTCCTTTACTTCCACGCGAATCAGAAGCATGGAGCGGAATTTCAGTTCCGGCGAGTACCAGATCGTCATTCTGCTGACATCGCCTTCGGTCTTGACGTCGGCAACAATGAGCGGCGTATTGAGTTGCATCCACGGGTTCTTGAGGTTCGCGAATGACGTCTTGATGACAGGCTCGCCATCGAGCTCGAGTGAGACGTACGTTTTGTCAGTATCGCCACCACGCTTCACGATTTCAGCGGAACGAAGCCAGCCTGCGCCCAGCAGGTGAAACACTGCGCCTTGACCGGTAGGTGTTGCACCGACATCACGCTTGGCAATTACCATTTCACCCCGGATGGCGCCCTCGACGCATGCGACGCCCGGTACCGCCACCATGCAGCCGGTTGCCAATAGCGAGAGCAGGCAATGTCGCAGTTTCGTGCGTACAGTTTTTGTCATGGCGGGTTTTGTCATGGCGGGTTTTATCACGGCCGTATTTATCATGGCCGTTTTGATCAGGGCGGTGTTTTGATAGCCGATATTGATGGCAGCGTTCATCCTGCAGGGTACGGCTAGAGTTTAGCACTGTGCCCGTACTGGAGATAGCCAGCTCCAAAGGAAGCGTCAAGTTTCGGCAGGAGGTTGCGGGTTGGGAGCGGCGCCTGACTGGAGTTGTTTCGAAAGCCGCCACGCCATGAATCCGAGCACGGCGACGCCTGCGATCAGGGCGACCCACAGGGTGACCTTCTTCATGTCTACGCGTTGCCGAGCGGCAACTGCGCCGGCTAGCGTTTGCTCCGGGCCGGTCGTTGCAATGGCAATTTCGGGAGCTGATTCCCCGCCCCAGCCAGGTACCAGCGTTCGCATTGCGAGCGCGTTAGGCGATGCCTTGCCATTTCCATAGGCAAGCATGAACGGGCCGTTGCCGCGCGCGGCGAATACGATTTCGCGCGCGATCCATCCGGCGCGCAGGGTAATTTCGCCGGTGCCTATGCCGCCGCCTTGCTGATCGACCCTGAAGAGCCAATATCGGCGCATGCGTGGTGTGGTGACGATTCCTGGATTCGCTATTTCCTGTCCGTTCTGCCGCAACCGGTATGCGACCGTTCGTTGCTCGCGGATCCAGGCGTCGCCTGTTTTGTTGCGTGAGAAAATCTGTATGGGTGCGACAGCATTTTCCTGCGGCAGAAGAATCTCCAGACGGTCAACCGGAAATATGCCACCGAGATCTGCGACGTAGTCGCCATGCTCGTCTGGATCAGGGTGTGCGGATATGTTCTTCCATGTTCGCTCGCGGGGCGTTATCGCATCCGCCGGCTGACCAAGCACGCTCTTCAGTTGCACGGCGTTCGTCCCGGCGGGCCAGGTGAGGCGCAAATACTTTGTGCGAATTGGACGCAGGGCGATGCTTTTCTGTTCGAGTATTTGCCCGCCCTGTGAAAGGCTAATCAGCGGCGCATTGGCCACGATGCGCTTCCAGCGTTTGAGGTCGTTACTTGCTTCCACGTTAATGGCTCCGACGTAGCCGCCGGGAAGCTGTTCCCACTCCAGCAATAGTCTGGAAAACGCGTTCTTGCTCGAGGATACATCCACCAGATAACCGAGCAGCACCGTTTCTTCGCCTTGCCTCTGGTCAGACGACGCGCGCAGGCTGAACTTTACATTGTTGGAATTGACAACGATGTCCAGATCGTCGGCACGCGTACCGCTCGTTCCACGCAGCGCAAAAATCGGCAGATAGACCGGTGCCCGTTGGCGGGCGTCAGCGCTATCCAGTGGGCGAAATGCATGCGGCACAACCTCGCCTGCACCATTGAACACTCGCAGGTCTCTGAGATCGGCGAAGGTAGCGCCTTTGTACACGGCCGGACTGATGATGACGCGGTATAGGGCATCCGCGCCGGTACCGTGAATCGGAACTGCAAATGCAAAGTCAGTCGGTGTGATGTCATTGGCGGCATGTGCCACAACACCGTAACCGGTCAGGAGCAACAATACGCTGGCGAGCAGGTGGGTCTTCATGCTTTCTCCGGCATCGAATAAGACATGTTGCGCGGTGGAACCGGAGCGAAGTAACCGATCACCAGCATCAGCACTCCGACCGCAATGAACAAGACAATGCGTTCCACGCCGCCAACACTAGCCAGGTCAAGCACGAACAGCTTGATCACCACCGCTGCCATTAGCACCGCTCCTGCAACCCAAAGCCATCGAAAACTGCGTCGCGTCGCAAGCAACATTGCGGCGAGCGCGAGCACGCTCCAGAAGATCGACAATGCAGCTTGCGCCAGATCCGAGCGTACGATTGCGCCAAGGTCGTATGGCATACCACTCCAGTGATGAAGCGAGCGCAGCAGCACGCAGTTCAGCCAGATGAAGGCGAGGATTCCAAGCAATCGCCACATGAGGTTCGCTGAAATTGCCGATGCGTTATTAATGCCGCTTTCACGGATCGAGCGCCACCATACGATGAATGTTGTGAAGATCAACATTTGTGCAATATCGAGCGGATTCACAAATGGCAGATATGGCAGCGGCGATGGATCGCCGTTACTGCTCCAGTTTGCATAGAGCGACCATCCGTACAGAAATATGGCCACCGGGACCGTGCCAAGCAACAGATAAGCACGCAAATGCTGCCGCATTGGCCACGCTGCGTGCATCGCGTTCGACGCGATTATGTTTAGCAGAATGGCCGGCATCATCACCAACCCGACCAGCGGCCACACCGGCTGCCCGCTGGTAAAGTGATCAAGTTGCCAGGCAATTTCCCATGCACCGATGCACGCAAGCAGCCACACGCCGCCGGCATGCGCATATGCCAGATAGTGGTACTCGGGAATGCCACGGTCGGGAAATTCGGCGCGTACTTTGTCATCGCGCCTCAGAATCAGAAAATGCAACACGAACGCAATCGGCCAGGCAAACAAGCCGTAACCGGCCAGCGGATGAGATTGACCGCTTTCAAAAATGAGCACCGTTAGCAGCAACGCCATCAGAGGAGCGAGCGCGAGCGCCGGGAAGCGCGCAATCCACCATCCCCGTCCGAACAATACGCTGAACGCGGTGCAGGTGCCGGCCAGGAACAACAGTGCAACACTGGCCCGTTCCTGCGGTGGCACGTGCGTATCGATCTCGTGCAAGCCGCCGAACAGCCACCATGCCAGTCCCCATACGAACACACCGATCGACGCCTGCATTGCCACGTAGTCAACGTTTTTTGAATGACGCTCTATCGTGCGATTGGAGAACAGTGCCAGGAAGGGTTCGACGCTACCGAACAATTCATCGCGGTAAAAGCGTGCACCCCACATCGTGCCGATGCCAAATGTGAAAACGAAGCCGAGCACATTCAGTGGACGCCAGGCCTTATAGAGCGCGATCGCAAAAATGCCCAGATTCAGGACCGCGTAGTAACTGAAAAGCATCACATGGCTGCCACTGCCGGTAGACGCAAGTACCGGAGCGAGAAAACCGCCCGATATGCCGATTACCGCCAGTGACTGTGCGTTTTGTGCGATTGCAAGGAAAGCGGAGATGACCGCAATCGCGAGCAGGAGTGCGAACGCGAGTTCGCCCGGTAGCAGGCCAAACATGCGATACGCGCCGAACACGGTGAGATAGAGCACCCCTACGCCGCCGCCTTGCATTGCCAGCGCGTAAACCTGCTTGCGCAGGCGCAATCGCCAACCGATGACCAGCATCGCACACGCACCAAGCGCCACTCCTGTCAGACGTAACTCGATAGGAACATGGGTGTGTTCGTAGGCGTATTTGAGGAGAAACGCGACACCAAAAAACAGTACCACCACGCCGACTCTGACCAGTGCATTACCGCCACTGAGCCAGCGCCAGGCGTTGTGGACGGCTTCGGGCATTTCGGGCATCCACGTCGAGCCTATTTCCGGTGCTGATGGCAGGGTGGCTTCGGATGAAGGTGGTAGCGGTGCTGCTGATGGCTCTGGCTCGACCGGCGCGCGTACTGGCGGCGAATCGTCGGTTGCGGCAACGGGTGCGGTTGCTGGTTCAGAAGGGGTTTCGACGCCGTTGGTACGGACAACCGATGAGTCTGCAAGCTGCTGCCGCAGTGCCTGTACCGCCGCTTCGAGGGCGCTTACCCTTTGTTCCAGTTCAGGCGCAACGTTCTTCTGCCTGAGCAGTGAAATTATGGTGCCCAGTGCCGCGCCAATCGCCGCGCCCACGAACGCGCCGTCGTCGCCTTCGAAAATTGCGCCGAGCACCAGCCCGACGAGAAGACCGACGAACCACATTATGTGTTCCTTCCTGATGAATCTATTGCCACGCAAGAATGTTGCGGGCATATCGCAATCTGCAACAGACGGGACTCAGGATAGGTGCCCCCGGGAGCTGTCAGGCCGTGCGGAGAGTCTGGCAAAAGACGTGATCTCCCTGTTATCAATTTCCCGTCTTGCTGAACGTTGGGTTGAGCGCCGGAATCGGCGCCAGATGAATGTATTTAAAGCAATTTATGCACCGACGTGCAGCGAGTAACGGCGATTTCGCAGGTTCGTATTCGGGCGGTTTGTACGTTCAGCCGGTTCTGGATCTTGACCTGTCCGAAGTGACTCGCGCCGGGTGAATGTTTTTGGCTGGCATGGAAGCCTGCGGCGTACAGCCCAGGTGAAATATGTCCGCCTGTGACTGCGCCGAGTGCTTTGTAGTCGGCGCCCCGGCGAACATTGCGCAGCGCCGGAAAGATGAAGACGGGTCACGAGTTTGACATGGTTGACCGGTTCCGGAGCGGGGTATAGATTGCAGCGCAGAGAGGAACCGACAGAGGCATTCGCGCAATAAGGATTCGGAGTACCTGAATGCTGGTAGAAATTCCGATGGGCAATAAATGAGAACGCTTGCACAAACTGCTGTTAATGACGGTGTCCCGAGGATGCGGCGTTCCCCTGACCATGCCGGTCAAGCGAAAATATCTAAGGTCAGATCGATAATCGTAACCGTGGCAATGATTGCCCTGGCAGGATGCGCGGGGCTAGCCAAAGTGAGGCAGATTGACCGGCTCGAATCAGTTGGCGAGAACCCGCGAATCCTGATCATGGAGCCGGATATCAAGTACTACCTGTTGACGGTGAGCGGGTTGCCCCAGCCGCATGCCGAATGGACCATTGCCGCCAGAGAAAACTTCGCGAATGCGCTCAGGGCGTACGCCAATGCGCGCGGTACCGAAGTCGTGATGATTTCCGACAGCAATCAGCTGGGTCCGGCGGAGATTGAATACAGTAAATTGCACGGTGCTGTCGGCCTGACGATACGGGTAAATTACTTCGGTCAATCGACCTTGCCGAACAAGGAGGGCAATTTTGACTGGAGTCTCGGACCTGGCGTTGCCGTGATCGGCGAGAAATACAACGCAGATTACGCGTTGTTCAGCTATTACCGCGACTATCAGGCCTCCGGGGGTCGCGTTGCGTTCGCGGTGCTGGCCGCCGCTGCCGGTGTGCTTGTGCCGACCGGCGCCGAGCAGGGGGTCGCGTCACTGGTCGACCTGAAAACCGGCGATATCGTCTGGTTCAACATCGTGCAGGCAAGTGCCGGGGAACTGCGCGATCCAATTGGGGCCAGAATGATCGTCGACACCATGTTCGCGGATATGCCGGAGCGATGATGCGTATTTACCGGTATGCCATCAGCGTGTTTTTGCTGCTGTTGCTAAATGCTGGCGTTGCAGCACAATCGACCGATATCGAGCCAAAGATCCCGCCGGGATATGCTCCGCAAAGAGGCGCGGATGAAGAAGGTCTGTGGATGGAAGTGGACGACTATGAGAGTGCAGTCAGGTTGTCCGCGCTCCTCGTTGACGATGCTGACCTGAACAACTATGTGCGTAAAGCAGCCTGCCGGGTCGCAGGCGACTACTGCGCGGATCTCAGAATTTACCTGATACGAAATCCCGGCTTCAACGCATCAATGACGCCCAATGGCATGATGCAGGTCTGGACCGGCCTGTTGTTGCGCGTATCCAGCGAAGACGAACTGGCGGCCGTGCTGGGGCACGAGTTGGCGCACTATGTCCAGTTGCACACGCTCGACCGGTTGCGGCGTATCAAGGTATCGCTCGCTGCCGGTTCACTGGTGGACTTCGGCTTGATCGTGCTGGCGGGCGTCCCGGTGCCGGTCGGGCAAATGACTGCGGTAGCTGACGCGATGGCATTCAGTCGTGAACAGGAACAGGAGGCCGATCTGCTCGGCGTGCGATTCATGGCAGCCGCGGACTATGATCCGCATGCGTCATACCGCGTCTGGAACATGCTGGTCGAGGAGGAATCCAAAGCGAGTGCAAAGCGCGAGAAACCCGGCCTGTTCAACAAAACGCATCCGGACCCGGACAAGCGTGCCGAGACGCTCGCGCGCTACGTTGGCGAACATTACGGGCCAACTCCGTCAGATAGCGACGGCCGCCAGCGTCATGTCGAAATGCTCAATCGCCACTATATGATGTTGATGGAAGACCAGATCGATACCAATCGCTTCGGCCGTACGCGGGCAATTCTGGACAAGCACAAACAGATCGGCGTGAACCGGGGCCTGATTGATTTTTTCGACGGCGAGATGTACCGGCAGCGTGACGCAACTGGAGACAGGGAAAGAGCGAAGCAAGCATATGCCAGAGCGATCGAGCGCGGAAACCCGCCACCAATGGCCTATCGGAATCTCGGCTACCTCTATCTCAAGGAAGGTGACGCCGGACAGGCAGGACGGAACTTCAGTGAGTACCTGTTGCTCAGTCCTGATGCCAGCGACCGCGAAATGATCGAGTTCTATCTGGAAGAGGGATGATCATGCCGGTTCGCGTCACGTTAGCGATGCTTTGCGCGCTACTTGTCAGTGGCTGCACTGCTTACTCCGCAGTCAAACCGGGGACGGTGCTGGTGGGCGCGTTGCAACTGAATCCCTCCCTGACCTGGAGTGCTGCTCCAAACACAGGAACAAACTACACCAATTGCCAAACCCAGGTATGGACGCTGGATGGATTGTTGCTGAACCGGCTGATTATCGTGCCCGGCGTTGACGACGGGAAGCCAATATTCAATCAGGGTAGAGAGTCGCAGGCCTTACCGGTATTCGAATCAGATATGTTGGCCAACGAGGTCGAAGAACTGGTGGAATCCTCGATTGTCAAACTCTTCGGCGAGGGCCAGGTCGCCGTGCAAACCGAAAAGCTTCGTCCGAACCGGTTCGGCGATAATCGCGGCTTCATGTTTGACATGCTGGTGTCCGTGTCCGACGGGCCTGACTATAGCGGCATCGCCGGGGCTTTTATTCATGAGCAGCAACTTTACTTGCTGATCTACCTCGGCGCCGAGCCGTATTATTTCGAGAAACGACGCGAACAAGCGCAAGTGATCATCAAGAGCGCAAGAATCTAACCCGAACTTTTCGTGAAATATTCGGGTTAGTGCGCTTCCCTCATGCGCACACGCGTTCCATCAGTGATGTCGTTTGACGGATGGACAATCGTTTGCTCGCCTGCTTCGAGCCCGGACAACACCTGCACATCAAAAGCCGTGCGCCGGCCAATGGTCACGTCGCGCAAGCGTGCACGGCCGTCTTCGTAAACGAATGCTGCCCACTCGTCTTGTTTGCGGAACAATGCGCTGGCGGGCGCCTTGAGCGCATCGTCGGTGCGCCAGATCACGACTCGAGCCTCGACGCGGTAAGCATCTGCCAGAGAGGCATGTGAGCCGACAAAGTCCGCAATAACGTTGACTCTCTGCTCCTCGACGCCAAGTGCGGAGACTTTGGTGAACGCGAATGGCTCGACCACGCGCACAGTGGCTTGCAGTGGATCGTCTCCGCCCCAGCCTTCAATGAGGACTTGCATGCCGGGTTTGATTTTTACGGCCTCGGTGGACAGAACGTCAATAACGATTTCGAGCTTGTCCGCATTGCCCAGAATCAGTAGTGGTGTTCCGGGCGTCACGACTCGCTCGCTCTTCTCGGGAATGCGCAGCACTTTTCCCGACACCGGCGATTCAAGCCGAACCGCGGCGCGGCTACCAGGCTTCGCGTCGATTGCGAGCTGTGCGGCGTTTGCCGCACGCAATTCTGCGTCGGCGGAGCGTGCGCGAAAGCGCGCAGCGTCGAGCGCGTTGGTGCTGATGCGTTCGGCTGCCTTGGTTTGCTCAGCGGCCTGCGGAGAGACGAATCCGTCGCGAACCAATGTTTGCATACGCTCGCGCTCGCGTTGCGCCTGTTCGTGTTCGACTTTTGCGCGCTGAACCTGCTCCTTCGCTTCGCGGCTGAGTGCGTGTGCCGACGCGATTCGTGCCAGTTGTTCGTCGCGCTCGCGCGCCGACAGCGGCAACGGCCAGATTTCGGCAACGACCTCGGCCTCTTTTACGGAGTCTCCCTCGTGTAGTTCAATGCGGCTTACCCGCCCGGCGACCGGTGCACTGATCACGTAACGGTCGTGCGCACGTGTTTCTCCATCTTCGTCCACGGTCACGATCAGCGGTCCGCGGCTCACCTGCGCGGTGTCTATGTCGATGGCCGAGGGCAGAAAAAGGACCACCACGCCGGCCGCCGCGGCGACCAACACAAACACATATAAAATTTTCCTTGTTCCAGCCTGCATGTCGATTTGCTATTCCCTGGTCTTGAGTACTGCAATAAGGTCGAGATTGTTCAAACGGCGCGCGACAAGCACGCCGGAAGCCGCAGCAGCAGCGACAACGACTGTCAGCGAAAGGCCAAACGTGGCGGACGTGAACAATAGCGGCATTCGATAAAACTCGGTGTCAAGCTGTAGCGAAAGAAGCCAGCTCAGCACAATTCCGAAAGCGAAACCCAGTGGAATTGCCGCCAAGGTCAACGTCGCCTGCTCACCGAGAAGGATTGCAGAAACTTCGCGGCGCGTGAATCCAAGTACGCGCAATGATGCCAGCTCATTGCCGCGTTCCGAAAGTGCGATGCGCGCGCCATTGTAGACGACTCCGAATGCAATGATTGTTGCAAACACGATATTGATGACGGTTGCAGTTACGATGCTGCGGTCGAGAATTTCGCCAAAACTTTCCAGCAGCGCTTCCCGGAACGCGACCCCGGCCACGCCTGGCAAACGTTTCAGGGCCGAGTACAGGCTGCTCTCGTGCTGTGAATCGATCGCGAGGTAGGCGCCCGATACCGATGCGTCTTCGCGCATGACCCTGTTCAGTGCGTGTATATCCATGTAGGCGCTGAGGCCAATCATCTCGTCGACAAATCCGCTGACGGTAATGTGGCGTACCGGACGTGCGCCTTCGAGAACTTCGACGCGGATCGAATCGCCGGGATTGACTGCGAGTAACTCGGCCAGTTTGCGCGACAGAATCAGACCGTCTACAGGTAGTGCCACGGCGCGCCCCTGAGCGTCCACAAGGCGGCGCAGGCGGGTGCCATGCGCAATACCGGTAATCTCGGCTCTCTTGAACCGGTGCCCATTTCTGAAACGTACCGGAACCGAACGGAATACCTCCGCGTACAAAACACCGGGCAGGCGTCCAACTTCGTGCCGCGCGCGCCGATGCCGGCTCATTGAACGTGATCATGACGTGTTCACGCTGGACGACTTCAAACTGCATCTGCATGAGATGTGTGATTGATGCCAGCATGTAACCACCGACGAGCAGTATTCCGCCGGCTGTTGCAATACCGAACGTCGACATTGCAGAGTTCCAGCGCCGCCGTAGCAGGTGGCGCGCGATCATGCGCCCGGAAGCCGGTATCCAGCGATGCAACCCGGTACGCTCAATGACACTGGCGTGATAGGCGGGCGGCGGCTCGGGCCGCATGGCAACTGCCGGTGGCAGTACCGCGGCGCGGCGCATTGCCGAAAGTGCACCGGCGGTCGCTGCCAGCAGGCTCACGACGATGCCAATGACGATCACCTCGGGTGTGACTTCAAACGGCAAGTCCGGAAATCGATAGTAATCCTGATAGACCGCGGTGAGCTGCTGCCCGAGAAAAAATCCGCTCGCGGACCCGACCGCAACGCCGGACAGGACGGTGATCGATGCCAGTCGCAGATAGTGCAGGCCAACAGTCGCATTGCTGTATCCAAACGCCTTGAGCAGGCCGATTGCGGTGCGTTGCAATGCGACTAGCCGTGACAGGACAATGTGCAGCAGGAACGCCGCGACACACAGAAAGATCACTGGCAGGAACGTCGATGTCACGCGGTTTTGCGCAATCTCGTCCGAAATGAAGCGATGCGATAGCTGCTGTTCTCGTCCATATGTGCCGAGCCCGCCATAACGTGTCAGAGCCTGGTCAAGTCTTGATATGACGTCGGCCTCAATCGCACCGGCAGACAACGTCAGTGCGACATCGTTGAACGCCCCTTCCATGTTGAATGCAGAAGCGAGTGCCGGTTCAGCCATCCACAGCACGCCGAAACGGCGGTTGTCCGGGAATATCGTGCCGCCGCCGGCTTCGTAGGTGTACTCGGGCGAAAGCCCGATGCCGACGATCTCAAGTTGTTTCCAGCGGCCATTTATAACCGCCCAAAGTGTGTCACCAAGGCGAAGATCATTGGCTGCGGCAAACGCCTCGCTGGCTATGATCTCATTGGCACGGCCCGGTTCGACATAGCGTCCCTTCTTGAGGAACAGGTCGTTGATCATCAGTGTGCGTTTTCGGGTACGGAAACGAGCCGGCCGCTGGCTGGTTCTTCGAGCCCGGGACATCCAGCGTCACGCCCATCACGACGCGCGTTCGCACACTTGCAACGCCTTTGATCTCGGCAATACGGCGGGAAAGGCTCAGTGGTGCGCGTTTGAGCTGCGCAAAGACATTCGCAAAGCGGTATGCCTGATAGTACTGTGCTTGCGCGATGCGAAGTGAATCGTAGGTGGAGCACATCGACACGAAAGACGCGACCCCACACATGACAACCAGCGCGGTCGCGATCAGTTGCCCGCGCAGGCGCCAGATATCGCGCAGGAGCATACGGTCGCGCGTTTTCACCAGCTCAGTTCCCCGGGCTGAGCTTGCGCGCGTTTTGTGCAACTTCTACAACCTGGCCGCTGCTCATGCGCACGACGCGGTCTGCCATTCCGGCAATAGCGGCGTTGTGGGTAATCACGGCGATCGTCGTGTGCAATTCGTGATTCACGCGGACAAGTACATCCAGCACCAGTTTTCCGGTTGAGTAATCCAGTGCGCCGGTGGGCTCATCGCACAACAGTACGTCCGGTTTCTTGGCGATCGCGCGGGCTATGGCAACGCGCTGCTGTTCGCCTCCGGAGAGCTGTGCTGGAAAATGGTTGGTGCGGTCGCCCAGGCCGACCAAGTCGAGCGCATCGGCAGGGTCCATCGGATCGTCCGCAATTTCGGTGACGAGGGACACGTTTTCAAGTGCAGTCAGGCTGGGAATCAGGTTGTAGAACTGAAAAACGAAACCGACATGCTCACGCCGGAATTGCGTAAGTTCTTCCTCGTTCGCAGACGTGAGTGCATGGTCTGCGTAGTGCACTTCACCCGAGGTTGGCACGTCGAGACCGCCGAGAATATTAAGCAAGGTGGACTTTCCACTGCCGGATGCGCCCAGCAGAACCATCAGCTCGCCTGCATAGAGGCTCAGGTCTACACCTCGCAAAGCGTGCACTTCAACATCGCCCATGCGGTATATCTTGGATACGTCGCGCACCTGGAAGACCGCTTCGGGACTATTTTGATTTTCTTCGGTCACTATCTCTTCGATTTTTAGTCTTCGCTCAACGCGTAGCCGGCAACATCCGCCGCCCACCATGTTCCAGACGGCTTCATTGTGCGCAGGGATGATGGTGTCACGCTGATCAAGAGAATAGCGCGTACAGAATTGCGATGCACCTGCATGTGGCGAACCGGCTTTGCCGGTGCGGCGGTCCGATTCGGTGCCGCGCCACATTCAAAGTACATACGGCTAGAGTATAAACGGTGCGCGGGTGCCGCTACCGGCCGAGCATCATGAATGCTCTCGGTTGGGCGATGATGGTCAGTTGAGCGGCCACAGCTGGTGGTACAGTCAGGACGGGACCGGCGTGTCGCCGGCCCGTTTTTGCGGACTTACTTTTCCAGCGAACAGGCGACCCTGAACCCGAGCTGGTAATTGCGAAACGTTTCAGCTTCGGAGTAACGGTAGGCCGAGCGCGATGTGGACGGGCCGTCGATCCAGCCTCCACCGCGCACCACGCGGGCTTCGCATGGTCCCTGATGTGGCCGCACCGAACTGTCAACGGGAGCGCCGTCATAGCCATTCACCAGACAGTCTTCAACCCACTCGCGCAGGTTGCCGCTCATATCGTGCAGTCCAAATGCGTTCGGCTGGTAACTGCCAACCGGCGCGTTTTCACCATATCCGTCGTCGCACTTGTGGTGAGACCAGATATACATAGGGTGTGCTTCCTTGCCTGATTCGTCATGCGTATTGGCGAACTGGCACGCATCGCGTGATCCCCAGCTATCTTGGGCTGCTCCCCAGAACCAGGCGGTCTGCGTGCCGGCGCGTGTCGCATATTCGAATTCGGCCTCACTGAGCAGCCGATATTGCCGGCCGGTTATTTCGCTCAACCATACGGTATATGCTTTCGCGTCCTGCCACGAGACGTTGATCGCCGGATAGTTTCCGCGTCCGAACCCGTCGTCGCTTGCCTCGGGGCAGCGACCGGCTTTGGTACACGCGTCCACTGGCTGAAGGTGACTTCGAATTTGCCAACGCCAAAGGGCTTGGCAATACGCACCGTGTGCTGTGGCTTTTCATCGGCATGACCAGATTCGGTCGTTGTCGATCCCATCACGAATTCACCCGCCGGTACCACCATTATCTCCGGGCAATCCGGGCAGTCGCTAAATGTGTTTCCCGGCGCTGGAGCCGCGATTACGTTGAATGACAATGCCACTGCAACCGATGCAAACTTGGGCGCCATGTGCACGAGGTTTCTTATTAGTAGCGTCATGTTTCCTCCTGTGTGGTGATCGGCCCGAGCCTATCCATCCACCGCATTGACTACGTTGACATGGATCAATTCCTGGTGTTTCGCAAGGCATATTACGGACGCAGGGGTGCAAGGTTTGCGCAGTCGCTGGCACACAGCTTCGTGACCATGTACAAGTCGGCGCTTTTTCATGATCCGTGAGCGCCAAAATTGTCTTGACACGGGAACAAGAAAGCGTTTCTCTAGTCTTGATCTCGCCATTGAACTCGCAATGGTGGATCTTTGGTCAAGTCTTATGAACGGTTCACCGTAGTTTGCGTCGTTTTTTCAACCCAAATCGATGAAGCTATCGCGGCCGCGTGAAGAACGGCAATTTCGAAAACCTACAGTTTTTC
>CATOSA010000049.1 GCA_951812315.1 uncultured Burkholderiales bacterium
ATCTCCGATGACGGGCTACAACATTATCGCCTCAAGCGCGACGTCGAGATTGCGGTGATCGATGCGCGCCGGCAATTTGGCAACGACCTGCTGTTGCCCGCGGGCCCATTGCGTGAACCTGCCTCACGCCTCAGGACGGTCGACGCTGCCGTCGTCAATGGCGGCGAGGCATTGAAACTCCCGGTCAGCGCATTTGCCATGCGCCTGGATGGAAGCGAATTCCGGAACCTGATTGACCCGTCGAAGCGCATGCCGGCGGCGCGGTTCGGCAGTATGAACCTGCATGCAGTCGCCGGCATCGGCGATCCGGAGCGATTCTTTGCACACTTGCGAAGTCTCGGACTTGCCTTTACCCCGCACGCATTTGCGGACCATCATCAGTTCACAGCGTCCGATCTCGAGTTTGCTGGCGCCGGCGCTGTGCTCATGACGGAAAAGGATGCGATAAAATGCCACTACTTTGCGCAAGATATCTGGTGGGCGCTGCCGGTCGATGCTCGAATTGACTCGGCGCTGGCAGATCTTGTCATTCAGAAACTAAACCAAAAGATTGGCGCCTTTCGTGGACACTAAGCTATTCGACATTCTGGTCTGCCCGGTATGCAAGGGCCCGCTCCAGTATCACAAGGACGAACAGGAATTGATCTGCAGTCCATGCCGGCTGGGATATCCGGTTCGCGACGATATTCCGGTCATGCTCGAGGAAGAAGCGCGCAAGCTGCCTGCCGAAGAAGAGGTGTGACTGGCATCGCGCACACCTGCGCGTGTACTGTATCGCGCACACTTGCGCGTGTACCGTACCGCACACCACAGAGCGTCGCGTTTCCATATTTCCCCGCGTGTATGTCCGGGCGCGCGTCCAAATGACTTCGTTCGTCGTTGTTATTCCGGCCCGCTACGCCTCTATCCGGTTTCCGGGCAAACCATTGGTCGAAATAAACGGCAAACCAATGGTGGTTCACGTCGCTGACCGGGCGCGCGAATCAGGCGCGACGGAAATTGTCATCGCGACCGACGACCCTCGTATTGCCGGTGCCGCATCGGCACACGGTTGTACAGTTGCAATGACACGTGACGATCACGCCACCGGCACCGACCGCATTGCAGAAGTCGTTGCGCAGCGTGGCTGGGATGACGACACGATTGTCGTCAATGCCCAGGGCGATGAACCGCTGCTGCCGCCAACCTTGATCCGGACTGTTGCGCAAGCGCTCGAGCAGCACGACGGCGCATCGATTGCGACTGCATGCCATCCAATTCAGGATGTTGCCGAGTTTCTCGACCCAAACGCCGTCAAAGTCGTTGTTGATGAGTCAGGATATGCGCTCTATTTCTCGCGCGCCCCCGTTCCCTGGCCGCGCGATGCATTCGCAACCGGGGAGAAGAATGCGTTGCCGGAGGGTCTACCGGCGTTGCGTCATATCGGTATCTATGCATACCGCTCCGAGTTTCTTCGCAGGTACACGACTCTGGCACCGGCATTGATCGAAAAGTTCGAATCGCTGGAACAGTTGCGAGCCATGTCACATGGATACCGCATCGCTGTGACGGTCAGCGATCAGGCGCCTCCGCCAGGCATCGACACGCCAGACGATCTCGATCGTCTGCGCGATTCCATGGCCCCGCTATAATTTCGCCCTTGCCTTTAAAGGGCCGAAAAAACGATAAAAGATAGGACGGATATGAAATTGATACTGCTCGGTGCACCTGGCGCCGGTAAAGGCACCCAGGCCGCGTACATCACGGAAAAATACGGAGTTCCCAAAATTTCGACTGGTGACATGCTGCGCTCGGCAGTCAAGGCCGGCTCGAAACTTGGACTGGAAGCCAAGAAGTTCATGGACGCCGGCGCACTGGTCCCGGACGGAGTCATTATTGGGTTGGTTCAAGAGCGAATCGGTCAGGCAGACTGCAAGAACGGCTTCCTGTTTGACGGCTTTCCGCGAACCATCCCCCAGGCTGACGCAATGAAAAATGCCGGCGTCAATATCGATTACGTTGTTGAAATCGATGTCGATGACGCTGAAATAGTGAAGCGTCTGTCCGGGCGGCGGGTTCACCCTGGATCAGGGCGGACTTACCACGTCACCTTCAATGCACCGAAGGTCCCGGGCAAAGACGATGCGACCAGCGAGGCACTCGTACAACGGGACGACGACAAGGAAGAAACGATTCTCAAGCGACTTGAGGTCTATCACGCGCAAACCAGGCAACTGGTCGACTATTATTCCGGCATGGCCGCCAGCGGTGAATCCGGAGCTCCGGAATATGCGCGAATCCCTGGCGTCGGGTCAATGGAATCGATTCGCGACGAGATTTTTCGCGCACTGAAGTAGGCAACTCGATATCTGCTGCGCCGAGCGATCGCGCAGACATCGTTGCTACCACTGACCCGGCCGGGTTGACTGGCGGTCATTTAGCACCAGGCGCATGTCGGGCACACACGGCTTGTTGCCATGACTTTGCGAATTCTGGCATTTATACATTGCCAGTTTTGGTTTGATCAAACTTGTTTTTGAGGAAAGCAGATGCCCGGTAAGAACGCGTTTTATGCGCAGTCAGGCGGCGTGACCGCAGTTATTAACGTGTCGGCTGCAGGCGTAATAGAAACCGCACGCAAACACAAAAAGCAGATTGGAAAGGTCTACGCGGGGCGTAACGGCATTATCGGAGCGCTCACGGAAGACCTGATCGATACCGGCAAGGAATCCGCGTCGGCAATTGCCGCCCTCAAACACACCCCCTCAGGCGCTTTCGGGTCGTGCCGCTACAAACTCAAGAGTCTCGAGGAAAGCCGCCCTCAATACGAACGCCTGATCGACGTATTCCGCGCGCACAACATCGGTTACTTTTTCTATAACGGCGGTGGCGATTCTGCGGACACCTGTTTGAAGGTATCGCAAATTTCCGAGGCGATGGGTTTTCCGATTCAAGCCATCCACGTGCCCAAAACTGTCGACAACGATCTGCCGATCACCGACTGCTGTCCAGGTTTTGGATCTGTCGCAAAGTACATCGCCGTGTCGACGCGCGAAGCGAGTATGGATGTCGCGTCGATGGCGAAAACGTCTACCAAGGTTTTCGTACTGGAAGTCATGGGCCGTCACGCCGGCTGGATTGCCGCAGCCGGCGGGCTGGCTGCGGACAAGGAAGGCGACTTGCCAATCGTCATACTTTTTCCTGAAGTCACATTCAACCGCAAGAAATTCATTGCACGCGTCGACGCCAAGGTCAGGAAACACGGCTATTGCTCGGTTGTCGTGTCCGAAGGCGTGAAAGGCCCGGGCGGAAAATTTCTCTCTGATCAGGGTTTGCGCGATGCGTTCGGCCACGCACAACTTGGCGGCGTCGCGCCGGTGGTCGCTAATATCGTCAAGGAAGAGCTGGACCTCAAGTATCACTGGAGTGTCGCTGATTATCTGCAGCGTGCCGCCCGCCATATCGCCTCCAAAACGGATGTCGATCAGGCCTACGCCGTCGGAAAGGCCGCGGTCGAAATGGCGCTCAAGGGACACAATGCCGTCATGCCGAGCATCGTGCGAAAGTCAAACACGCCCTACAGATGGGCGATCGGGATGGCCGATCTCGAAAAAGTCGCAAACAAAGAGAAAAAGATGCCCGCCAGCTTTATTAGCCGGGACGGCTTCGGCATCACCGCTAAATGCCGTCAGTACCTGGCTCCGCTGATCAAGGGCGAAAGCTATCCGCCATACCGCAACGGTATGCCCCGATATGTAGTGCTCAAGAAAGTCGCGGTACCGAAAAAACTTTCCGGAACATTCAATATCTGACTGCGGATCGTTAAGCCTCTAAATATGTGAGCAATTTTCAGGTACAATCGCGCGTTAATTCGACGCCGCTAGGTCCCGTGCCGGACATGCCGGCGGAATCACACATTTCGGGTTAAGGGCCGGCCCATCTTGGCCTTTCAATAACTTAGGGGGGACTTCATGTCTTCAGGACTGATTTTCGCGCTGGTGTGCGCGATCATCGCAATCGTGTATGGGGCGGTTTCTATCCAGTGGATTCTCGGCAGACCCGCCGGAAATGCACGCATGCAGGAAATCGCCGCGGCCATTCAACAAGGTGCGCAGGCCTATCTGAACCGCCAGTATTCGACGATTTCGATTGTCGGAATCATCCTGTTCATCTTTCTCGGGTTCGCGCTTGACTGGCTGACCGCGATCGGCTTCATCGTCGGCGCGGCACTGTCCGGGGCCGCCGGTTACATCGGCATGTTCATCTCCGTACGTGCAAATGTGCGCACAGCCGAGGCCGCCAACAACGGCATGAATGCCGCGTTGCAGATTGCTTTTCGCGGCGGCGCCATAACCGGCATGCTGGTCGTTGGACTCGGCCTGCTTGGTGTGGCCGGCTACTTCGCGTTTGCGTCACAATTCACAGATAGTGCAGGTGCATTGCATGCACTGGTCGGTCTTGCATTCGGCGGTTCTCTTATTTCAATTTTTGCACGACTTGGCGGCGGCATATTCACCAAAGGCGCAGATGTCGGCGCTGACCTGGTCGGAAAAGTAGAAGCCGGCATTCCGGAAGACGATCCGCGCAATCCGGCAGTCATCGCTGACAACGTTGGTGACAATGTCGGCGACTGCGCAGGTATGGCAGCAGACCTCTTCGAAACCTATGCCGTTACCATCGTTGCCACGATGCTGCTCGGCGGCCTGGTAATGAAAGATGCAGGATCGGCAGCGATCATTTATCCGCTGGTGCTTGGTGGCGCATCAATCATCGCCTCCATCATTGGCACCTTCTTCGTGAAGACCTCGGATGACGGAAAAATCATGAACGCGCTCTACAAGGGCGTAATCGTGTCAGGCGTCATCGCCGCAATCGCGTTCTTCTTCATCAGCAAACAATATATGGGTGATCAGGCGATGCCGCTGTTCTACGCATCCCTGGTAGGACTTGCGCTGACGGCGCTGATGGTGGTGATTACAGAGTATTACACCTCGACTGAGTACCACCCGGTTCGCCACATTGCCGAATCATCACAGACCGGCCATGCGACAAACATCATCGCCGGTATCGGCGTATCCATGAAGTCGACTGCCCTGCCGGTGCTGTCGGTTTGCGCGGCAATCTGGGCATCATACGAGTTGGCCGGACTGTACGGCATCGCAATTGCAGCAACCGCGATGCTGTCGATGACTGGAATGATCGTTGCGCTCGACGCCTACGGCCCAATTACCGACAATGCCGGCGGCATTGCGGAAATGGCCGAGCTGCCATCGAAAATCCGTGACATTACGGATCCGCTTGACGCGGTCGGCAACACGACCAAGGCAGTGACCAAGGGATACGCAATCGGATCGGCCGGACTCGCCGCACTGGTGCTGTTTGCAGACTATACGCACAACCTGGAAGCTGCCGGCAAGCTCGTGGAATTCAGATTGTCCGACCCGGCCGTCATCATCGGCTTGTTTCTCGGCGGGCTGGTGCCCTATCTGTTCGGGGCCATGGCAATGGAGGCCGTCGGCCGCGCAGCCGGTTCGGTTGTGAACGAAGTGCGCCGCCAGTTTCGCGAAATCCCGGGGATCATGGAAGGCACTGGCAAGCCCGACTATTCGCGCGCAGTCGACATGCTGACCAAGTCAGCCATCAAGGAAATGATGATTCCGTCGCTGCTGCCAGTCCTGGTGCCAGTTGTTGTTGCGTTCGGCATGAACTGGCTGATGGGACCGGGCGAAGGCATCAAAGCGCTCGGTGGTCTGCTGATCGGAACGATCATCACCGGCCTGTTTGTCGCCATTTCGATGACAACCGGCGGCGGTGCGTGGGACAACGCCAAGAAATATATTGAAGACGGCAACTTCGGCGGCAAGGGCTCGGAAGCACATATGGCCGCTGTCACCGGAGACACGGTGGGTGATCCCTACAAGGACACAGCCGGTCCCGCCGTCAATCCATTGATCAAGATCATCAATATCGTGGCGCTTCTGCTCGTCCCAATGCTCTAGGATTCGGGAAACAGCGCAACACAAGAAACGGCCCCATGAAGGAGAAGGAGGCTGTGTAAAAACCCGGAGGCCATCTTGTTCGAGGTGGCCTCTTTTTCATTTGTGATTAGATAGCCAGTGCCTTGCAGAGTTGCTTCGTTCCCGGGATGTTAATAGCACGGGTCAGGTTATAAGCGGTCACGGCCAATGCCATCTCGGCTTTGACCTTCTGTATGCCTCTTACCAGGAAACGCCCGCCGTCCATACGCCGCTTGAGCGTGCCAAATGGGTGTTCCACCATGCCGTTGCGCCGTTGCATCATGAGTGGATTGGCCGCGGTGCGATCGGCGACCTCGTTAAGCACGTCTTCCTCGAAGTGGCGCGTCACCCAGCCTCACTGGTGTACAGCCAGTGGCGCTGCTTGTTCGACTGGGTCTTCTTTGGCAAGTGCTCACCGGCCGGGCACTCGTAGTAATCGCCCTCGCCGCAGTAGGTAAACTCCGATTTGTCGAAGTAGCAGCCATCGCCTTGGTTGTTCGTGGCGCGCTGTACCGGCACATAGGGGGCCTGGCAGCGCTTTAGCAGCTGACCATTGGAATAGCCTGCATCGGCCAGTACCTGCACCCGATCGCGCTGCAGTTGGCGTTGGCTGCGTCGCGCCATGCGATACAACTGCTGCAAATCATTGGCATTTTGTACCACGTCCACATCCACGATCAGGCGGTGCTTGCCATCGACCGTGCTTTGTACGTTGTAGCCAATATGTGCGCGGGGCATCACCCGCGCCTGCTCGTCCGTATCGGGCTGCGCCGAGACTTGCGCATCGTCCATCGCCCGGATGCGTTCGGTTAAGGTCTCGCGCTCGGCCCTGAGTGCGCCAAGAGCGCCTTGGGTGTCGCCGCCGTTGGGCCCTTGGTCATCATTGTCCTCATTGTCTTCGAGCGCATCGAGCCACGCTCCGATCCTGCGATCCAGGCCGCTGACTCGCTGTTGCAGATCTTTCTTGTGTGTGACTCGGCTGCGGCTGTTGTCCGCCCTGAACTTGCTGCCATCAATCGCGATTTGCTCGCCGCCATACAGCGCTTGCGAGCGGCAAAACTGCACGAACGCCCGACACGCGCGCGTCAGGGCCACACGGTTGTCCACCCGGAAGTTGGCAATGGTCTTGTGATCTGGCGCCAGCCGGTTCAGCAACCACAGAACCTCGAGGTTCTTCTGGCACTCGCGCTCAAGACACCGTGAGCTGCGTACTCGGTGCATATAGCCGTACAAATACAGCTTTAACACATCACCCGGGTGGTACGGTGGCCGGCCCGTGGCCTGAAGCTGCATGCGGGCAAAACCAAGTGCATTCAAATCTAGCGTATCAACAAACGCGTCGATCACCCGGACTGCATTGTCCTGGCCTATCAGATCATCGAGCCGCTCCGGAAATAGCGTCGCCTGATCCCGGCTTTGTCCCTGAATGTGCATAAAAAAATACCCGCAACAATGTGCGGGTATTTTCTCAAAAACCCCAGACTATTTACACAGTCTCATGAAGGGGCCGTTTTTTCGTTCACGTCACGTCAACGGAGACCTGGTGCGTCTATTAGTGCACGCATCGAACCGCGCCGGTGCAGCCTGTGGTTTGCGCGGAGCCCGAGCCGGTCCTCAATTTCCGTTTGGTTTTGATTTCAACCCGGCAGTCAGGACGAAGCGCATCGCCTGCTCACGCGACATTTCGATCGGTGAAAGCTGACTTCGTGGCATGAACACGGTGTAGCCGCCAACCTGATAACTCATCGGCAAATACACTGCAACATCGCCTGATTCTGCGATGCCTTGCGGAAGGTCTGCAAAATCTTCGCGCGTGACGAAGCCCATCAGTCTCATGTTACTTCCAGGCAGATTGACGCTTACGACTTGCAAAGCATCGTTTTCGCTTTGCCCCGCAAACATCGCAAAAAAATCCCGCAATGCCGCGTAAATCGACTTTATGAGCGGAATCTCGAGAAGAATTCTTTCACTGAACTCGAATACGCGCCGAACGATATACGCGCGCATCAGAATGCCAACCACGAAGATCACGACAATTCCGATGAGCAGGCCCATTCCGCCACGGTAATAATCGTCAGGAATCAACCATCTCAACGGCTTGCCAAGAAACGATTCCGCCGTAGTGAACAACCAGATCAGGAGGTAGGCGGTCACCAGGACGGGCAACACGATCAACACACCCGTCAGAAAAATCCTGCCAAGAGACTTCATGCAATTGCTCCGTGATGGTCGGCATTTGCCATTGAAACAGGCGTCACAATGGGCATTGCACCTGCCCGGTTGCTTGCCAAGACCGCGCGGTCGGCGTCAAACGACTGTCCGTTAACGCTCGTTGTCTACGCGGTGCGTATATACACCGGGAGCAAGTTATGTGCACAGCGCCCACATTGACTGCCTGCATCAGGTTGGCCGGAAAGATCTTGTTGTACCGGGCTGCTGTAATACTTGTTCATACCCGCAGGCAACCTGATACGTACCATGCATTCACGCGCAGCACGCGACAATCTGCGTGTCGAACAAAGATGTTTACGGCTTGTTCAGGAGTTGACGGTTGAGCGCCGGGCGCGCGCAATCCGAAGTACTCAGGTTACGGCGCGCAGGGGAAAAGGTTCGACAGCGCACTGAACACCAGTAGGTGGGCGCGCTGAATGAGACGTTCCGGATGCTCTTCAAGATAAGATACGACCGCTGGAACCGCATCCCGGTAATCAAAACCATCGGGCGGGCAAAAATACATGCCCTCACCACTACGCCACGAGCTCCAGCCGTACCCCCAGATAAAGCCTTCCATAAAACCGATGCATAGCATTGCATCGGCGCGAAACTTGTCATCAATATCTTCGGATTCGATAACCTGCTGCGCCTGGCGGCACACCGCCAGCAGGTGCGATCCGTCTTCGCGCGCCAGGCCATCGGCTGCGCGTGCGGTCGTCGATGCGAATCCGCCGGCAACCACGCACAGTATGGTGAGAAAGCGCGGCATATTCACGGCAAGTGCCACAAAATGCACGACGAATCAAAGGCCAGTGGTCAAAAGTATGGAAATTGCTTTATATTCCGTGTCATACTGACAAGAGCAACACTATAACAAGGGAGTCTGGGATGTCATTGCTTGATGCATTCCTTGCAAGTGGAGTTGTTCTGCTAATCGTGTTGATTATTCTAAGAAAGAAAACACGCTAGCCTGGCCCGGCCGTTGACGGCTGGACGTCCGGATTTTCGGTCAGATCAAACACATCCTTCGGGTATGGCAAGGGATCGACGGCGCCGAATCCGGTACATGTCAATGCAGCAGCGGCATTTGCATATCTCATCGCTACATGCAGGTCATCCCCCTTGCTCAGGCGTTCCATAAGTGCACCAGCAAAGCAATCGCCCGCACCTGTCGCATCCACCGCTTGAACGACACAACCGCCAACAGCTTTCCGGACCCTTCCACTGCTCACAATCGCGCCTTGTGCGCCAAGCTTCAATACCGTGATATTTGCGCTGGCGGTTTCGCACCAGTCAAATATCGTGTCCGGATCCTGTGAACCAGTCAAAATTTCAGCGTCTTCAAGTGATAGTAAGAAATACGTTGTCCGTGGAATTGTCTTCGAGATAATTTTGCGTGCCTGCCCGGCAGACCACAGTGCCGGCCTGACGTTTGCGTCGAAAACGACTTGACCACCTGCGCTTCGCGCGATGTCGATCGCCGCAAAGACCGCGTCACTCGCACTTGAACTGATTGCCTGGCTAATGCCTGATGAATAAAAGTACCGCGTGCTGCGCAAACTGTCTTCGGGCAGATCGTCCTGGCTCAACAGACTTGCTGCAGAATGCTTTCGCAAATAGCTGAATTTATGACCATGCGTCGTGTGCGAAACGAAATAGACCGCTGTGTGCGCGTTCTCATCAATATGTACTGACGACGCATCGATACCCTCGCGCTCGAATAACTCCAGAAACTGGCGTCCGAATTCGTCGTCACCGATGCGGCTCAAGTAAGCCACACGTGCGCCCTGCCGGGCTGCCGCTACCGCGCAGTTCATCGTGTCCCCACCAAATCCCTGCAGGTATTCGCGCTTTTTTCCGGAAATCTGACTGAACTCGTACATCGGTTCGCCAAGCGACACGACGTCGAAACGAATATTTGCCGCGTCCCGCTTCCCGGTAAAACTCATGCCGATGCTGCGG
This sequence comes from uncultured Burkholderiales bacterium, assembly GCA_951812315.1. GTDB lineage: Bacteria > Pseudomonadota > Gammaproteobacteria > Burkholderiales > Eutrophovitaceae > SG8-40. The sequence continues at coordinate 10,173 of CATOSA010000049.1, forward strand.
CCAGTTCCAGGTATTGTTTGGCATGCGCCACCATTCGCGGGCCATCTTTTGCAGACAGCGCCTTGGAATCAATGATGCTGTTACCGACACCGACGACGGCAGCGCCGGCGTTGAAGTAAGCCGCCATGTTCCCCGCATCGACCCCGCCGGTAGGACAAAATACGACATCCGCAAACACAGCGCGCAACGCCGCCAGATGCGACGGGCCGCCACTGGACGCCGGGAACAACTTGACAATATCACTGCCCTCTTTGACAGCCGCATGTACTTCAGACGGCGTGAAGGCGCCCAGCAGCACAGCACGGCCGGCATCGTGCGCAATTGCGGCAATACCGTGCGCCGTACAAGGCGAAACGAGATAGTCGGCACCCGCATCGATACATTGACGGGCCTGCTGTACATTCAGAACAGTTCCGGCCCCCACAAGAAACGATTGCGCCACACGAGCCCGGAGTTCGGCGATCAACTGCACGGCGCCAGGTGTGGTTAGCGCAATCTCGACCGTCGTGAAACCCGCGTCCAGCAAACAATCAATGACCGTCCGCGCTTGATCGGCAGATGCGAGCCGCAGTACCGGAATTACTTTTGCCGCAAGCAGGTGCGTGCAAATGGAATCAATTTCACGCACTCAGTCGCTCAACGCCGGACCGGGATCGTCACGCAGCGGGCTCGTACACAATTAACGCCAGGTTTGGACAAGACTTCACAGGTACCAACCGTTCCGGCGGCATCCTCCATCTCTTCCCTGAGAAAATTGTATTCCGCTGCAAGACTGCTGACCTCGTCAATCTGCGTTCTCCAGATCGAATAGGCAACGTACTCTTCAGGACCACCGCAAGGCCTGTAGCCGAGCCCGAGAACGCGACAGTTCACGACGTTGTTGCAGCGAGCACCCTCGATCATGACTGCGATCCGCTCGCGCAGTTCGGCTGCGGCTTCAGCGTCACTTTGCGCAAGGGAAACAGATGGTGCCACCCATCCAAGAACGAAAGCGATAGCGGCAATTCTGACTATGCGTATTAACATAGTCTTCAGTTTACATCAGCAGTGCTGGCAGAATCAGCATTAATACAAACGGACCGAAGCCTTCATGCGCACTGCTATTATTTGCCACTACGGAAAGATAAGGAGGCATCGATGTCCTGGTTATGGCTGAAAGCGGTACCCTGGAGCACGATCATTTCAAACGCGCCGGCAATTGTCGACGGTGCGCGTCAACTGCTCGACCGGCGCGGCACGGGCACCGAAGCGGTTGACATGGAAGCATCAGATCCCGGCAGTCTTGCGCATCGTTTGCGCGTCGTGGAACTGCGTCAGCAGGAAATGCTCGATGTGATTGATTCGCTCGCGAAAAGCAACGAGCAACTTACAAAAGCAGTAACCTATTTGCGATCTCGAGCGGCATTCAATTTTCGACTCTCCCTCGCACTGCTTGTCGCGGTGATCGTTCTCGGCGTCAACACATTGACAAGCTGAAACACAAAGTTGACGAGACCATCAGCCGACGACCCGCCGGACCTGGCTGCGGTCAAATTCAAACCAATCAACCGCAGCTTCCGACGGCACCACAAGCGGTACAGAACTCGCAGCCGTCTTTACGAATAACTGCCATGTTTCCGCATTCCGCGCAGATCCTGCCGGTCCTGACATGGTAACCCTGTGATCGCCCTTGCGCCGCAGTTTCCGGAATTTCAAGCACACCCATGTCGCTGGTCGGAAATCCCTTCTCGTTGAGAACGCCAAGCATCGCGTAACGGTGAATCACAAGTTGCGCCAGATAGGCGACAGTACTCGGATAGTTGCGCTGTCGATTTTCACCCGGAATGCGGGCCATGAAATCGCCAAGTGGCTCCGCATATGTCAACAGTTTGCGTAGTTTCATGCCGATCCAGGCCGGATCGATCACACGCATATCGAGCGACAACAGCTTGCACAAACCATCCAGCGGGCGCGGATAGGCACCCGCCAGCCACATTGAATAAGGTCGCCGCTGCCCGCCCGGCAATACCAGTTCCTTCAGCATCAATACGAAATCATCGCCGGAACTCGGGTTATACACATCGGCCGTCCACGACATCGTTCCGTCCGTGCCTGTTTTGGGTTCTTTCTTGGCAAACAACGCGTCGAATACCGGCGCACCGCTTTGATGCTCTTCCAATGCGCCGAGTTGATCGATGCGCCAGCGCACAATGCGTGCAAACGCCGATACGACGCTCGGACAACGCTCGGATCTGCCATCCGGCGGCATCGTACAATCGAATGGCTCGTCGTCGGCAGTACGCGCGATGATGTCCAGCTTCATGCGCAACCACACCCGGTCGCGCGCGCATGTCCATTGACAGCGTCTTGGCAACTGCGCCGAGTCCGCGCGGTTGCTCGTCGCCATTCACCCATACTTCGAACGCGTGAACGTATTCGGTCTCAACATGCCCGACAAAAATCGCGAACTTTCCATATGGCGTCTCGAGCATGTACGTCCACGCCGGATTGCCCGCAGCCAATGCCGGACGTCCAGGCCAGCGCAAGCTCGATAGCGCCGGCTTCGGCGTTGCATCGAGGCGAATACGGCGATCTGTGTCGCTGGTATCCAGATCGTTCGGTTGCTGCTCATCCGGACTGGCCGACGGTACGCTGCCCAGTACGTCATTCGGACGGTACGTTGTAATGCCCTTGAGACCGGATCGCCACGCCTCCAGGTACAAATCCTTGAAATCCTCAAACGAATAATCCGCAGGCACGTTGACCGTTTTGCTGATCGCCGAATCGACAAACGGCGCGACAGCCGCAACCATGCGCATGTGATCAAGTGCCGATATCTCCAGCGCAGTTACAAACTGCAGTGGAAGCGAATTCATGTCGCCGCCGAGATGCCGATACAGGCGCCAAGCGTGGTCCTCTACATCGTAAATCTTGTGCGTCCCGTCCGCTTCGCGCTTCTTGCGCTGATAGCTCCACGCGTACGGCGGCTCAATACCATTTGCCGCATTGTCGGCAAAAGCCAGTGAAATAGTGCCGGTCGGTGCAATCGACAGTAAATGGCTGTTGCGCACGCCATGTGTGCGGATGCGTTGTTTGAGCTCTTCCGGAAGCCGCGACGCGCAATGCGGTTCAGCCAGATAGTGGTCTGCGTCGAACGCCGGGAAAGCGCCCTTCTCCTCGGCAAGATCGGCAGACGCGCCATAACTTTGGTCACGCATGTACTCGGCAATGTCCGCCGCCGCACGCCTTGCCTCCGGCGTGTCATAGCGAAGACCAAGCATGATCAACACGTCACCCAGCCCGGTAAATCCCAGTCCGACCCGGCGTTTGTTGGCGGCCTCCCCGGCTTGCTGCGGTAACGGCCAGACCGTTGCATCGAGCACGTTGTCAAGCATTCTGACCGCCGGGCGAATTACCTGACCAAGCGCATCAAAATCGAAATGTGCATTCGGCGTGAATGGTTCGTTCACGAACACGCAAAGGTTGATACTGCCGAGACAGCAACATCCGTATGCGGGCAACGGTTGTTCCCCGCATGGATTAGTCGCTTCGATGTTCTCGCATGACGCAAGATTGTTGTCTTCATTCACCCGATCAATGAAAATCACGCCGGGTTCGGCATGGTCGTATGTCGAATCCATGATCTGCTTCCACAGATCGCCCGCCTTGACGCTGCGATAGACCCACTTCCCGTCATCGCGCCGTACCGCTGGCGTGCCCTGATCGAGCACCGGCCGAACCCGGTGCACCAGATCCCAGTCGCCATCGGCCTGCACCGCGCGCATGAAAGCGTCAGTCACGGCCACGCTGACATTAAAATTACGCAGTTCGCCCTTGTCCTTGCCGTGAATAAATTCCTCTATATCGGGATGATCACAACGCAGAATGCCCATCTGCGCGCCGCGCCGGGACCCGGCCGATTCAACCGTCTCACAACTTTGATCGAATACGCGCATATAGGAAACCGGCCCGCTCGCCGTGCTTTGCGTGCCGCGCACCAACGCGCCCTTGGGCCGAATTGCGGAAAAATCGTAACCCACGCCACCACCACGGCGCATGGTTTCGGCTGCTTCCATCAGTGCCGCATAAATACCGGGCTTGCCATCAGTCATTTCCGAAACGGAATCGCCGACCGGTTGTACGAAACAATTGATCAACGTTGCGGCAAGTGTGGTACCCGCAGCCGAGTTGATCCGCCCACCGGGAATAAATCCGTTCTGCAACGCCTCGAAGAACAACGGCTCCCACCTGGCCGGTTCTTCCTCGATCGCAGCCAACGCTTTCGCAACGCGGCGGCGAACGTCGTCAACAGTACGCTCGTCGCCCTTCGCATATTTCTCTTCGAGAACATCGAGCGACACTTGCTGCGGCGGCATGGAAAGCCGGGTGTCATCAAGCTTCATGAGTATTACGCCGATTGATAGAAATTCCGGAGCGGAGACTGATTGACATGAACGACGGGAGTGTCTGAGCGCAATATTACTCCCGGGGAACTGGATGCGCGCATTATTTGCAGGAGAATCTGATGGACTGCGCAAGAATCAAACAAGCATCGGCAATCCGGGACACGTCCTCATTGTGTAATTTCAACCACCTGGCTGGTCGTCATCGAGATCGACAATAAACACGTCGATCAGTTTTTGCAGATCCGCAGACGACGCCACGAACCGGCAGCCCACTCTTTTGCTCAGTACGCCCTCTTTCGATCGTACTGTCTTCCAATAGCGAATCTCAACGCTAACGTCGATTGGCCGTTTGAGCTCGGAACCAGTGATCTGGCAATTCTTGACGATCATGCCCGGCTTCAGCACTACGCCAGGATCATGCACGATGCCGCCGAGCCCGCCTTTGCTGATATCGTCCACGTTCGCGACAATTGGCGGCCCGCCGTCCTGCTTTATCACGCACCACATCGACGGACGGGTTGCAAGACGGAAGCGTCGCTCGGTACGCTGTTGAAGATCCAGAATAAATTCCGGAAAACCCACCTGAATACCAGCACTGCCGCCAAATACAATTTCTGACGGAGCGCCGGCCAGGAACTGGATGTGACGATTCTTGCGCTCGCAGTGAAACAGGACCTGCCGGCTAGCCAGTAATGCCGAGTTGGCCGGCTTCCACTGGCTGTACTCCAGGACAATGCGGCCGAGATCGGGATCCACTGCCCGCACTCTCGCCGCAAACAGCAACTCACCATCCTCTGGATACGCCGTCACCGTCAGATGCTCGTCGCTCAAAGCAATCAACAGTTTCTCAATTTCGGATCGCGATCGGATGGCCCGTCCCGGCGCATGCGTTGCCTGCCTGCTGGCCTCGACACTTGCGGCGTCGTTTGTCGGTGCGCTCGCGTCCGGTGCGCCCGTAACCGCGTGGCCGGCGTCAGTGGCATCGTCACCGCCAATCGGCGCGTCCGCCTTCGGCAAATCGGCTGTAGACGATTCCGATTCCAACGAGCCGCCTGCCTGCGCATCTTCAGACCGTGAATTGCCTGACTGTGAATTGCTTGACTGCGAATTGTCTGCAGGCGAATCTGCAAACAGCCAACTCAATTCGTCACTGTCAGCACTTTCATCCGGCGATTCCCGTGGCGGCGCGCTGGAACCTTCCCGATCCTTGTCGGGATCGTTATCACAGTTAGTCAGAGAATCGCCCACCGGCGAATCTTCTTCCGCCGAATCGTCTGGCGACAATTCCTCTTCCGGCGCGTCTACAGCACCGGATATCGCCAACGCCTTCGTAACTATTTCGCTAACCGTGTTGGAAACATCCAGGACCAGCGTTTGACCGGCGTTCGCGATATTGGCGATCGTGAAATGACCGGCATTCAATGCCCCGGTGATCGCTATTCTCTCTCCGACCGAGAACCCGTCATCGCGATCCCATGTGCCTTCGTTGCGTGTAATGGTGTCGCCGTTGGCGTTTCGGGCAAACGTCAGCTTTGGCAATCCGGTCAGAAGGCCACTTCTGGACTCAGCGTCTTGCAGATCCTGGCTGTCGGCATCAAGAGCTTTAGATCTAATGATGAAAGTCACGTGGTCTCGGCGGCCGACAAATAACGGCAATGCCTGCTCGACGTGCTTGATCGGGCGCGTTGACTTCCTAAACAAAGGGATAGCATCACGAACATACTGTTAACCAGGCATGCACAATATGTTCCGCGTCTACTAGTAGCAGTCTGTCGGACTTAGGTGGTCGATAGCGAAACACGGGTTCTATTTAAACCCTGGGAGAGTGAGCACAGATTTTAGCGATTTTGACGCGCATATCGGGAATACGTAAGGAAAAATCGATGAAATATGGGCCGCGCTGATTTCTTTTCTCTGTCACCGTTGCAGCCGAATTATCCCGAGTCCGACAGACTGCTAGGTCATGCCAATGCCGGTACGCTCCTGTCTGACAAAAAGTCTTTCAGGACCCGGCCGGTATGAGAATCCGTCGCTTGCGACACTGCCGACGTTGCGCCTTGCACAACCACTTTTCCCCCGCCGGCACCGCCCTCGGGGCCGAGATCCACGACCCAGTCGGCGTTCGCCATCACATCGAGGTTGTGCTCGATCACAATGACCGTATTTCCCGCATCGACCAACCGGTTCAATACCCGAATGAGCTTCTCTACATCTGCCATGTGCAGCCCCACCGTCGGCTCGTCAAGTACGTACAAGGTATGCTGGGCACCTGTTATGTTTTTACTGCCTGCCTGTTTGTTGACTTTTCTGGTGCCGTCGGGTTCGTGATCCAGCCGGACTTTCGCCAGTTCAGTCACCAGCTTGATGCGTTGCGCCTCGCCGCCTGATAGTGTGGGGCTCTGTTGTCCGAGTGTCAGATAGCCCAATCCGACATCCTGAAGAAGCCGCAGCGCGTGGTGAATGGCGGGCTGAGCGGAAAAGAACCCGGTCGCTTCGTCTACGCTCATCGACAGCACGTCACCAATCGATTTGCCCTTGAACTTGACAGCAAGTGTCTCCTGATCGAAGCGCGCACCGTTGCATTCCTCACACGTAACTTTCACGTCGGGAAGAAAACTCATTTCGATCTTGCGAATGCCCTGCCCGCCGCACGCCGTGCAGCGCCCGTTTGCAATATTGAACGAGAACCGCGCTGGCTGATAGCCGCGCATTCGCGCGTCCTGGGTTCCGGCGAACAATTTGCGGATCGCATCCCAGAAACCCACGTAAGTCGCAGGACATGAACGCGGGGTCTTGCCGATCGGCGTCTGATCAACTTCGAGTATGCGTGTGAGCGTTTCCCACCCGGTCAATTTGCTGCAACCGACAAGGCCCGGCCTGCCACTACTGCGCCGACGCCGGTCGCCGACTAGCCTCGCCACGTTGTCGTGCAGAACATCACGCGCCAGAGTCGATTTTCCGCTACCCGAAACACCTGTCACCACGGTAAGACGGCCGAGCGGAAAGCGCACGTTGACTTTCAACAGATTGTGAAGGTTCGCGCCGCTCACTCGCACTGCCGGTGCAGACGTCGACACCGGGCGCAGTTTCTGTAACGGATGCAACAGCGGCTGGCGCAGGAACTTGCCGGTGACCGACGCTGGTTCATTCATCAACCGTTCGACGTCGCCTTCAGCGATCAGACGCCCGCCAAGGCGCCCGGCACCAGGACCAAGATCGACGACATGATCGGCACTGCGAATCGTATCCTCATCATGTTCGACAACCAGCAGCGTATTACCCTTGCGCTCGAGTTTGCGCAGCGTTTTCAACAGAATCTGGTTGTCTCGCGGGTGTAGTCCGATCGTCGGTTCGTCAAGGATGTAACACACGCCGCGCAAATTCGAACCCAGTTGGGCTGCAAGCCGAATGCGTTGCGCTTCGCCACCCGACAGAGTCGGTGCCGAGCGATCGAGCGTGAGGTAATCGAGGCCTACCTCGGCCAGAAACCCGAGGCGGCCTTTCAACTCAGCGATCAGATCGCGCGCAATTTCCCGATCGCGCCCCTCAAGGTAAAGGTCGTCAAATGATCCCGCGAGCGTGCCGACCGGCAGCGCGCCGTAGTCTGCAATCGTCAGGCTCCGCCACTTCACTGCCAGGGCTTCACGTTTGAGCCGTCGACCATCACAGGCAGGGCAGGCTTGGTCGACTTCGAGCCAGTCAATCCACGAGTCCAGCACATGATCTTCTGCGCCGGTACGCGCGCGCTCATCGTCCCAGTTGACATCGTCAATCTGCAATCCAGTGCCGTAGCATGCCGCACACCATCCATGTCTTGAGTTGTAGGAAAACAGGCGCGGATCGAGTTCCGGAAAGCTGGTGCCGCAAGACGGGCATGCCCGCTTGGTCGAGAAAACCGCCTCGGTCATTTCACCGCCTTGCATCAGCTGATCGAGCGGGGCAATAACGTGAACGACGCCTTTGCCGTATTCGAGCGCGCTTCGCAGCGCAGCGCGCAGCGATGATTCCTGCGCGGCACTGACGTGCACGTCTGCCACCGGCAGTTCGATCATATGTTCGCTGAAACGGTCGATTCTCGGAAACGGACGCGTCGGCACGTATTCGCCATCGATACGCAAATAGCCGAATCCCTTGTTGTGCGCCCATCGTGCCAGGTCCGTGTAAACACCCTTGCGGTTCGTCACGAGTGGCGCAAGCAGGCCAATATGCATTCCCTTGTATTCGCGCACAATGCGCGCCGCGATCGCTTCTTCGCTTTGCGGTTCTATGGCTACTTCGCAGTCCGGGCAATATTGCGTGCCAAGTTTGACAAACAGCAAACGCAAAAAGTGATGAATCTCCGTGAGCGTGCCGACCGTGCTCTTGCGTCCGCCGCGACTGGTGCGCTGCTCGATTGCGACGGTCGGAGGAATGCCATGGATCGCATCCACCTCCGGGCGTGACGCAACCTGCACAAACTGGCGCGCATAGGCATTGAGCGATTCCAGATAGCGGCGCTGTCCTTCACCAAACACGATGTCAAACGCCAGCGTAGATTTTCCACTTCCGGACACGCCGGTAATTACCGTAAATTTCCCGCGCGGCAACCCTACGTCAAGATTTTGAAGATTGTGCTCTCTGGCATTGCGAATTCTGATCGACTCATCCAGATACGCAGGTGCGGCCGCCTCGCCCGCGACCAGCATAGTCCCGGCTGGGTTTTCTAATTGCCGTTCATGATCGGCAAGGGCATGTCCGGTGAATGAGGCTTCATTCGCCTTCACCTCGTCCAGTGTACCACAACACACGATAGCGCCACCGGCTTCTCCGCCTTCAGGACCCAGATCAACGACCCAGTCGGCGGCAGCGATCACGTCAAGATTGTGCTCGATCACGACCAGGGAATGGCCGGCATCAACCAGTTTGCGCAGTGACCGGAGCAACTTGGCGATGTCATCAAAATGTAGTCCGGTGGTCGGCTCGTCGAACAGAAATATCGCACCCGTCTTAGCGATGCCCTCGACCTTGGCTAGATGCCCGGCAAGCTTCAGGCGTTGCGCCTCGCCGCCAGATAACGTCGGCACCGGTTGCCCAAGCCTGAGGTATTCAAGCCCGACATCCGACAGCGGCTTCAGTTTTCGCAACACCTCCGGCGAAGCAGCGAAATAGCCGAGCGCTTCGGATACTGTCATGTTCAGAACATCCGCAATACTGCGTGCAGTCCCTCCTTCTGGCGCGATGGTGACCTCAAGTACTTCCTGGCGATATCGCTTGCCGTCGCAGTCCGGACAGCGCAGATACACGTCCGACAGAAATTGCATCTCGACATGTTCGAACCCTTTGCCGCCACATTCCGGACATCGACCATCGCCAGAATTGAAGCTGAACATACCCGGCTTGTAGGCGCGCTCCCTGGCAAGCGGCGCCTTCGAAAACAGGTCTCGAATGGCATCGAAGGCACCCACATAACTGGCTGGATTGGACCGCGCCGTACGGCCGATGGGGGTCTGATCGACCATTACGACATCCGCGATCCGATCGTGACCCCGCAGCGACTCGTAGGCACCTGGCGTTTCGGTAGGCTTGCCCTTATGTTTGAGCAATGCCGCGTACAACACGTCGTTCACAAGGGTTGACTTGCCGGAGCCGGAAACACCGGTTACGCACACCAGTCGTTGCAGCGGTATCGACACATCTATGTTCCTGAGATTGTGCTCCGCGGCGCCAATGATTTCGAGACATGGCGTGTCAGCATCCACTGAGAGCCGTTCGAGCCCGGCGTCGGTGCGCAGCCGGCCGTGAAGATAATCAGCCGTCAGCGTTGCGGCGTCGCCCAATTTGCTCGCCCGATCGAAAAATACGATGGCGCCGCCTTGCTCACCAGGCCCCGGCCCCATATCGAGAATGCGATCGGCAGCAAGCATGATCTGCGGATCGTGCTCAACCACAACCAGCGAGTTGCCCGCATCGCGCAAATTACGCATGACGTCGATCACCCTGCCCATGTCACGGGGATGCAAACCGATCGACGGCTCATCCAGCACAAACAAGGTGTCGGTCAGTGACGTTCCGAGCGCGGTTGTCAGGTTGATGCGCTGAACCTCACCGCCTGACAACGTACGCGACTGCCGGTCCAGCGTCAGATATCCAAGTCCGACCTGCTGCAAATAGGTCAAACGCGTGCGAATCTCTCCCAGCAACAGCCGAGTCGCTTCGTCCAGCACACCGGCGCTATGCAATGTCTGCACCGAATCATTGACGGCGTCAAAAAACGCCTTGCAGCGGTCGATCGGCAGCAACATGAGATCGTGTACTGTCAGCCCGGGCATACTTTGCAACTGTTCGGTCGACCACGCCACTTCCGGCGGGCGATAGCGCAATGCGGGTTTCAGTATTGCGTCGGCCGCGCCTCTACTCCCCACGCGCCAGAGCAGTGCTTCATGCTTGAGCCTGCTACCTTCGCAGACAGTGCACGGCGTATAGGCGCGATACTTCGACAGCAGCACCCGAATGTGCATTTTGTACGCCTTGCTTTCCAGCCAGGCAAAAAAATGCCGCACGCCATACCAGACGCCCGGCCACGACTTGCGCCAACTGACCCAGTCCGGCTCGCCCTCCAAAACCCACTCGCGATGCTCGTCACTGAGCTCCCGCCATGGCTTATCCAGCGGAATGCGGCGTTTGTTCGCATATTCCTCCAGGTCATCCTGACACTCGCGGAAACTTTTTGTCTGCCACGGCTTGATCGCACCTTCACGCAAGGTCTTCGATTCATCCGGAACAATCAAGCCGAAATCGATACCGATGACCCGTCCGAAACCACGGCAAGTGTCGCAGGCGCCAACCGGAGAATTGAATGAGAACGTGCTCTGGTTAGGTTCGCGATAATGAATATCGCAATCCGCGCAATGCAAATCGTCGCTGAACCGCCAGCTGTCAGTGGTCCTACCTAGATCATCCACGGCATGGATGCAAATCTGTCCATGTCCGACGCGAAACCCCGATTCCAACGCTTCTATGACTCTTTCGCGTTCGACAGACGACATCCGGAAACGGTCCTGGACGACCTCGAGTGTACGTGCCGATTTCGAATGAATGCGTGTATATCCCTGGGCTTCGAGCAGCGCGCGAACTTCCTTCTCCGAAAAATTCTTGGGGATTTCCACCGGGAAAGTGACGATCAGTCGCGGATCGTGGTTCTCGTCGATTCGCACGGCCGGGGCTTCAGCCAGGGTGTCCATTGCACCAGCCCCAACGACCAGCGCATCACTGCCAACAAGCCTTGCGTCGGCGCGAGCAACCATGTCGCCAGCCCGAACCGCCATGGCGTTAGCCCGACCAACCATGGCGTCGTAAATCGAATCGGGTGTCTCGCGGCGAACCGGTTGCGCACACTGCCGGCAAAACAAATGCGACATGCGTGCAAACAGCAGCTTCAAATGATCCGCCAGTTCGGTCATGGTGCCGACAGTCGAGCGTGACGTCCGCACCGGGTTGGTCTGGTCAATCGCTATCGCCGGTGGCACCCCGTCGATACGGTCAACCTGGGGCTTGTCCATGCGATCCAGAAACTGGCGCGCGTAAGGCGAGAACGTTTCCACATAGCGGCGCTGCCCTTCAGCGTATAGCGTGTCGAATACCAGCGATGACTTTCCGGAACCTGAAACGCCGGTAACGACGAGCAGTTCGTTCAACGGCAAGTCAACATCAATATTCTTCAAATTGTTCTGGCGCGCACCGTGAATGCGTATGGCCTTTGTTTTTCTGGATTGCATTAGCTTCTGATGAAAATTGCTTCGGGTTGACGTGAGGAGTTCGCGTTCGACAAAACCCCTACCATTTCAATATTGCGTCCGGGGCAGCGAATTGATTCGATCTGTATTGCAACTGTGTGATCATGACCATGGAAGACACGATGCTGGCATTTTCTTGTTGCTTCGCCGACCGGCCCAGCGGACCACTCGTGGCATCGAGACACTCATCCCGGAACGTCAAGTACGCTTAGCGCCTGAAAACCGAGCAACATTATTGCAAGCAAGAGTCCTCCGTACGGCACCCATAGCGGATAGACGCGGATGTTTTCCGGTGGTTGCTAGTGTTTCTTGATCCGGATGAGCGACAAGTTCACCAGCCCAAAGACAACCAGAATCGAGAAGCTTGTGAGTTGCGCAAGCGCGACCAGCGGTAACCATATAGCAAACACCATCACGCCTACAGCAATCAGAATAGTCGCGAAGATCGGCGTTTGGGTACGTTCGTTAAGGCGTGCCCATTGCCTCGGTAGCCAACCGGCACGAGACATGGCGTAGAGCATGCGCGATGACCTGATTATTTGAATCAGCGCGCCGTTGATCACTGCAAACAATCCGATGATGGCGATGATCGTCGGGGAGGATCCGGTCGCTGTCTCGTACAACAGCGCCAACGGTGCATCAGTGTCCGACAATGCCGCGATCGGCAACGTCGACACAGCTGCAATCACAATAAGCATATAGAGAACTGACGAGCCCACCAGCGCCAGAATAATTGCACGCGGCATATTACGTTCCGGGTCCTTGACCTCTTCTGCCACATTGGCCATGTCCTCGAATCCGATGAATGCGTAGAACGCCAGAAATGCGCCCAGTGCAATACCCCACCAGGCTTCGCCCTCCCACGGTGGCACCAGCTCCGGCCAACGGTGAGGCAAAGTCGCGAAACTGTCCCAGCAAACAACGATAATCAGCACGAGCCCACCTACTTCGATAATGGTCGCCACCGCTGCGGCGGCCGCAGATTCGAGTATCCCCCACAATGCGAGCAGTCCCAGAGCAAGCAACAGCACAATAATTACAAGGTTTTCAGGAACATCGAAGAACACACTCAGGTACCCAACAAATCCACGGGTAAGTGTTGCCGATGACACAATTCCGGAAAAGCAGATCAACAACCCGACAAACATTGAAAGGCCGCGACGACCAAAACCCTCCTGAACATAGACGGCTTCGGCACCCGCGAGCGGATGCCGGGCCGCGAGTTCTGCGTACGAAAAAGCGGAAAACGCCGCCGCGACAGCGGCCAGCAAGAATGCTACCGGCGCAAAAATGCCCGCAGTGACCACAACTTCGCCCACGAGAACGTAGATTCCCGCGCCCAGTATTGTTCCGAGCCCGTAGAACGTGATCAGCGGCAGAGACAGCGCGCGACGCAGTTGAACGTTAGATTGTTGCGATTCCATGACGTTGATTGGATTCAGTGCCTTGCCTTTACCGGAACGCGCTAAAGCATATTAGATTGAAGCGGTGGCCGAAACAGTAACGCCTGCCATCTAGCCTGATAAACTGACCACAATTATCTCAGGCGGAGGAGCTATCCGGAATGATTGACCTGTATTTCGCACCAACCGCCAACGGACTGCGCGCGGCCATCGCGCTCGAAGAAGCCGGCCTGCCCTATCGCCTGCGTCACCTCAATCTTTACGAAGGCGAACAAAATACGCCGGAGTTTCGCAAGATCAATCCCTCCGGATTGATGCCGGCCATCGTTGATCCCGACGGCCCGGGCGGCAAACCGTTTGCGTTAAGCCAGTCAGGCGCGATCGTGTTGTACTGCGCCGAGAAGTCCGGCAAGTTTCTACCCAAAGACGCAGCGGCCCGCGCGCTGGCGATGCAGTGGTTTGTTCAGGCTGCGAGTGACATCTCGGGCGCCAGCATGGCTGTTTTTCGACTGGAAGCGACCGCGCCCGAGAAATCAAAAGCGAACATCGACTACTTCGCGAAAAGGTTGCTTGACGCGTTTCTGGCGTGCGATCAGGCACTTGAAAACAGGGAGTACCTGGCGGGGGAAATTTCGGTTGCCGATCTGATGCTATATCCTTCATTTGCGCTGCGCCGATCGATTATCGAAGGGGCTGGCGGCTATGACAATTTGCGCCGATGGGGTGACGCTATGGCACTTCGCCCCGGAATCAAACGCGGAATGAGCCATCAAAACTGACCTAGCAGTCTGTCGGACTTAGGGGTTCGAAAGCGAAACGGTGGGAGAGCGAGCACAGATTTTAACGATTTCGACGCGCATATCGGGAATACGTAAGGAGAAATCGGTGAAATATGGGCCGCTCTCCCACTGTTGCAGCCGAATCATCCTGAGTCCGACAGACTGCTAGCATTGCATTTCATAATTACTGTTGCCACTGGGCATCCCGATTTTCCGGGCACGTTTTCGGCGACGACATCTTGATCCATCATGCCACGATCTTTCGATAGCCTGATCCAATCACTTTCTGCATCCTTGCAAAAGCTGACCGGCGCAGAAACACCGGAACAACAGCAATCTCGAGAAGCGCTCGCCTTGCAGTCGTCCGTGGCGACTTTGTTGTACGAGACCGCACGCGCCGACCATGAAGTAAAGGAAGAGGATCTACAAATTGCCGCGGATTCGCTCCGTGAAATTTTCGCGCTGACTGAAGCTCAGGCTCGCACTCTCATCTCGCAGGCCGCACAACCGCACGAGCGGGCAACCTCGTACCACCCCCTGGTAAAGGTGATCAATAAAAAGTTCAGTGCCGAGCAGAAACATCGCCTGGTAGAACATATGTGGCGTGTCGCACATGCCGACCTCGAAGTGGACATGTACGAGGACCACCTGGTGCGAAAGATCGCGGACTTGCTGTACGTTCCGCACAGCGAGTTCATCACTGCCAAACATCGCGCGCGCCGGCACAGCCGTTAACGTCGCTCAGCAATAAATTGCATCGCGCTTTGATCAAGTCAGTTGTCATGTTTTCCGGAGCGGTGAACAAGGCTCGCGCACTGATATGGCGTGCCTTGGCCATAACTCTCGGCGCAGGG
>CATOSA010000050.1 GCA_951812315.1 uncultured Burkholderiales bacterium
TTTCCGGCGCTGCAATTGAGCAGGACATTGGCCGCTCCCTGGGATTGCGTAAATCGCTGGTCGAGGTTAGAGGCACGCGCCAGGTCAGCAAGACGGACATGCGCCTGAATGCATATATGCCGACCATCGACGTCGATCCGCAGAATTACCAGGTCCGGGCAGACGGTGAGTTACTCACGTGTGAGCCGGCGACATCTTTGCCCATGGCGCAGCGCTACTTCCTGTTCTGATCGTGTTGACAATCTCGAAACATGCAACGGCGCAGTCCACTCACGATATTGAACTGGTGTTGCCGTTCGACTTGCGCCAGAAAAGCCGCTTGCGAACGGCTCTCGCTGATGGAGAAGAAGTTGGATTGTTTCTCGAACGCGGGCGCATCCTTCGCGATGGCGATTGCCTTCTGGCCGACGACGGTCGGGTTGTAATTGTTCGCGCGAAAGCGGAGAAGGTGCTCCACATTTCTTGTTCCAGCGATCGTGATCTGGTTCGTGTTGCTTATCATTTGGGCAACCGCCATGTGCCACTTCAAGTCGGAAGTCAATGGATTCGAATTGCGCAAGATCACGTACTAAGAGAGATGGTCGAAGGACTGGGCGCGCAAGTTAAATCCATCGAGGCCGCCTTCGAGCCCGAGGCAGGTGCCTATGGGGGGCATCACCACCATGGCGATTCAGAACATGGCGATTCAGAGAATGGCAACGCAGCGAAAGGCGGCGCAGCGAATAATGGCCCGGCCGTCATTCACGAATTTGGCCAGAAACACGCCACGGAGAACCGCGGTTGAATTCAACTGCTCTCGGTCGCCTGTTGCGTCTGGCGAGTCCGGCGCTACCCATCGGCGCCTTCAGCTATTCGCAAGGCCTCGAGTGGGCTGCTGAGTCCGGGCAGGTATCCGATCAGGATTCAACGCAAGAATGGATTGGATCTGTCCTGGCCGGCAGCATGGCGCGCTTCGAGTTACCGATGGTGGCCAGGATTTATCAGGCATGGCAAGGGAATGACCCGGACGCAGCTGTCCGGTTCAACGCTGAATTCATCGCATCTCGCGAAACCGCAGAGCTGCGTGACGAATCGGTGCACATGGGACGCGCATTGCGCACGGTCATTGTTTCGGACAATGTCTCGGGCGGTGAACTGGACGCATCCGCGCTGCAGCGGCTTCAGTCGATCGACGCGCTTGCATTCCCAACGAGCTTTGCGTTCGTCGCGGTTCATTGGAACCTGGCTCTGGCTGACGCGCTTACCGGATACGCCTGGTCCTGGCTTGAGAACCAGGTCACCGCGGCGATCAAACTGGTGCCCCTGGGACAGAGCGCCGGACAACGTATTATTGCGGGTTTGATGCCTGCCTGCGCGGGCGCGGTAGAAACCGCACTATCGATCAAACCTGATGACTGGTCGAACTTCTCGCCACTGTATGCGATAGCCAGCAGCAAACATGAACGGCAATACACACGATTGTTCAGATCCTGACGTCCATAATCAAGAACATGTTGAGGCGGGCGCAGCTAATTACTGGAGATTTTCATGAGTAAGCAACCTTTACGCGTTGGCATTGGGGGTCCGGTCGGGTCCGGGAAAACGGCGCTGACCCTGGCGTTGTGCCGTGCCATGCGCGACAGCCTTGAGGTGGCAGTGGTCACCAACGACATTTACACGCGGGAGGACGCGGAATTCCTGGTCCGTAACGATGCGCTCGACGCGGAACGCATCATTGGCGTGGAGACCGGCGGTTGTCCGCACACGGCGATTCGTGAAGACGCTTCGATGAATCTGGAAGCGCTTGGCCGTCTCGCGGCGCGTATCGGTAATCTGGATGTGGTTTTTGTCGAAAGCGGCGGTGACAATCTGGCAGCCACATTCTCGCCCGAGCTTTCCGACTTGACCTTGTACGTGATCGACGTGTCGGCAGGAGACAAAATTCCGCGTAAGGGTGGTCCGGGTATCGTCAAGTCCGATCTACTCATCATCAACAAGATCGATCTTGCGCCAATGGTTGGCGCTTCTCTGGAGGTAATGGACCGAGACGCGCGCAAGATGCGAGGCGAGCGGCCGTTTGTGTTCAGCAACCTGAAAACGGGCGAAGGGCTTGACGAAATATTGCGCTTTATCCGTGAGCAGGGAATGCTGCGCTCAAGAGAGGCTGCATAGCAAGCAAATACGGTTTAGACTTCAGGCAGTCAGCTGCCGGAGGTATTGAATTGGAAACTCTTGCAACAGTTCTGTCTCTCGCCAGGCGCTCGTGTCTGGCGCTCGCCTGTATCGCATTTTCTGCGACCGCACACGGCCTGGATGCCGTCGAGGCACTCGCAAATTCTGCCGATGCGATCGTTGTCGTTGAAGTGGCATTTGTACCGTACGGCGATCTCGTTCTTGTGCATGACGTCGTGCGAGGGGAGCCGGCTGGTCTGAGCAATGCCGGCGAATTGCTTGGAGATTGCCTGCCGGGCAAAGCGACCGTCAGGTCACTGGCCGCATCAGCAACAGGCGCGCAAGCCGATATTTATAACGAAGCGCTGCAAATGGCGGCGTACACTGCAGTGATCTTTGTTCAGAATGCTGGCGATGCCAGTAGTGCCATTTGCGGCGATGCAATAGATTCAACGGAGAACTGGCACAGCGATCCGCGATATCCGGCGTGGCGCAACACGCTTGACGCCTACCTTGATCGTCGCGGATAACTCCGGGCAGAACTTGTCGCGGATGACTCCGCGCAGGGGTTATTGCAAGCTGCTGCCAGATACAGCGATTACCATCCAAGGTAATTGAGGGTTACATCGATCGCAATTAATCGATTGCAATATGTCGATTGCAATTTGCAGCGACTGCTGACTGTGGCCGGTGCGTTGCACAATGCCGGCGCGGGCTGTTGTTGTTCCTGCGAAGCGATTATTTTGAACGCATACGGGTTCGTAGCGGTCAGTTACCGAAGAATCGCAAGTTCAGGAAATTCGGGAGTGGAAAACCCAGTGAGGAAGACTCAGTGAGGAAAACTCGGTCAAGAAAACTCAGTGAATAGTGGAGGGGGTATGTTTCATATTTTGTTAAAAACGGCTCGTCACAGTGTCCTTGTGATGGCCATGATGACTGCTTCGTCACTTGCCGGCGCGGATACCGGCGCGATGATCGAACAGGCAATGGTTGGAAACCATCGGTCGGACGCCTACAAGGCCCGAAATCAATACCGGCATCCGAAGCAAACACTGTTGTTTTTCGGCCTTACACCGGACAAGACAGTTGTCGAAATCACACCCGGCAGAGGTTGGTATAGCGAGATACTGGGACCGGTACTGAGTGAGAAAGGGATTTTCTACCCGGCGGGCTATCGAATAACAGAGGACTCGCGCTCTTTTTTCCGGCGCATGGATGCCGATCTGCGTGCGAAGATCGCGGCGTCGCCCGGGTTGTATCGAAGTACCCAGATCATGTATTTCGACCGCAAAATGCCCGAGTTCGCCCCGCCGGGTTCGGCCGACCTGGTGCTGACCTTTCGCAATGTCCATAACTGGGCCAAGGCAGGTTCTGCCGAGACGATGTTCAGAGGGTTCTACGCTGCGCTTAAACCGGGCGGGGTACTCGGCGTGGTTGAACATCGCGCCAAACCCGGTACCTTATTGCAGCAGCAAATCCAGTCTGGTTACATGACCGAAGACTACGTCATAAATCTGGCGGAGAAGGCAGGTTTCCGTCTGGACGCGAAATCACAGATCAATGCCAATCCAAAAGATACTGCAGATCATCCGGGTGGCGTGTGGAACCTGATGCCGTCATTGCGAAACGTGTCAGATGAAGACCTGCCCAGGATACGCGCTATCGGTGAATCGGATCGCATGACGATCCGATTCGTAAAGCCCCGGAACTGAGGCTTTTCAAGTGGCCGCGTCGCAGGTTTGTCCGGGTGTCTGCCCACTGTGATCATTGACAACTCGCAAAGCGATTGCGATCTCCAGCAAGAACAATCGAAGGTCGACCGTAATCGGCTCAGCAAGATAACGATCTACAATGCGTGCAGTCTTGCAGCGAAACCGGAATGAGCGCCATGGTCGGGCACAGCAAGAACAAAAACATGATCGACAAAACAGGAGAAGCTGAGTGAGTGCATATATCTTGAGGAACATGCCGCGCGCGTTGGTCATGTCGGTAACCATATTGGTCTTGCTCATGCCGCTGACAACGGTCATCGACAATGCCCATAGCGACCAGCAAGGATTCGAAATCGTACAGGCAGGTGGGGAGGACTGGCAGTCAATCCCTGCACTCCCCGGTGTCAGTTATGCGAAAGTCTTTGGGGATCGGTCGCAGCCCGGCTTGTATATCGTTCGCGTACGTTTCGCACCATGGACGATGACGACACCGCACTATCACAACAATGATCGTCTCGTTGCCGTTGTTCAAGGCACCTGGTATGCGGGGACCGACACGAAATTTGATCCGGAGAACACAACCGCAATAAGGCAAGGCGGTTACATGCTGCATCCGGCCGGAGGGGTTCACTTTGACGGCGCAAAGTCGGAGACAGCGATTGTGCAAATCACCGGTACCGGGCCCAACGAGACCATTTTTCTTGACCCCAAACTCGGTCGAAGCCGCAAATTGAAGTAGCGGTAACAAAACGAAGGCGGCTATCATGCTGCCTCTTGTTTGTCTGATGAGGACAAGAGGGCATCCAATTTGTTACCTGATATCGAGATTGCGCAGCAGGCATCACTGAGGCGTATCAGTGAACTGGCTGAAGATCGGCTGGGCATCCCGGAAGATCAACTCGAGCCGTATGGCCATTACAAGGCCAAGATATCTTCCCCATATCTGGCCAGCCTGGCTGACAAACCCGACGGCAAGCTGATACTCGTCACTGCGATCAGTCCGACACCGGCCGGGGAGGGTAAAACAACAACGACCGTTGGTCTTGGCGATGCACTCAATCGCATTGGAAAAAAGGCCGTTATCTGCCTTCGCGAGCCCAGTCTCGGCCCGGTATTTGGTATGAAGGGCGGTGCTGCCGGCGGCGGCTACGCGCAGGTTGTTCCGATGGAAGATATCAACCTGCATTTCACCGGTGATTTCAATGCAATCCAGCTCGCCAACAACTTGCTTGCGGCGATGCTCGATAACCATATCCACCACGGAAACTCGCTTGGTATCGACGTGCGCCGGGTTACCTGGCGAAGAGTGCTGGACATGAACGATCGCGGCTTGCGGTCGCTGGTCGTTTCGCTTGGCGGGCAAAGAAACGGGTTCCCGCGCGAAGATGGCTTCGACATTGTGGTTGCATCGGAAGTCATGGCGATTCTGTGCCTGGCTGAATCATTGGCTGATTTGAAGCATCGGCTCGGCAAGGTTGTCGTGGCGTATACCTGCGAGCAACGCCCGGTCCATGCTGCCGACCTGAAAGCCCACGGGGCGATGGCGGTATTGCTAAAAGATGCAATCAAACCGAATCTCGTGCAGACACTGGAGAACAACCCGGCCATTATTCATGGCGGTCCGTTCGCCAATATTGCGCACGGCTGCAACTCCGTCATTGCGACGCGTGCGGCGCTCAAACTTGGCGAATATGCGATTACCGAAGCGGGTTTTGGTGCAGACCTTGGCGCTGAGAAATTTGTCGACATCAAGTGCCGGAAATCCGGCTTGCGGCCCGACGCATGTGTCATCGTCGCGACGATTCGCGCGCTCAAGTACCACGGCGGCGTGCAACGTGCAGCGCTTGAACAAGAAGACCTTGGCGCGCTCGACAAGGGGTTCGAAAATCTCGCACGGCATGTGCGCAACGTCCGCGACGTGTTCGGTTTTCCATGTGTCGTGTCGATCAATCACTTCACACATGACACGCCGGCTGAACTTAAACTGCTTGAAGACAAGTGCGCCGCGCTTGGCGTTGCAGTTGTTGTTGCACGTCATTGGGCCGACGGTGGTGCCGGCGCCGAGGCGTTGGCGAAGCAGGTAGTCTCGTTGGCGGAGTCGGGTAGCGCAAATATGAAGCTGGTATACGAAGATGATGCGACGCTGACGGCAAAGATAGAAGCGGTGGCCAAACGTGTGTACGGCGCGGCCCGCGTAACCATCAACAGCAAGGCGCAGGCGAGGCTGGACGAACTGGAACGCGAGGGTTACGGACACTTCCCCGTGTGTATCGCCAAAACGCAGTATTCGTTCTCCAGCGATGCCAGCCTGCGCGGTGCGCCGGAGGGGCATACGTTGACGGTTAGAGAATTACGTCTGTCCGCGGGTGCGGAATTTGTCGTCGTGATTTGCGGCGACGTCATGACCATGCCAGGTCTGCCGAAGGTACCTGCGGCAAGCCAGATTGACCTTGACGACGACGGAACAATCGTAGGATTGTTCTAGCACTCTGACGTCGATCTATTGGCCATCTATTTTCATTAACACTTTCAGTTTCTCTGTGGACCAACATTGCGTACCGAACTCAACGCCGCGACCGCGCTCTCAATAACAACGGGCGACAGCACGTCAGCGCAGGACCTGCACTGGCTCGAACAGAACATTCCTTGCCAGGCCGCATGTCCGGCCGGTACTGATATCCCGGGCTATCTTGAGGCGGTCTATCAGGGCCGTTTTGCCGACGCGTACGAGATCAACCTTCGCGACAATGTCTTTCCGGCGATTCTTGGCCGGGTGTGTTCGCGCCCCTGCGAGGATGCCTGCCGGCATGGCTGGGAAGGCAATGGCGAGCCGGTAGCGATATGTTTCTCCAAACGCTCCGCCGCTGACTTTGCTGATACGCCGCCGGTCGTTTTGCCGCCGCTATTTGCATCGTCAGGAAAACACGTCGCTATCGTCGGGGCCGGCGTAGCTGGTCTGGCAACGGCGCGTGATTTGGCGATGTTCGGTCACAAGGTAACGGTGTACGAGAAACATCGCAGCCCAGGCGGAATGCTCAATCAGGGTATTCCCGCATTTCGTTTGCCGCGCGACGTCATCGCCCGTGAAATCGGCCAAATCACGTCAATCGGCGTTGCAATCGAATGTGGCGTGGGCATTGGTCGCGATGTGAAGATGGATGAATTGTTAAGCAGCCATGACGCGATCGTCCTGGCCGCCGGAACTCTGCGTCCAAATATGCTCGAACTTCCTGGCAGTGATCTGAACGGCGTCGAGCATGGCCTGGAATTCCTGCTTGAAGTGAATGAGGGCGGACGCCGTGAGATTGGTGAGCGGGTAGCCGTGATTGGCGGCGGTTACACCGCAATGGACTGCGCGCGAACTGCGCAACGGCTCGGGGCAGCTACAGCGACTTATTATCGGCGCGCCCGCGAGGACATGGTTGTGCTTCCGGGTGAGGTCGAGGAATTGCTCGCCGAAGGCTCCAGTCTTCAGAATCAATGTGCGCCGCTTGGTTTTGATGGCGAGGACCGTGTTTCCGGCGTTCGGTTGATCCGAACTGAACCGGGAGAGAGCGGAAAGGACAACCGCCGCTTGCCGCGGGAAATTGCCGGCAGTGAGTTTCTCGAGACGGCCGACAACGTCATTCTCGCCACTGGCCAGTTTCCGGATACTTCGTGGGTCGATGCTTCCCTTCGGCAGCAACTTGTCGCACGGGATGGCTGGTTGAACAGTGGTACAGCACACGCAACGGCACACCAGAAGATTTTTGTTGCCGGTGATTTTGCACTTGGCGCGACCACACTGATTCAGGCAATCGGTCATGCCAGAGACTGCGCGCGGAACGTCGATCGCAGTTTGATGGGAGTTGACCGGCTTGGCCGTTATGCCAGGGCGGAGCAGGCGTTTTATTCCAAGGCTGCTAACGGCCGCACCACCGGTCGCGTTGCCGATATGAATGTCATTTCGATTCACCCGATGCCGGTTTTGTCACCGGGCGAGCGGGTCGGCGATGCAGAAGTCGAAACCGGGTACCAACGCGACACTGCCAGCGACGCTGCGTCGCGATGCTACCTGTGCCACTACAAGTTCGAGATCAACGATGCCGAATGTGTGTTGTGCGATGAATGCCTGAAAGTCAAACCGGTACCTGATTGCATCGTTGAAATCGCCGCGCTCGAGCGCGACGATGAGGGCAGAACGGTCGGATATCGCCGTGTCGAGAGCGGCGGCACCGATTCGCTGTATTACAACAGGCTGTGGATTGACCAGAATCAGTGCATCCGCTGCGGACAATGTGAATCGGTTTGTCCAGTCAATGCGATTTCCATCCAGAAGGTCAGTCTCGCCGACCAGGCAGTCTGAATCGATCACGTCCGCTGTCGCTGGGCAGCGACAGCGCTGGCGTCTCGCTTTTCAACTGCTATTGCTGCGCATATACTTTGTGTATTAATGGGGAAATCGCGCCTTCAGGCGATTTTCATTGTCGCAGTGCAGTAATACTTGTGCGGGGCAAACCGTGGCATTAATTCTGACGGTGGACTTGGCAGGGGTACCCAACCGTTGGGTGGTGGTCGATGACGCGATCACGTACTACGCGCGCCAGATGGTCGCGTGGTCGCTCGGTAGCGTCGTTGCCACGTACCGCGGTGGCTACTCGCGCGTGACCGGTGAGCGTTCGCAACTCTCCACGCGCAGCATTATCGCGATCAAGGGCGCTGTGGACTTCATGAAGGGTAATCATGAGCCGCATCTCTCGAACGCAGCGCTGTTTTCACGTGACCGTCAGGTGTGCGCGTATTGTGGCGACCGGTATCGCGAACGAAACCTGTCCCGCGACCACGTTATTCCGGTGTTTATGAACGGCAAGGACCGCTGGATGAACGTGGTCACCGCATGTCGCGCCTGTAACATTCGCAAAGGCGGGCGCACGCCCGAGGCGGCGCGTATGCCGCTGTTGTATCTGCCATACATTCCGAATCGCTATGAGCATCTGATCCTTCAAAATCGCCGCATCCTCCAGGATCAGATGGAATATTTAATGACGAAAGTGCCAAAGCACAGCCGCTTACACGGCTGAGAGCCGACAAACCAGTGGAACCGTTTGTAGATCGAGCACAGATGTGCCGACAAAGCCGGTAACCTGGGTGCCCTGACAGTTGAACTGGAGAAGCCGGTCGAAGATGCCGGCTTTTTTTAATGCGTGGACTTGTGCATCGGGAAGCAGCCAATGAACAAATCGGCATAGAATTGATCGTAGTTGTTGATCATGACTGTGTGAGCATGCCCTGGAGCCCATATGTCCCGCGTAAAGAGATTTATCGCATTCGTAGTAGTTGCAGTTGTCCTCGGCGGTTGCCAGACAAACCCGATATCGGGCCGTTCGCAGTTCATGCTGGTCTCGGAAGACTACACGATCAGCGAGTCCAAGACTGCCTATACCGCGATGCTCAAACCGCTGGCCGACGAGGGAAAAATCGATAACGACCCCGCGGTCGTGGAGCGCGTCGACACGATCACCAGCAGGCTGGTCGCCCAGGCCATTCTCTACCGCCCGGAAACCGAGGCATGGGCGTGGTCGGTTCGTGTTATCGACGATCCGGACACGGTAAACGCATGGTGCATGGCAGGCGGGCGCATGGCCATCTATACCGGGCTGATTGATCAACTTGACGCGACGGACGACGAAATTGCACAAGTCATGGGCCACGAGATCTCGCACGCATTGCTGGCTCATACGCGCGAGCGCATGTCGCGCGCGATTGCGTTACAGCTGGGATTGACGGCCGCGGCGATCTCTCAGTCAGACAGTCAGTCAGGCCAGCTTGCGGTTCAGGGTGCGGCTATGGCCGCGGTCATCGCGCTGGAACTGCCTAACAGTCGTAGTTCGGAAGCCGAAGCCGATGTCGTCGGAATCGAGATCGCGGCCAAGGCCGGCTATGATCCGCGCGCTGCTGAAACGCTGTGGGCGAAAATGGCCGAGGTTGGTGGCGGCGGTGAGTCGCGCTTTGATTTCTTTTCCACGCATCCGGCGCCGCTCAAGCGCATGGAGACGCTACGCGATCTTGCGCCGCAGATGATGCCATATTACGAAGACCAGTCACCGCGGCCGACCTATCCGCTCAACTGATCTTCATGCAATTCGTGAATGCTCGCCAGCCTTGAAGCTCGAAAGCCACTCGACTAAAAGCGTAGAGCAATTCAACGCATACGCGCCACTCATTCACTAATCCCGCAATCGATCATGGACCAGCCAGATTCTGGATGTGTATTTGCGCATGACGTACGTTGCGGGCAACTCCTCAAATCCCGACTGTTAATTTCTGTCCCGGAGTGTTCATGAACAAGTCTGCACTAGAAGTACGCTTTCCAGGTTCGCACGGTCTTATGCTTACCGAGCGTCTCGATCTTCCTTCGCGAGAGCCAACGGCGTATGCATTATTTGCGCACTGCTTTACCTGCTCCAAGGACAGCAAGGCGGCCTCATACATCAGTAGCTCGCTCGCTGCCGCCGGCATTGCGGTCCTGCGCTTTGATTTCACAGGGCTTGGCGGCAGCGAGGGCGATTTCGCCAATACCGGTTTCTCTTCGACTATTGACGACCTGGTTGCGGCCGCCGATTTTCTGCGTAACGAGTACGAGGCGCCTCAGTTGCTCGTCGGTCACAGCCTGGGCGGCGCGGCTGTGCTGGCAGCGGCGCCGCGCATTGCCGAGATTCGTGCCGTAGCAACCGTAAATGCGCCGGCAGACCCGTCACATGTTATTCGAAATTTCGCCTCGGCTACGGCGCAAATCGAGTCCTCCGGAGAAGCCGAGGTTGTTCTGGGTGGGCGCAAGTTTACGATTCGCCAGTCATTCATTGACGACGTGCGTTCGCAAAAGCTCACAGAAATTCTGCCCGGCCTGCGCAGGGCATTACTGGTGATGCACGCGCCGCACGACAAGGTTGTGGACGTATCGAACGCGCAGCAGATATTTACCACCGCCAAACACCCGAAGAGCTTTATCTCGCTGGATGATGCGGACCACCTGGTTAGCCGCCGCGACGATGCGCGCTACGCCGGAATGGTTCTCGCCGCGTGGGCTGCGCGTTATATGCCTGTTCCCGCCAGCACGGCAGAATCACCTGCAGGGTCACACGATGTCATCGTCACCGAGGCGGGCGATGGCAACTTTGCCCAAACCGCCAACGCCAAAATCAATGGCAAAGGCGAGGCCGGGAACGCAATCAACGGTGATGTCCGGGCGTCTCTCGATGTGTTCTTCACCGTCGTGCCTGACCTGAGCGAGGATTGGACGGCGAAGGTAGCGGTCAGCAACGAATGCGCCTGGACGGAAGAGCCGTATTTCCAGGTTCGCGACTTTAGGGTGCCGATCAGTGCCCAGGCTGAGCCGAGGGTGCGCGAGGTGATGTCGGCAATGCAAGCGGCTTTGACGGATGAGATCGAGAGTCTGAATATTCGCGGCACCGTCGAGGACTTATGGAAGCGCGGATTCTTTGTTCAACAGATCGGCCAAGAGCCCGAGGTATGGATTCGCTTCGTGCCGACCGATTTGGCGTTTTCCGGTTTTACTGCAGCGGACGGACGCTTCGTTGCGCATTTGTTTGTGAAAGGCGATACAGAGACTTTTGTGGGCAGCAAGCCTGATTCGGTGCAGGCGGCGCCGCTGCCAGCATTGAAGCGGACCGATTCGTCGGACGATTTTCGTTTGTACGTGCCGGTATTTGCTGACTACGCAGCTTCGGCAAAATTGCTCGAGAGAAATCTGAAAATCGGCGAAGAGCAGTTCTTTGATGCGCCGGTGGTGGGGCGAGTCGGGCTGACGTTCAGGGATGTCGAGGTGTATCCGACCACAGGTGGCGCAGTTGCCGTTGGTCTTACCGTCGACGTCGACTATTCGGCGTCCGGCCAGACCGACGGAACCGGCCTGGTCTGGTTGAAGGCTGACATGGCGATCGACCAGGAACGGCAGATGATCTACCCGAGTTCGCTCGATTTCGGTGCGGAAACCGATTCTTCGATGCTCAACATGGTTGTTGGTATTGCACGCCGGACTTCGGTAAAGGACAAAATTCAGGCAGCACTCACTTACGATTTCAGCAATCAGCTTTCGTGCGGAGTCGCGGTCGCGAATAAGGCGATCAATCGCGAAATCAATGACAACCTGGTGATGACAGGGACCATCACCGATGCTGGTGTCGATGAAATCAAGGCCACACCCAACGGTATTTACATGGGCCTGCACACTGTCGGTAGATTGAATCTCGACGTGCGCGCGCTTTGCGAATCGACTAGACGTAGCCTTGCTCAGGCACTGGCCGTCTGAAAGGAAGTAGATGAGACGGTAGCTGACCTTGCAATTCTCTTGCGGCAGACGTCCGCTGCTTGCGCTCGATAGGCGGGTTAACGCTTCTTGACCACAAAATCAACATCACAATCCAGTATATGTAAAAGAGCTACAAGCTGACTCATCGACTTATTTGTATTGGATGGATCCAGCAATCGATAGAGCTGCGGCACTGAGGTTTTCAGTCTTTTAACCATTTGGCGCCGGCTTAATGCACTCTCCCCAATTCGCTTATTGGCTTCGAGAGATAATTTGTATGTCAGAAGACTCGCCAGGTATTTTGGATCTTCGTTGTATTCAAGAACTTGCTCAATATGAATTGAGCCCTCTTCCCCCGATTTGAGGGTATAGGTAAATCCTTCTTTCCCAAGTTCCTTGTCTACAGCAACACTCTCGATACAATTGGATGAAGTCGGCTTAGGCCTTGCCTCAGAGAATGGAAACGAATATTCAGCGTCAGAAAAAGTAACGACTGAAAATTCTTTCTTTCGATTATTTGATTTAACGCTACGAATTTTCATAGCTCACCCTCACTATCCAATTCCACGATGAGTTCGAGCAACCTGCGGGTTGCCTTGCCTTGCATCGGTTGCCAGTTCTCAATATCCCATTTAACAATTAGCCTGGAATCACGGTACACATGGACATGGCGTGGGGAATGATCGCCTTTCCAAGTCAAGAATATATAGTTTCCACGGCGTACCTTGCCCATGCCTTAAAGGTTACCACATGAGGTAACAGTTGCAAGATGCCAAGACCCCATAATGTCGCACTAGAGGACGCAGCTGGCTGTGGTCCGACGGACGCCGAAGGCCGGAACGAAAGAGGTGGATCCCAACGGCTGGACACCAAAATATAGCTGATAAGTGAAATCTTATGGATTATTCTTTTACGACACAGAGAGGATCCGAAGATGACACGTAGAAAGAGAAGAAATCACACGGCGAGCTTCTCGCGCATTGCATGGCGACGTCGTTAGCGAACTCCACTTCTCCAACCGGCTTCATGTGCTCAGGCCCATCGGCGCGATACATAGACTGGCAATCGATATAGACCGTCGCGGTAATGTTGTGCCCGGCGCCGGTATCGGCGAGCAGATTGGGCAACATGTAAACGTCATCCTCTCCTTCCCACAGATGTTGGTGGGGATCGATGATCGGCAGTTCCGGTTCGAGAGCCGCTTCCGTGTGCAGGGCAAGCCAGTCTTCATCGACCGGCGTGTACCAGCCTTTCCGGTGACTGGCCGCTGATGAGTTGTTGGCCATGCTGGTTACTCCTGGTTGAGAAGGCTATACGTAGAAGGGTACTCGTATCTTGGCACTGTCGGCTTACGGAGCTGAAGTAGCGACGTTGAGCTGGCCGCGGAGTAAGAAATAGGTTGGACTCGCAAGAATTCGGTAGCGAGTTGAGTTGACGACCGACGCGCCGAACAAGGGACGTAGGTGTAACTGACCGGCCTCCTGTAGCATGCTTGCTTATACCCAAAAAGGGAATTATCATTCCCAATATGGGAATGAATAAGACTGGTCTGGGCGAAGCTCTGTTTACGAAAACGCAGCGCCGGGTGCTGGGCTTGTTGTTTGGCAGCCCGGATCGCAGTTTTTACGGGAACGAGATCGTGCGGTTTGCCGACGCCGGCATCGGTACGGTGCAGCGGGAACTGGAGCGGCTTGAATCATCGCAACTGGTTACCGCCTCGAGGATTGGTAATCAGAAGCACTACCAGGCAAACCGGGGTGCGCCAATTTTCGATGAGCTGCGCGGCATCGTGCTGAAGACGTTCGGCGTGGCAGATCAGGTGAGATCGGCATTGGCGCCGCTTGCGAAGCGCATTCAGGCGGCATTTATCTACGGATCGGTCGCGAAGGGCACAGATACCGCCAATAGCGATATCGATGTGATGATCGTGAGCGACGATATTTCCTATCCAGAGGTGATACAGGCGCTGACCAAAGCGGAGTCGGGAGTACGACGGACCATCAACCCTTCCGTGTATACAGCTGCTAGTTGGCGGCGCAAACTCGCGCAGGAAGGTGGATTCGTCGGACGCGTGATGGGACAACCCAGAATATTTCTGATCGGTTCGGATGATGACCTCCCCAAACCTCGAAAATCTGGCAAGAATCGGTAAGCTAAGAAAAGAGCTGGTCGGCCAGGCCGAATTCGATGGTCTGGTGAAGTCCGGTCGGGCGCGCCTATCCGATGCGCGAACGGCGAAACTGTCTCTTGAGAGCCGTTTTGACCTCGCGTACAACGCTTCGCATGCGCTTGCACTCGCTGCCTTGCGCTGGCATGGCTACCGTTCCGAAAATCGTTATCTGGTTTTCCAGTGCCTGCACGAAACGCTTGGCCTGAGGCCGGAACAGTGGCGTGTACTGGCGCTGTGCCATGAGAGACGAAATGTCGCTGAGTACGAAGGGCATCTGGAGGTTGAAGACAGGCTGGTTACCGATTTGATCGAAATTGCGAAAGTGGTGCTCAACAAGGTAGCGACACTTGGAGAAGTCCGGTAAGTGGCTGACAATGTAGGGGCCGCTATATACTGCAATGAACTAAGTTTACATAATATACATTATGCGTTCTTTATATGCACATGGGACGTCGGGGTTGAACGTCCGTAGCACTGCCCGTTGGCGATCCGGTGTTCCAGTTGGGGCCTACAACGTATTCGAATCCACAGCTAGAGTGATCTACTGCCACGACAGATCGGGTTTTCGATTCTGCGATACACAGTCTCGCAAATAGAGATTGATGAGACTTTGGTACGGGATGCCCGTTTCCTCTGCCATAGCCTTGAAGTACTCAATTATGTTGTCGCTCATACGTATCGTCACTTGACGCTTGAGCTTCGAAGCATACGGATTCTTCCGCGACTTCATTTTGGAAAAGTCATATTCCTTCTTCATGGCATTGGACCAAAGTAGTATTTACGCTCACTTGAGGTTGCCTTACGAGCGGAGATGATTCGGATGGTGTCTCCATAACGCCCTTTCAACCGGCATCCCCAAAATACCAAAGTACGGACCCCGCAATCACTCTTCGTGCGTTGTCATGCTGTGTCGTTCCGCGAACCATTTGTTTACGGTTCGCCGATGCAGGTATTCCTGGATCGCGCGCCGCACTGCCAATACAACTACAGCGACAACTGCAACGACCGCAAAGAATATGATGACCCATAGCGCATCACAGCCCGCAGCCAAGTACTCGCCAGCAAAACAAACTTGTATTGACTGCAAATACTCGAACATGGACGCGCAAAGATTATCGACGAGATGATCATGATCGATCGCAGCTTACTCTTGCGGCAATCGGCTGAAATTGAGTTTACCGCCGCTTTCAGCCGCCAGGCCAGGCACTACGCAACCTTGAACAGCCTCCGGAAGTTGCTGCTCGTTTTTTCAGCAACCTGGTCTAACGGCAATCCTTTGATGCGGGCCAGTTCCTCAGCAACGTGACGGACATAAGCTGGCTCGTTTGTTTTGCCTCTGTGAGGGACAGGCGCGAGATACGGTGAATCGGTCTCAACCATGGCTGATTCGAGCGGCACCTTGGCCGCCACGTCACGAAGCGCCGCAGCGTTCTTGAACGTCAGAATGCCTGAGAACGAGATCAGGAAATTCATTTCCAGGGCCGCTTTCGCGACTTCCCAGGTTTCAGTGAAACAATGCATGACGCCACCAACTGAAGCCGCATCTTCTTCGCGCATGATCTTGATCGTGTCAGCTCCGGCCTCGCGCGTGTGGATAACCAGTGGCTTGCCGGTTTCTTTTGCGGCCCGGATGTGATTTCTGAAACGCGCCCGCTGCCAGGATAAATCACCCTCCAGACGAAAATAATCGAGTCCAGTTTCGCCAATGGCGACAATTTTCGGGTGTGCGGCGAGGCTTACCAGGCGCTCGGAACTGGGGTCTTCGCCTTCAACCTGATCCGGATGCACGCCCACGCTTGCATAAACATTTGGATACGATTCGGCAAGCTGCAGCACCTCGGGAAATGCTTCCAGACTCACGGAGACACACAGCGCCTGGGTGACCCCGGCGTCTTGCATACGCCCCATCAGGCCATCCAGGTCTTCCCTGAGTTCAGGAAAATTAATGTGGCAGTGAGAATCTATTATTTCCATATATACAATACTATGTAGTTATTTCTTATGATATTACATTAAGTATAGCCCGGCCATGGCTGACCCATACGATACTTACTCGAATTTCCCACCACTGGCAGTCTCAAAAGAGCGTCAAGCCTGCTGCACGCCAGGCCAGCTTGCAAACAGCGCTTCCAGTGCAAGACGCTTGTTCAGAGGATGCAACGCGGCCCTGGTGTATTCACGTACTGAATCACTCCAGTGATAAAGGTCCGCACCCGAAACTTGTCTGGCAATGCGCTGGATTATGTTGTCCATGTCAGCGTGGTAACGAGCATCTCCACCGGCCTGGGCTGCCAGAAGATCGTATATCCACATACCGAGTAACCGTCCCACAACCTCCGGCTCCAGTTTTTCGGCGCCAGCTGCAAGGCGTAACGGGTCCGCAGTGGATTCGCCGAACTCCGCCATCAACGCTTCCCGGGCTGGCCAGAAATCGCTGTTTTCGCTCAATGCAAGAGCCGCGATTGGTGCGTGGCTGGTCAAGCGCAATGATTCGGCAACATGGTCCGTGACTCTGCCGCTCAACCACGCGGTTGCATCAGCAGGCGACGGTGAACTGACAGCAAGCTTGAAGCAACGACTGCTGATGGTCGGAAGTATCTTGTGAATTGCACTGGCAACAAGGATGAAATAAGTGCCCCTGTTTGGTTCTTCCAGCATTTTCAACAATGCATTGCCGGCATTGGGCTGCAAGGCTTCCGCCGGCGCAACTACGACAACCTTGGCGCCACCCATGTGGGACGCATTCGCGACAAGATCGGCAAGACTGCGAATGTCGTCAACGAGGATACGTACTGACGCGCGCTTGCCCTTCCCCGCTTTCGCGATACCACTAAGCCCGCCCTCCTCTGTTTCGCTTTCTGGCTGTATCAGTCGATAGTCAACGTGATTGCCAACTTCAAATAAGTGGCATGCGGCACAGCGTCCGCATGGTGTGCCAGGCGCGACAGCATCGGCACACAAAAGAGATTGTGCCAAAGCGTATGCCAATTGCCGCTTGCCGATACCCGATTGGCCGTGAATCAACAGCGCGCCCGGCAAGTCTTTCGGGAGCTTGCCAATGGCCTTGTTCAACCATGGATAATCGTCTATAGACATTGGCTTGTAATAATGTCCTTTAGCCTCGCACTGATTGCTTGAGGTGTTCCCGATGAATCAATCACTTTTATTCTCTCAGCAAATGCCTTTGCCCTGGCCAGGTATGCCGCGCGCACACGGTGGAAATACCTGTCGCCCTCACGCTCGAAGCGGTCAGGTTGGTTCAAACCATTTGCACGCTGCCTTGCAATCTCTATCGGTAAATCAAAATACAGTGTCAGGTCCGGTTGAATAGCCGGATGAACCCAGTTCTCCAGAATGGCCAGCTTTGCAGCATCAACACCCGATCCACCGCCCTGATACGCAAAACTGGCATCGCTAAACCGGTCACACAAGACGGTTTCGCCGCGTGCCAAGGCAGGCGAGATAACTTGCTCAATATGCTCACGTCGCGCGGCGAACATGAGCAGCGCTTCGGTCTCCGGATGCGCGCCGTTGCCCTCGTTGAGCAACAGTTCGCGAAGTTTTTCGCCCAGGGGGGTTGCGCCGGGCTCTCGCGTAACGGTAGCCGGTATGTCATTCTTTTTGAGAAAATCGCGCACCCATTCCAGTTGGGTGCTTTTACCCGCACCGTCGACACCTTCAAAAGTAATGAAGCAGCGCTTACGCATTGCTAAAAGCTCGTCGCGCTGAGGATGCCGCTGCCAGAACAGCCGGACAATGCTTCATTACGTACCGCTTTCTCGGTGGCCATTTCCAGGATACGCAGCATCATCTAACTGTGCCAAATCGTCAAGGCCGGCCTTCCCCGTTTGCCGCTGCTAGCGCTGATACTTGTTCACTGCCCGGTTGTGTTCCTTCAGGCTCTTCGAAAAATAATGGGTACCGTCGCCTTTTGAAACGAAATACAACGCACGAGTTTCTGCTGGTTGCAGCGTGGCCTCGATAGCAGCTTCTCCCGGCAACGCGATCGGCGTCGGAGGCAAGCCATAACGCGTATAGGTGTTGTATGGCTGATCAGTCCGCAGATCCCGTTTGCGCAGGTTGCCGTCAAATTTTTCTCCAAGCCCGTAAATTACGGTCGGATCAGTTTGCAGCCGCATGCGTATTCGCAACCGGTTTACGAATACCGCCGCCACCATTTTGCGTTCGCTCGGGTCACCTGTTTCCTTCTCCACGATGGACGCCAGTATCAACGCCTGATACTTCGATTTCACCGGCAGACGTTCGGCACGCTTTGCCCACGATGCGTCCAATGTTGCCTGCATCTTGTCGTAAGCCTGTCGCAGGATTGTCAGATCGCTGGTGCCGGCCGAGAAATTGTATGTATCGGGAAAGAACAGGCCTTCCGCATGAGTCTCTTTCGAATCAAGTGCCTCAAGTATCTGCAGTTCCGTCCATCCTGCGGTCTCGTGAAGCAATGCCGGATGTTGGTCCAGTACTTCACGCATCTGGCGAAAGGTCCATCCTTCTATGAATCGGATCTTTCCGGTCGTAAACTCGCCTCGCGTGAGTTTGTCGATCACTCGCAACGGCGTTGTCGTACCTGCCACTTGATAGCTGCCGGCCATCATGTCTTTCGATTTTCCCAGTACCCGAACCAGCGCGATGAACGCATTTGCGTTTTCGACAACTCCATCGGCTTCAAGTTGTCGAGCCACTTGTGACACGCCCAGGCCATGTTCAATGGTGAACAACTGACCTTCTTCAGGAAGTTCGACTGGAGTTACTGCAAAACGCACCAGCCAAATCCCGCTGGCTGCCACGACCAACAGGCCCAGTACAACCAGCGCAGTTATGCCGCGAGCGATGGCACCGCCAAATGTTCGCTTCACGAATAATGTTCCTGATGAACGCCCGCGCAGCATTCTCGGAGTAATGGGTTAAGTGATTAACTGAGACTGCCTGGCGACGGCGCGCATCGGCAGTGGACACGGGCGTATCAAGCGAAAATGAATTCGCAACACGTTTGCCCAATTATCGAAGAATTGAAATGGCGACTCACGCAAAAATCTCGCCATCCTGTGGTCGCCACTTGCTCTGCCGTTAATAGTGAAGCACTACGCTAGATGGCTTTGAACGCGAGGCTTGCGTTGGTTCCACCGAACCCGAACGAATTCGACAACGCGACACGGATTTTCATTTCGCGCGCGGTATTGGGCACGAAATCAAGATCACACTCGGGGTCCTGGTCGTGCAGATTTATTGTCGGCGGTGCGATTTGATCTTTGACCGCAAGAGCCATGAACACGCCTTCGACACCACCGGCAGCACCCAGCAAATGCCCGGTACTTGATTTCGTTGAGCTGATCGCCAGCCGCTTCGCATGATCGCCAAAAGCGCGTTTAACGGCAACTGTCTCGGCAATGTCACCCAGCGGCGTCGACGTTCCGTGCGCGTTGACATAGTCGACTTCGTCCAGATTGACCTGGCCGTTCTTGAGCGTGTTGACCATGCATCTGGCCGCGCCTTCACCATCTTCACTTGGCGCAGTGATGTGGTGGGCATCCGAACTCATGCCAAATCCGGATATCTCGCAATATATTTTGGCATTGCGCTTTTTCGCGTGCTCGTATTCCTCGATGACCATGACACCGGCGCCCTCGCCGAGTACAAAGCCATCACGCCCGGTATCCCAGGGCCGGCTGGCAGTCTCCGGGGAATCGTTGCGCGTGCTAAGCGCACGTGCAGCCGCAAACCCACCGACCCCAAGTTGCGAAACAGACGCTTCCGTTCCGCCGGCAACCATAACGTCCACATCGCCGTATTCGATCAGTCGGGCGGACTCGCCAATACAATGCGTTGCCGTTGTACAAGCCGTTACGATCGCAAGCGTCGGGCCCTTGAAACCGTACATGATCGACAGGTTTCCCGAGACCATATTGATAATAGCGCCCGGAATAAAGAACGGGGATATTTTCCGTATCCCGCCTTCCTCGACAGCCCGCTGCGTATCCTCAATCAGCGGCAGCCCGCCAATCCCGGATCCGATATTGATTCCAATGCGTTCGGCGTTATCAGGATGCTTCCCGATGCCGGCGTCGGCAATTGCTTCCATACCTGCCACCAGCCCGTAGTGAATGAACGTGTCGACACGACGCGCTTCTTTCGGGGACAGATACTGAGTGACGTCGAAGTGTTTGACCTCGCCAGCGATCTGCGAGGAAAAAGGAGATGCATCAAAACGAGTAATTCGGGCAATCCCCGATTTACCTGCAAGGATGTTAGACCACGCTTCGGTGGTGTTGTTACCAACGGGACAAACTGTACCCAGCCCGGTAACTACGACGCGGCGCCGTGACAAATGAGCTCCTTTGGTGTGGATTACGCCCGGTGTGGATTACGCCCGGTGTGGATTACGCCCGGTGTGGGTAACGCCGGTTCAAATAATCACGCGCTCAGATGGGCGTTAATGTGATCGATAGCTTGCTGGACCGAGGTAATCTTTTCGGCTTCCTCATCAGGAATTTCGCACTCGAACTCTTCTTCAAGCGCCATTACCAATTCTACGGTGTCAAGGGAATCCGCCCCAAGATCGTCAACGAATGTAGACTCGTTTTTGATGTCTGTTTCGTTAACGCCCAATTGCTCGGCGACTATTTTCTTGACGCGTTGTTCGATTGATCCCATCTAGTAACCCCTTCCCTTTCCAAACACAAGTTGTTCTGAATACCGCAATGTTTCGGGGCCTTGCCGCAGCACGGCATCCCATCGAGGACGCGGCGTATTCTAGCAAAATTGAAGCGGCCGCATACGTAACCGGCGTCAATCCATCAGCATTCCTCCGTTGACATGGATCGTACTGCCAGTAACGTACGCGGCCGCGTCAGACGCGAGATAAAGTACCGCTGCCGCAACTTCATCCGGGTGCCCCAATCGCCCGAGTGGAACATGCCCGACAAGCGAATCGCGTTGGTCATCACTCAGTGCTTTGGTCATGTCCGTATTAATAAAGCCGGGCGCAACGCAATTTACTGTAATGTTGCGACTGCCCAGTTCCCTGGCCATTGATTTACTGAAACCTTCCACGCCCGCTTTCGCAGCCGCGTAGTTCGCCTGGCCGACATTGCCCATAAAACCGACCACTGACGTGATGTTGATGATTCGCCCGGTGCGTGCTTTCATCATCGGACGCGCAACGAGCCTGGATAGCCGATATACCGGCTTCAGATTGGTATCCATGATCTCGTCCCATTCCTGATCCTTCATCCGCATGAGCAAGTTGTCGCGCGTAATGCCTGCATTGTTCACCAGAATCGATATTGCACCATGGCTTTTGCCAATCTCGCCAGCTACCGACTCGCAGGCCGCTTGATCGGTGACATTTAGCGTATAGCCTGCCCCTTGCACTCCAGCTTCATTCAGATACGCAGAAATCGATGCGGCACCATCTACAGAGGTTGCAGTACCCGCAACTATCGCGCCTGCTTTTCCGAGGGTCACTGCAATTGCTTTGCCAATCCCGCGGCTGGCGCCCGTTACCAAAGCTGTTTTTCCGGCTAGTAATTGTTCCATCGGGTCAACCCTTCGAGGTAATCCATTTACGCTGCGCCTTTGCCGGATATTGATCCTGAGTCAGCTCTGAAAGCTGCTGAATTTGAAGGTTCATTTCGGATTGCGCTGCGTCGCGCGTCATTCCTTCACCGCTGACAAGGCTTCTTTCAGACTGTTCGCATCGTTCAATGCGAGCGTTGTCACACCGCTGGCCATCCGCCTGTTGAGCCCGGTTAACACCTTGCCGGGTCCGCACTCCACAATATGCGTAACATCGGAATCAACAAAACTCCTGATCGTCTCCATCCAGCGCACTGGCCGGACCAGTTGCCGCGAGAGCGCATCGCGAACCTCATCGGCGGTACTCGAAGACGTCAAATCCGCATTGTGGATAACCGGTACTTTCGGAGTCTGAATGGCAAGCGCATTCAATCTCTCCTGCAGCCGGTCGGATGCGGATTTCATCAATGCGCAATGCGACGGTACGCTCATGCGCAGCAACATAGCCCGTTTCGCGCCCTTTGCTTTGGCAACTTCAACCGCGCGCTCTACAGCGGGTTTATGGCCGGCCACGACCACTTGCTCCGGCGTATTCAGGTTTGCCGCCTCCGCGATTTCGTCGGCGGTACTCGCCTCCGAACACGCAGCGCGCACAGCGTTTTCATCCAGTCCAAGAATTGCGGCCATTGCTCCGGTTCCCGTTGGCACCGCATCTTGCATACATTGCGCGCGAAACCGTACGAATGAAACAGCTTCAGCAAACGTAAGTGATTCCGCCGCTACCAATGCCGAGTACTCGCCAAGGCTGTGGCCGGCGTAGACGTCCGCGGATTGCCCGTCAGCAGACTGCCAGGCACGCAACACCGCAATGCCGGCGACCAACATCAGCGGCTGCGTATTGGTTGTCAGAGCAAGTGTTTTGTTGGGCCCGGTTTCCGCCATCGCCCAAAGATCGTCACCCAGCACGGCAGAGGCCTCATCGAACGTCTCCTTCACCACGGGAAATGCCGCATATGCAGATATCATGCCGATCGATTGCGATCCTTGCCCCGGAAATACAAATGCCAGTTTCATATTGAGACCATTAATCGGGTGAGACTATTAGCCAGATGAGACGAATACGCGGGTGACAAAGTTATTCAGTAACGAAGAAGCACACCGCCCCAGGTGAATCCGCCCCCTACGCCTTCAAGAAGCAAAGTGTCACCGCGGCGAATCTTTCCGGCGCTTACCGATTCGTCCAATGCCAACGGGATAGAGGCAGCTGACGTGTTTGCGTGCCGCTCTACAGTTTTGATCATGCGCTCGCGCGGGAGCTTAAGTTTGCGCACCGTTGCGTCCATGATGCGAATGTTTGCCTGGTGCGGGATAAACCAGTCTATGTCGTCCACGGTCATGTTGGCCATTTCCAGAACCTCGTGCGCGACTTCCTCAAACACCCCGACCGCAAACTTGAATACGCTACCGCCGTCCATCTGTACGAACGGTGATCCTGTAACCTTGCCTCCTGACACCCATCCAGGTACGGAAAGCTTGTCGCAATAGCGACCGTCAGAATGCAGCTTTGTGGCCAGAATGCCTGGTTCTTCCGAGCCCGTCATTACCACCGAACCGGCCCCATCACCAAACAGAACACAGGTCGAGCGGTCGGTCCAGTCCAGTATTCTTGAATATACTTCCGCGCCAACGATCAGAACGTTTTTCGCCTGACCGGCACAGATAAACAGGTTGGCCATACTCATCGCATACACGAAGCCGCTGCACACCGCCTGAACATCAAATGCCGGGCAACCCGCAATACCCAGTTTTGCCTGCAGAATGGACGCGGTGCTCGGGAAAACCATATCAGGCGTCGTTGTCGCGACGATGATGAGATCGATGTCTCCAGCGCCAAGACCGGCGTTCGCAATTGCGCTGGTCGCGGCCTGGTAAGCAAGGTCGCTCGCCAGTTCGTCATCAGCAGCAATATGACGTTCGCGAATTCCCGAGCGACCTACGATCCATTCGTCGGACGTATCAACCATCTTCTCGAGATCGTGGTTGGTCAGAATTTTTTCCGGAAGATAGCTTCCGGTTCCGGCTATACGCGAATACATCACGCCGCCTTTTGTTGATTTGCTGTCATCTGTTCGCCAATACTTGTAAGCATTCCGTGACGCGCTTCTTCATAAGCACGTTTGATCGCAAAACCGAAAGCATAACTGTCGGCCGCGCCGTGACTTTTGACGACGATACCTCGCAAACCAAGAAGGCTCGCACCATTGTAGCGGCGCGGGTCAACCCGCTTTCGAAAATGATTGATAACCGGAAGTGCGAGCATCCCACAGAACTTGGTAAACACGTTGCGTCCGAATTCCTCACGCAAATACTGGGCAAGCATTTGCGCCAGTCCTTCCGATGTTTTAAGGGCGACATTACCGACGAAGCCATCGCAAACGATGACATCGGTCGAGCCCATATAAATGTCGGTACCTTCAACGTTGCCATGGAAATTGAGGTCGCTCGCACGCAGTAATTCCGCGGTATCTTTTACGACGTCATTTCCCTTGATCTCTTCCTCGCCGATATTCAGCAATCCAATTTTGGGCCGTTCAACGCCTTCCACCGCGCTGACGAGGCATGTGCCCATCACGGCAAATTGCAGCAAATGCTCTGCGGTGCAATTGATGTTTGCACCAAGATCAAGTACACACACGCGACCATTCAGGGTCGGCAGGAAGGAAGCAATTGCGGGCCGCTCAATGCCGGGCAGCATTTTAAGAACGAATCGTGATATGGCCATGAGTGCGCCGGTATTACCCGCACTGACACACGCATCGGCGACCTGTTCCTTGACAAGATCAGCTGCGACCCGCATCGACGAATTTCGCTTACCTCGCAGCGCCTGCGCCGGCTGGTCATCCATTGCCACCACTTCGCTTGCCGATTTAATGCTCAGCCGATCTGAAGTCGATGCCCGAAGCCGATGCAATTCTTGCTCGATCGAATCAACGAGTCCGACCAGGATAATGGATGCTTCCTCTTCACGTTCGAGGAATTCCAGCGCTGCGGGAACAGTGACCCGTGTTCCATGGTCGCCGCCCATGCAATCAAGCGCTATAGTGAAAGCCATAGCCGTACGATAGCAAACGCGGACAGTGAATTACCGTCCCGCGACCGGCCACAATGGCCGATATACACGCGGATGAGCTTTACTCGTCCGTAACCTTGACGACTTTCTTGCCGCGGTAGTAGCCGCTGGGACTCACGTGATGCCGCAGGTGCGTTTCGCCCGTCGTCGGCTCGACCGCCAACGCAGGCGTATCCAAGAAATCATGTGCCCGGCGCATATTGCGTTTCGAAGGTGATTTCTTGTTTTGTTGGACTGCCATTGTTCTACTCCTTGAAAGTCAGTCTATCGCGCCACTCGGCGCGTTAATAAGTAAAACTGGCGCCATACGGCGCGTGAAAATCAACCAAAGGCGTGCCTCAGCGCGCAATTCAATCCCTGGCGCGAATCCACGCGCAGTTCAATCTTTTCCGCGAGTTAACGCGCCCAGTGCACCGAACGCGCCACCGTCAGCCTTGTTTTGCGTTGCCCATTCCGGGACAGTACATGCATCCGGTTCGTGCGTCGGCGCCATCGGCAGTTGTAGCAGCACCTCGTCTTCAACCAACGCCATGACGTTCAATTTGCTGTCAGCCAACAAAGACTCCACGCTATCGCCTTCAGCGGCCAAATCCTGCATCTCGTCTTCCCGCTCGACAAGAATGAAATCGCGATCCGTCGCGAGTTCTATGGGCAGTGCTTCAAGACAACGCTGGCAGCTAACTCTGATACTGCCTGTCACTCGCAGCCGCAAACACGGTCTTGACTCACCGTCCTGAAATCCCTCAAACCGGGCGCCGATTTCATCGCTGTCTTCAAGCACCACATTGTTCAGGCGCTCAAAGTCAGAAATCGGAGCCAAAACCCTCAATTCACCATTCGTTCTGGCAAACTGTACGCTGTCAACGATGGGCCATTCCGACATAAGGCGCGCATAATATTAAGTTTGAACAACCCTGTCAAAACAAAATCTTGCACCCCGAAAGCCCTAACAATCAGCAACATCCGGAGTTGATCCTGGCGTCGTCCTCTCAATATCGCCGGGAACTGCTCGGTCGCCTGCAATTTCCGTTCAAAACCGCCTCCCCGGATGTGGACGAATCGCCCTTGCCTGAAGAATCTGCCGGGCAATGCGCCGCCCGTCTGGCGCAACTGAAGGCGCGTGCCGTGGCTGCCGCCTATCCGCGCGCCTTGGTCATTGGCTCAGACCAGGTGGCAGAATGTGAGGGGCAACGTCTGGATAAACCCGGAAGCCGTGCCCGCGCGATCGAACAATTGACCTGGGCTAGCGGAAAACAAGCGACCTTCAGTACCGCCGTCACGCTACTAAATTCCGCGTCAGGCAGGGAACACACCGAAATTGTCCCGACGGTAGTGCGCTACCGCAGTATCTCTGCAACGGACATCGAGCGATATCTTGACAGGGAAGCGGCGCTCGATTGTGCCGGCAGTGCGAAGGCCGAAAGTCTGGGAATCTCGCTTCTGGATGCTATCGAAGGTAACGACCCGACAGCCCTGATCGGATTACCGCTGATTGCATTGTGCGCAATGTTGCGCTCGGAGAGTGTGAGTATCCCCTGAGGGTATGGCTCAAACAGGAGCCTGAAATTCCCTTACCCCCTACGCAGGCTCCTGCCTCAGTGTTAATGCATGCGGCCGGGCGTGCGGCCGCCTGGACAAGTAACCCTGGCTATTTCAAACCCGGGCCCGTGCTACGCACGAGTGCCTCTCCCAGGGTCGCTCCAAAGCGACGTGCAACTCTTTCGACAATGTGCTCGCGCCAACTGTAATTGACGATTGTTTCGGCCTCGACAATTTCTCTCGCCACATAGGCGACGTTCCCCAGCGCATCTGCCAGTCCCAGTTCAATACTGCGCTCGCCGGTCCACACCAACCCCGAAAACGTCTCGTCATTCTCCTTCAGCCGTTCGCCGCGACCCACACGTACCGCCTCGATGAACTGCCCATGAATATCGCCGAGCATCGATTTCACATAGCCGCTCTGGGTTTCGTCAATCGGTGAAAACGGGTCCATGAACCCCTTGTTGTCCCCCGCCGTCATCAATCGGCGCTCGACACCAAGTTTTTCCATTGTCCCGGTAAATCCGAATCCATCCATAAGAACGCCAATGGAACCGACAAGGCTTGCTTTGGCCACAAAAATCTTGTCAGCCGCGACAGCGACGTAATAGCCACCGGACGCGCATACATCTTCTACTACCGCATACAGGGGAATGTCCGGATGCAATCCGCGCAATCGGCGAATCTCGTCGTTTATGTTGGCTGCCTGCACAGGGCTTCCGCCGGGACTGTTGATCCGCAATACGACTGCTTTGGTACCCTCTGCTTCGAACGCGCTCTTCAATCCGGCAACAACATCGACGGCGTTGGCTTGCGAACCGGCTGCAATGACGCCGTTCAAATCCACCACCGCAGTATGATCGCCGGTAGTAATTACCTCGGAGCCTCCCAGCCAGCCCAGGCCGATAAACAGCAGGATGAAAAGATAGCCAAAGGTCAATATTTTGAAGGCGATGCCCCAGCGTCGCGCCCGCTTTTGTTCGGCGAGCGCATCGCTGGCGAGCTTGCTGATTACGTCACGCTGCCAGTTCGCATCGCTGTTGTCATTGATCATCGAAGATGTCCTTTTGTTCGATCAGGTAGATGTTCCCGTCGTGTTCGGCCGTTTCCAAGGGATGCAGCCCCCCTCCCTTGCACGGTCCGGCTGCGCATTTTCCGCTATCTGGAAAATAAGCCGCGCCATGCGTAGCGCACAGCAAGTATAAACCAGTGATGTCAAAAAACTCGCCTTCGTTCCAGTCCAGTTCCAGCGATACGTGCGCGCACCGATTGACGTATGCATATACCGCGCCACGGTAGCGCACCGCAAACGCAGGCAACCAGTCACCATTGGCTGCATCGACCGTAAAACGCACGCCTTTGCCGCGTTCGACAACCTGATCGGATGCCGCTATTAACCGTTCGCGTCCAGCCATTGCATCACTTCCGGAAAACTGTCTACACAGGCAAGCGGACCATGTTCGAGCAGCGAACCTGCGGGATGAGCGCCGTACGATACCGCAAGTGAGCTGGCACCGGCATTGGCGGCGAGCATCAGGTCGTGCGAGGTATCGCCTATCATCAACGTTCGATCGGCCGGCACGCCAGTGGCGTCCATCAAGTACATGAGCATGTCCGGATGCGGTTTCGGGCGGCCTTCGTCGCCGCATCGTGTGGCAATAAAACGCGAACCGAAACTGACGTCCTGTAAAGACCGGTCGAGACCCACCCGGCTCTTTCCTGTTGCGACCGCCAACAAAAACCCGTCATTTTCCAGGCTGGCGATACCGTCGTCCACCATAGGAAATGTTTCTATCGTTACGTCGTCGGCCAGAAAGTGATAACGATAGCGATTGGCAACTTCACGGTAGCGTTTTTCTTCAAGGTCCGGTAGCACGTAGGCCATTGCGTCGTGCAAACCGAGACCAATGACATGCTGCGCCGCCTGCCGCGACGGAACCGGCAGATCAAGGTCCGCACATGCTGCCTGGAGACTGGACGCAATGTGACCAGTCGAGTCGACAAGTGTTCCGTCCCAGTCAAAAACGATTAAATCAAATTTTCTTTCTGTCATTTCGATCCGTCGTTACGCAAGCAGTGTTCCCAGTGTAATCGCTCAGTTCCCCACCCCATCTATTGACTTGAGGAAGCTTGCGAGCTCCTGCGGCAAGGGCGCCTGAATCGTCACCAAGTCGCCACTTTGCGGGTGACAAAATGTCGTCAACGCTGCGTGCAGAAACATGCGTTTGAGTCCCTGTTTTGCAAGAAGTTTGTTCGCGGAAAAATCTCCGTATTTGTCGTCGCCCGCAATCGGAAAACCCAGATGAGACAAATGCACCCTGATTTGATGCGTGCGGCCGGTCTTGAGTTCCGCCTCGAGCACGCTGAACTTGTCAAAGCGTTCGACGAGATTGAAGATCGTCAGCGCAGCGGCGCCGTCATCATCGACTATTACCCGGCGTTCGCCGCCGCCAGTCACATACTTGTG
The DNA here is from genome assembly GCA_951812315.1 of uncultured Burkholderiales bacterium. GTDB lineage: Bacteria > Pseudomonadota > Gammaproteobacteria > Burkholderiales > Eutrophovitaceae > SG8-40. The sequence goes on from CATOSA010000050.1 coordinate 29,008, forward strand.
CAAGCGCAGTCGCACACTCTGCCGCCTGTTCGGCCAGCTACCCTGTACCAGGACACGATAGCGCTTCTCCACCTTGCCACCGCGCAACTGAGCGTGTAACGCGGTCAGCGCACTACGCCGCTTCGCCAGCAGCAATACGCCGGATGTCTCACGATCGATACGGTGTACCAGTTCCAGAAAGCGCAGGCCGGGGCGTTCGATGCGCAGCCGCTCTATGACCCCCATGGATATTCCGCTGCCACCGTGCACGACCACGCCGGCCGGTTTATCAATGGCCAGCAGGGTTTCGTCTTCAAACAGCGGAAACTGCCCCAATGCGGCACGATTCGGCCGCCGCTTGCCAGCCGCCGGAAGCGCCGGGGCCGCCACCCTGACCGGTGGAATGCGCACCCGATCGCCCGCTTCGAGGCGGTAGGTGGCACGAACCCTGCCACTGTTTACGCGCACCTCGCCGCTGCGCAGGATGCGGTATACATGGCTTTTGGGCACACCTTTCAGTGTCTTGACCAGAAAATTGTCGATCCGCTGCCCATGAGCCGACTCGTCAATCTCGGTCCAGGAAACCGAACCTTTGCTTAACCTATTCATTTTGCTTATACTCTGCGCGACGAGGACAGGTCCTGTAAACAGGTTCCCGACCAGCAAAAAGGCTGGCGGGGAAGCATTGCCCACAGGCAATTCGAAATCATACCGCTCGTTATCGGGTTAACTTCGCTCACCCGGAAAAGTAGCGATGGTAATTGACTTACGCGCTCTCAACACCGCAGTGGATTTCCAAGTCCTGCACTGAAATCGTGCGCAGGACGGATGACAAACCTCAATACTGACATCATTCATTCTCAAATAACGTTTATGAACTGTTAGCACCAAGCAAACAAATCCCCGTTTAATTTACGGGTATGCTCCTGGTTTGTCCTCCCTGGCGCTGTGGGCGCGGGAGAACAAAAAATGAAGCGCATACTGTTTAACGCAACGCAGACAGAAGAACTGCGTGTTGCGATCGTCGATGGACAAAAGCTCCTCGACCTGGATATCGAAACAACTGGAAGAGAACAACGCAAAAGTAACATTTATAAGGGTGTAATCACCCGCATCGAACCAAGCCTCGAAGCCGCTTTCGTGGATTACGGGGCTGACCGTCATGGCTTCCTTCCGTTCAAGGAGGTCAGCCGATCCTACTTCAACAATCCGGACGCCGACCCCGCTCGCGTGCGCATTCAGGATACGCTCAAGGAGGGCAAGGAACTCATCGTCCAGGTCGACAAGGACGAACGTGGCACCAAAGGTGCCGCGCTGACAACTTTCGTCAGCCTTGCAGGCCGTTATCTTGTCCTGATGCCAAACAACCCCCGCGGCGGAGGCGTGTCGCGCCGCATCGAGGGTGAAGAGCGCAACGAAGTACGTGACGCCATAGCGCAACTGGATGTCCCTCAGGGAATGAGCACGATCGCGCGTACTGCCGGCATCGGCAGATCGGTAGAAGAGCTTCAGTGGAATCTGAGCTATCTGCTCCAGCTGTGGCGCGCGATCGACAACGCCGCTTCCCAGCAAATTGGCGCCTTTCTCATCTACCAGGACGCAAGCCTGGTCATTCGCGCGATTCGCGACTACTTCCATCAGGACATCGGCGAACTGCTGATCGACACTGACAGCATCTACGAGCAGGCGCACCAATTCATGGGGCATGTGATGCCTCAGAATGTGAGCCGGGTCAAGCTGTACAAGGACGACGTACCGCTGTTCTCCCGCTTCCAGATCGAACACCAGATTGAAACCGCCTATTCTCGCCAGGTGTCCCTGCCTTCAGGTGGTTCAGTGGTGATCGACCATACCGAAGCGATGGTCGCGATCGACGTGAACTCGGCTCGCGCCACAAAGGGCAGCGACATTGAGGAAACGGCACTGCGAACCAACCTCGAAGCGTCTGATGAAATTGCGCGCCAGCTGCGTCTGCGTGACCTGGGCGGACTCGTCGTCATCGATTACATCGATATGGACTACGGCAAAAACCAGCGCGACGTAGAGGTGCGCCTGCGAGAGGCCCTGAAATACGATCGCGCCCGCGTGCAAACCGGCAAAATCTCGCGCTTTGGCCTGCTCGAGTTATCGCGCCAGCGACTGCAGACCTCGCTCGGTGAAACCAGTCATATCGCGTGCCCGCGCTGCAGCGGAACCGGACACATACGTTCGATCGAATCGACTGCATTGCACGTCCTGCGCATCCTGCAGGAAGAAGCGATGAAGGAGAATACTGCCGCAATTCACGCGCAGGTTCCGGTCGACGTGGCGACGTATCTGCTGAATGAAAAGCGCAGCGAATTTCACCTGATCGAGCAGCGGCTCAAGGTCAATTGCCTGTTGATCCCCAATATTCACCTGGAAACGCCGCACTACAGTCTGACCCGTCTGCGCCACGATGAGCTCAACCAGAATGACATCACGGTGCCGAGCTACACGCTCAGCGAAATTCCTGCAGAGCAAATTGAAGCCAGTTCTCCAGGGCAAAAAGCGGAGTTGACCCCGCCTGAAGCGGCTGTCCAGGGCGTCACACCAAATCAACCGGCGCCGGCTCGTGCCAGCGAGAAGAAGACCACAAAGGAGAGCCCGTCAATTCTGAAGAGAATTCTCGGATGGTTTGCCGGTCCAGAGGAGAAACCGGCTGCCAAAAGCAAAACCCGGACACGCACTGAACGTCCCGCACGCCCGCGTCGAGACGAACGCAGTAGCAGCCGTCGCCGCAATGGAAAAGACAATCGCGAACGCAACCACGGCCGCAAGACCAAAACAGAATTAGGCGCTGGCGAACAACGTGACGCGCAACGCGATAACAACCGGCAACGCCAGAAAGCGTCGGAGGGCAGGAAACAAGGACGCAGGGAACAAGGGCGTCATCCAGCAAAAGAGCGCGCCGAAGCTACTGCAGCTACGGCAGCGATCGAGCGCGGCACTGAAGCGACTCAAGCGGCGGACACAAACGGTGAGGCACGTACGGGTCGCAGCCGCCGCCGCGGTGGTCGTGGTGGTGAGCGCCGCCAGGACGAGCAGAGGCCAGTGGCGACAGATCAAGAAAAATCAGCTCAGGACACGA
>CATOSA010000051.1 GCA_951812315.1 uncultured Burkholderiales bacterium
GACACGGGGTAAGTACGCAATGGTTGTCCGGCTGCATCGGCCAATACAAGACTCTGGTCGGCCAGATTTACAAGTATCGATTTCAATTTCTGCGCCGCGCCCTGAAGAAGTTCCGAAGCAGCGCCGCGCATTCGTCAGCAAGCACGCCGGAAACAATTTCTGTGTGATGGTTCAGCCGCTGCTCGGCAAAAAGGTTGACCACGCTTCCGCAGGCTCCCGTCTTCGGATCAGCCGTACCGAATGTCACACGCGCGAGGCGTGCATGCATCATTGCGCCTGCACACATTGCGCACGGCTCGAGCGTGACATACAGGCTTGCTCCGACGAGACGATAATTACCGACCTGTTCTGCAGCAACCCGCATCGCCTGAATCTCGGCATGTGCAGTCGGATCGTGGCGTGCGATCGGCGCATTATATCCTTCGCCGATAACGTCACCATCGAGTACTACTACCGCACCAACCGGAACCTCTCCCAGTTCCCCGCCGCGGTGCGCAAGCGCAAGCGCCCTGCGCATCATCTCTTCGTCAAATCGTGTGCCCGCGTCCACTGGGTCATGCGCCATGGTGTTACTAGCCGTCAAGCGCGCTCAACCCAGGACCGCAGTAGCCATCGGCTGTCCGCTCGCATCCGCGATCTCGCAGAATCCGGTTTCGTGCATTACGTTGAACTCATCAGAAAGTGAAGAGAAGATACGAAGTATAGAGAACTATCGTTGAAAGAAATTCCGGTTTCAGCAGGAAGTGGCTTGCCAGGCGATATAGATCATCTTTGCCAACGACGCATTGGCAACCAGCCCCGGACAATGCACAAACAGTGGGGAGGTGTGTGCACCGTTCTCAATCCGTGTGCCCTGTTTTTCCATTTCGTGGCACAGCGCCGAAAACTGATGCGTATAGCGGAGCGAATGTTTCCACAAAGGAGAACAGCTTGATGCGCTAACATTTGGCTTTGACCCTGCATACTTCACGAAGGATTCGCTTCTCAGGAGAAATGTGCCTAAACAGATTGGACGATCGGCCGCAGAGGAATAGCCAGACTATTGCGCCGGATTCTTTCCTAGTGGCGGGATCGTCCAAGCTGTGACGGCACATTTTTCCTGAAAGCGAATAGGGACAAACTGCTCCAGCGAAACAATGCCCAAGAGTATTGCTATCAAGTTGATTCGTTACGCCATTATGCGGCTTACACGACCGTCTTCGTGAAATATGCAGGCTTGTATGGTACGTCCTGCACCTGAGGGTGCCGGGGTGGAGGGCCGATGCAGGCTATCTGCCGTAACCGGACAGACCGAACTAGCCATGTCCCCACTCTGTCTTTCTGAGCGTCGATTTGGGAAGCAGCGGCAAGTGTTTACGCACCTGACCGCCGATAGAAACAAGCTAACGCGGCAAAGACAGCCCCCCTCGGCACGTTTAAGTGTACGGCGATACGGGCGGCTTGAGCACGGCGTTGTCCATGTATGCAGCCGTTGTTGCCATTGGCCGTGGAAGTGGAGCTTACATGTCTGATTCACACAAGAGCATCGAAGTCATCGGCGCGGACATTAGCCAGTGCGAAATCGTTATTGCCTGGGCGCGCTCGCAGCGACCTTGCCAGCGTATTGCCAATAAGCGCGAGGCCATTGTGGTCTGGCTCAAACAACTTCCCGCAGGCTGTGTTATCGGCATGGAGGCCACGGGCCGGTTACATCAGCAGCTGGCTGATCTGGCTGCAGGACATGGACACGTCGTGTACGTCCTTAACCCCAAGCATGTAGCGTCTTACGCCAGGGGCGTGGGCCAGCGCGGCAAGACCGATCCAATGGACGCGGGCGTGATTGCCCGTTATGTCGATCGCGAACGTGATGGGCTACATCGTTATGTCGTACCCAGCGCCTTGCAGCGCACGCTGCGTGATTTGATCAGCCAACGCGCGAGCGTCGTGCGTCATACTACGGCGCTGCGCCAGAGCATCCGGGCTACGGGCACGCGGTCCAACCGCGCCTTGAAGAGCCTGAACACGCTGCTCGCCGAGCTCAACAACGAGCTCAAACGCGTCATTGCACACAACGATGAACTGGAGAACAAACGCAAGCAACTGCAGCGCATTCGCGGCATTGGCTTTATCAACAGCGCGGCGTTGACCCATCGCTTCGATCACACGCCCTTTGCCAATAGCGATGCGGTGGTGGCCGCCTACGGATTGGACCCGCGCCCGAAGGATTCTGGTACTCATCAGGGCAAGCGGCGCCTGACCAAACAGGGCAATGCGGAGGATCGGCGGCTGATCTACCTGGCTGGGCAAGCAGCGGCAAAGACAAAATTGTTCAAACCAATTTATCGCGCACTACTAGCCAGGGGCTTGGCAACCACCGAGGCCATTGTGATCCTGGCCAGAAAGCTACTGCGCATCGCCTTTGCCATCTGGACTTCAGGACAACCGTTCAAGCCTGATATGGTCGGAAAAAAACCTTGCTAAAAACCATAGGAACTAGAGGGTTTGGGAGTCTTTCGGGCCGTTGGCGATCAGTGGGTGAACCATTGATGCATTCAGATTTCAGGATTCAGTCAGCGCCGAATCGTCGATCACGCAAAGCTGGTCGAATTTCTGAGGCTGGGCAGATTCAGTTGTAGAAATGCGGTGATTTGATCTTGCTGGAAGGGCTTGGGTACGAAGCTGGAAGCACCCAAATCAATCAACTCCTTCACTGTTTCAATCGTTTCCACTGCCGATACAACCAGAATCGGAACTTTCTTGAATTTATCGTGGCCCTTGAGGATTTGTATGAATTCTCTTCCGTGCATGACGGGCATCATGAGGTCTGTGATGATTGCGTCAATGTCGGGATTGTCATACATAATGTCCAGTGCGACCTTGCCGTTGCTGGCTTCTATGACAACGCAATTGAGCTGTTCCACGTAGGCCCTCAGAACATCTCTTATGGTGCCATCGTCATCCACGAGCAGCACTTTAATCATCATAAACTCCCACGATTCTTCATACGGCGCAGTATATTTTAGATTTGCCGATTATCAAATCTATTTGATTACGCTGCTGGTTCTAGATACCTGCTCTTCTCGCTATGGAAAACAATCGGCTTTCCCGGCGAAATGCGGCCGCATTCCAGGCGCGGGCGTAACACAGGCCCTTCCCTTGCGATCAACATCCTGTGAAATTGCGCAAAGATTGCGCCAGCACACCGGTTGCATGCCCGGATTGCGTCTGCTTGCTTGCTTGACATTGCGCTTTGTCACTGCCTGCCTTTCAAGGCATCAACTATCTCCCTTTGCTGCGCGCCGTTCTTGACGGGTTTGACGGCCGTCGGTGGCGGATCCGAGCACTTTTGAAGTGTCCGATTACGGCGCATATCGTCTATCAGAGCGCTCGCACGCACTACTGCGGGATGTGCCAGTGAGATGCGGCCTGAGCCGAACGCGTTCGAAGTGCATATTTGTTGTTTGGTGCAAATTAGCGCAGCCGCATCGCGATCTGGCGCCTGTGCACCGGGATATCCCACGCTGGCCGACAGCAGATACAATCATCAGGTCGTGACCGACCTTGACCATCAGCCTTTGATCGACTTCTCCAGGCTTTCAGCGGCGTTCTATGCTGACCCATATCCGGTCTATGCTCGGCTGCGCCGCGAGGCACCGGTATATCGCTGCCCTGACGGCAGTGTTCTCTTGACCCGTTATGCCGACTGTTTTCAGGTCTACCGTAGTCCGTCGCTATATAGTTCCGACAAACAGCGCCAGTTCAAGCCCCTGTTTGGCGACAGCCCGCTGTTCGAACATCATACGACCAGTCTGGTGTTCAACGACCCGCCGCTACACACTCAGGTCCGCCGCGCCATTGGAAATGCGCTCTCGCCCAGAGCGATCGCACCAATGCAGGCACCGCTCGTCGAACTCGTCGATTGCCTTCTCGACAACGTACAGGACAAAGAGCATTTTGATGGAATCGCCGATTTCGCCGGAGCCATTCCGGTCGAAGTCATCGGCAATCTGCTACAGATACCGGTACCGGAGCGCGCCCCGTTGCGGCGCTGGTCGCTGGCTATTCTCGGCGCGCTGGAAGTTGGCCTGACGCCCGAACAATTCGCTGAAGGCAATAGCGCCGTCACCGAGTTCCTCGACTATCTGGAAAGTTTCGTCGGGCATCGTCGCAAGCATCTGAAAAACGCCGACGACGATATGCTCGCACGCCTGTTGCGCTGGGAATCCGATGGCTTCCGTCTGACCGGAGCGACGCTCTACCATCAATGCATTTTCATCCTGAACGCCGGGCACGAAACCACTACGAATCTGATTGGCAACGCAATCCTTGCCTTGCTGGAACATGAGGACCAGCTTCTCGCGCTGCGCAAAAATCCCAAATTGGTCGAAACGGCGGTCGAAGAAGTCTTACGCTTTGAAAGTCCCAATCAGCTCGGTAATCGGCTGACAACCGAAGCCGTGCACATCGGTGGCATGCAAATTGAGGCTGGCACCGTACTGACAACATGCATTGGCGCAGCCAACCGGGATCCTGAGCACTTTAGCCATCCCTATACATTCGACATTGCACGCACGCCGAACGAACACCTCGCCTTCGGCGGAGGTATACATACCTGTGCGGGACTCACCGTCGCGCGACTCGAAGGCCGGATCGCAATTGAGCGGCTTTTCGCTCGTTTTCCGCAGCTGCATGTCGATGGTGAACCGGTACGCAATCAACGCGCGCGATTCAGAGGTTTGGCACACCTGCCATTGCGCACACAATAAGGGCGCTCACCCAAAGGATCAACTCAGAACGCATCTGGCGCAATGTGCACGGGATTGCCAGTTTCAACCAACGCGCGTGATAACGATGTAGTGCGCAAAGTTCCACGCGATGCAGGGCCTGCGGTATAAGTTCAATCGAGAGCTGCATCGGCTCAGTATCGCGCACGCATTCAGACATACGCCCGCTGCGATTTTGCTATCCTCTGGCCATCCTAATTTACGAGAACACCCTCAATGCTTACGATCGAAACCCACGGCCGTGTAGCCGTCCTGAATGTTGACGACGGCAAAGCCAATGTTGTTAGCGAAGCCTTCTCCAAAGCCCTCAACGAAGGCCTCGACGCTGCTGAACGCATTGCGGACACAGACGCGGTGCTCATCGCTGGCCGCCCGGGGCGCTTCTCCGCAGGGTTTGACCTGAGCGTAATCCGCGACGGCACGCCGGAACAAGCGGCGGCAATGCGCCGGGCCGGCGCACGGATCATGCACCGTCTGTTTGTGCATCCGCAGCCTGTCGTCATCGCATGCACGGGTCATGCACTGGCCGCCGGCGCGCTCATCCTGCTTACCGGCGACACCCGCATCGGTGCACGTGGGGACTTCAAGATCGGCCTGAACGAAACGTCGATCGGGCTCGCACTCCCCACTTTCGGCCTGGAACTCGCCAAAGCACGCATGCCAGCCACGCAGCTCACGGCCAACGTCATTCAGGCGCGGCTGCACGATCCAGACAGTGCGGTAACGGCCGGTTATCTGGACGAAGTGGTCGAAAGCGACCAACTGATGGCAACTGCACTGGCCCGCGCCACCGCGCTGGCAGAGATCAGTGGTGACGCGTACGGCACCGTCAAGCGCCGGCTACGCGGTGAGTCGGCGAAGATCATCGCTGAAAGTATTGACGCCATCTGACGCAAGCGCATGGCGCGCGGCAGCATTCTCGTCCCACCGAATGTCGCTGTGCCCGCATGCCTTGAGCTGGTAATCCACTTCGCCACCGGTCGTCACTAACCGGCGCTGCGCCGAAGCTACCTCAACTACGCACTGGGTCGATTTCAGGATTGGGCAAAAGGACCTGCCGAAATGGGTGACCTGGCGGTATCGAACGCCTCGAACGGGACTGGCTTCGCTATGGCGTGGCCCTGCGCATAATCAACACCGATTGCCCGCAACGCCTCCAGGATTTGAACGTTCTCGACAAACTCGGCGATCGTCTTTTTTCCCATCACCTGGCCGATATGGTTTATCGATTCGACCATCGCCCGGTCTATCGGATCTTCGAGCATGTCTTTTACAAACCCGCCGTCAATCTTGACGTAATCGACCGGCAAATGTTTCAGGTATCCAAAAGAAGACATACCCGAGCCAAAATCATCCAGTGAAAACCGGCAACCGAGCATACCGAGACGTCTTATAAATTCTGATGCCTTTGAAACATTGGCCACGGCCACAGTCTCGGTTATTTCGAAGCAGAAGGCGTTATATGGCACTCCGGCAACTGCAGCCTGCGTTTGCAGGAACTCCAGGAAGCTTTCGTCGCCGACTGACGCTCCGGAAAGATTGATACTGCAGGTCTGGATCGGATCTCGATCCTCGCTATTCGACAGGTTTGCGTATGTCTCAAACGCCGTGGTCACAACCCAGCGACCGATCAACTGCATGAGCCCGTAGCGTTCGGCCGCGCCGATGAACCTTCCAGGCGGGATGAGATTGCCTTGTTCGTCGAGCATGCGAAGCAGCAATTCATAGTGGGCGCCGTCAGTTGCATCGGGGTTCAGGCTCGCAATTTCCTGCGCATAGAGCCTGAATCGATCCTCCTCCAGTGCCTTCTGAATGCGCGCCACCCACCACTCCATCTCACCTTGTTTGAAAGTGACTTCCACGTCGTCGGTGCTATACACGTGTACACGGTTACGTCCATTCTCTTTGGCGACATTGCAGGCGGTATCAGCCGAACGCAGTACTTCAGCAAGTGTGTGATCACGTTCACCGATCGTTACCAGACCGATACTGCACCCCATCGCGAACGGCGTTCCGGACCACGCGAAGCGGAAGTCCCGTATCGCTTCTCGAATATCGTTCGCTGCCCGAATTCCTTGTTCGAGAGGACAATTTTCCAGAAGTATGCCGAACTCGTCGCCACCAAGCCGTGCAAGCGTGTCTCTCTCGCAATCTTTCCTTCAACAAGGCGCTGATCTGGCGGATTAATTCGTCTCCGGCAACGCGCCCACCGGCATCGTTGACGATCTTGAATTGATCGAGATCCAGATACAGCCATGCATGCTTCTGGCGATACTTCGAGGCGTGTCTTAGCGCCATGTTGAGCAGTCGTTCGAACTCACTTCGGTTGTACAACCCGGTAAGGGCGTCGTGGCTGGCCTGGTAGGAAAGCCGTGCGGCAAAGTGCCGCTCCTGGCTGACGTCGTGGAACACCGCAACGATACCAACAATGTCACCCGACCCATTGCGTATTGGCGCTGCGGATACGTCGACCGATACTTCAGTGCCGTCTCGCTGAACCAGCAATACGTCTGCGGACATTGTCATGCTCTGGCCACCACGCAAAACCACGTCAACAAGATCGGTAGCCTCCTCCCGGGCGCTTTCATCCTTGATTTTCATCAGCCCGACCAAATGCATACCCTTGACGTCTGCGTTCTGCCAGCCGGTGAGTGCCTCCGCCGTGGGGTTGAGAAATTCCACCTTGCCGGATTCGTCCGTCGCGATGACTCCGTCACCAATCGAAGCCAGCGTCACGACAGCGCGCTCCTTCTCGTCAAACAGCTGCGCTTCGGCGAGCTTCTTCTCGTGTATGTCCGAAATAGAGCCCGCCATCCGAACGGCAGTGCCATTTCGATCGCGAACCGCTTGCCCGCGCACTCGAAACCACTTTTTCTCACCGGCGTAGCACGCTATCCTGAGTTCAATATCAAAGGGATCGTCATCCTCCAGATGGGCGGTCAGCGCCGTTTGCAGCTTTGGCTGATCACCATGATGCATGCGCGAAGCGAGTTCGAAGCTGCCCAGTGAGTCTTTCTCTGACATGCCCAGCAGCTCTCGAAATCGAGGCGAGTAATACACGTCACCGGTCACGATGTTCCAGTCCCACACACCGTCGTTAGTGCCGGTGACCGCGAGCTTGAAGCGCTCCTCACTTACCCGCAATGCTCGCTCGAAGGCCTGGCTACGGCGAAGCATCCGGTGAGATAGGACTACACCGACAGGAATGAGCACGATCGACGCAATCACGATCGCCATCATCAACTGGCGGCGTAATGCCCGGTTTGCCTCGCCAAGCGTGTATGAGAACTCGCCCGAAAGCGGCGTAATCCGTGTATTGATTTCGTACAATTGAGCCACGAGCGGTGCCAGGCTTCGCTCTGAAGATCGACCTGAAGTAACAAGCCCGTGAATCTCTTCCCCGAGCCCGCGCAATTCGAGTACATGCTCGTCACCGGCTTCCCACAGTTCAATTACTTTTTCCATGTAGCTCACGTCGCGCATCGTCCGGTACATACGAATGACACCTTCAATGTCGTCGTCATGGGTACGTCCGGCGATCAACCCGGCGCGAACGATATCGAGATCAGGCGAACGTTTCTCGAGTTCGAGGCGTGCCTGGCGATCACCCAACGGCACGGCAATCGCGCGTTGAAACCTGGCGTAATTGTCTTCGGCCGTGTCCTGTGCATACAGCGTGAGGTAATAGACTGCGTCTCTCTGCGCCTTGGACCACAGTCCCTCACCGCCGACATAGGCGCGGCCAGCCGAGAGCACGTCGACCGCCAGCGCTGCAAGCGCGACCAGTAGTATGGTGATTGCCAGGAAAGGCCATACGATCAGCAACAGGCGTTTGCTGTCGGGAACCATCCCGGAAAACCGCCGCAGGAAATGAAGATTGATCATGGCTGCCCACTGAACGAGCAGAACATGTGCCAATCAAGTGACGCCAGCTACAATCCCGGCTGGCGAAAGCCGCCCTCAAGCCTGACGGGCGAGTGATCGCTGCACTTTTGTCTCTGGCCGTTTCAATCGATTCAATTTACGTCGGCGTTACCCCACCGTTGCAACCACAAACGTGTGCCCAGACACGCCTGCCAGATCATCCCGCCGCAAGCGGTGAGTCGCTTGATTGAAGCGCCGCAATAACCGCTTCCGGTTCGGCCTCGGGCTGATCCTTGAAACCGGCCAAACGGGCAAAGATGTCCGCGGCAGCGAGGTGAAAGCCTTCCGGTAACCCGGCCGTAGCGAATGCGTCGGCGATCTCGCGCATTTCACCTTCAAAGCGCCATGCCTTGTACGCATTGTCCGATGCAGCCCTGGCGGAACGTTCGCGCAGATACGGACGCGACAAATCCCATTCGGCACAGAGTTCAGATTCAACGCCATACGCGCGTGACAGCGCACGCACACCAAGCAGCAGCGCGGTCGACCCCTTCGCCCAGGCTGCATAGCTCATCTTGAGCGCAGAAGCAGCGCCTGCCTTGCCGTGAATGGCTCGGCAGTCAACGAGTGAGCCTTCGAACAGGGAAGTAATCTCACTGGCGCCATCGCCGGAAACATAGAACCGTGTCGTGCCCCTGCGAAGCGCTGGTGGGCCGATGATTCCACCATGGACAAAACGCGCGCCACCGTTCGTAATGATCGCCGAAATCTTCCGCGCCGACTCGGGAGATACGGCATTGCCGTCCACATACAATCCCCTGTAGCCACACGCTGCCACTGCGCGGGCAACATCAGTCGCAGCGTAGGGTGGGCACACGCAGACCACAACGTGGGCATTTTCAAGCGCCACCGCGAGACAATCATAGGTGACGAGGCTGGCTGATTCCGCGCGTTCTTGGGTCTCGAAACTGCGATTGGTGGAAACCCAACGTACTTCCTGCGCACGACCGGCGGCAGCGGCACCAATTGTCACGCCCATGTTTCCGGGATGCAAAATGACTACGTTCATGTCGATCTTCCCTGCATTTGCTCTGGTTTCGACGCCGCGCCTACGGACGTATAGCAAATCGCGTCGGGCCATTGAGTGCCTTGAGTTTGGGCTGAATCCAGTCGACCCACTCGCACAGCATCGGACGCGTCTCGCGCGGATCGATGAGCTCGTGAACGGCAAACGATTCGGCTTTGGGATAAGGTTTGCGTGAAGCCGCAAAGCGCTCCTCCAACTCGGCACGCATGGCTTCCGGGTCTTCAGCCTTGGCGATCTGGCGCCCGAACGCGACAGCAACACCGCCTTCGATCGGGAGCGGTCCGGATTGTGCTGAGGGCCAGTTGAGAACATAGGTGTCGGGCCCGTAGTGCGCGGCCGAAGCAACGCCAAAGTTCTTGTGAATTTGCACCGATGCCCAGGGCGTGGCGGCCTGAGCGGCGGCCGCAACTGCGGCCATGCCGTAGCGGATGGTGCCATTGGCCTGGGCATCCGGACCAATCATGAAACCAGGCTCGTCGACAAAGTTCACCACCGGCAGATGGAAGGTATCGCAAAGCTCGATGAGGCGGCGCATCTTTTGCGCGGCCTCCATGGTCATCGCGCCGGCGACGAAGCGACAGTCATTTGCCGTGATACCTACGCTCTGCCCGTTGATGCGGGCCAGCCCGATGAGCAGGCTCTTGCCATAGCCTTCTGCGAGCGGAAAAAAACTGCCGTCATCGACGACCGAATCGACAATGCCCTGTACACGAAACGCTCGGCGGCGGTTGCGCGGCACAGCCTTGAGCAAGGACTCATCCATGCGATCGAGCGGATCGTCGCACTCAATGCGCACAGCATGCTCCCAGACGTTGGACGGCAAATAACTCAGAAAGCGTCGCATCCGCGCAAAGGCATCAGCCTCGTCGTCTGCAACCTGGTCCACCAACCCGCTCTTGGCATGAATGTGCGCACCGCCGAGCTCGTCCTTACTCAATTCACGGCCCAGCGCGCGTTGCACTACGGCGGGACCGGCGACCATGATTTGCGAGGTCTCGCGCGTCATGACGGTAAAGTGCGACGCGACCAACCGGCCGGCGGGAAAGCCGGCGACCGGGCCGACCGCTGCTGACACAACTGGCACCACCCCCATCGCGTCAGCGATGATGCGAAAGCGGTGCGGCTCGTAAACCGGCGTGCCCACGGTTTTGGGCTTGCGCGGGTCATCGTCGCCCGATCCTACACTACCGCCGCCACCTTCCAGAAAACGCAGTAACGGCACGCGCAAATCGACCGCCAGGTGCTCGGCATAAATACTCTTGCGAATTCCCGAGGCATTGGGCGACCCGCCTTTGAGCGTGAAGTCTTCGCCGCCGATAGCCACACGGCGGCCGTCAATCTTGCCCAGACCGACGACATAATTCATCGGAACGAACGACTCGACCTCGCCGTCGTCATCAAGGAACGCCGAACCGGCCATGCGGCCGTGTTCACTGAAGCTGCCGGGATCGAGAATCTCGTCGATGCGCTCACGAACAGTCAGCTTGCCATAGCTGTGCTGGCGTTCGATGCCTTCATCCCCACCTTGCGCACGCGCAAGCGCGCGACGTTTTCCGATTTCATCGACTTCGTGCTCCCAGCTCATGCTGCGGTCTCCGTTTGATCAAAGGGTAGTGGCGTCATTGTAGCTGCGTAGTTGTGTCATCATCTTCTTGTGTTGACAGCGAGTTTCGCATTGAAGGGCCAGTGAGCGCCGGTTCGGAGTCCGGATTGCTGGCACTGAAAAATCATGCCGAATCAATACCACGCCCAAAACGGAACCAGCTGCGCTCGCGCCTGTCGAATCCCGAAATGCTAAAGGAGGAGTAACGATGCGCTGGCTATACCTGTTTGGACTCGCACTGCTCGCCAGTAACCTTCACGCCGCACCGGTCAGGTCGGATTTCCCGTGGCAAGACTGGGGCCCCGAAGTATTCGAACGCGCCGAGCGGGAAAACAAGTTCGTGCTGCTAAGCTTGCAGGCGTGGTGGTGCGAACCCTGCCACCGCATGAATGCGGTCACCTACGACGACCCCGAAGTACGCAAAGTCATCGCAAGCAACTTTATCCCGGTATACGTCGACCAGGACAGCCGGCCGGACATCTCGCAACGTTACGAACGCTGGGGCTGGCCGGCAACAGTCATTTTCGGCCCTGACGGCACCGAGATCGTCAAGCTGCGCGGCTTTTATTCGCCAAAGTTCTTCCTGCCTGTACTGAACGCCACCATTGAGGACCCGAGCCCGGTCAAGTACGCCATGCTGGGGGGACCGGAGCGCGGGCGCACGCTCGAAACCATGCTGAGCAAGGAACGGCGCGCGTTTCTGGAGAACTTCTTCAATGTCGAATCCTACGACACCAGAAACGGCGGCTGGGGTACGCGCGGCAAGCTGATCGACGGTCCAACGCTGGACTACGCGTTCGACCAGGCGCGTTACGGCGACGACAGAATGCGCAAACGCCTGCGCGAAACACTCGACGGCATGCTGAAGCTGATCGATCCCGAAACAGGTGGCATGGCGAAGGCGAGCCGCGCGAACTGGTCACGCCCGTTCCGCGAGTACACCATGTTCGCGCAGGAAGGTGGATTGCGCGGGTTTTCACTCGGTTACGCGATGTTCGGCGACATCCGTTATCGGCAAGGTACCGACCGGATTTTCGTGTTCATGCGCGACACGATGACCGCACCTGATGGCGGTTTCTACGCAAGTATGGGTTCAGAAGACTTCAACCCCGCCATCGACAAGAATCGTTATGCCCGCGAAAACGGCAAAGGCATCGCCGGCGTACTCGCCTACTACGATGCGACTGGCAACACCGACGCATTGAAACTGGCCGAGTCGAATGCTCGCTGGGTGCTGGACAACCGCAGCTTGCCCGGCGGCGGTTTCCGGCACGACGAAGTCGACTCCGGCGGCCCGTACCTGGCAGACACGCTCGAGATGGGACGTGCACTGTTACACCTTCATCGGTCTACCGGTGAGCGCGAATGGCTGGCAGCGGCCACGGAAGCCGGCAATTTTCTGGTCGCCAACTTTACTGATGAGGCAACCGGTGGATTCATGGCCGCGGCAACGCCGGCCGAAACGTTCATGGACAAGGCAATCAAGCAGAAAGACGACAATGTACTTGCAACCCGCTTCCTGAACCATCTGTACGCTTACACTGGCGACGCGAAATTCCGTGTCGCTTCCGAAGCCGGCATGGGTTATCTGACCTCAGACGCCGTACTCGATGCCTGGTGGTACCTGCCCTGCGTGCTGCAGGCCGAACATGAACTCACCCGCGAACCGATCCACGTAACCGTCGTCGGCGCGAAGTCCGACCCACGCTCCGAGAACCTCTATAAAGCCGCCCTCGCCTACGCAGCGGTTCACAAACGCGCCGACTGGTGGGACCGTGCCGAAGGCCCTCTGACGAACGACACAGTGGAGTATCCCGAACTCGAAAAGCCGGCCGCATTCGCTTGCAGTGGCAACATCTGCTCGCTGCCGGTCACCAATCCACGCTCGGTGTCGGCGGCGCTTGATCGATTGCTTGAGTAAACGCAACAGCAAGGGTAGAGCGACGCCGACCATACGGCAGGGTGTTACCGGGAAAAAATATGAAACTGTTCAACGATGAAATTTCGCGCCGTCAATTTCTGAAATCCAGCGCTGCCGCATCGCTGGTTTCGTTCGTTCCCGGGTTTGTACTCGCGGCGGAATCAGCGGTCATCAAGAAAACGATTCCGTCCACCGGCGAACACCTGTCGGTCATGGGGCTTGGCACATCGCGGACATTCAACGTCGATAGCGACAACGCCGCCAACTCGCCACTGATAGCGGTTATGCAGGCGTTTTTTGATAACGACGGCCAATTGATTGATTCATCCCCGATGTATGGCAGCGCGGAAGCGGTTACCGGGGCGCTGGTCAAGCAGGCAGAAAACAAGCAGGGCCTATTTACTGCAACCAAGGTGTGGACTGACGGCAAACGTCAAGGCATCGAGCAAATGGAACGCTCGATGCGGCGACTGGGTGTTGATCGGATCGATTTGATGCAAATCCACAACCTGCGCGACTGGCGAACTCACATTGACACTCTAATCGACTGGAAAGCGCAAGGCCGGATACGCTACATCGGCATTACGACCTCGCATGGTCGCTACCACGCTGAACTGGAAAAGCTGATGCAACAGC
The DNA here is from genome assembly GCA_951812315.1 of uncultured Burkholderiales bacterium. GTDB lineage: Bacteria > Pseudomonadota > Gammaproteobacteria > Burkholderiales > Eutrophovitaceae > SG8-40. The sequence goes on from CATOSA010000051.1 coordinate 13,875, forward strand.
TACCGCTTGATTTCGTGCAGTTCAGTTACAACATCGTCGACCGGACTGCGGAACAGCGTCTGCTGCCAATAGCCCGGGAAAAAGGCATTGCCACCCTGATCAATCGCCCCTATCAGCGCGGTAGCCTGTTCTACAAAGTCAGAGGGCAATCCCTGCCTGACTGGGCGGCGGAGTTTGACTGCGCAAGCTGGGGTCAGTTTTTTCTCAAATTTGTTGCCGCGCATCCGGCAGTAACCTGCATTATCCCGGCCACATCCAAACTCAAGCACATGGTTGACAACATGGCAGCGGGTTACGGGCGCCTGCCCGACGAACAGACCCGGCGGCGGATGATTAAACTGATTGAAACAATGTAATACGCGAGGCGAGCCGCTGGATTTTCTCAGCGAAATGGGGACGCTGCTCTTGATGGCTGCCAACGAAAGAAACCAATATGTCGAGCCCCATTTATGAGTATTTGATTTCCGCGTTTCTCTCTCATTGCACAGGGAAAAGGCAATTCGGTCATCGGCTGCGGGAAATAGCTCGTACCGATCCGTCGCTGTAATCGTATTTAGAATAGTGAAAATAGGCTTTGAGAATCATCTAGCCTATGAACGATATCCACGAACATCATCAAGCTACACCTGTCCGAGACAAGTGTCGCGGCCTGTTGTTGCCCCGGATGGCGTTGATCGACGCAAGGTTCACAATGGCTCCGCCTCCCCGGCTGCGCATCAACGGGATCGCTTTCTTGCAGCCGATGAACGTTCCCTTGAGGTTGATCGCCATGACATCGTCCCAGAGCTCCCAGGACGTTTCCTCCGCGGTTGCCATGGGTGATATGCCGGCATTGTTGACAAGTACATCGAGTCCGCCGTGAGCCTGAACCAGGTGATTCATCGCCCCATCCCAGTTGTCCTCCGAACGAACGTCGAGAACGACCGCGTCAAACCGTTCGACCGCCGATCTTTGTGACTCGTCCAGAATTCCCGCGACCACCGTGCCGCCCTCGTCTGCGATCCGGTTTGCAGTGGCCAGACCAATGCCACCCCCTGCTCCGGTCACCAACGCTACCTTGTCTTCAAAACGCTTCATGTTCAGCTTCCTTTCATGCTTTCAAATATTCGTTTACGCGCACTGGTATGGCGCATTGAGCGGCCTGGAAAATGCCTCGTTGACGCAATCCAGCCGCCGAACCGGACAGCGGAACCGAGTGCATTGCACGCGCCGCAGCAAGCGACAACTCAATAGCAACCAGCCTCTCTTGCACGTTGTTGCACAAGGGCAAGAACCAGATCAATTGACGGGGTCGCAATGCCGGTTAGCCGCCCCATTTCCTGAACGACAGTCACCAGAGCGTCAATCTCCATCGCGCGGCCGCGCTCAAGATCCTGCAACATCGATGTCTTGTGGGCGCCGACATTTGCCGCCCCGTCAATGCGGCGATCGACATCGACTCCGAAGCGAACACCAAGCTTCTCACCGATGGCCTGCGCTTCAAGCATCATCGCGCGGGCAACTTGCCGGGTACCGGGATCAGTCGCGACGATATCCAGCGTCGCATGTGTGAGCGCACTAATCGGGTTGAAACAGAGGTTGCCCCAGAGTTTGATCCAGATTTCGTTGCGAATGTACGGTCTGACCGGTGCCTTGAAACCGGCATTGATCATCGATTCACTCAGTCGCTGAACGCGATCGCTCTTTACTCCGTCTGGTTCGCCGAGTACGAAGCGATTGCTGTCAATGTGCCGGATGACGCCCGGCTCATCGATTTCGCAAGCCGGGTAGACGACGCAGCCAATTGCCCGTTCCGGCCCGATCAATTCCCATTGCTTGCCGTCAGGGTCAACACTCGTCAACCTGTGGTCACGAAACGGACCATTCTGTTTGTAGAAGTACCACCACGGTATTCCATTGCTCGCCGTTACGACGGCCGTGTCGGGACCCAGCAAAGGCTGCAGGTTGCCGGCAATCACCGCTGCCGACGGCGCCTTCAACGTGACAATGACATAGTCCTGCGGGCCCAACGTAGACGGATCGTCCGTACAGGCAGGCCGGGCGGTTCTTTCCTCGCCGCCGATGCGCAGCTTCAACCCGTTCTTGCGCATCGCCTCCAGATGCGGACCACGCGCAATCAGCGTGACATCCTCTCCCGTCAGAGCGAGTTCAACACCGAGGTAGCCACCGATCGCCCCGGCGCCATAAATGCAGATATTCACCCGGTCAATCCCAGTTTTTCTGCAAGTCCGATTCGCTGCAGCTTGCCCGTCGCACCTTTCGGAATCTCTTCCAGAAATATGACTTTGCGCGGAACCTTGAAATTGGCGAGGTGACTACCTGCAAACTTGCGAATCTCCTGCTCGGTGGCATCACTCCCCTCGCGAAGCACCATGGCGGCAGCGACCTCTTCACCCAGTTTTGCATCGGGCACTGCAAACGTAACGACTTGTTGAACGGCAGGATGATCCATCAAGACATCATCGACCTCGCGCGGCGAGATTTTCTCGCCACCCCTGTTAATGATTTCTTTCAGCCTGCCGGTGATGGAAAGATATCCCTCTTCGTCCATCACGCCCTGGTCCCCGGTACGAAACCAGCCGTTCGTAAAGCTTTGCGCATTCGCTTCCGGATTGTTTTCGTAGCCGGAAGTGACATTGCGACCCTTGATGACAACTTCTCCGATTGTGCCGCTCGGCACTAGCGTTCCCTGCTCGTCCATGACTGCCACTTCCGGACCCGATGCAATGCCAACCGTGCCCGGCTTCCTCGCTCCCGGCGGCAGCGGATTGCAAGTCATCTGATGCGCGGCTTCGGTCATCGCATATGCTTCGAGTACGGGAACATTGAACGTCTTTTCCAGTTCGTGCATGACTTGCGGCGGCATTGATGACGACGACGAGCGGATCAGCCGCAAGGAATGCTTTGCGATCTTGTCCTGGTTCTTACCTGCCCGTGCCAGTATCGCCTGATGCATCGTCGGCACAGCCGAATACCAGCTCGGGTCTGATTCTTCCAGCCACGAGAAAAATCTCAGTGCATTGAATCCGGGCGCGCAAAACACTGAGGCACCGGTTCGCAGCGTTGCCAGTATTGTCGCGATCAGGCCATGAATATGGAATAGCGGCATGACGTTCATGCACCTGTCCTCTGGCGTTAGCGCAAGCGTGCGCTGAATGTTGCCGGCAGAAGCGCATATATTTCGCTGGCTCAACGGCACGATTTTGGGCCGCGCGGTTGTGCCCGACGTATGCAGAACCAGCGCCACGTCATCCGCTTCTGCATACGCGGCCGTCGCAGCTTCGCCACCTTCATCCGACACAAACCCGAATGCGCCCGCGTGTTCCAGTTCAACGACTTCAATCACGCGTATGCCTAGTCCTTCAGCGGCCTTGAGCGCTGGCGACGTACTTCCTTTCTCGACAACAAGCGCCTTCGCACCCAGATCCGACAGATAAAACCGGAACTCGTCTTCCTTGTAAGCCGGGTTTAGTGGTGCCGTCGTCGCGCCGGCCGCAATCGATACAAACGCCGATGCCATTACCGGTCCGTTCGGCAAGACGATTGCAACCCTGTCGTTGCGCCCGATGCCGTGACGGTTCAATGCGCGAACCGTCCTTTCAGTGTGTTCCCGCAGCCCGGCGTAGGTCAGCGGCGCATGGTCAGGCGCTGAAATCGCAATTGCCTCGTCCCGGCCTGTTTTGAGGAGTTCGCGAATGGTAGTTGTTTCAGACATCGGAGTAAGTGGATTTGGTATTCAGGGAAGTGAATAGTATTTCTGAAATTTGTAGTGACTATACCTAAATCAGTAAATCTTGCGGTCAACAAGGAAAGATTGCAGGCCGGATTAGCGTAGCGCAGCCCGGCGCAGTCGCCCGTGTAGAGCTTCACAAACTCTCAGATGCTGGCGCCACCTACCGGCACGACGCTGAAGATCTCACGCCGCAAGAGGTTGCGCTCGAGCGCGTCCAGGGTATGCGCCCGGCGAGCCATCAAATCGGCCGCACCTTCCGGTCCGTGAACCTGCTCGAATTCACCGATGTTGGCGCGTTCCCGCGCGTACATGTTCTTGAAGCTGTTGGCATAGTCCGCCGTCAGATCCGCGTGCGCCGTGATGTCCCACCCGGCTTGTTCGATCATATCCGGGTATTGCGCGGACGTCTCAATAAACGTCGGCCCACCTGCCGCCGCCCGTTTATAGTCCTCGTCGGAAAGACCGGGTGCGATAAGGATGACCGAGAACACCATTTTCCCGTTTCGATCGACGACCCGCCTGCACGCATCGAGAACCGCCTGCTTCTCGACCAGGCAACAAAGTACATCGGAATGATAAATGGCATCAAAAGAAGCGGACTGAAACGGCAGTGCCGCCCCATCGGCCCGCACGACCCGGCACCTGTCTGACATGCCATCCACCTCTGCGCGTTTCTTCGCTGCTAACAGACCTTCCATCGGCAAGTCGATCAGGGATACGTTGCAACCGGATCGTTTCGCCAGGTAAAGGCCCGGCCAGCCAGATCCGGTTCCAACTTCGAGCAGGCGCGTACGCGAATCCAGCGTGAGCATCGTGCATGCATTGTCGGCTTCCTCGCGCGTGGTCCAGCTAGTGCAGCCATAGTCGCAACCGCACACGGCACGCTCGATCTCCAGCATTTTGTCTGAATGGGTCAGGTGCGCGTAGGTACGGGAAAATCGATCGATCAGCGAGCGTTCTTTTTCAGTTGCCAGCATGTCCATTTGCCCCGAACTCACAGTTTGCTGCGCGTGCAGCTTGTCACGCAGCGCCCACCGTCTTCTCGCATTTCCTATGATCCGGCCATTTGGCCGTATGCGATGACAGATTCAATTTCTGATGCAGTCGTGTCTACGGATGCAATGCATTGCGTACCGCGTCAATGGTAATGTCGATGTCTCTTTGCGTCGTACGCCAGTTCAGTACCGGCACACGCATCACACGGCGGCCTTTCCAGTTTGCACCGCCGAACCAGGTAATGCCGCTTTTCTGTAACCGTTCGATAACCTGATCAGTGCGCTGGTCGTGGTCGCCATCGTCTGCAATAAAACGGACGATGCCCTGATTTATGATCGGTTCGGCGAGCACTTCCACGCCGTCGAGCGCACCCAAGCCGCCAATCAGCCGTCTGGTCAATTCGCAACAGCGATCGATCATTTGCCCCAGGCCTCGCCGGCCCAACGAGCGCAGCGCTGCGTAGACCGGTACGCCACGGCCGCGGCGCGACCATTCCGGTCCCCAGTCTACCTGCTGACGCACATCGTCGTCGGCAGAAAAGTAGCTCGCAAGATAGGTCATCGCAGCCTTGTGCGCATCCGGATGGGCGGTAAACGCAAAGCCGATATCGTAGGGCAGGTTCAGCCATTTATGCCCATCAGTTCGCAGCCGTCCATCAGATGCCGGTACTTGTCGCTGGCGGCGGCCCAGAGTCCGAGCGCGCCGTCGACGTGAACCCACGCGCCGACCTTGTCAGCCAGTTCGCGTGCACGGTGAAAATCATCATACGCACCGGTGTTGAACTCGCCTGCCTGAAGAACGAGGATAGTGGGCGAATCGTCGAGACTGCGTTCAACGTGATCGAGATCGAGCTTGCCATTCTCGTGACACGGATGCGCGACAACCGCATTCGTACCGAGCCCGAGAAGGCGCGCTGCCCGGGCAACCGTTTCGTGACAAAGCTCGCCGGTGCGAATCGTAATACGCGGCGCACCCGACAAACCCAGCGTACCGACGTCGTGACCGCGATCGCCGAGCAGTTTCTGGCGTGCTGCGGCCAGCGCAGTGACATGCGCAGCCTGACAGCCCGTGACAAAAGCGAATGACGCGTGCTTGGGCAGACACAATACGTCCTTGAGCCATTCGCCTGTGGCTTCCTCCATCACGGCCAGTGCCGGACTCGTCGCGTATATTCCCGGGCACTGGTCCCACGCAGACGTGAGCCAGTCCGCGGCAAGTGACGCCGACAACACGCCACCCATCGCCCACGCGAAGAAACGGCTACTCCCTGACATGAACAACCCGCCTTCGACATCCGCCACAAGGTCATCGATCACCTGTTCAGGAGCGATACCTTCCTCGGCGAGACCTGTGCCGAACCGCTGGCGCAATTCAGTCAGACCAACGCTCGCGGGAATCTGACGCGCATCAAGACCGTCGAGATGGTCGATCGCATGTTTCAATGCACGGCGCAGTGCATTATGTTCATCAGTCACACTGTTTTCACCAGTCACGCTGTTTTCATCAGTCAATTCGTGTTCATCAATCACTCTGCGTTCACCAGCCACTCTCTGTTCATCGATCACTCGGTGTTCATCGATCATTGCTACTGCCAATCAGAAGAAGTTGATAGTACCTGCAAGACAAGACGTCATTCTTCATCATTCGCACTTTCGTAGAAAGCCCGCACAGGCATCAGCGATATCGCAACGGTTCGGCACAAGACAATTCATCGCCAGGCGCAGTGCGTCGACCGGTACGACGCTCAACTTTGGCCAAGCCTGACCGTCTCACACTCACCGGTAACACTAATCCCAATCATGTCACATCCCTGCTCGTCTCCCCGCCCAAGAGCATGGGTGGTTGGCCGACATACGCCCAACCTGCAACTCAACGAATTCCTCTTACAAAAATCAGGCGCGGTACGGTCGCATTATCAATGCAACGATATGCAGTTCGCATGGGCGTTTAGCGAACCAACTTAAAGTAACTTCGACACCCACCAAATTGCCTGTTTGACTGTCTCCAGAAATCGCGTAAATTGCTGCTCAAACAAGAAAAACACAGCGGTGCTTGAGAGTAAGGGAGGCAGTCATGAAGTTCTTAAACGCGCTCAGATTAACGCTCTGTATTCAGGTTTTAGCCGTCGCGGTCGCGGGGTCGACAGTCGCGCAAGACGAGGCGGTGCTGCTCTATGAGCAGAACTTCATTCAAGGCATCGGCGTAAGAGATGCTGAAGCCCCATTGTTTCGACACTTCTACGATGTCGCAGCAACATCGAGCAAAAAATCGCAAAATTGGAGTAACACTGGTGGGGATATCATTGTCGCAACATTTGAAACGCCACCTTTGAAAGACGGATTCTCCGGCTCTTTTGTTTTCGACACGAATGCACCGGAGCGGTCCGAATTCGCAGCGCGCATAACAGATTTCCGCGAACAACTGGAAGCCGAAGGTCTTGGGTTATACGTCGGCCTCTCCAGGAAATCTGATGATCCCGCGGCTGGCGTATTCGGCGCCGCTGAAACTTCACTTGGAATACACGACTCCCGCCTCCCTGGGAGCAAGCTGGAATTTGTCCGCTTCGACATCAACGAATGGCAAGTCTCAGCAGGTGTCGTCAATTACGACATCAACATAAGCTATTGGGGTCAACCTGCTGCCGAGCCGGAAAAATCCGAAACCAGCGATCTCTAGTCCCGGTGATATATAGTACCGGTGATATATAGTTTAGTGCCGTACTAACTCGCCGCCTGAATCAGCTCGATACTCACCCCGTCGGGCGCGGCGACATAGCACAGCACGAGGCCAGGCTTGAATTCCCATGGCTCTACCGCCATGCGCACGCCCTTTTTCTTCAACTCGGCGCAAAATGCTATCAAGTCACCTTTATAGGTGAAACCGAAGTGATCTGTTCCCCACTCGTCGTGACTCGAGTAACCATCGAAATCCGAATGTGTTCTACGAAGCGGGCATCGCCCACACGCTCGGACGCGAGGTGATTCTCATCACGCAGAGCGAACAGGATATACCATTCGACCTTCGGCACCTGCGGTATATTCACTACTTTAACAATACCGAGGGACGCGCTGAGCTGGCCAAAACCCTGCAAGACCGAATACAGACCATCCTCGGGCATTAACGAATGTCGAGCTGGGCAGCCCAGCACCTCGCCGGACACCCATAGCCAGATTGGCCTACAGTGCTTGCAAGTGGCTTGCTCGGTGTAGTGGTCGGGGCGTTTGCCCTGGTACATCTCCGCCGTTGCACCCGTGCACGGGCGAAGGCGGCCAGGGTATCGGCGCTGATCGCACCGTTGCGCCAGTCGTCGATGTATTTGCGCGGATGATCGTGGGTTGGCGCGTTAGCCGCTCACTGAAGACCGACCTGGTCCTCGATGCGCTGGAGCAGGCGCTGTGGTGTCGATCAACGACGGATGAACTAATCCATCACAGTGATCGCGCTGTCAGTATCTGCCGATCCATTACACCGAGAAGCTGGCTGAAGCGGGCATTGAGTCTTCCGTCGGCAGTGTCGATGACTCCTACGATAACGCGCTGGCCGAAACCATCAACGGACTGTTCAAAACCGAAGTCATCCGCAAGCGCGGCCCTTGGAAGAATATCGATGAAGTTGAATACGCCACCCTGGAATGGGTCCACTGGTTAAACCATCGCAGAATACTGGAGCCGATCGGAAACATCCCACCGGCCGAGTACGAACTGATGTATTATCAGCAATTGAAGGAGTCATCCGAAGCAGCATGGCTCACACAAAACAGCCTCCGGAAATCCCGGGGCGATTCACCGTGTCGCATCGTCAGATGCTCGTTGTTTCAATCCACGCGCCCCGTACGGGGCGCGACCCCGTTTGGGAGGCATCATCAGCTAACATCGTTGTTTCAACACCGCGCAGTGTGTCTACCGCTTTCTGCACCATATCCATTTCATCTTTAGTCGCCAGACCTTTTTTAATCATAAAGTCCTTCATGGAGTATGGGTAAATTATAAGCTTTTCATCCATCCTCCCGAAAAGCGATTTTTTCAACGAGTCGGCATTAGGTAATCCATCAATATTGTTGGCTTTGTGTAATGCATGGGCGAAGATTGCTGACTTAAAACCCTTCATGGCTTGATCTCGAGTGCATTCGCTACCTTCATAATTAGTTTCATCAATCATTCGATAAAGTGAGTTTATCGACCGTATAGGATTCTGTGAAGCCAATGCTTCTGCAACAGCTTGGCCTGGGCTTGTAGGAGAATTTAGTACACTTTGAAACGCTTTAGTAGCATATATTCTGTCTATTTGTTCAGGTGTAAAACCCATATCCTTTGCTTTTGGTGGATTTATGGAATTGGACGGATCCTTCAATAGATTGTCAAAGGCTCTTTGTGCTGTGACGACATTTTCTAAATCAACTTGTAATTCCGGTATTTTGGCAAAAAGTTCTTGGGTTCCGGGCTTTTTTTTCCACGTGTTAAGCTTATTTTCGTTGACTACAGAAATTTCAATCATTTCGTCTGGCTTAGCGGGATTTGGCACACGTTTAACATCCATGAATTCACCCAATGAGTCACGCAGACCAGCACTCATCAGTTCGTTGGCATCCATAACCCGAGCCTCGGCCTCGGTCAGCCCACCCTCGTCCACAAGGAAACGCCCCGCGGCACGGATTTGGTCAAACCGTTTTGCCGTGTTCAGGTTGCCACCCTTGAAAATGGCATCAAGCAGGTTTTGTGGGTCCAAAACCAGACATCTGATATGGTCAACGATCGAACCACTTGGGTCCAAAACCAGACCTCTGTTATGGTCTGTTGCGGTCAACGCACTGAGGAAGCTTCGTGTAAATACATTGTTTCGTGCAACACTATATGCATGGGCTGTGTTATACGCAGCAGATACACCGTCTTTTTGACCAGTCAAATCATGTAGTAAAGCGTCGTTTATCTTATTTAAATGTCTCGCTCCTGCTGTGTCACCCAATTTCTCTAATTTGGCGGCTTCAGAAAGCAGGTCCGTTCGCATTTCATAAAATCTTTTTGTTGTAGCGGGGTTATCTCCAACACCTTTTTTATAGTAATCACGCAAGATGTCAATGTCTTTTTGAGCTGGCCCTAGAGAGCGTAAAAAACGAATTTGCGTACTTTCGGACTCAAAAGCAAGGCCACCTTTTTCTGATGGAGTGTCCAGTAGTTGCAAAACGTAAGGCTGTTGTATTTCATTACCATCTTTGTCAAAAAACTGATTCAAGGGGTGGTTGCCAACTTCATTCCACAGTCGGCGCTCACGAATTTTGCTGGACTGGATTTGAAAGTCCAAAACGTTGTATAGCTTTTCAGACAGGTTTACTCTGTTAGAGCCTCCCGCCACATCATGACCTACGACTGTTGATGCCGCATTCATTAGGCGGGTTGTGGCACTATCTATATTATCTAGAATGTTTTGCTGAAATATACTTCTCTGAATGTTTGCAGCATAAGTTATAGCAAGCGGGTCTCCGGTTAAGGTTAGGGCATTCATAGCTTCTACTGCGCCCGCCTGCATTTCTTCCCTACCACGCCCCCCGTACGGGGCGCGACTTAATGTACCATGGGAGCAAGGTCTCGAGAACCGTGACCCCGCGATCACGAAGGCCATCGCCGAGCGATATCTCAAAAGCCAGCATCCTGCGCCGGGCGTGCGCTCGCTCGGCCGGCAACTCATGGAGCAGCTTGCCGAAGCGGGTGACGCTACTGCGCGCGATGCGCTTACAAAGATGTTGCGAACAGGCTCGGGCGGTGTTGAGAAAGATGTGGGTGCTGCGAAAACCTGGTTGATCGCAGCGGCCGAAGATGGCGATGCAGACGCCATGGCACGCGTTGCAAGCAACTATTCGAAAGGGCGGGAAGGTTTCCCAATAGACTACCCGGAAGCGAAGCGTTGGTTGCAAGCAGCAATTGACACACAGACCCATAGCGAAGCCGAAGGAACACAAGAGCAGATACAGGGTCTTCGCAGCGAACTTGCCTATATCGACAAGCGCGCCGAGCACGCAGGCGGAACACTTCTCGGAGCGCAAGCGCTCGCGCAGCTCGGCGAGCGGGCGGATGCGCAGTCCGATTACGAATATGCCGCGCAACTGCTGGCAGGACACGGCTCTGACCGCCGCGCGGAAGCAGTTGCTCGACTGAATGACGCGTCCCGCAAGGGTCATGGTGAAGCAGCATGGCGCCTGTTCCAGATTTACGAACGCGGTATGCCTTCAGAGATAGATTCGGTCGCAGCAATCGAACAACTGGAACGGGCCACTGCCAACCATCACTTCAACGCAACGCGCGAGCTCGCGATTCGCTATGAGTATGGCAAACGCGGATTACCCACGGATTTGCCGCGCGCCATTGCGCTGTACGAAGAAGCCATCGCCGCCGGCCATGACAATCGCCATGACTGGAACCTTGATCCGGATAACTTCAATCACTTCAAGTGGCTCGAATCACGATTGCGCCAGGCACGCATGAAGCTTGACGCGCAGGCCGGCAAATAAGCATTGTAGGTCGGCTTAGCAAAGCCTAAGCCGACACAAGCGCGCCGAACTGGCCTCTCATCCTCCACGTGCCTCGGATTTTGCGGCCTGAAGCGCCGGGGAATCGGAAAGATTATTGTCTATCTTCAAGGCGAACGCGCCTGGGCCCTGACTTGCAGCGGTCGTTGAAACCTGCGCCGAGCCCTGCGGTGCTGATCGATCCGGCGAGCCGGCGTTGTTGAGGACAGCAACTACGCCAATCCCCAGCGCCAACGCTACGAACATCAATGCCGCCGGCATGCGGCGCATCGGCCGAACAGGCCTCAGTAGTGCGTGAACGTAGCGAGACCTGCGCATCAGCCGCAGTGTTGCAGAGTCGCGGGCGCGCTCTTTCCGGCTATTGGTAGTCTCAAGTTCGAGCCGCTGCCGGCGCTCGATCGATGCTTCCAAAGCCTGCTCCGCCTCGATTTTTTGTTGTACCGCTTTCGCCTTGCGCTCTTCCGCCTGTCGACGCGTATGCTTCTGCTCGGTAACCCGTTGGGCGGCAGCAAGTCGCTTCTGCGCAACCGCCCTCTCGCGCTCTGCCAACGCCGCTGCGGCCCTGGCCGCGCGTGCCTCCCTGGACTCGGCGACGCGTAGCGTCTTCGCCTGTTCGATTTGCCGCTTCACCGTTTCAATACGCGACTTCATCGCAGCGATTGCGCGTGTTTGCTCCTCTTCACTGCGCCGCGCTTGTTCCAGAGCCTTCGCTTCTTGCTGCGCGCGGTTCTCGGTTGTTTCTTCAAGCTCGCGATCGCCGTCGGCACGGCTCTTTGCCGCAGCCTCTTTGCGCTGCTCTGCCTCGATTCGTTGCTTCGCTTCACTTTCAGCCTTTTCTTCGGCTTTGATCCGCACCGCAGCTTCGCGCTCGGCACTTTTCTCTGCAGCTTCGCGTTCAACCGCCGCAAGCTTCGCCGCATCATCCGAACGCGTGCGCGCTTCAGCTTGCTCGCGGGCGTGTCGCTCGGCCAGTATGCGCTGATTGGCGACTTCCGCCGCTTCGTAATCAGTCTTTGCCCGTGATTCCGCTGTCTGCTCGAGCGCCTGCTCGGCATCACAGCGGGCTTTTGCTTCATCCAGCGCCTTACGCTCGGCTTCAAGTTTGGCATTGGCCGCCGCCTCTGCCTGACGCTCTGCCTCGCTTCGCGCATCCAGCTGTGCCTTGGCACGGCTTTCTGCCACATATTTCGCTTTGGCCGCTTTCTCGGCTTCCTTTTCCGCGGCAGTTCTGGCTTCGGCCTGTGCTGCGGCTTGCCGGTCGGATTTGGCGCGCTCTTCTGCCACGGTGACCGCTTCGGCGTCCACTTTGGCTCGGGATTTTGCAGCTGCCTCCAGCGCCTCCTCGGCATTGCGCCGCGTGTCCGCCTCGGACTTCGCAATTGACTCTGCGTCCCGCGTGGCTTTCGCTGCGGACTCGGCCTCACGCTCGGCCCTGAGTTTGGACTTCAATACTGCCGCGGCTTCACGTTCGGCAGCAACATGGGCAGCTGCGCGCATTGCAGCTGCGCGTTCAGTCTCGGCCCTTTCAGCCGCGGCGACTTCGGCATTGTGCTCTGCTTCAAGCTTCGATTTCGCTGCTGCTTCGGCCTCGCGTTCGGCTACGATTCGCGCTTGAGCCTGTGCCTGCGCTACCCGCTCGGCTTCCTCGCGTTCGGCCGCTACGGACGCGGCACTGGCGGCCGCCTGTGCGCGCAGAGCGGCTGCGGCCGCCAGCGTTTGCTCGGCATCTCGACTGGCCTTTGCCTTGACGAGTTGCTTGTGCTCTGCTTCGGTCTTGGCCTTCGCTGCGGCTTCAGCCTTGCGCTCACTTTCGATGCGGGCGTCGGCTTCTTTCTGTGCCGCGGACTCGGCCGCAAGCTTCGCCCTCTCCGCCTGTTCAGCCTCGCGCTGCGCAACGATTCGCGCATTGGCTTGCATTCTCGCCGCGTGTTCGGTCTCGGCTTTCTCCTTCGCTACGACGGCCGCTTCGGCGTCGGCCATGGTTCTCGCTGTCGCCGCTGCAGCCAGCGCCTGATCAGCGTCACGCCGCGCCTGCGCTTCTGCAAGCGCCACCGATTCCGCTTCACGCGCCGCTTTCGAGGCTGCTTCTGCCCGGCGTTCAGCAACCAGGCGCGTCTCGGCCTGCAGCTTGAGCGCACGATCGGCCTCGGCACGTTGTTTCGCCGCGGCCTCTGCGTTGGTTTCCGCTCTTTCCCGAGCGGGTGCTGCCGCTTCCAGCTTCCGTTCTGCTTCCCTTCTTGCTTGCGCTTCCTCAAACGCTTCGCGTTCTGCCTCGATCCGCCCCAACGCAGTCGACTCGGCTTCTTCCTCTGCCGCAACGCGCGCGTCGATACTCGCCTTGAGTTGCATTTCCTGTTGGGCTCGGGCGCGCGTCTTCGCGCGCCTTCCTCTTTTGATCAGTGTCCGCCTTCTTGCGTGCATTCGCCGCCGACGACTCGTCGGCGCGAATTCGGACATTTGAACGAACAGGTGAACTCCGTTCGGAAGATACTTGTGGATTTACTCCAGTGGCGGCTTGGGACGCAGCGTTGCCGATAGCCCCCAACTTGCCAGGCTGAGAGGTTTCACTTCCTTGTGCACCCTCGCTTGATTCAACATCGCGCGCACGATCAACATCGATGCGCACCGACATCGTGTACGGATTTGGTGCATTGGCGTCCTTTGCGTCACCCCGTGAATCAGGCTGCACGATCTTGTCGGGCGACGCGACGCTCTTGTCGCTATTGGCCGCGGGCGTGGTCTTGCTCTGCTGTCGTTTCGTGCGCCCACCGGGCTTGGTCGAATCGATTTGCTTGCTCACCAGCTCCTCCCAGAACGGTTTACATGATCATGCCCCGGCGAAATTCGCGCCACGCGACTTCATGAACGGCATTTCTGGCACGACATCGCCATATTCTCCGGGCATGTTCCACCTCTGTTTCGGGACGCTGCAAAGGACTCCGCCGGGGCCCGAACCAGAACCTGCTGCTACTACCCGACGATTCTAATCCTAAATCAGACAAAAGTACCGTTGAAACTATCTGGATTGCATATTCGAGAGAACATGCCAACGTTGAACAGCCTGTTACCAGACCGCGCTTTGTCGCCCTCAGGCGACGAATGCATCTACCTGAAACACTGATTGTCGCATCAGGCGCACTCGAGTCTGGCCCTAATGGATAATCTCGAGAAATGCCACGTCAATAAAGACTTGTGACGACCCGGCCCATTCCGTCAGTTCTACGTCTTCATCGTGCAGACAACGCGAACGACAGTCTCGCCTGAATCTGATTGTTCTCCGCTGTCAGTTTGGACACAGAAATCTTGTTGACCGTTACCTCGTATGACGCCTTCTGCGCGGCAATGGCTTGTTGCAATCCTTCACGCAAATTGAACGCGAGCGCTTCGCTCAGCGTCAAATCAAGAAATTGCTGCAACAGAACCCGGTAGATCTCGTTCGAAACGTTGTCGAGACGGATATCGGTCAGACCAAGACTCTCACCTGAAAAATAAGGCCGCCCGGAAATTGTCACGTCAAACGCGTCGCGCGTGCCGGCGCAGCCATCCGAAACCGCCATTGCCAGTTGCCCCACCAGGCGCGTCTCGATGATGACCCGGCCACCGCCAATCGCAACTGTCGGCGCCCTCAAATATGCAAACTGGCAATCCGAATGCCGCATCAGGAAATACTTGCCGCGATCAACAAATATCTGTTCGCTCAGCATCCTTTGTACGGCGGTGTTCTGGATCGTGATTTCGCTTTCTGCAGCCATCGCCGGGAATGCGGTAATGAGAAATGCGATCACTGCTACGAGAGAACGAAGTGGAGTACTCAAATACCTGGTCATCGATTTCCTCGATAGTTGGGTTAGATCCCGGACGAAAGAGCAGATGCAGCCATCATCTTCTCACGTGTCTCCGGAGATTCCAGACTGATGCGACCAAGCTTGCCTGCGCGAAAATCGGTCAACAGAATGATAGAAGCTTTCTCAAAATTTATCCCGCCACCTTTGGTTTGCGCGCCGCGACGCCTTGCAATCGCTTCGATGAGCGCGGGGGCATCCATGGTCGCCGTATCAATACCGTAGCGCGCGGTGAGAAGTGCCGGGTAACGTTCGAGTAACAAGTCTGCAAGGAACATTGCCACTTCTTCATGAATGACCGCATTCACGCCGATCGCGTTGCTTGCGGCCAGCATCATGCCGTCACTCGCGCTGCGGATTTGCGGCCACATCAGTCCCGGTGTGTCGATGATGGACATGCGCGCATTGAGATCCAGCCGCTGTTGCTTTTTTGTGACTGCGGGCTCATCAGCAACGGCTGCCACCTTGCGCTTGAGGAGCGCATTCATCAAGGTCGATTTTCCGACATTCGGAATACCCAAGATCATCATGCGCAAGGGCTTGAAGTTGTCGTCCCGATGCGGCGCGATTTTTTGACACAATTTCGGAATGCGAGCGACGTCCGACGGCTTCTTGGAAGATAAAGCCACCGCGGTCACGTCATGCTGTTCGTTGTAAAACGCAAGCCACGCCCTGGTTACCGCCGGG
>CATOSA010000052.1 GCA_951812315.1 uncultured Burkholderiales bacterium
AATGAAAAAAGACGGCATTGATCCCAAGTGGGTGAATCCGCGCGTGAGCGGACGACCCTGAGTGGTCGGCCAGATTCAGGCAAGGAAAGGCCTCTGAAAAGAGGCCTTTTTTTCGACAAGAGGAACCAGACTCTCCGGTCCCGATTCATGCGGTTGAGCTGGTGGCGCCCGGTGAATCTCTTCAGGGTTCACCGGTACGGTCGGAGCCCCGGCGAGTCGTACCAGGCCTACCCGGGTGGGGTCATCGCGCCAAGTCAGGTCACCGATTCTCTTAGGGAATAAGGATTGTAGAGCCAGTCGTCTTGCGGCCTTCCAGATCGCGATGTGCCTGGGCCACGTCGGCAAGCGAATAGGTCTGATTGATATTGATCTTGACCTTGCCCGATGCCACCACGTCGAACAACGCATTGGCGCCTTCGGCCAGAATTTCCGGATTGCGTGTGTGGGTCGCCAGGGTTGGACGGGTTACATAGAGTGAGCCCTTCGGCCCCAGAATAGCGGGGCTAAACGGATCGACCGGACCCGAGGCATTGCCGTAGGTCACGTAAGTGCCGAACGGTCGAAGCGAGTCGAGCGACGCTTCGAAAGTCGCCTTGCCGATTGAGTCATAGGCCACGGCGACACCTTCGCCACCGGTAATTTCGCGCGCTTTTTCGGCGATGTTCTCATTCGAATAATTGATGGTGTGGGCTGCGCCAGCGGCTTTGGCCAGTTCAGCCTTGGCGTCCGAGCCGACACATCCGATAACTGTCGCACCCATGGCATTGCCCCATTGGCAGAGAATCTGTCCGACACCACCCGCAGCGGCATAGACCAGAATCGGATCACCGGGCTGAACCTTGTACGTCCGATAAAGCAGGTAATGGGCAGTCATGCCTTTGAGCATCATCGCGGCGGCGGTTTCATCAGAGATGGCATCCGGCACTTTGGCGACTTTCCAGTCGGGGATCAGGCGCTCCCCGGTATAGGCACCCTTTACCATCGGATAGGCAACCCGGTCACCTACTTTTACAGAGGTGACGCCATCTCCGACGGCAGAAACAGTGCCGGCGCCTTCCATGCCGATAATCTCGGGAAAGTCATTGAGCGGGTAGAGACCGGTGCGAAGGTAGACGTCGATGAAATTCAGGCCGCATGCCGTCTGCGTCAGCTTGATTTCATCCGGACCGGGGTCGCCCACCTCGACGTCCGCAGATTGAAAAACTTCCGAGCCGCCAGTCTCTTTGATGATGATAGCTTTTGTCATGGGTATTCTCCGTTTCTAAATTGTTGTGTAAGGCTGGCTGCACAATCCTGATGTGGACCGTGCGCACACCGCGAACCGGATTCGGGATCCGGCAGGCGCAACTAGTCAATGCGTGTGTGGTGAACCCGGCATTGATGCCAATGATCTCTCGAGCGCCATCAGTTTCATGTGTGCTGGCGCCAGTCCGACGTGATTCTAAAGCTCGAACAGCACGTCTGAGCGGATAATGTATTTTACTCCGGAGGTGATTGGTTCCGAGCCGTGCACGCAATGCAGTGGGTGCACTCCGTGCGGGAAACATAAAGCGCCGCCGAGCGGTGTGCGCACGTCTACACAGTCCGTGCGGTCGCTTGCCTTGACATAAAAGCGCGTTGCCCCACCCTTGAAGCCGGCACTCAAAAACAACAGGAACGTCAGTTGGCTCCAGCGATCGTCGTAGGCATTGTCGATCAGCATTCCATCGACCACACGTGAGCCCGGCCAGGAACCATCGGTGTGTGCGCCAAAAAAGTCGCCCTCACCATAGCGGTAGAAGCGCAATCGCGCATTCAGGCCAACGGCGCGTTTGCCTCTGAAATCATCGGACGGGAGAATCAACGAACTGCAGCGTTGCCACAGCAGCTCGGCCGTGACGTCGTCTGCAACCCAGGTGGTACTGTCGTTATGGCGCACCGAGCGCGGCAATGAGACCGCGGCATCCGCGAGATAACCGAGACTCTCGGTTATCTCGATCATGCGTTCGCATTCGTCCGGGGCCAGAACATTCAGTAACTGGAAAGCGCCGGGGACGCCATCGACTTGATTGCGAGTCACGGGCAGCGGTGAAGTGTCCGCAAGCGCCGCCGCGTTGTCACTGCGACTCGCCCAGGTCGGAATGCTCGGATTCTCGGCACCGGGCTGGCGCGCGATAATGTAAAGATCGTCGCTGTTCGGGTTCAAGCTGGTCTGCTCGGCAAACACAAAGGGGCGATTAAAACAGATCGCGTCCGCGCTCGCCAAGAAATGATGGCTCCGTCTGACTACGCGACAGCGGTTGTACGCGGATTTCAGCGCCGAAGAATTGCCCACCATCGTGCTACATTGAGCAAGCTCATCAGCGACGCGGATACGTAAGTGAGCGCCGCTGCCCTCAACAGACGATGGGCATGTGGTTCATCGGGCACAGCAAGAATGTTCAGCTTCTTCAGTAACGGAAGCGCCCGGCCAAAGCTGGCGTCGAATTCGGTCGGCAAAGTCAGCATGTGCATCACGACACCCGATCCCAGCGTCAGAAATCCGCCAGACACCATTAGCAAACCTGCAATCGGCGCGCGGGTAATGCCAACGATCAGCGGCGTAGCCATCAGCAGAGCGGCGCCGGTTTTTTCGACCGGGCCGACCCAGCGCACCAGCCGGGTGCGCCAGATGAGGGGTCTGTAGCCACTGGCATGCTGGAGTGCATGACCAACCTCATGCGCCGCAATGGTGATAGCCGTTAGCGAGTGGCCTTGATAGTTTTGCGACGACAGCCTGACCATACGTTCTTCCGGATCGTAGTAGTCGCCTTTCTCGGTGACCTCAGCGCCAACGTCATGCAAGCCAAGTTCGTCAAGCAGGCGGCGCGCAATTTCGCCCCCGGAGTTTGGGTAACGATCGGCGGGTTCGCTGTAGCGGCTCATGATCCTGCCCACCCACATAGAAGGGCCCAGTACGGCCGCCAGCAGTACAAGGATGATGATCAAGTACGGCATGAAGCGCTAGCGTACCCTCTTTTCCTTGTTGTTAGCGTCCAGGACGGCGGCCGCTTTCAACCGGGCTTCTTCGTGACGGACACGGCCAGGCTTGTTCCCTTTACATGAACCAGCGACAGGTCCGGCCTCTTCTCCGACAGTTCGTGCAAAGCCCTGGCGACATCCGGCCATACCCCGTAGTCGTGCCAAACGATGACGCCCCCTTCAGGATTGAGCAGCTTCAAAGCCACCTGCGAATCATTGGTTACGAAATCGTAGCTATGCGCGCCGTCAACGAAAATAAAGGCCATCTTTCCGTGCCAGGGCGAGAAGTCAAATTTCGCTGAGTCGCCGAGCAATTGCCGGATCCGATTAACGCAGGAAAGGGCGCTGCGACGCCCAGAGGCAAAGCGCGAACCTGAGGAGGGTTTGTCGACGTAGCGTATGTCGGCGCTGGCCACATCCGTTGAAGCAAGCTTGTCGTTGGGAAGGTCGAGCGTGTGAACGTTGGCCTCTGAATTGAGCGCGAGGTTCAGCGTTGTCTGGCCGTCGAAAGTGCCAATCTCAAAAATTTCCTTCGGCTGATAGGTACGACAGAGCGCGATGAGGGTGGCCAACTCGCTCAGGTTGCCGTTGACTTTGTCGGTCTCCAGGAACAGCGCGCCATCCGAACGACAAATCGAAGACCAATGAATCGTCGGTAGTTTCCAACCGGTCTCGATGGCGCGCTTTTTCCGAAGCCCCAACTTCTCGCGAATGGCGCGAACAGCGGAACGAATCTCTTGCGCGAATTCCCGCGATGGAATGTGGAGATTGTAGATCCGGAATCGGCGCCAGGCGCTCATCGTGCCCGCGCTGACTGCACGAGCGGAACGTCGCGAACCACCTTATGAAACTGTATGGCGTCCGCGCCGTTAAACAGAATCTCGATCGGATTGCGCAGGGCTAGCAGTCTGTCAGCGGGCATGAGGCCGGGCGTGACTTGCATGCCCTGAAGTTTTAGGTCAATTAGAGACACGAATTATAAACTGCGTTCTCAATCTATTCCCGGCAAAGCCACTGACAAAAAACGACCATAGCACGCTCTACATAACATTCCTCTACGTAGCACGCCTCTACATAGCACCCCTCTAAATTGCGTCGCATTGTGTAAATCGAAATCGAAGTCGATTACCGGGGCGACAACCGAGAGTATCTGGACCATGTTGGGCCCCGTGTCCGTCAATATGCTACGCTTCGCGCGCGACGGCGAGCGGCGCTACTTCAATAGCAAGCGCGCCAGCGTACGGCGATATTTCAATAAAGAGGTGCAACAGTGCGGCCGAACAAGATCAAACAAATGTGGCGTGACGGAAAGTTTGTGACGCTGGGTTGGCTCTCCGTTTCTCACGGATTTACTGCAGAAGTTATGGCACGCCAGGGCTTTGATGCCCTATGCGTTGACATGCAGCACGGTACGAGCGACATGAACAACGTGTGGCCGTTGCTGCAGGCGATCTCGCAGACCGACACAGTACCGGTCGTAAGGGTGCCATGGAACGACGCTTCAACGATAATGAAGGCGCTCGATCTTGGCGCGTACGCAATCATAGTGCCGCTGGTCAACACTGCGCAGGACGCGGCGAATGCAGTGGCGGCGTGTCGCTACCCACCAGTGGGCATACGTTCGGCCGGCCCGGTACGCGCGATGCAATACGGCGGTTCCGACTATCTGGCCAATGCCAACGACGAGATCGTCGTTATGGCAATGATTGAAACGAAGGAAGGCCTCGCCAACCTTGACGAAATCTGCGCCACACCAGGTCTGGACGCCGTGTACATTGGGCCTTCAGATCTTTCGTACGCGCTGGATCTTGCGCCGCGCCCCGACAACCCCGAGCCGCTCCATCTAGAGACCTGCGACAAGATTCGCGACGCGGCGCACAAGCACGACATCAAGGCGGTCATGCACTGTGCAAGCGCGGCCTTCGCGGCCAGCGCTGTGAAACGCGGGTTTGACATGGTCATGCTTACCTCCGACCTGGCGTCGATGATCGCGGGTGCTCGCCGGCAGCTAGACGAGCTGAAGGCCGAAACCGCATAAGCTGCCGAACGACTCGAATCGGATCGGATACCTCAGTGATCGACCTGCTGGCGCGCAGAGGTAGTTACATGCAAGAGTCAGACAAATGTGCGAACGGGTCGAACCTACTTGTGTGTCACATCCGGTGTTCTGAATGGCCTGGATTAGAACTCTGCACGAGAATTTGAATCTTGGCGCTGTCGGCGAAGCGGACTGCAGTCGTGCCGGTGACTGTGGTGCAATCTTGACCGGGAGAAATTCTGGAGCCCGATTTATACTCCGTGTATTCGTGACTTCAGGCTACCGCGTCGGGGCCAGCTTTGGAGAGTCTAAATGAAGATACGATATTGCACAGTTGACGCCTCCACTGAAACCCCGAAATCCGATTTTTCGGCAATGAACATATGGCAGCGGAACCTGGTAGCGGGGCAAGAAGTCATATTACGAACGTGAAGAACAACGATACAAAGAGAGCGGCGGGTTTTTGCGCAGCTTTACTGGTGGCCCTGTTAATGGTTGTCAGCCGACCGGCTCTTGCCGCAATTACCATTGGTTGGGATGACCTGGTGCCGCCAATGGATAATTCGCTCAACCCGTACCAGCGCCTTTCCCCGGACCAGCAATACAGCCTTGCTGAGCTATGGGCGGTGCGCCAGAGGAATGCCGCCGGCAGCACGAACGGAGATATGGATGATCTGGAGGAAGCAGCGATTGCCAATCTTGCCGCGGGCGGTTTCGACGCCGAAAAACTACTCCGCGAATTGAATGATTTTGTGACAATCGCGATGGCGAATAACTACAAGCTGGTGGAGGAACTCAACGGCACGAACGTCAGGATTGCGGGCTACGTGCTACCCACAGAGTTTTCCGGCGACAAAGTTGTCGAGTTTTTGCTGGTCCCCTATGTCGGCGCCTGTGTGCATACTCCGCCGCCGCCGGCGAACCAGATGGTATATGTCAAAGTAGACGAAGGGTTTGCTAATGCTGGTCTATTCGCGGGAGTCTGGGTTACCGGAACAATCAGCGCGGCGATGTCGACGCAATCGATATCCTTTACTGATGGCGCAGCGGATGTTGAAGCAGGTTACCAAATCAAGGCAAGCGATATTAGTCCCTACGACTAGGCCAACGTATTGGTTTGCTCGAGATCGACATGGCTTGAGCGGATGTACGATCACTGGCTGTGCGTATACGTAATTTAAACGCGTGGCCTCACTTTCTGCGCATCGATACGATACCCGGCATCGCCAAGTTCGTTGGAAAGTCTTTCGATTGCAATCTCTCCGGTCACCCAGACCATATCGAAAAGCTTGCCCTCGTAACCTTCCTTTTCAAGCACCGTGACGTACACGGTTTGATTGGCAGGCGGAGGCGGCGAGTGGACACAGGCGCCCCAGTAAGGCACCAGAAGAAAGCTCCTTACGACCTCTGAATCCATCTCCACTGGAACCAGATAACCCCATAACTTTACGAGTTTGCCGTCATACTCATTGACGAGAGGCGCCTCCTTCCAAAGTGTCTTGATTCTTTCCAACAGCGCTATCATGCGCGGGTCGTCGTCACTGGCGCCCTCAACATCGTATTCGATCATCAGCTGGTCAATCAGCTCGATTCTCTCCCAATCCTCAGGCACCAGTTCATCCCAGTCGATCACAGTTGGACCGCTGACGATTTTCCTGGACACGGTATGCTGCTGCACTTGCGCTGGCTGGCTTGCCGGGACCGGTAGTGTTTGCTGCGCGGCAGGTGACTCAATAGTTGAAGGCGTCTGCACGTCGTTGCCATCGCAGCCAGCCAATGCAGCCAGGACTAGCAACAAAGCGTTCTTCACGTAAGTTCGCTCCATCACGCATACTCCAATTAAACTCGAATCGACAGGCCGTCGGCCAGCGATTGCTTGTAGGCCCGGTAACTGGGCAACATTCCGACTACCAGACCGGTTAGCAGAACGATGCCGAGAAGCAGGCCTTCATGCCGGGTCGGCCCGCTGAGCGCGATGTGAATGCCGTAGCGGCTCTCGACAATCGGCTGAGCGAGCAACAGCAACCCGTACAGCAGGGTCAACCCAAGACCAATGCCCGCCAGGGTGAGCGCGGCGGCTTCGCCCATAACGAGGGTAAATATATGGCTGGGCCGGGCGCCTACCGAACGCAGAATTGCCATTTCACGACGACGCTCGTTCAGACTGGTTAACAGTGCAATGAGCATGCCGAGAAGCCCGAACAAAACCACGAATGCGGAAACGATCGGCAGCGCGTTCTCCGCGATGCCGATTATTCCCCACAGCTCACTGAGCGCCACCCCCGGCAGGATTGCGCTCAACGGCTCCTCGGTGTAGCCGTTCACAGCGCGTTGAACCTTGAAAGTGGCGATCCTGGACTTGAGGCCGATCAGTGCTGCGGTGATCGCCTGCGGCGTCAGATCAAACTTCCGCGCCCGCTCGGCGGATATCGACAACCCCGGGATGGGCGCGCCGCTTTGCCAGTCGATGTGAATCGCTTCGATCGCCTCCAGGCTCACATGCACTGTGCGGTCCACTGGCGTGCCGGTGTGTTCCATGATTCCGACTACCTGGAACGGCTTGTCCTCGTGACGTGCGTAACCGACATCATTAGCGCCATGCGCAATGACAATGGCATCATCTAATTGATAGCCAAGAGCTTCGGCCACTTCGGCACCGAGTACGGTTTGGAAAAGGTCATCGAAAGCCTGACCTTGCGTGAAGGTTAAACCGCGATCTCGGGAAAACCGGTAATGCGTGAAGTAGTCGGGGTTGGTTCCAAGCACCCTGTAGCCGCGATGCGAGTCGCCAAGCGATAGCGGAATGGTCCAGGCCACGCTAGGCATCGATGCAATATCCAGGTAGCTTTTCCAGGACATGTTGTTGGTGGCGTTACCGATGCGAAAAACCGAATACAGCAACAACTGCACACCACCACTTCGTGCGCCAACAATCAGATCCGTGCCGGAAATCGTATTGGCAAAACTCTCCCGCGCGTCGACACGCAACCGCTCGACACCGATCAGCAACATCACGCTTAGCGCGATCGACACCAGGGTCAATCCCCCGGTCAATCGGCGATTGAGCAAACTCATCCAGGCCAGGCGCAGGATGGGCATGACCGTCAGTGCTCCTGAGTCGATTCCGGGCGCGCGGCGTTCACTTCGGCAAGCCGGATGGTACGGTCAAACAATTTCTCCAGCGACGCGTCATGACTGACGAAGACCAGCGTTGAACCGGCTTGTTCACACTCCTGAAACAACAGCCGGACAAACGCTTCGCGAAGATCCGCATCCAGTGAAGAGGTGGGTTCGTCTGCGATCAGCAGTTCCGGCGCACCCATTAATACGCGTGCAGCAGCGACGCGTTGCTGCTGGCCGACACTGAGCGCAGTCACCGGCCGGTGCAACATATCGCCTCGCGTCATGTCCAGATGATCAAGCAAACGCATCGCTTCGGCATCAAGCGTGTTCGAACGTCGCAATGCATTATCGCGGCGGATCTTCGAGAACTGGCACGGCAGAGTCACATTGTCCACCATAGTCAGATAGGGAATCAGGTTGAACATCTGGAATATGTATCCGATGTGGTGGGCACGGAAGTAATCGCGCTGAACCGAGCTCAGTTGATCCAGCCGCCGGTCAAGAACGCGAAGCTCACCCTTTTGCGGCACGCTGACCCCGGCCAGCAGACTCAACAGTGTGCTCTTGCCGCTGCCACTGGGACCCTCGATAAAGACGCGCTCTCCATTGTCAATACCAAGGCGATCTATATTCAGGACAATGGGTGCTTGCGGCTGCCAGCGAAAAGACAGGTCACGGATAGCGACTACATTCTCGCCGGCACGAGAGCTGTGTGAACCGCGCTCGTGCTTCTCTTTCAAAAGCGCAAATCCGGCTTCGACGGACTCAATACGGCTGATCCCTGGGTTTGTTCGGTGATGAACTGCACCTGAAGGCGCTCTGTCAGGGGAAATGCCTCGAATAACCTGACCGTGACGCGATCCAGGGCTTCCGGACGCGCACAATCGAAAATCCAGGTGGCCGTGATTTCGGCGTGCGCCTCTTCTCGCCCATGGCTTTCCTCGCCGTGGTGCTCGTCGGCGTGGTTTGCAAGCGGAGTACCAGAATCGGAACTCGCCAAGCTGCAACGTGCGGCCCGCGGCAATGTAAACAGGGCGCTACCATCCTTTAATCGCGCCAATGCCGAATCCAGGGTTTGATGATCTTTCTCGCTGTTCGGCGCATGCTCGAATCCAACGATATTTGCTGCCGGACTGTTGAGTTCGACATAGATCTTGGCTCCGTCCACTGCGATGTCCAGCCTGCCGGTGCCATGTTCATGGGCGCCGTGCTGACGATTATCTTGAGCGAAGGCAGTTAGATTACTACCCGCCAGCACCAGTACGGACAATAACTGAATTGCTTTCATCGCATTTCTCCAATATGCGGTGGTGACGCGATCCGCCGCAGGGAAGAAGGAAATTGCTGACCAGCAGTAATCACATATGGCATCGGTCGTTCTGGCACTGGCGGTAGTTCAGGACATGTCCCGCCGCCATGATTGCGCCTCCAAGGAAGGTCAATACCCGGCCGGCCCGTTCACCGACCCAGCCGTGTTCAAAGAATGCCGCCAGCAGTAGCAGCGACAGTCCGATGCTCGCAAGCAGGAGCACCCTGCGGTCCTTGTGCCGCCGGCACCCCAGGAACAAAGCAATACCGCTAGTCGGCAGAATGACCCAGAGCAGAAACAGGTGAAATTCTTCCTGAGCAAACAAGGTACCAGAGAGCACCAGAAACATAATCAAGGCCACCGGCGTCATCACGCAATGCACTACGCAAAGGCCAGAAATGGAAACTGCTAGGATATCCAGCGATCGTTGCACGTCAGCCCTGCACTGTGTCTATGTGGTCGAATTAGCTGCGCACCCCGGTGGGCCGATCGGCGCCACGAGTTCGATGCAGACCGTGCCAGGTTGGCCGAATGTCTTTCCGTCCGAAGATACATCGGCCTGCAGGCGCGTCAAATTGATGTCGATCCTGGGCAATCCAGAGTGTGAGTGAGTACTTGGGTAAACGTATACGGAGCTGCAGCGTCGAGCGAACTCGCTCGACGCTGCCTCAACGGCACTGCCACCACAACAGGTTTCCTTTTCAGGAAGTCGCCATCCAATGCAACTGAGTTGCATATTACACCTAATCAAAAAAATGCAACTGAGTTGCATTGTATCGGTGCAGAGAAGGTCAAAAAAGAGCACCAGGGCTCAGTGGCTACAACTGGGGCAGAGCCCTTGCACCGCTACATCAGCATGCTGAAGTTTGAATCCTTTGGGCACGGTCAGGGCGACCGCTGGTGTCAGATTTTCCAGGCAATAGATCTGGCCACAGTGCGTGCAATTGAAATGTGCATGGTCGGCAGTAGGGGCCGCACTAAAGCGCCAAACCCGGTCCGCCCCAACAAGTTTATGCACAACACCATGTTTTATAAGCCAATCCAGTACCCGGTAGAGCGTAACCCGCTCAATCTCTCCGCTACTGTCCTCGAGAGCGTGTTCTATTTCGCCGTGTGTGAGGGCATGATCGGCCGACAGAAGGGCACTCAATACGCTCACACGCGCCGAAGTTGCTCGCCCTCCGGACTGACGAATCATTGAGAGCGCGTTTTCCCGGTTCTGGTCGCTTGAATCCATACACACAGTTCAACATGAGGGAGAACATTGCGCAACTCTGTTGCAACATTTGGTCCCGTATTACGAACGCTTTAGCATGTGCCTCGGCGTCGGGTATCTGCCGAGATTGATCTCGCGCCGAAAAACCACTGATCAGGTGTCGCGACGCGAAACGCGCGCCTGCCGCGACAGCAGCATGGCTTTGTGTCAGGAAATAGCCCACGGTCAAATATGCTCTGAGCGACAAGCAACTAGAGCGACTGTTGTCCCCCTGGTTCCCTGTGCCTGACACTTCAATTCGTGCGCGAACAACTTGTAGCATCGCACTGCGCAGGTCAGCGCCCAACACTCATCGACGCTAGCGCTATTCCTGACTAGCCAGTCGTACACCCGAATCGAGTACGTGCGTCGTATGTCAAGCAGCTCCCATCATCGCCTTGGTTTCAAGGAACTCCTCGAAGCCTTCAACACCCCATTCGCGGCCGTTACCGGACTTCTTGTAGCCGCCGAATGGCGCCGAAAAATCAGGGCCAGCGCCGTTGATATGGACGTTTCCGGTACGCAGTTGTCTCGCGATTTGCTGCGCGTGCGATGCTTCGCCGGATACATAGCCTGACAGTCCGTAGTCGGTATCGTTGGCGATGCGCACGGCATCGGCGTCGTCTTCATAGCCGATGATCGACAGCACCGGCCCGAAGATTTCTTCCCTTGCAATCGTCATATCGTTGTCAACTCTGGCGAAAACCGTGGGCTGTACGTAATAACCCTTGTCCAGGCCCTGGGGTCTCCCCGGCCCGCCGACAACCAGCTCGGCGCCTTCTGCAATACCGCGTTCGATCAGGCCCTGGATCTTGTTGAACTGGGTCTCGCTGACCACTGGCCCGAGCCGGGTCGTTTCTGCTTTTGGATCGCCGGCGCTTGCCTTGGCCGCAGCCGCCCTGGCGGCTTCAATAGCCTCGTCCATGCGTGACTGAGGCACGAGCATACGGGTCGGCGCGTTGCAGGACTGACCGCTGTTGCCGAAGCAGCCCGCCACGCCGCCGGCAACCGCCTTGGCGAAGTTGGGTGCGTCATCGAGAATGATGTTGGCCGACTTGCCGCCGAGTTCCTGTGTCACCCGTTTGATGTCGTCGGCCGCGGCCTTGGCCACTTCTCTTCCTGCCCGGGTTGAGCCGGTAAACACACCAGGTCGATCTGCGGATGAGCGGCGATAGCGGCGCCGACTGTGGGGCCGTCACCGTTAACAAGGTTGAACACGCCCGCCGGCAGACCGGACTCGGCGATTATTTAGGTGAGCAAATACGCGCTGACCGGCGCGATTTCGCTCGGCTTCAACACAATGGTGCAGCCCGCCGCCAGGGCCGGCGCCACCTTGCAGGCGATCTGGTTCAGTGGCCAGTTCCAAGGTGTAATGAATCCGCACACACCGGCTGGCTCCTTGACGATACGGGTCGTACCGCGAATTTCTTCAAACTGATAGCTGTCGAGCACGGCCAGAATGTTCTTGAAGTGGCCTATGCCGGCACCCAGTTGCGCCGCCTTCGCGAAGCCAATGGGTGCGCCCATCTCATCGGAAATGGCGGCCGCCATCTCTGCGCCGCGCGCCTTGAGCCCGGCTATTATCTTTTCAATGACGGCCTTGCGTTCATCAATGGAAGAAACTGACCACGCAGGGAATGCGGCGCGAGCTGCCCGAGCAGCGGCATCGACGTCATCCGCCGTGCCCATGCTGATCGTGGCGAAGGCTTCTTCGCTGGCCGGATTTATCACTGGCAGGGTATCCCGGCCCTGGGGCTCGACCCACTCACCGGCGATAAAGAATTTGTTATAGGCTTTGGTCATCTAATTGCTCCTGTTGCTCCGGGTATGATCTGACTGCGCCGCGGATCGGATAATGCCGCAGCATAGTGCCGCTATCGGTAACCATTCAAAGGTCCGCATCAATTCGAATCTGGGATGCGTCGATTTAGGGGGCGGCTAGTATACCCAGTTTCAAATATTCGCAGGCTGCTACGAACGCAATTCAAACTTCGTGCTTGCGAGCTGCCAGACTGGCCGCCTGGAATATTTGGAAATCTTCAAAACGATCAGGCGGCGAGTAAGCCCCTTTGCCGTACACGATGCGGTGTGCAGAAGAGGTGGACCCCAACGGCTGGACACCAAAATATAGCTGATAAGTGAGATCTTATGGATTATTCTTTTACGACACAGAGAGGATCCGAAGATGACACGTAGAAAGAGAAGAAATCACACGGCGAGCTTCAAGGCCAAAGTAGCACTGGGCGCAGTGCGTGGCGAGCACACACTGGCCGAGCTGGCTGAACAGTTCGACGTTCACCCGAATCAGATCCAGGACTGGAAGAAACGTCTGGTCGATAGTGCCGAGGACGTGTTCGGTGGCAACGCAGTTGAGGCGCAACACACCGAACGCGAAATCGAGAAGCTGCACGCCAAGGTCGGGCAACTGACGATGGAGAAAGATTTTCTGTCAAAGTTTCTCGGGCGCGACCGGTGAGCGAGCGCCGAGCACAGATTCAAAGCGCTCACGAACTGTCCAGGGCACGCCGCTGCGAGTTACTCGCAGCGGCACGCTGCACAGCGTACTATCGCGGCGCACAGGTGTCAGCCGAAGACCTTGAGCTGATGCGCCTGATCGACGAGATCCACCTTGAGCTGCCGTTCTACGGAAGCCGTCGTATTCGCAACGAACTCGATACACGCGGGCTGCAGGTCAATCGTAAGCGCGTACAGCGGCTGATGCGTCAGATGCAGATCAGGGCGCTGTAGCCGAAGCGGCGCACCAGCACGCCAGCCAGTTGCATCCATCATTCCAAAGTCTCCGGCCTTGGCCGTCATGGTCATCATTCCTTTTTCCAAGGCCAGGGAAAAGTTACCGCCTCCAAACCCGGTTTCGAATTTCGCTACAGCCTTCATAATGATGCCTTCGCGAATACTTCTGTTAGCACATGAAAATCGAAAAAGATAGAGTAGTCACGATACGCTTCAGAGCCTCGGAATTGGGCGGCAAGGTGCTGGAGAAGGGAGAAACGCCAATGGCGTACTTGCATGGCGGCTATAGCAACGTTCTACCCAAGATTGAAGAAGCCCTGGAAGGGCAAGTTGCGGGCTTTGAAGTCTCGCTCGTATTGCGATCCAAGGATGCATTCGGCGAGTTCGACGAGAAGCTGGTGAAGACCATTCCCAAATCCCAGTTTCCGCCCGGCGTGAAAGTGGGTGGTCAGCTAAAGGCGCGGAATCAGGAAGGGCGTGAGCGGACTTTTATAGTCAGAAAAATCAAGGGCCAGGAAGTTTTTCTCGACGGCAATCACCCTTTGGCCGGTACGGCACTGCGCTTTGAGGTGACGGTTCTCGGTGTGCGTGCCGCATCAGAAGAGGAAATTGCACATGGTCATGCGCACCAGGAGGGCGGCCACAATCACTGAGTGCGTGACGTCGCCATACATAGACCATCGCGTAGAACTCTTTTTACGGGTCATGCATCGGTGTTTCGTTGGAGGTTGCACTAGCGCAAGGAAGTTTCAATTTGGCATGCGCAATGGAGACTTACATGCACAAGACTTTGAGTGATCCGGACTTGCCTCGCCGGGCGATCGAACAGGCGCGAGTATTCTGATGGCACGGGTCGAATTCCATTTCGATCTCTCCAGCCCGTGGACCTATCTGGCGTTCCACAATATCCAGTCAATCATCGCCGAAACCGGAGCCGGGATCCGCTGGATCCCCTTCTTGGTGGGTGGTGTTTTCAACGCGGTCAATCGCGGTCTTTATGCCTTGCGCGAGGATTCGGGCAGTCCAAAGATGCGCCATGTCGTCAAATCGCTGAATGACTGGTCGCAATGGAGCGGGGTCGAGATACACTTCCCGTCCAAGTACCATCCAGTTCGCTCTGTCCATGCGATGCGGGCGTGTTGTGTTCTGGAGGAGGATCAAGAAACCCTGGTCCGATTCGCGAGAGCAGCATTTCAGGCCTATTTCGGCAAGCAGCAGAACCTGGATGATCCGGCGGTGCTCGAGGCGATCGCCGACGGTCTGGGTCTGGGTCTGGACGGCGCCAGCCTGTTGGTAAAGAGCCAGAGCGATGCGATCAAGGCGCGCCTTC
Source organism: uncultured Burkholderiales bacterium (assembly GCA_951812315.1). GTDB lineage: Bacteria > Pseudomonadota > Gammaproteobacteria > Burkholderiales > Eutrophovitaceae > SG8-40. The sequence continues at coordinate 14,807 of CATOSA010000052.1, forward strand.
GGGCTAACACAGTCAGTGATCGACCGCGGCGGCTATGGTTCTCCCACCATCTTTGTCGATGGCAATGATATGTACTTTGGCAATGACCAGTTGCCATTGGTTCGGCAGGCGCTGACGAAAGGTTGAACGAACCCGCTGTTGAAGGAACCCGCTTCGGTCAACGCTGGCATTTTTGGCCGTTATGTCAATGCAATTTCCGGAACGCCGTGTATCAGCATCAGTTGCAGCAGGTTGGGTTTACTCGCCTCCGGTACATGCCCTGCCATGCCAGACCTGCGTCCGTTTCGATTTTCCACGCAGTGCCATCACGCTGTAGCAGGGACGGCAAACCGCGATTGGACCTTTCCAAAATACCCAGTCCCCAGGCGATGAGGCCAGACACCGTCCGTAGCTGACCCACACTTCGCACGCGATCCAGTGGCCAGCCCTGGATGTTGGCCGGCCACTGGGTTTCGCGCGTTACCTTATTGCGATGGCATTGCCGGGAGCACCGCCAAGGCCCTTGATCCGCAAAGGCGCATAGACGAACAGCACCTCATACGGCGACGAGCCGCTGCCCATGTCCGAGGCCATTGCGCCAGCCAGTTCGCCCAACAGCATCCATTCCATCAGGTGGATACCGTTCTGGGTAATCAGCACAAAATGGACGTGGTTGAACAAAAAGCCGAGTTCCGCGCCCATCAGGTCGTTGTCCTTGGTGAGCTCGGTACTACGGCCGCCGACCGCGGCTTCCGAATGCTGTGTGTCGGTGCCAAGCATCGCGATTTTTCTGCCTGCGAGCCATTCGGCGACCTCAAGGCCGGCGCCCGGCGAATTGAAGTGGCGCTCGTTGTCATGACCGAACAGGCTGTCCCAGCCGGTATAAAACAGCGCAACATCACCTTCACCCGGTGGTTCGACACCTTGGGCAGCCAACACCTCATTAACATTGTCCATGGTGATGGTATAGGAATCGGCCAACATCCGAGTGCCGTTAACCGTGATCTTCGGCGCACTGGAATAGCGCACAAAGTCGAGCAGCACTGCACGAGTGAAGAATGGTTTCACATTTTCAACGCCCAGCTTTGTCAATCGACCCATCTCGTCCGGCCCGACTTCGTCGGGCGTAAAGCAATTGTAGTAACCGAGATCATGGCCGGCATGCCCCAGGCCATCGAATTGGGATGCGATCTGGCCAATAGATGCTTCGACTCCGCCGGAATTGAAATGCTGAGAATTGGGGTCCTCAAGGTCCGGAAAACTGAACGGGGTCATAGTCACATCGAACACCCGGCCAAAAGGTGGCTTACCCAGCGTTACTTCGTCCAGTACGTGAGCGAGACGATGAATCTCGCCGGTTCGTACAAGCTGAATGGACGCCAATGCCTTGCCCGGCGTCTGCGTCCGGCTCATCCCCACCTGATCGCTCGGGTCTTTTTGCTGCCATGTACATTCCGGATCCGCCGCGTGGGTCACTCCAGCCAACGCGAAGATCAGCGCAGTTATCAAACGTTGCATTTTCTCCTCCTTTATTGAGAGCCCGCACCGCGCAGACTCTAAATGCAGCGTACCCCAGTACCCGCGAAGACCGTCACCCTGTTGTGTTGTCCTCGACCACGTTGACAATCAACATCGAGAAAACGCTGTCAATGGCCTGATCGTCTGCCGGCCAGTGGCGCGCAGGAATATTTCGCCAAGGTAGTGCGACTCCGGGTATCGAATTTGGAAGAAATATAATGCTTTAGCCATGCGCCAGATACGACGGTGGTATACGGTCGTTCAAATCAATTGGTGGCGCCGTAATCGTGAATCGCCCTGAGTTTTGAATGGGCTCCCACACTGGAGAGATTGGCGCCATGAACAAGTCGTTATGAGTACAGGAAGTGCTGAGGGATTCCCTGCCCATCTTCAATCCAGCCCCCGACAATGAATGCGCCTGGACCATGTTCAACCCGTAATGTGGGAATACGAATCATGTCGTATCATGACTGCGTGTAGCGGCGCATTTCGGTGACTGAACTGCGATCGCACCGGGAGCGTATTTCTGGAGGGCAGATGCAAGGTTCGGTTCGCAAGATGAAGACGAAGTTCGAAGCAGGGAAGCCGGTTCAGTATGCGCTTCCCCTAGGCTCTTTCGACGTCGGACTCAACGACCGAATTGGCAAGCCGTTCAAGCTTGAGTTCAAGCAGACGATTACCTGTGTCAGTTGCGATCGGGAGATCAAGAAGTCGTTTTCCCAGGGCCACTGCTACCCGTGCTTCATCCGGCTTGCGAGTTGCGACAGCTGCGTTGTGAAGCCGGAACTTTGTCACTACTCGAAAGGGACTTGCCGCGAGCCCGAATGGGGCGTAGCGAATTGCATGATCCCTCACACGGTTTATCTTTCGAACTCATCGTCGCTGAAAGTTGGAATCACCCGGGGCGTCGATCCTGTATCCCGATGGATTGACCAGGGTGCGACCCAAGGGCTTGCGATTCGGCGCGTCGCAACCCGGCTCGAGTCTGGTCAAGTCGAAATCGCGCTCAAAAACTACGTCGCCGACAAAACGAACTGGCGAAAGATGCTGCAAGGCCCGGCCGAGCCCCGGAACCTTGCGACCGAGCGCGACGCAATCCTGAATCTGCACGCGGAAAACTCACCGGAAATCGAATTGCCGGGTGCTGCGATAGAAGACGCTGACACGCTCGAAATCGCGTATCCAGTCGAGCAATACCCGACCAAGATCGTAT
>CATOSA010000053.1 GCA_951812315.1 uncultured Burkholderiales bacterium
TGACGTGATTGGCTTTGACGTCATCGTTTTTCATGAGCCGGCTTTTCACCTTGCTTGTGAGAAGGCGGTCGTTGCTGCGTGCGACAAATGAACTCGCGCCGGCGATCATGATTTCATTTTGCACGTCGCGCACATTCTGTGTTTCGAGCGCCATCGACCCGATGTCGTCGACGATGTCCTGGCTGGGCACCTGACCATATAGCAGCACGACACGGTTGTAGCTGGTTAGATTGACTTGAACTTCTTCTTCGTATTTCTCGTTAATGAGCGTCGCAACTTTGTTTTTGATGACCTTGTCGTCGAGAATCGTGCCGCTGGTTCTGCGATCGTTTGCAACCATAATGCCGGTGGCAACACCCGCGCCCACCAATACGGCACATCCCTGCAAGCTAACCAATGCTACGAGGACCAGAACTGTCGACAGAGCTGAAAGTTTCATTATTCGACTCCTAGCAAAATGCAATCAATTGCATCGCAAATGCAATGCAAGCAGACTAAATGGACTTCCTGAATACGTGCCGTGCTGTTAGAGGGTACGCACAGGTTAATGTCCGAATCGCGCAAATTGCCGGACATTGCTCCACCGCTTTTACCCGTCAACGCGACCACCGTCATGGAACGATCATGTGCGGCCTGCATCGCCTTGAGCACATTTGGAGAGTTGCCGCTGGTTGAAATGGCGAGCAGAACATCGCCAGGCTGGCCAAGTCCGACTACTTGTTTGGAAAATACTTCCTCATAGCTGTAATCGTTTGCTATCGAGGTCAAAGTCGATGAGTCGGTGGTCAACGCGACCGCCGCAAGGGGGGGGCGCTCCATCTCGAATCGGTTGAGTAGTTCGGCAGAGAAGTGCTGGGCGTCGCCAGCTGAGCCGCCGTTTCCGCAAGCGAGAATTTTTCCTTCATTCTTCAGGCATGCAGCCATGAGTCCTGCCGCTTCAGAAAGCGGCGTAGCCAACACCTCCATTGCCTTTAATTTGACTTGGGTGCTGTCCGTGAAATGACCGCTGATTCTGTTAACTAGATCCATTAATTATATTGGCTAGACCCTTAATACTAAGGTTACTTTTTTCTCTCACGGCGCGCATTATTGCACAAACGCGCCGTGCGAACATAGGAAAATTATTCGCCAAACGCGTCCCGAATCCACTCAACCTGATTGTCGCCATTTAGCAACACTGCATCGAAGCGACATTCCGGAAATTCACCTTTGGCGGCGATATAGTGCCGCGCTGTGGTGAGCAGTTTCCTTTTCTTGCGGCTGTCGATGCTATTCAGAGCACCGCCATAATCATTCGATGAGCGCTGCCGGACTTCCACAAACACGACCGTTTGGGCATCGCGCATGATGAGATCAATCTCACCGAACCGGCAGCGATAATTACGTTCGATTTTCTTCAGGCCACGCTTGCGCAGATAATCGAAGGCCGCATCTTCGGCTTCGCGGCCTCGTTTGATCATTCGATTTCGGATCGTTGCCGGGCGAATAGGCGAGCCCGGCCCCAGGCAAACCGCGCCGGGGTCATTTGGCGCGTGAAATACTGGCGTTCGTCCAATCTGATCGTGCCGGTAACACCGTCTATTTCCGGGAAGTAGGACGGGTTGTCGAGCAAGGCCTGAACGATTCGGAAAGCGTCGATGCCCAGTGCGTAAAATCGTTCTTCGTCCAGCGCGTCGGAGTCGATCGTAGGTCGCAGGTAGGCCATGACCGCAGGATGATCTTCTTGCAGTAACCATGGCATGTCGAGAAAACGTACGCCATTAAGGTCATACAGCTCAGTGCGCTCCGCATTCGACGCGTACACCAGAGAAGTCGCGTATATGGGCAGGTCGTTGCCGAGGTACGGCCTGATAAAGCGCGCACGCGGCGCATCGACCGAAACAAACACGACATCTGCAACCGTTTCGGTGAGCAGTTCTCGCAGATTTACCAGGTCGGACGGGTCGGTCGTATACAGGAACTGGTCGGCGACGTCGCCTTTCAACGCAATCCATTGGTTTACGAAAGCCTGTGAGATACGTCGGCTGAGCGCCGTTTCTCCGACGATGACAAGTACTTTACGCCCGCCTTGCGAAAACGCGAGCTCTGCGGCCTGGCGCGCTTCAGACTCTATTTGCAAGCCGAATACATAGGTTTGCTGAGGCAGAATTACATCCGCGTAAGGAGTATTCAACGCGACCGTTGGAACTGAAATCAATCCGCTTCTTGCCAGTGCTGAAACGCCCCTACGGGTTAGCGGACCGATCACCGCTTTCGCACCATCCAGGACCGCCCGATCATATGCTTCACGGATTCGTTCTGATTCGGTCGTGGTCGAGTAGAAGATGATTGGAAGCGGGGCTTTATATGCCAGATTGGAGGCTGTCAGAATGCCGAGCCTGACTTGTTCGGCCAGGCGGCGAAACGCGATGGATTGAAGCGGAAGGATGACGCCGATATGGCCTCGGGTATTAAAGGTATCGATGCTTCGCCGCGGTGGAGGTTGGGCGGGTCCTTCATTGACCGGCGGCCGTTCAGCGGGACGGTAGTCAAACCCCATGGCAGCAGCCTGTTGAGTGGATATGCCGCTAGTCGCAAAGTATAGTAGCGCCGATAGTAGCAGTGACAGGACCAGACGACGTTGCATAAGCAGATTGAAGAAGCCAAAGATGCCACATTATATGTGGTGGCAACGCCGATCGGAAACTTGCGCGATATTTCTCTGCGCGCGCTCGACATTCTGAAGAGTGTGAACATCGTTGTAGCTGAAGACACGCGCGTGACCGGCAAGTTGCTCGCGCATTTCGGTATCGACGTCAGGCTTATTTCATCGCATGAACATAACGAGAAGCAATCAGCGGGTGGAATCGTAAAGCTGCTTGCCGAAGGAAATTCGGTTGCGCTGACGACTGATGCTGGCACGCCGGCAATTGCCGATCCCGGATCCGAGGTGGTAGCACGCGTACGCGAGAAAGGCTTTCGAGTCGTGCCCATTCCAGGTGCCAGCGCATTGTCTGCAGCACTTTCGATTTCAGGCGAGAGACTGACGCAGGTATTGTTTTGCGGATTTCTGCCCGCCAAGGATGGAGAGCGGCGAAAAGTGCTCGATGCGCTCGCGCGCGAGTGGGCGACGCTGATTTTTTACGAAACGCCTCATCGAATTCTGAAAACAATCGATGATCTTGCTGCCATACTGGGGGCCGAGCGTCGCATTGTATTGTGCCGTGAGCTTACGAAAATGCATGAAGAGAGTCACGCCTGCGAAGTCGGCGCGGCGCGAACCTGGCTGGAGGCCGAGCCTTCGCGCACGCGAGGCGAATTTGTATTGATCGTCAGCGGCGCGGCACCAGAAGAAAGCCTGGATCAAGAAGAAAGTGAGCGTGTGCTCGCGCTATTGATGGCGCAACTACCGCTCAAACAGGCGGTCGCGCTGACCTCCGAGATTACGCATGCTCGAAAGAATGCACTGTACCGGCGGGCGCTTGAATTGGCGCGTGATGGCGTCGGCTAGGGATATATTGATACTGAAATATATCTGGTCTGAAATATATTGGATCTGAAATAAACTGGATCAGAAACGTATAGAGCTCCGCTTTTTGTTCCTCTCTGCGCGTCCAGTGATACAGCGTGAGCGCCGACAACGGTGAAGCACTAAACTTGGAGGATTGGCAATTTGGATCGTTCAGCATCGACGATCTGCAATTACTAGACAAGGACATCATGGATCGAATTACGATCACGACGCCGGATGACTGGCATCTTCACCTTCGTGACGGCGAGGCACTGCGAACCGTCGTTGCGCATTCGGCAGCGCAGTTTGCGCGAGCCATTGTCATGCCAAACCTCACGCCGCCGGTAATTACGACCGCGCTTGCGCAGGCTTACCGCAAACGAATTCTGTCCGCAGTTCCATCGCAAAGTTTGTTTGACCCACTGATGACTCTGTATCTGACGGATAACACGGATCCCGATGAAATTCGGCGCGCAAAAAATAGCAACATTGTGCTCGCCGCAAAGTATTATCCGGCGGGCGCAACGACGAACTCTGACTCGGGCGTGACCGATATCGGAAGATGTCATGCCGTGTTGCAAGCGATGGCTGACGAGGGCTTGCCGTTACTAATTCATGGCGAAGTGACTGATCCGGCGATCGACGTGTTCGATCGTGAGAAAGTATTTATTGAACGCGAACTGATCGGCATTGTTGAGCGTTATCCAACGTTAAGTATTGTTCTCGAACACATTACGACATCACATGCTGCGCAATTCGTAGCGTCGGCGCGACCTAATGTCGGTGCCACAATTACGGCTCACCATTTGTTGCTCAATAGAAACGCAATCTTCCAGGGAGGAGTTCGCCCGCACCACTACTGCCTGCCGGTTCTCAAGCGTGAAGAACATAGACAGGCGTTGTTGAAAGCGGCGATATCGGGAGATCCGAAGTTTTTTCTCGGCACCGACAGCGCGCCGCACGAACGCGGTACCAAGGAATGCGACGGCGGATGTGCCGGTGTATACACGGCCCACGCCGCGCTTGAGTTCTATGCTGAAGTGTTCGACGCGGCGGGTGCTCTTGATCGCCTCGAAGGGTTCGCAAGCCATCATGGCGCTGACTTTTATGGGGTGCCACGCAACACCACTCGCATTGCGCTCGAAAGGTCTGAGTGGCGGGTGCCGGGCAGCTTCCCTTACGGCGAAGGCCAACTGGTGCCACTTCGTGCGGGTGCGACTGCCGCGTGGAAAGTGGTGGCAAGCTAGTTCCTATGGTTTTTAGCAAGGTTTTTTTTCCGACCATATCAGGCTTGAACGGTTGTCCTGAAGTCCAGATGGCAAAGGCGATGCGCAGTAGCTTTCTGGCCAGGATCACAATGGCCTCGGTGGTTGCCAAGCCCCTGGCTAGTAGTGCGCGATAAATTGGTTTGAACAATTTTGTCTTTGCCGCTGCCTGCCCAGCCAGGTAGATCAGCCGCCGATCCTCCGCATTGCCCTGTTTGGTCAGGCGCCGCTTGCCCTGATGAGTACCAGAATCCTTCGGGCGCGGGTCCAATCCGTAGGCGGCCACCACCGCATCGCTATTGGCAAAGGGCGTGTGATCGAAGCGATGGGTCAACGCCGCGCTGTTGATAAAGCCAATGCCGCGAATGCGCTGCAGTTGCTTGCGTTTGTTCTCCAGTTCATCGTTGTGTGCAATGACGCGTTTGAGCTCGTTGTTGAGCTCGGCGAGCAGCGTGTTCAGGCTCTTCAAGGCGCGGTTGGACCGCGTGCCCTCGGTCTTGCCGCGCCGGCCCACGCCCATGGCGCAAGACGCTACATACTTGGGGTTAAGGACGTACACGACGTGTCCATGTCCTGCAGCCAGATCAGCCAGCTGCTGATGTAACCGGCCCGTGGCCTCCATGCCGATAACACAGCCTGCGGGAAGTTGTTTGAGCCAGACCACAATGGCCTCGCGCTTATTGGCAATACGCTGGCAAGGTCGCTGCGAGCGCGCCCAGGCAATAACGATTTCGCACTGGCTAATGTCCGCGCCGATGACTTCGATGCTCTTGTGTGAATCAGACATGTAAGCTCCACTTCCACGACCAATGGCAACAACGGCTGCATACATGGACAACGCCGTGGTCAAGCCGCCCGTATCGCCGTACACTTAAACGTGCCGAGGGGGGCTGTCTTTGCCGCGTTAGCTTGTTTCTATCGGCGGTCAGATGCGCAAACACTTGCCGCTGCTTCCCAAATCGACGCTCAGAAAGACAGAGTGGGGACATGGCTAGTTCGGTCTGTCCGGTTACGGCAGATAGCCTGCATCGTCCCTCCACCCCGGCACCCTCAGGTGCAGGACGTACCATACAAGCTTGCATATTTCACGAAGACGGTCGCGTACTTCAAGTATTGGCGAAACGAATGAGCTTGATAGCAACACATTTGCCCTGAGAAGCGAATCCTTCGTGAAATATGCAGGCTGGCGTAGTGCTTTCCACAAATCGCTATTCATTCCCGAATTGCAAATAGCGTTTTTAGTTGAACTAACGTTGCGAATTTGGGTAATACTCTGGACCGAAAGCTGGCCGGGCAGTCGCTGTATGGCTTTTGTCGTGCAGAGGAAAGTCCGGGCTCCGCAGAGCAGGATGCCGGCTAACAGCCGGACGCCGTGAGGCGATGGAAAGTGCAGCAGAGAGTAGACCGCCAGCGGCCTGTGCAAGCAGGTGCGGGCAAGGGTGAAACGGCGAGGTAAGAGCTCACCGCGTGCGTGGCAACACGAACGGCACGGCAAACCCCATCCGGAGCAAGACCAAATAGGGGGGCAATAGCGCGGCTCGCGCTGCTCCTGGGTAGGTCGCTCGAGCCCGCAGGTAACTGCCGGCCCAGATGAATGACTGCCGCAGAGGCCGAAAGGCTTTCTGACAGAACCCGGCTTACAGGCCAGCTTTCTTCCTCAACCCGGCTTTCCGGTCCGGGCTTGGTGCCGCGTGGTGCGGCCGCATTCTGAACAATTGCGGCCGATTATTGATACCTGACTTGCAGACTCCACCATAACTTATTGTTTATTAGTGATATAAGTGATATATAGGGTGTCGCCATTTGGCGACTAAAGATTCACCGGTAAGTCCTTGTCCTATCTGAAGAAACCATGTTTTTTAGCCTTGACCTGCTTGTTTAATTACCCTAGAGTGGAGAAAAGTAGGAAAAAGTGGGAATAATTTTTGCAAGCTGGTGATTACCAGATAGGGGACGATGTTTCAGGGAGCGACAGGGCTAAACCTCGATGCGAAGGGGCGACTCGCGGTGCCGACAAAGCACCGGGCGCTTCTGCAGGCGGGCCCAAATTCGAAGTTAGTGCTCACTGCGCATCCTCACCGCTGTCTGTTGCTTTACCCGGAGCAGGCATGGGAGCCGATTAGCGCAAAGCTCATGACGTTTACGAGTCTAGATCCTCAGGTGAGCGTTTGGAAGCGGTTACTCGTGGGTTATGCAGAGGATATCGAGCTGGATGCCGCCGGTCGTTTTCTGATATCGCCAGGCTTGCGTAAGTTTGCCGGGCTCGAAAAGCAATTGATGCTTGTCGGGCAAGGAAGTCATTTCGAGCTTTGGAGTGAGTCTGGCTGGCAAAAGGTGCTCGAGGGTATCGAATCAGCGGTGGAAAAGTCGCCGCCGGGAATGGAGGATTTCGCTTTGTGAATCATGGCTCGGCCAGGTTCGGATTGCGGGCTTGCGTTGTGAGTTCCTGCTCGCTCAAACGAAAGTTGTGAGCCTTGATACGCACAAGACGGTTCTACTGAAAGAGGCTGTCGACGCATTGGAAATTGAGAGCAATGGCATCTACGTGGATGGCACGTTCGGCCGGGGCGGGCACAGCCGTGAAATGCTGTCGCGCCTTGGAGAGCAGGGTCGCGTGATCGCGTTGGATCGAGATCCCGAGGCATTCGCTGCCGGTGCACAGTTGCAAGACGGGCGATTGACGATAAGGCAGGCGCGCTTCAGCGAACTTCTGGATGTGCTGGGTGCGTTGGGACAGGACAAGGTAAACGGCGTTTTGCTCGATCTCGGCGTGTCTTCGCCGCAGCTTGACGATGCAAAACGTGGCTTCAGCTTTCGGCGGGATGGTCCACTGGACATGCGTATGGATCCGCGCAGCGGACAGAGTGCTGCCGATTGGCTGATGAGCGCTTCCGGAAAGGAGATTGGGGAGGTTATAAAAGTCTATGGCGAAGAACGGTTTGCTAAACAGGTTGCAAGAGCGATTGTTGCGGCTCGATCGGAACAGTCTCTCGAACGTACACGGCAACTTGCCGAGATCGTGGCAAAAGCCATTCCCACGCGTGAGCCACGCCAGGATCAGGCAACGCGCACCTTCCAGGCTCTACGGATTTTCCTCAATCAGGAGCTTGAAGAGCTGGAGGTGACGCTGCCGCAATGCGTTGCGTGTCTGAAGCCGGCAGGGCGTCTGGTTGTGATCAGCTTTCATTCGCTTGAAGACCGGATTACCAAACGTTTCATGCGGTCCCAGTCGCAGCCGGCCGTACCGGCGCGGTTGCCGTTGCGAGAAAGCGAAATGCCACGGACCGCTTTGAAGTTGGTAGGAAAGGCAATACGTGCAAGCGAGCGCGAAGTGGCAGAGAATCCACGGGCGCGCAGTGCGGTGATGCGAGTTGCGCAAAGGCAGGCCGCATGACGCGAATAAACGTAGTGCTGTTCTCGGTGCTGATTCTGTGTGCACTCAGCCTTGTCGGATCACAACATCAGGCCCGCAAACTCTTTGTAGAACTGCAAGCAGAACAGAATCGCGCTCAGGCGCTCGAAGTGGAGTATGGCCGACTGCAGCTTGAACAGAGCACCTGGGCGACGCACTCGCGCATCGAGAATGTCGCGACACGAGGACTAAAAATGCGCGTGCCGCCAGTAGGGCGCATTCGAGTAGTTCCTCCCCCTCCCGCGCCGTTCAACCAATGAAGTCGAGTGCGAATATGACCCTGATTGACTGTCCGCATGACTGGTGCGGGCTTGACCCGGTCGGGCGAGTTTTCGCGGCATTCATGAAGTTGGCGGCGTGGGTTATTTTGTTGCCGAGAACCGTCAAATACAGTGTTAAGGCGCACACTGAACCGCGTATTGCCCCGGGCTTCGATGCCGCTTTCCGTTACGGAGAAACTTTTGAAAGTCGAAGTAATTACCTGAACAAATATATGACAAAGGCAATGTGTTCGCCAGTTGTGTGTGCATCTGTTGCGGCGCTTTGTCGAGTGGTTCCTCCCCCTCCCGCGCTGTCCGACGCATGAAACAGCGCGCGAACAATATTGCCCGGATCTTTCGCCTGCCGTTTTGGCTGGCGTGCGTTTTTGTGCCCTCTTTGTTCGCGTCGCGGGTTCTTTATTTTCGCAAGTCAACTAGTGCACTGTCGCAGCTATTTCGCGCTTCATGGAGCGCATCTGGCGATGATATCAGCGCCAAGGGTAACCTTGCCCGCGATCTTCACGACAAACTCCCATCAATATCTACGCAGATTGTTTCCAGAACATTAAGGGTGCCAAAACATTTTGGGGCGCCTAAACATTTTTGGGTGCGTAAACATCCGGTTACGCGTGTCCGTCTGGCTCCTCCCTCCCCCGCGCTGTTCAGCATATGAGACCGCGCGCGAACAATAAGCAACCGATCATTCGTCTCCCCTTATGGCGGGTGCGTTTTGTCGGACTGCTCTTGTTCGCGGGATTTCTGACGTTGGCGGCGCGGGCTCTTTATCTTCAGGGAATACACAACGAATTTCTGCAAGAGCGGGGCGAATCACGCTATGCACGCACAATCGACGTCAGCGCAAATCGAGGAACAATTACCGACCGCAATGGTGACCCACTCGCAATCAGTACACCCGTTGAGTCGGTTTGGGCGTCCCCGTCCGATGCGAAACTGTCGTTGGCGCAACAAAAAAGGCTCGCGCGTGTGCTTGCCATGCCCTCCACAACCCTCGGCAAACGCCTCTCGGACAGACGGCGCGAATTTGTCTACCTGAAGCGCCAGCTGTCTCCTGACGTGGCGGCAAAGGTTGTGGCGCTGGATTTGCCTGGCGTGTTTCTGCAGCGCGAGTACCGTCGTTACTATCCTGCTGCAGAGGTCGCCGCACATATAATTGGATTCACCAGTATTGACGACCGTGGCCAGGAGGCGATGGAACTGGCTTACCAGCAGTGGCTCGCTGGCAAGTCGGGCGCGCGTCGCGTCATCAAGGACCGATTGGGTCATATAGTCGAGGACATCGAACGATTAAGGGCGCCTCAGGAAGGGCGATCGCTGGCTCTGTCTATCGATCGCAAGGTTCAATATCTGGCGTACCGGGAATTGAAGAGAGCGGCGATTGAGCACGATGCGCAGGCCGGAAGCATCGTCGTACTCGACGCATACAGTGGCGAGGTCCTGGCGCTGGCGAATTGGCCCAGTTACAACCCCAACAATCGCCGAACTTTCGAGGCGAAGCGAACCCGCAATCGCGCGGTCGTTGATCTGTTTGAGCCCGGGTCAACGCTGAAACCGTTTACGGCAGCGGCCGCGATTGATGCCGGATTGCTTGGCCCGGCCAGCGTTATTGATGTCGGAGCCGGCCTTTTGCGCATCGGCAACCGGACCATTCGCGATGCGCACCGCGACGGCGATTTTTTGACTGTATCGCAAATCATCCAGAAGTCCTCGAATGTTGGGTCGGTCAAAATTGCAATGGCAATGCAACCACAAGACCTGTGGCACATATTGTCAACTGCCGGATTCGGCGCGCTCCCGAAATCGGGATTTCCGGGAGAGGCGGCCGGGCGATTGCGTGACTTCAACAACTGGAAACCAATCGAGCACGCAACAATGTCGTATGGACACGGTATCTCGGTAAGTCTGCTGCAACTGGCGCGCGCCTACACCGTATTCGCAACAGACGGGACCTTGGCGCCCCTCACATTTATACGGCGTGATACGCCGGTGAGTGGAAAGAGAGTCATATCTGCGAGAACGGCGCGAACTGTCCGGGCGATGCTTGAAGGTGTAACCGAATCGGGTGGCACCGCGGTGCAGGCGCGGGTTGTTGGCTACAGGGTCGCAGGAAAGACAGGAACAACGCACAAGCTGATCGACGGCGCCTATGCGCCGCATCGATATATTTCGTCGTTTGTCGGTTTGGCGCCCGCGTCTGATCCCCGACTGGTCGTAGCCGTCATGCTCGACGAACCTAGCGGAGAGAAATATTACGGTGGAGATGTGGCCGCGCCCGTTTTCAGAGAGGTGACGGCCGGTGCGTTGCGTGTACTCGGCGTAGCACCAGACAGTATCGAACATTTTCAACCGGTCGAGTTGGGGTTGCCCCGGGAGGAAATATGAGTAGGCCGGGTCCTGACGATGCCAGTCCGAATATGACGCCAGTATGAATACAACGCCCGCGCGCAAACGAGATAGTCCGGCAATCGTTCCGATCGACAAAGCCGCGATCGATGTGCTCGATATCGAGTACACCGGCATTGCGATTGACAGCAGAAAGGTAAAGCCGGGCGATCTATTTATTGCCTACGCTGGCGAATTGGCGGACGGCAGGGCTTACATTCCGCAAGCGCTGTTAGCGGGGGCTGTTGGCGTCCTGTGGGATTCATCCGAATTTGTCTGGAATGCCGATTGGAATGTGCCAAATCTTCCGATCGAAAATTTGCGCGATCAGCTTGGCCACATTGCCGATTTCTTTTTTGGGCACCCATCCCACCATTTGTGGGTTGCGGGGATCACCGGCACCAACGGAAAGACCTCTTGTGCGAAATGGATAGCCCAATGTCTGACCAGGTTCGGTTCACAATGCGCGGTCATCGGGACTCTCGGCAACTCAATGGCTGACGGTTCTGCGGCTAACCGGACGGCGCTCAATACCACGCCCGATGCAGTGTCATTGCAGGCGATGCTCAAAAGCATGAAGGCGAAGGGCGCTGGCGCAGTGGCAATGGAGGTTTCTTCGCACGGTATCGAGCAGGGCAGAGTGAATGGCGTAGCGTTTGACGTGGCATTGTTTACAAATCTAACGCGCGATCATCTCGACTATCACGGCAGCATGAATGCGTACAAGAAGACGAAGGAGCGTCTGTTTTCCTGGCCCCGTCTCAAGCACGCAGTAATAAATCTTGACGATCGGTTCGGCGCGGAGTTGGCTTCACGCATTGATCGTTCAAGAGTCAACGTTGTTGGCTACGGATTCGGCAGGGGAGAGATTGCCGGCTATCAACTGGATCTTTCGACCAGGGGCCTCAGCCTGGAGATCAAGACACCGTGGGGCGCGGCTCAGGTGTCCAGTAGCATTCTTGGAGCATTCAACGCACACAATATATTAGGGGTACTGGGCGTTCTTGCCTGCGCCGAAATTCAGCTCGACGACGCGGTCGCGGCGGTATCCGAGCTCGAACCCGTGCCCGGGCGCATGGAAACGATCCGGGAGAGTGGCTATCCATTGGTTGTCGTTGATTACGCGCATACGCCGGATGCATTGCAAAAGGCTCTCGAGACGTTGCGCGATTTGCTTATTCCCGGCGGCCAATTGCATTGCGTTTTTGGTTGCGGTGGTGAACGTGATCCTGGCAAGCGACCGCTTATGGGCGAGATTGCAACCCGGCTTGCCGATCGATCGGTCATCACAAGTGACAACCCGCGGTCGGAAAACCCGCGCGCCATTATTGATCAGATCGCTACCGGCGCCCGCGCTACCTATTGTATCGAGCCCGATCGCGCTGCTGCAATATCTGATGCGATCGAGAATGCAGCGCCCGATGACATTGTTTTGATCGCCGGCAAAGGTCACGAAACCTACCAGGAGATTTCCGGACAACGGTTGCCGTTTAGTGATGTTGATGTGGTGCGCTCGCTCATGGCAACACACGGCCCGAACGGAGGCGCAGGTGTTTAAGTTGTCGGTCGCAGCGCGCGCACTTGGAGTCCAGCTGAGCGGCGGAGATTGCCAGGTAAGGGGCATAACGACGGACAGTCGCCTCGTTCGAAAGGGAGATTTGTTCATTGCGATTGGCGGCCCACGCTTCGACGGACACGACTTCGTTGGGCAGGCAGTAGCCGCCGGCGCGGCAGCAACAATGGTTAATGCGAACTGGCGTCCGGGCAAGCTGGCGGTGCCGGCACTGGTCGTCGATGACGTGCGGCTGGCGTACGGCCGGCTTGCTGCGTGGTGGCGCGCCCTGTTCTCGATTCCGTTGGTGGCGATAACCGGCAGCAACGGCAAGACCACTGTCAAGGAGATGCTCGCTTCTGTTCTTCGCGAGCATAGTGACGAGGACGCGGTGTTGGCGACAAGAGGCAACCTCAATAACGATATTGGCATGCCTGCGATGCTGCTCGAACTTGAGCCCCACCACCGCTTTGCGGTTATCGAAATGGGTATGAATCATTTGGGTGAGATCGCCTACCTGGCACGCCTGGCGCGCCCGACCATCGCATTGATTAACAACGCCGGCACAGCACACATTGGTGAAGTCGGATCTGTCGAGGCGATTGCTCGTGCGAAGGGCGAGATCTTCCAGGGTCTCGATTCGGATGGCGTCGCAGTAATAAATGGCGACGACGCTGCGGTGGGCTATTGGCGCTCGCTGGTTGGAGACAGGCGAGTCGTCGATTTCGGCATTGGCGGGAAAGCGCAGGTTTCCGCCCGATATGAATTATCGGATGTTGGCAGTCTGATGACGGTCAGCACCCCGGACGGACAGTTCGCTGTGCGTTTGCAAGTAGCCGGGTTGCACAATGTCAAGAATGCACTGGCCGCAGCCACCGCGGCATATGTACTCGGCGTGCCATGCGACGAGGTTGCCGATGGATTACATCATTATTCAGGTGTGGCTGGACGCTTGCAGAGGATGACCCTGCCTGGCGGCGATGTCATTCTTGACGACAGCTATAACGCCAACCTGGAGTCGGCGCAGGCAGCATTGTCCGTGCTCGGCACTGCCGCCGGGCAGAAAGTTTTTGTCATCGGCGATATGGGCGAACTCGGTGCGGCGGCGCGCACAATGCATGCCGACATTGGCGAGTTCGCAAGGCGTGCGGGCATTGACCGATTGTTCGCGCTGGGCGAACTGACCGTGCAAACGGTGCGCAACTTCGGCGATGGGGCTGCTCACTATTCTGACATTGACGAACTGATCGCCGATCTGCGTTCCGAATTGACCGGTTCAGCCACAGTGCTGGTCAAAGGGTCACGCTTTATGCGTATGGAAAGAGTGGTGAAGGCGCTGACCGGCGAGCTTGTGCCGGAGTCAGGTGGTAAGTCCTGATGCTCTTGTTTCTGGCGCAGTGGCTGGCAGAGGATATACGTGCCTTCAACGTATTCAACTACATTACGTTGCGATCGGTTCTAGCCACGCTTACTTCGCTGGTGATCTCATTCATCGTTGGTCCGATCATGATTAGAAAGTTGACGATCTACAAGATCGGTCAGGCGGTACGCGACGATGGACCAAAGACGCATTTGACCAAGGCAGGCACGCCGACAATGGGTGGTGCGCTAATTCTGGTCTCAGTCACGATAACGACCTTGTTGTGGGCAGATTTGACCAACCGGCTGGTGTGGGTTGTATTGATCGTTACCATGGCGTTCG
>CATOSA010000054.1 GCA_951812315.1 uncultured Burkholderiales bacterium
CGATGATGTGGCCGGGCCTCTAAACATCACCACATTGGCATCGATGGCGTACTCAATGACCTCGGCGGCCTGTACCGTTACGCGATCCCCCAGCGGGCGCACATAGCGAGCGTTCAGGGCGGTATCCACCGTAGTCAGTAGAGCTGAATCAGGTGTGCCGTTGCCCATCGTGGCCAGTACGCTCACCACAATCTCGCAAGGTTGCGGACTGTGCACATTGACACCCTTCACCTGCCCGCTCGCGGACAGGGCATGGAAGACATAAGAGCCGATGGAGCCAGCGGTGGTATAGCCTTCCGGGGCCAGTACCATGCGCTGGCGCAGGCGCTCATCATCCTCATAGGTCGGCGCGACCGGTGGGCTGGCCTGCGTATCGCCGGGATCCATCACCAGGCGCTTGACCTTGAAGAAGGCGGCGAGATGATCCAGATCAGCGCCCGCTGCAAAGGCTGGCATCACGGCATGCGCGGCATCATTCACGCGCTGCTCATGGTGCATCAGTCGATAAGCAATGACGTTATAGGCCTGGTAGAGCGGATCGGACGGTAGCGGGCGGTCATAGCCCGGGGTGTGGCGTTGCATCGCGCTAGTGTAATCATCCAGCATGCTGTTCAGTAACGATTGATACTCGGCTTGCTGAATCACCGCCGGTGGCGGCAGCTGGCTCAGATCAATGGCGCTAAACTGATGACTCATGCCGCAATGCCCTCGAGCCGGATGGTTTTACCTTCCGGCAGATACTCGCCTTCGATATCGAGCAACAACGTGCCGTTTTCGCCGACCCGCACAGCCGCGACTGTGTCCAGCCGAAAATCGGGTACGCCAGAGATGGGGCGCTGCAAGCACTCGGCAATCGCGGCATAGGTATCGACCACCGTGGCCCGCGTCATGGGCTGATCCACCAAGCTAAAGAGTCGACTACCGCGTTCGCGGTGCATCACCGTTGAGTTGATGGGTGTGCTCAGGGCATCCTCGATGCGCTGGCGCAGGTAGGCAATACCGCTGATGGTCTGGCCAGTCTGTGCGCTCATGCCCTGCATTACTGAGGGACTCCTGTGCTGGCCGGCCCTGGGGTGATGCCATTATGCGTATGTTGTTGGGCTGAAATACCGTCTGAGGTCATGTCGCCACCGGTCTGTGTCACAGGCCCTTCAACAATATGTGCCGAGGCTTTTTGGGTCAGGGTGCCTGCCACATCCAGCGTGAGGTCACCCTTGCAGGTGATATGCATTGCGCCTGTCGCAATGTCGTGGCTCAACAACGCACCGTTGTCGAAGCGGATCAGATCAAGATCAGGATCATCAGCAGGTGCGTCCAGTGATTCGGTGTACAACATGCCGATGATGACGGCCTGTGCCAGGTCGCCCGACGGGCTGCCCAGTATGACCTGCGTGCCGATCCGTAGCGGGCGCCAGCGCTTGTAGTTGCGCCCGATCTGCGCCGGCCAGGGCAGCCAGGCGCTTAACGTCTTGCTGCGCACGCGCAGGCGTTGTTGCGCGTGATCGACGGCTTCAATCACGCCCACGCTGATCACATTAGCAATCAACCGGTCGTGCTCGGCTTGTTCATAGTCGCTGCTGATCTGCACGCTCACGCCGTACCACCGACCATTTCGTAGTCGTTAATGTGCTCCGGGCCAATGTCCGGTGCGGCTGAGGCCCGGATTTCCCTGATGTGTAACTCCAATTCGGCGGGCAGATCGGGTGCGTGAATCAGCGTCGGCACGACGTACTCGTCTTGCCAGATCAAGGTCCTGGCCTCGTAACTCACTAACTGCCCGCGACGAAACGTCACCGGTGCCAGCGCACCGACGGGCTGCCAGCCCAGTAGCGCGCCGCGTACCTGCGCACGGCCACGCTCAAGCTCATTAAGCGCACCCTCGCCACGCGCATCACGGTAGTTGCGAATCGCGAGCACCGTGGCCACCCCGGTGAGTGCAATCTGTCTGTGCTCGCCATCGGGCACACCTGGTTCGGCTGTTTCGTCAACGAGCATCACGTAGACCGTGTCATTGCGGTTACGCGTGTCCGCTGTCGCCAGATCAGCTGCGCCCTTGACGCGGCGAAACACAGGCTCCTCAAACGTGCGTTGGTGCTTATCAATGCGATTGATCCACCGGCTGATCGACATCTGTGCAGACATCACTTGCGTCCCAGGAATGCCCGCAATGTGTCGCGCGTGAAACACCGCTTCGGCGCATCGATCAGTGACGTGTTGGGGTGCGGGTTGGGGTCGAGCAGGAGATTTCCAGCACCCACATCGCGCAGCCAGGCCATCGTGGTTTTGTAGTTTGTCGTGATCGCCGAGACGCGATCCTTGTCCTCTTCCGGGCGATAGAGGCGATACAGTGCAATATCGCAGGTGCGCACTTTGAGGATGCGCGCGTGCGCATCATCGGCGGGTCGGTAGGTGCCCAGGTGGGAATTGACGATGGCGCTCGCGTCAGCGAGGGTTTCGTTCAGCCGCTTGACTGCGCGCTGTGCCAGCGCACGTGTCTGCTCATCGGCAATATCCTCGGCGCGACCGAAAATAGCCAGCCGAAGCTCCTCCGCCCCGACTGTCGGCGCATCGGGGGCGGCGGCTTCAGCGAGATCTTCGGCAGATGTACAACTGAGCAACTCTCTCGGGGTTGCGTACACTTGCCTACTCGCCGCGCCGTGCCTGATACGTCGCCCAGGCGGCATCACGCTCGGCGCTGGTGATATTGCGATCCAGCAGCGTCTCCAGCGCACCCACTTGCGGCGCGCCGCTGCGGGTAAAATGATTGGGATCGTCGGGATCAAGTCGGCCGATGGTCGCCACGATCGCGTCATCCACGTCGTCCATCTCCACCTCCACATTGGTGGCGGCCGTGGTGCGCTCGATCGCGCCAAGCGCGAGCAGTGGTGCCGCGACAGCATCGCTCAGTGCTATCTCGCTGCCGAGCGCATAGCGTATATGGTCGTGATCCACCGGGCTACGCACTTGATACGTTGTGAGCGGCGGCTGTGCAGTGTCCGCCATTTACGCCACCACCGCGCTGAACAGGTAACCGGCATTCGCACCGGCGATCACGGGTGTGTCTTCACTGGTGACCGGATAGCGCCACGTGTCGCACGACTTGTCAAACCAGCCCGGCTCGACGATGGGGTAGTTGTTGAGCCGGTAGGTGTACCCATAACTTGGCTCGCCGGCATCCATGACCGCCTGCGGCAGGTTGCTGGTGCGGGTGTAGGCGAGGATCGCATGCTTGCCCCAGATGGGCGCGAAGGCGCCGGGCTTGCCTTTGCGCGCGCGGGCCACGACCACCTGCTCGACATTAAAGTAGGCCGCCAGCGTCTGCGACGTGACGGTGGCGCCACGGCCCGGGCCAGCTGTGTACTTGATCCGATCCACAACGTCAGGGTTGTTGATAAGCGCGCTAAATACCTGCGGGCCGATCACCAGCGTGTTCGGATCAACACCCACCGCATTGGCAACCGCCTGCTTGGCCGCCTCGACGGCCGCTGCCGGCGTCGAGTCCTTGTGTGACCACTGCGAGGCGCCACTGAGTGTCGCCTTGTTGCCGCTGGCGTATTTTGCCGCCGTGGTGGCCAGTGCCGCCGCGGCCAGCTCGATCTGTAGCAAGATGAGT
Organism: uncultured Burkholderiales bacterium; assembly: GCA_951812315.1. Taxonomy (GTDB): domain Bacteria; phylum Pseudomonadota; class Gammaproteobacteria; order Burkholderiales; family Eutrophovitaceae; genus SG8-40. The sequence continues at coordinate 3,614 of CATOSA010000054.1, forward strand.
CGCATCGCGGCGCGAGCGGCCTGTTGCGCCAGATCAATGCCGGGTACGGCGCGACCCTCCTCCAAACGCTCACGGCTCACCTCCCCGTCAAGCGCGCGCTGCGTCAGCGCGTACTCGCCCGAGGCGTACGCGGTGCTCAGGCGCTGGCGCTCAGCGCCGGGTGCACGCTCCAGCGCCTGGGCGGCAAACGCCTCGGCGCCGAACTGGATGATCTTGCCGGCACGCTGGGGCACGTTGACAATCGGGAACAACACCTCCGAGGCGAGCGTGGCGTTGCGATAGCCGCGGGCGACGGTGGAGAGGATCGGGTCAATGACCCGGGTGTCCGAGAGCGATGCGGGCATGGTTTGTCCTTGTGTGTTAGTTGGCGATGAGCAGACAGCGAATCAGATCGCCGTCTTTCGTTGCGGCTTCGAGTGCGTGGGCAACGCGCTCGGTGCCAGAGGTGTGTGTGATGACTTTGCCCGCCGCGGTGACTTTCAACGCGGCGCCGACAGCCACCGCGGCGCCCGCGGTCACCGGCACGATGCCGGCCACGGCCACGTGGTCGCCGGATTTGCCGGCGGTGTGAACGACACCCAGGGCGCGCCCGTTGGCGCTCGGCAAAGTGCCATCAGCCTCAATGTAAATATGCTCGCCGACGGTGGCCGCGAGCTTAATGGTGGTGCGCTGGGTGGCGTTATCGAGATCGCTCATCGAGCACCTCCTGCCTGGCTAGCCAGGCGGGTCAGCGCCTGGTCATAGTCGATGTTCTGCGCCTCACTCAGCGCGACGGCCTTGTGGTGCAGGTCAAGCTGCGCCGGGTCGACGGCGTAGCCTGCCGGGGCAATGCTGTGCGCAGCGCCCGGCGCGGTGATCTCGCCCGCACTGCGCTCGGCATACTCAACCTGCGTTGGCAAGCGGCTCAAAAACTGGCGCAGGAAAGTGCCCGCCGGGCCGGGCTTGACCACCTCCGAGTCGCCCTCGGCGAACTCAACCGTGGCAGCCTCCGGCAGCAGTGTCAGCACGCTTGACAGCGCCGCCTTGTCACGCGGCAACACCTTGCCGTCTGTGACCAGGCGCTCGGTAAACTCGGTGGCAGCTTGTTCTGCCTGGCGTTGTGCGGCGGCTTTAATTTTAGCTTCGCGTTCGACCAGTTCGGCCTCGCGTTTTGTCAGGCTCTCCGCCTGCTCGGCGAGCGCGGCGGCGCGGGTTTTGTCATTATCTGGCATGGCATGCTCCTTGTGTGTTGGCATACTGGATGAGGCAGGATCGGCAAACGTGCGCGCTTCGCGCTGCACGGCCTCGGCAATGGCCCGCACGTCCCAGTCAGGGACGGTCTTGTCAGCCGCCTCCAAGCCCTCCTTGTCGATCAGGTAATAGCGCAGGCGGCCAAACAGGCGGGCAATGCTGCCCAATACCCGGGGCTCCACACTCTGGCCGGCAAGCGCTACCTCAACCGCCAGATCCGGTGTGTCGCTGGCGGCAAATTGCACGGCCTGCAAGCCTTTGACCGCTGGCGGCTGTGCGCCGAGAAAACCGACGTGACGCAAGGCCCACGCGCCAGGATTGGGGTTGTTCGGGTGCTCGGGGCCGTATAGCGCCACGGAGATTTTTTTGTACCGCCCCGCGCTCACGGCGTCCGAAAAGGCAGGCTCCACCTGGTGCGCCGTGGCGTGCAGACCCTGGCTATCAGCCGACAGCGATTTGATCCAGCCGTAAGCCGGGGCGTCCGATGCCGGATGACCAATGACCACCGGCGCCTCGCTGGTCGCCGGATCGTAGCTCGCGGCCATCGCCGCGAGATCGGCAAAAGAAAAAGTCACATCCTGACCGTGCGCGTCGCGAAACGTGCCGGGCCTGAGCAGGTGTAGTGTTTTCATGCGCGCATGATAGGCGCGCAACAAGGCGCTCAAGGCATATGCGTGTCACTTTTTGCGAGCCGCGTTGCGCCCTCGGACATCCTGGCCTGCCCGGCAAGCCCGGGTGGCCAGAACCTCTTTCACACGAGCCGGGCGCGGATACGTGAAATGTGCAACGCGGGTTGAGTGACTGTTCAACGCTGATTGAATCCGAGCGGCCTGCTGGCAACGTTATTATTCTACTGCTCCTGAGTATCTCGGTAGCGTTTAAGATGTTGAATTTTGTCGTCAGGCATACTGTCATCTTGACGGAGTTGACCTAGTGCAGCCAACCGTTCGCGCTGGCGTGCGCAGTCTTCAGACATCCTGCGAGACAATGCGGTGACCTGGCCATCGTAATAATGAACAACAAACAGCGCTCTTACACACAGCAGAAACACGACAGCTAACACGACAGCTAACGGTTCCCTTATCTGGACGTATCCGCCAGCACTGAAATCCGACTGGAGCAGAGTCGCCAATAGAATAGCAAATCCATACAGGTACATTGTCCGAACGAGAAAGCGTTCTGCAGGACGAGCAGCGTCGTGGAGTGAACTCTGCTGTTCGGCCGAAAGAATAACCCCGGCACTGACAACATCGTTAATACGATGCCGTATATAAACACTGTAGCCAATCAATAATGTCGCAGCCGTTACGAGGAAGTCGCTGAGCGTCACCATAAGGCTTACTAGAGTATCCATTTGTGCCTCGTGCCGATGACCTGGTGTAGATTTGATTTTACATTAGGCGGCTTAGTCAGCCAGACGAGATTCAATGATCTCTTCCATCCATGCGTGCATTTTGTCAAACACGTCACTGGGATCGACAATGCCATTCCGGCAAGTGATGTCTGCGGCCCTGAGAATAGATTATCTGCCAATAAACTCGACACCTGCGATCTCACACGCCACCCGAATACGGTGCTCATACTTGCCCGCTACGCCATCTGTGTCGTAGATGACCACAGCGGGAATCTTGCCCGTCAAGTGCCCGAAAAACAACGCTTGCTGAACGCTGTCGAGACTGCTGCGTTTGTCCAGCCCACCTTCGTACACGTATGTATCCGTCTCGCAATCAACGATCACATAGCCGCGACCGCCTGGATAGCTGTAGCTATGCCGTACCTCGGTTTGGCCGCCGACAGTGGCGCAGAATGCGGCGTTGTAATCAGCCTCGTTACGCGTGAGCGCGGGCTTGGATTTGGTCTTGTTGACTTTTCCGCCGTGGCCGTGGCAGTGGCGGGGCTGGCTGCCAGCATGACAGCCCTCGGAATCAGTGCGGCCAGAATGAGCGTGTGCCGCCAACGCTGACATCAGCACAAATATCAATGTGCCTTTCATCGCTTCAACCACCTGCCCTGCCAGACAATTTCGCCGATGATGGCATCGTCGCGGCCCAGCATGAGTGGCGAGTAATCCGGGTTGTCGCTGACCAGCAGCCAGCCATCAGGCGGCATCGTATGCAGGCGCTTGATAAACAATTCTCCACCTACCCGTGCGGCGACGACTTTGCCGCGCCGAGGACCCGCTCTGGTGTGATCGACAAGCACGGTATCGCCATCGTTCAGCGATGGTTTCATGCTGTCACCAGCCACCTCCACTGCGCTCACGCGCCCGGGTTGAAGCGAGTGCTGGCGCATCCACTCGCGCCGGAACGCCAGCAGGCCAACGGGCGTCTCATCCTCGCCTGACGCGCCAGGCCCGGCAGACAGGCGTACAGGTAGCTTTGGCACCATAACGTGCTCGGCATCGTCGATGTCCGGGTCGTAAGCCCGGTAATCGACTTCGTAAGCCGCCTGTTCCTCGGCAGCCCGAATCCCTGAATAACTCGCCGAGTTATTCAGGGGTTTCGGGCGAACATTATCGCCAACGCGCTGCATCTGAAAACTTTTTTCTTTGGAGCTACTATTTTGATCGTGGTAAATCTGCAACGTTAAGCCAAGGGCCTTGGTTATTTCTTGCGCCCTGTCTATTGAGGGAGGGTGCCCGCGCAAAACTGATCGGATCGCGTCTCGCGGCAAACCGCTTGCAATGGCAGCCCTGATCGGGGACATACCAATCTCGCGGAGCCTGTCTCTAACAATTTTCTCAAAGCTCATCGTGGTAAAGATACCACGGAAAGCATCCCGCTTGACTGGTGGAATATATACCATTATATTAAGTGGTATGTATTCCACTCCACGCGAAACGATAGTTTTGAGCCTAGCTCAGAGCTATTCGGAATCGACCTCTAGGATGGTTACCACCGTCGGCCGACTGTGCAGCGGTGATAGCCGCTTGGTGCATAGGTTGGGGCGCGGTGGGTCTCTTTCCCAGCGAGTGTTCGCAAACATCCTCCAATGGTTCTCCGACCACTGGCCCCTCGACCTCGACTGGCCAGCCGACATCCCACGACCGGACCCTGTCGAGGACTCGCCGTACATCAAAGCCCTGGCAGAACAAGCCCAAAGTCTGAATAACTCGGCCAATGATTCAGATTCTGCCCCTGATTGCACCCCTGAAGCTGACCTCTTTGCCCTGAATGAACAAGGCCAGATCGCCAGCCCACGCGCACTGGCGACCTCGTTTTATGCCAGCCACATCCAGATCGGTCTTGATGCGAGCGCGCTCATCGACAGCATGCTCGATACCTACTACCAGGTCGTGCGCCAGTACGCTGACGACAAGCCGCGCGCCCTGCAAGCCCCGCGAGCCGGCACCCAGGCCAAAAGGATTCTCGACGTGCTGATGGCGGCGGGCGATGCGCGCTTTGCCGAGCGCATTGAGCGCGAGGCCGAACGGCTGGCCGCGCAGGAGCGCGTTGCCGAACGGCTGGGGATGCGCTGATGCACGCCGCGAGCACCAACTCAACAACACCGAGGCCGCCCATGTATAGCGACGCCTACATCGAGCGCTGGGCGGAGCCGTTTGTGCGGCTGCGCTTGCGCGAGCGCCTGGCATCACCTTTGAGCAGTTTCTGTTCAGCCCGGGGCGCTACCTCAGGCAGGTGCCGGCCCATCTACTGACCCATAACACAACAGAGGATTAACCGATGACTGATCATCTGCACACGAGAGCACCGTGGCGATCCCCGAACACCTGCAGCTGGAACTCTTAGAGGCGGCCCGCAGCGGCCGGGGCAATTACGCGGATTTGTACGACCGGCTTAATGCCGCGATCAGCAAGGTCGTGATTGGCCAGACCATGACCACCGATAACGGCGCGTCCCGGGCCCAGGGCGAGGTCCACCTGTCGGTGCGCGATGACATCATCGCCGCCGATGCCCGGCTCATTTGCGACAGCTTTAATCGCTCGGTGGTTCGCTGGCTCGTCGACTGGAACTTTCCGGGGGCGGCCTACCCGCGCGTGGAACGTGAGCTCGACGATGCGCCAGACTTAAAGGTCCAGGCCGAGCGCGACGAGATCGTGATCCGCATGATGGGTAAGCGTCCCGATACCGCCTATATCAAGGCGACCTACGGGCTTGAACTGGTGGAGGACATCGCCTCGCCAGCAGGCCCTAACCGAAACCCGAATGCCGCACCGCCGACCGCGCCTGAACAGGCCGCCCTCGCCGAGCCGGATGATGACCCGCTGGCCAGGCAGACCCGGGAGGCCCTCGGCCCAAAGTCTGATGCCTGGGTGGCCGGGCTGGCCGCCCAGGCAAACCAGACAGGATCGCTCGCTGACTACCGCGACTGGCTCGATGATCAGGCGCTGGCCGCGCTGGACACACGCGCCCTGGCCGACACCCTGGGTGATGCGCTGCTACTTGCGCACCTCACCGGCAGGGATGAGGCCGCAGCACCGGTGGAGGAGGTGGCCCTGGCTGATGATGACGGTGCCTGGCTGCCGTTCGGGGAGCAGATCGACTTTTTGCGCAACAAGGTTAACCTGCCCAGCCGCGCCTGGACCGACCTCTGGCAGGCCCAGCACGACGTCGCCTTTGTGCTCGCCGGCGCGGCCAAGACCGAGTTGGTGAGTGATCTGCGCACGGCCGTGGATGCCGCCATCGCCGAGGGCGAGACCCTGGCCAGCTTCCGCCAACGCTTTGATGAAATCGTCAGCAAACACGGCTGGAACTACAACGGCGGGCGCGACTGGCGCACCCGCGTGATCTATGAGACCAACCTGCGCACCAGCTACGCGGCCGGGCGCTGGGAACAGTTGCAGGCCACCAAAGCCACACGCCCGTACTGGCGCTATCGGCATTCCAACGCAGTGACCGATCCACGCCCCGAGCACCTGGCCTGGGATGGACTGGTCTTGTCCGCGGACGATCCGTGGTGGAAGACGCACACCCCGCCCAATGGCTGGGGTTGCCAGTGTTATGTGGAATCTCTCTCGAAGAGAGACATGGACAAGCTGGGCAAGGACGGGCCAGACACCGCACCGCCGCTCAATCGACGGGAGGTGACCGTGGGCACACGCGGCCCCAGCCCGCGCACGGTCAATGTGCCCGAAGGCATTGACCCGGGCTTTGCCTATGCGCCGGGGCGTGCTTCGCAACTGGGCGAGGCGGTGCGGCATCGGCTGGTGCAAAGCGTAAAACAATCCGTTCGCATTGCCAGCACCGGGGTGGCAGAGGCTTTGGCTGCACCCCGCACACTGGCCGCTTTACGCGGCAACTGGAACGACTGGCGCCGCCAGGGCGGTGGCAGCGCTGAAGCCTTCAGTCTCGGCGCTATACCACCGGCGAGCGTCAAAGCCCTCGCACAGCTACCTGAACCCATTGACCTGCAAACAGCACTCGTCACCATCGCCCAGCGCGATCTGAGCCACCTCACCCGCGAGACCAAGCGGCAACGCGGTGCCGTACTGGTAGAAGCTGACCTGGCACGGCTGCCCGATATCATCGCGCAACCGAAAGCGACGCTCTGGGATACCCGGGACCCGGCGCTACTGTTCGTGTTCGAGCCGACCAGTGCCGCCGCTGCCGGCAAGGTCGTGGTGCGGGTGAAATACACTGACCGCCTGCAACTGGATGGGAAACCAAGGCAGACCCTGACCAGCAACGCCGTCAGAACGGCAGGTTATGTGGCGGCAGAAAATCTGCAAGAGAACCGGTATGTATTGCTGGAAGGTGAACTGGATGAATAGCCGCCGGGACGAGACGCAACCCTCGATGCAGTACGCTGCCCGGCATCGTGAGATACCGGAAAACCCTCTACCGGGACGGCGGTCTGGCTTGCGCCAATTACCCGGCCTACCCAGCGGCCGGAACGGACTATAACACCCATGCAGATCAAGATTGAGCTGGACGACGCCTCGGTACAGGCGGCTTTCAACCGCCTGCTCCGCGCCGGTCGTGATCTGACCCCGGCGATGGCCGCCATCGGCGAGCATCTGCTCAATACGACCCGGGAGCGCTTCGATGAAAAAGAATCGCCCGAGGGCAAGCCCTGGGCGCCGCTCTCAGCGGTGACGCTGGCGCGCAAGCGAAAGAACCGGGACAAGATATTGACCGAATACGGCCACCTGCGTGGCACGCTGGCGTATCGGGCCGGGCGACAGCAGATCGAGATCGGCAGCACGCGCATCTATGCCGGTACGCACCAGTTTGGCGCAGAGCAGGGGGCGTTCGGAAGGACAAAACGTGGTGGGCCGATCCCCTGGGGTGATATTCCGGCCAGAGCGTTCCTGGGGGTGAGTGATGAGGATCGGGCCGAGATCAATCAGGCGGTGCGGGACTTTTTGGTGGGCGCACTACAGGGCAGGTGAGCAAATCCGGATCGTGTGGCGCACGATTGCGCAGCATCCTGTCACAATAATCACCCTTCATCCTTTCGCATCACTCCATAGAGCATCACCCTTAAGGGCGTGGCCGGGAAGCGCCTAACGTATGAAAGAACTGGTGCGATCGGATAAGTCCTAAGCGACTCGATATTGGGGACGATGCACTTGATTTCCCCGAATTTCAGTAGGCAGTCGAAGACCCTTCGAGGCGATTAGCAACTCGGTCCCGCGTCGCTTCGTTTCAACTGAATAGCTGATATCAAACTGATACTGCCGGCGATCACGATAGAGCCTCGTGATCGCCGGCACGTCGTCATAGGTGACGATCCACGGGTTCTCTAACTCCAAGATCGACTTGGCAAGAATACCGTGATCCTCCGGGTCGTAGTAACTGGTATAGAGGCCCTGTCCCTTGTTGAAATAAGGAGGGTCGATACAGAAGAACGTCGATTTCGGCAGGTTGGCGCTGGTGTCTTTGACGAAAGCGAGAGCATCGCGCCGCGTCAGATGTATTCGATTCTTGTACTTCGCCACCCTGCGAATGCGCCGCGCCAGGTCATCACGATTGAAGCGGCAATCCAACTTGTAAGGGCCGTTCTGATCGAGGCCGCCAATAACGCCCGCCGCCTTGATGATGCCCGAGCGATTGGTTCGGTTGAGAAAGAAGGTCGAGAAGCCCAACGCGAGCGGGTCGTCAACATCCATTGCCAGATGAACCCCACGCTGCGCGCGCCATTCATCGATGGTGATCGGTGTCTTTCGGATGCGACAAGTGAACTCGTCGGTATCGTTCAGCACGCTATGCCAGTTCACAATCAAGCGTACCGGAAGCACCGGTCAGGAGTGAACTCGTCGGTATCGTTCAGCACGCTATGCCAGAGCGCCCAGATTGACGCATCGACATCGTTGATATGGATATCGCTGACGTGGCCTTCGTAGAGCAATGCGAGTGCGAGACCACACCCACCCGCGAAGGGCTCGGCGTAATGTCGTCGCTCAAGTCGGTTGTTTTGAAGGATTCTCGAAACGAGCGGATAGAGGCACGTTTTGCCGCCGGGATATCTGAGCGGTGAGGTTCCTCGCGGCATGGCAAATTGTCCTTTTCTCTTTTCCAATCAATTGCATGGTATCAAATGACAATTTCCTCGGCCAGCGCTTTGTTCAAGTCTTCTGAGTGATGGCATCCTTGATCAGTTTGAGGATTATGTTACCAAGAGTATCCATGTCGTTGGCAAGCTGGTCGCCATTGAAGGCGGCTGCCGTATCGTGATGCTTTGTTGTGTTACCGTAGTGAAGAATTCGCTTCAAAGCCTCGCGTAGCGGGTTGATCTGCTGTTTGTTTCCCAAGCCATAACCGGTCAACCGAGCCTGACTCAGAAAGCCATGAAAGTCCGTGTTGGGGTTCCTTCCAGCCTGCGCGGTCAAGGTTTCGAAGAACGACCAAACCCCAACAGCGAGGAGCGGGGTATTTTCTTGCAGTGGCACGTCGCAGACTGAGTGATAGAGGTTTTGGAGTTTCCAGTTACCCAAGTCCCTCAATGCATCGCGGATGTCAGATTGCCACAGGATGCGTTGCGGTCGTTTCGCCTTGCCGGGGCGCGAACGCCGCGGCCGTTTCTGTTGCTTCGGCGCGCCGATGATTGATTGGTTCGGGCTCAATGCGCTCATGGCCTTGTCCTTTCAGCGAACCGAGCTCGCGGGCGTAGGCTGTAATTTGGGTACTGTTTTTCCGCGAAGTGACTTTTGGCTCGCCGGAAAGCATATCCGAGATGAACCGTTGCGACAGCAACTTGAAATCGTCCTCAGTTCGGTTGCGGACAATATTGCCTGGATCAGACGTTTCGATCCCTAACGTCTCTCGCATAACCGGGTTGCTGAGAAAGCGCTGAACGGTCGTCAGCCGCCGCCGACGGTCGTTTGGCGAAATAAGTTTTTCGTCCTCAGCGTAGTTCAAAAACTCCAATGCAACGCGGTTCCTAGACCCGGTGCCGCTATGGCGAGACTTTTGATCTGCACTCCATGGCTTTTGTCCGACGCCCTCGGCAAAGCCGTGGTGCCTTCGCTTGAGCCAAAGATCAAGGTCCTCTTGGTCCTCGAAAATGACACAAGGAAGTTCGGTGATCGGTGTCCAGCTTTCCGCCTGTTTCTCGAAGAACGATTTTCGCTCGGGCGGGGCCAGGTCTGGATCCGTAAGCAACTTGAGCGCACAAACGCGGCGATTTCCTTCTGCCGCGACGTAAGTGGCATCGTCTCCGTCAGTTTCGTGGTCTCGAATTACCCCAAAACGATCCAGAGGGCTTAAACCGTGCTGCGCGATATCACGAGTCAGTTGTGCCACCTCTTCGTTGCTGCAGAGCCATTCAATTACCTGAGACTGTGTCTCGTAGGCTTCATGACGCGGATTCTCATGATGAAGAAAAATCCGGTCGAGTGAAATTGATTGCTCAACTCGTTTAGGCTTGGCCATGATACGCTCGCAGGCTAGTCAATACTAGAAAGGCTAACCTACGAAGCTTATATCCTCAACTAATGGTTTGCAGGCCTACCGATGTCAAACGCTGAGAAACGGCAGATCGAGTTGTCGGTCTCGAGATCGCGAGCCGCTTGCTTGAACTTTAGCCTGCTGTCTCCGTTTGTCGTCGCAGGCGCTCTGAGCGACATCAGACAGCGCCCATCTCTGCGCCTGATTTGATTATCGTCTTGATGGCGTACCCAAATAGCGCCGGAAATCCCCCGCACTTCTCCCGTATAGATATCGGTTCCGGCGTGTTCACATAGTCAACAGTTTGTTGATTTTTGATCGAGATTGACCGGCTTAGACCGGCTTAGGTCGGGTTGCGCAGTCGTTTTCCCATTTATTACCCTTCATCTTTCGCATCACTCTACAGACTGCAACGTGCAGGATACGGTGAACGCTTAGCCGTATTTGGTAAGCGTCAGTTTGAAGCGTTACACTTTTGGCAATGTCCTCAATTACGGTCTTGTTAGCCTGCATTTCTCACCCAGCGTATGTCGCAATCGTCTTGCGTGCCCGGGAGGAGATGTCTTGAACATCGTGTTTGATCTGGGCGGGGTCGTCGTGAAATGGGAGCCCGATGTCATCATCGCAAACGTATTTGCGGATCCTGAGGTGCGCTCGAGGGTTCGCACGCAGATCATTGGGCACGCCGACTGGCTCGCGCTTGATCGGGGAACTTTGCCTTTGCAGGAAGCCATTGTGCGTGCCGCGAAACGCACCGGCCTGGCTGAACACGAGGTGGCCGGATTTCTTCGTGAGGTGGCTCCGGCACTGGTGGCAATTCCGCAATCAGTCGACCTGATGTACCGCCTGAAGGCAAGAGGTCACACATTGTTCTGCCTGTCGAACATGCACTTGGCCTTCATTGACCATCTCGAAAAGTCCTACACGTTCTGGGAGGTCTTCACGGGAACGGTTATCTCCTGTCGTTTGCACCTGTGCAAGCCTGAGCCCGCAATCTACGCACATCTCCTGAAAGCACATGGGCTGGACGGGGCGGAAACTGTGTTCATTGATGACACGGACGTGAATCTGTCGGCAGCTGACAAATTTGGAATTACAACGGTCAAATTCGAGAGTCCGGAACAATGTGAAAATCAGTTGCGGGCACTCGGCTGCGTCTAGCGATCAAGCGACTCACTCGCATGGTTTAGTTTGAATCAGAGTTTCAATGTCGAGTACCAAAAAGCTGACAGATTGCTAGTCCAGCGTCGCGGCGATTTTCCGGATCTCGTCCGGCGCACGCTCGCCAGCGAGCCGGGTGCCGGGTACCAGGTATTTGCCCATTTCGTTCCCACCAACAAGGACAGGTTCGTAACCAATGTCGCGTATCAGGCGTGACGCAACCGCAATTGCGTTTGCATCTTCACCCGCGATCGGCATACCGAATTGGCCCGGTTGCTTGTAGGCAACTCCCATGCACCTATAGCTGACAGCGTTGAACGCGCGCACGACGCGCGCGCCGGAGAGCAATTCGGCAGAGGCGACACCGGCACCTCTTTCGCGGGCCCATGTTGCAATTTCACCGTCACGGAACGTAAACGGATTGCACGTATCAATCACCACTTTACCCTTGATCTGATCGGCGAGGTCTTTGCCGACGCCCGGAAGCGCGTGATAGGGCACCGAAATCATCACTACTTCACCAAAGGCGGCAGCTTCACGCGGTGTGCCGACAAATGCATTGGCGCCAAGTCTGTCGGCCAGCGCTTTGTCATGCTCAATGTCGCGCGACGAAAACATGGCGTCGTACCCGGCTTGCACCCAGACGCTGCCGATCGCGCCGCCGACTTTACCGGATCCGATGATTCCGATCTTCATCTTGTCGCCAGCAGCACTCGCTGCGCGAAGTACTAACGGCATAGTATTAAGCGGCAAGGTTGCCGCGGCGGCACCGGCAAGTTTCAGAAATCGACGGCGATTCTGTTTCGTGACACTGTCCGAGTTCATCGCAGCTCTCCAATGGATGGCAAAAACACTATTATGTGCTGTCTTTTGTGCTGTTGATAGCGAGGCGCCTGGTTTGGCAATCTGAAAATCCGGCGTGTTATGAGTCTTGAAACGGATACGAACAAAATGCACTGAAGTTTCTCGAAGTCCGGGACAGATCGTCGATTGGCCGCGATGTCGTACAGCGGTGGGCGCAGTCACTTGGGCCGCGAACCAGGGTCATTGATATCGGCTGCGGTGGCGGACGCCCTGTGACACAAGCTCTTGCCGAAGCTGGCTTGAGAATCTGGGCCATCGACGCATCACCAACGTTGGTAAGGGAATTTGAAACCCGGTTTGCGGATATTCCCGTCAAGTGCGAGCGGGCTGAAATCAGCGACTATTTCGGGCGACACTACGATGCGGCAATAGCTGTTGGTCTATTATTCCTTTTGAGTCCATCGTCGCAAATTTCGGTCATCAAAAAAGTGTCAGGGATACTTCGGTCTCGCGGTCGGTTTTTGTTCACGGCGCCGATAGAGGCTGGAAGCTGGAAGGACACGATTACCAGGCACAAATCACGCTCTCTAGGACGTGCCCGCTACGAAGAGGCTTTGGTGAACTCAGGATTCAGGATACATGCAACGTATGAGGACGAAGGATCGAACAATTACTATGACGCGGAAAAAGTTGCCGCCGGCACGGTGGATGGCGCCACATGACCCTGCGTGCGACTCAGAAGTGTGCCGCAAGGTATGGCGATGCAAGCTGGAAATTGATCCATGAAGATTGACTTCCTCGGCAATCATCTGAGCATTTTGCCTGAGCTCGCGCAACTGCATTTCGACGAATGGAGGCATTTCAGTCCGGACAAAACACTCCAAGATCGAGTCCTTAAACTTCGAGGGGTTGCGAAAACCAGCGACATCCCATTCATGGTCGTCGCTATGAACAACGGCCGGCTTATTGGTTCTGCGGCCCTTGTCGAGGAAGACATGAGCACGCGAAAGGACCTGTCACCCTGGTTCGTCAGTGTTTTCGTGAAAACTGATCATCGCGGAAACGGAATAGCCAGCAGTCTTGTCCGCCATATCGAAGGTGAAGCGAGAAAGCGTGGCATCGAGAAACTCTACCTGTATACCGAGCATGCGCGTGAACTGTATTTGCGGTTAGGGTGGCACGACATCGAACAATGCGAGTACCAGGGGGTTAACGTTGCGATCATGTATAAACAGTTTGTCACATGACAATCAATCAACATCGCCTTTCGGGCCTGGACTTCGAATCTGGCTCGTCAGCATCATTGCATGTCCTGAAATCCTCACCAGTGAAGAACAAACATGACTATCGATACTGTCGCTGAATGGCACGAACTGTTGAAATCGGGAAATGTGAAGCGTCTTGATTCGCTGCTGGCCGAGGACGTAGTTTTCTTCTCTCCGGTCGTGCATACGCCGCAAGTCGGAAAAGCTGTCGCAACTCAGTACCTTTCAGCAGCATTCAAGATCCTTCTCGACGAGTCTTTTCGATACGTGCGGGAACTCAAGGGGCCAAATGACGCGGTGCTAGAATTCGAGGTCGACATCGATGGCATCAGCATCAACGGTGTTGACTTGATCAAATGGGATGACAGCGGAAGAATCATCGAATTCAAGGCTATGGTGCGTCCGCTCAAGGCAATCAACCTGATACACCAGAAGATGGCGGCCATGCTTCATGCAAATCCGTAGCGCACAATGAACTCTGGGCACTTCCGCTCTATTAACGTATGCACCCGGCGCTGTCGTTGATTACTGCCAGCGGCCTGTCTATTTGCTGCAGGACAGAAACCATGAAGCAGTTATCCCTTGCAGTCGTGTTCTTGATTGCGGCGCTCGTATCCATTGTCGCGCGCGGCGAGCAGGCCGCGCCAACGCCGGCCATGAAGTGCGACTTTGGCCCGATTACGAAAACGTACGGCACGACGCCGTGGCTCGTCTACAGCTGTGATGATGGACGGTATGTCCTGATTGTGGCGGCGCCGAAAAGTCCGGCAGCGCCCTTCATGTTTCGTTTCGCCGCACGAGACGACGGGTATGTTCTGCAAAGCCAGGGAACCGGGGACAAGGAGTTGACCAGAGCGGCATTCGGAGAGCTGAAAGTGATGACCGTGGAAGACGTTGAAGCGCTTGACACACTTGTAAAGACGAGCGTAAGCCAATGACCGCTATTTGTGAGTGAAACTCTTCGCCGGACCATATAATCAGACGATGACGGATTGGAAGTGGTAGCACACGGCAGTTGTCGCCTTTTCGTTTAGGCCAGTCTTGATCGGCGAGGTACCAATGATTCTTTCCGCTGTTGACGCATCGGTCAGTTGAATTTCCTAAGGAGTTGATGGATTTATGGCGGGTTGCATGCTGCGCGCGCGCGCGGCACAAAGTTTCAAGCGGCGGATTTCATTTCCAGCCATCCGATGGATGGCGCGCGTACCAGGGGTGGGCAACTAGTGGTCATGGTCAGCAAGAAGGATGGCGCTGATTTGCCCGGGCAGGTTGCGGACGCGATTTTTTTCATGCGCTCGAACGCGAAAGCGCTTCAGGCGTTGACCGGCGAATTCGAATCTTCTGCCTGGGTTGGACTTTGGTGTGTGGCGCAAAGATGGTTTCGCTCAATCTGTCTCGCTCCCTTCGTCCCTCGTCGCTACTGCAGGGGCGTTGGGAATTGGCATTGACGTGTCACTGTATGAGGCGGAGTCCAAGTGAGACACGTGAAACACGGCGCCAGCAATCTGTCGGGGTCCGGCTGAATAGGCAATAACCCACGTGGACTTGCCGGACCGCGTCTACCACATGGCCGAGGCGTCAAATTGGCCGATCATCCAACGCGAAGGTTTGCTTTGTGCGAACAGACTCGTTGAAGCCGCAGGTGTTGTCGGCGATCAGCTGGTTCGGCTGAAGCGCGAGCAGCGGTTGGAGAATACCGAATTGCCCAACGGGGTACGCATTCGCGACCAGCGGCCGATGCCTCCGGCAGCTCTCGATAAATGCCTGTGCGGATGAAGCCGGCAGACTGGTACGCAATGGTCAATGCCCGCGTGTTTTTCTGGCTCGACCCTGATCGACTGAACCGGCAAAGGGCTGCGTGTGGCTCCCGGCCACAGGTCGTAATGGCTGTTGATACGGCAAAGCTGGTTGCGGCCTACGGACGGCACGTTGCAGTAACGCCGATCAATAGCGGCAACGCGCGTCGCAAGCCAGCGCTGCGAGGCGCTCAGACCTTTGTCCCGTTTACACGATGGGTCAGGTCCGGTTGGGCAAGCGAGTCCGAGGCGTTGGGTACACCGCTTCGCAAGCGATCGCATCGACCAGTCGAGTTGACCGTAGTGGATGCCGTCCCGGACGTCATGCGGTTTGTCGTCGATGTTATTGCGCTGCCGGCCGGCAAGCCATTTGTTTGCCATGGTGGCTGAACATTCGGTACCGCTTGCAATGACCGGTTGCGCGGCGGCAAGTCATGTCAAACGTGTGCCTTCCGTGATGCGCTTCATCGGCTTGCTCATCGTGATCGTTTGGGCGCCGCATGTGCTTGCTGATGAAGCGCGATTCTCCGAGTGGATGGAAGCGAGCGAGTTTGAAGTGTTTTACGCATCGAAGCCCGACACCGTATATCCTGTCGTCATTGAAGCGAAGCCATTGCTCGGTGATGGCGTTGCATTCAGGGTGATGTTCATTGAAAAACCGTCGGGCAAATTCCGGTTCGAGTCCGTGTACGGAATCTCCGATCGAGATTTTGAGAACATGCAAGCGAAACTGACAGGCAAGAGATTTGTTCTAATACATCATCAGAAAGTGATGTTGATCGGCGGTTTTTCTCACCAGGCGACCTGGGTCGCGCAGTGAGGATGTGAATTGGCGGTTTGAGCAAGAGACTCTATGCGCTCACCCGAGCCGGACCAAAAAGACAATGCAGAATCGGCTGTATCATAGCTATACAGGCCGGGCACCAATAGTTATATTTTGGCTGTGAGTTTGTTGAATGCTTTTGACGCCGTACGCGCTGGCCAAATCCACCTTCTTATGAAGAATGTAACTGGAGCACCCTTGTTTTTCCTCTGGGTGATCTCGCTCACTACGCCCGCTACTGCGAACGCACTTTCGATATTGACGGGTGAAGACCTTCAGAAAGTATGCGAATCTACCGAGCATTTCTCGGATTGCGTTTCCTATCTCGAGTTAGTGCACAAAACCATAAAGACCGCGGCACGCACGAATGGATCGCGGCCGGAGCTGATTGTTGGCTCATGCGGGCCCGACAAAGGGATTGATACTGTGCCATTGACGATTGCACTTCGCCTGGCCTGGCAAGACTACGCCGAAGAGCATCCGGGGCGGCTTCAAAGGCAGGCTATTGAAGAAGTACTACTCGCATATGAAATGCGCTGGCCGTGCAAGATGCCGTGACGATATCAACGGATGCGGACCGCGGTGTCCATCGTCTGCTCGAGCGCCGGTGTCGCCGTGCGCAAATTGCCGTGCAGATGGTTAACGAACTCGCGGCGCCGGCACGCGAAGATCTGAAACTTGCTGAGTGGCGCCTTGAAGGCATCGAAATGAGGGGATCAATGGGCGCGAGAAGAAACTGGCTGAATCTTTTTTCAGAGAGATCGCTGCTGCAAAGCGAAGAGTCCTGGAAAGAATGGCGCAGCTCATCGAAAGCTTAGATCCTCGAAAACTGGGACCACTCGAAGTGGCTCGAGGCTGTCATCGAAAGCGGTGTGGCGTACAAAGGCAGAGGAAAGTAAATGGTTATTCACGGTAGTTGCCACTGTGGCAACATTTCATTCGATCTTGTTCTGGATCCGGCGCGGACCGAAATTTCCGCGCGCAAATGCGACTGTTCATTTTGTATGAAGCACGGCGCTGTGTGGACATCTGATCCGAACGGCACACTCAAAGTTACGATAGAAGATCGCTCGCTTGTCAGCGAGTACGCCTTTGGTACGCGAACGGCACTGTTTCGCATCTGTAACCGATGCGGCATCGTGCCGCTGGCCACCAGTGAAGTTGCCGGTCAGCTTCGTGCTGTCGTCAGCGTCAACGCCATGACTGATGTGCCGGAGTCAATGCTTCGCCGCTCGGCAAGTTCTTTCGGCGGCGAAGACGTCAATTCCCGCCTTGCTCGTCGTGAGCGAAACTGGATTCCCAACGTGGAGATTGTCGAGGGCGGTAGTTAAGCTTGCCTAAAGCAGGTCCTCACTCGCTGACCATTTGCGGGCTTGGAATGTGCTCTTTCGAGGCATGTGCAGGCTAGCCATATCCACACTCTGCCTTTCATAGCGTCGTTTTGGGGAGCAGAGGCAGGTGTTGGCCCATTAGAATCAAACAACTCGATGAAAATCACGGTCGACAGCAAACCAACCAAACGGCGCGATCTGATCATATTTGGCGTCGCACTATTGATTCTTGCCTACGCCTTTCGGGGCGAGCTGATATTTCTTGTTCAGGACAAAGGCGGACTAATTGCATTCGACTCGGAATATGACGAGTTTGTCGTCGCCGCCGACAAGCTTCGACCGATGGCATCGGTGGTTCAGGACAAGTGCGTACAGGCAAGCGCCTGTCCGGAAACGCCTGCCAAACAGCTCCGAATCGGTCGCCGGTGATATGGTGTACTTGCCGTTGCAATCGGGAAAGCCAGGCGACAACCCGAATGCGCGGTCGTTTCACGCGTTCAGGATCACATACGATTACAGTCCGGGATGGCAGGCGCTGGCCCACGGCGGTGTTGGTGGCGAACTCACTGTGGAGCGCAGGAAGCGTCCCTGAGTATTGTTCCCGATTTGCGCGCCTGATTCGGCAAGATCCGGCGTTGCCACAGTAGCAAGCATGCCGGGGGTAGCCCGGCGGCTAGTTACTTTCTCTTGCGTGCCCAAGAGAAAGTAACCAAAGAGAAGGGCACCCCACTGAATCGCCCCTTGCGGGGTTCCCTGCGTTACTCGGCGGTTCAGAAGGGGGAAGTAATTCTTTATGGCGTAGGTCGGCCTAGTCCTTGGGCGTAAGCCGACGGTGTATTCATTTTGAACCGGTGCTAAGCGACCTCGCGGCTCACTCCGACAGACTGCCGGAGATTGATGTAGACTCCCGCCTTCGTGCCACCCCGGAAGCGGCCGTAAGTTTCACTTCAGGCTGTTCGAAATCTCGCACAGCCGCATCGGAAACATGTAGCGACTCTTGCTTCCGGACAATTTCTGATAACGACTAATTCCGGAATATCCCATATGACTGACCTGCTGGAACCACTTAGTTTTAGCCACGGACCGACCATGAAAAACCGGTTCATGCTGGCGCCCTTGACGAATCAACAAAGCCACGAAGACGGCAAGCTTTCGGAGGAAGAATTTCATTGGCTCACGATGCGCGCCCGCGGTGGCTTTGGCCTGACGATGAACTGTGCGGCACATGTGCAGGCAAATGGAAAAGGTTTCCCCGGGCAACTCGGAATCTGGTCTGACGACCACTTACCCGGCCTGCGGCGTCTTGCGACTGAAATCAAGTCACGTGAAAGTATTGCGATCTCGCAGCTTCACCATGCAGGCATGCGCTCACCCAGAGAGGTGATTGGCGAAACACCGGTCTGCCCGTCCGATAACAAAAAGACGGGTGCGCGTGGCCTGAAATACACCGAAGTGAAACAGCTGATCGAAGATTTCATCGCCGCCGCGCTGCGGGCAGAGCAAGCCGGTTTCGACGGTGTCGAGATCCATGGCGCGCACAGTTACATCCTGTGTCAATTTTTCAGTGCGGATGTCAATCATCGCGACGACGAGTACGGCGGCAGCATGACCAACCGGTTTCGCATTCTGTTCGAGATCATCGATGGTATTCGTGATCGGTGTCGCGAGGACTTCATGGTGGGTGTGCGGCTGTCAGCTGAGCGCTTCGGAGTGAAGCTGGCTGAAATAATCCAGATTGCGCAGCAACTGATGACAGAAGACAAACTTGATTTCCTGGACATGTCGCTGTGGGACGTATTCAAGGAGCCCGAAGAAGCCGAGTACAAGGGGCGCAAGCTGATCAGTTATTTCACCAAACTCGATAGGCACAATACGCGTCTCGGTGTTGCCGGCAACATCCGGACGCCGAAGGATGCCGAAGCCACGCTTGCTGAGGGAGTGGACTGGATCATGCTCGGACGCGCGGCAATGCTGCAGCATGATTTTCCGAACAGGTACAAGGCAAACCCGTCGTTCAAGCCCGTCGAAATGCCGGTGACGCGCCAGTACCTGAAGGACGAAGGCATGTCAGAGAAATTCCAGGTGTACGTGTCCGGCAGGTGGCCGGAATTCTTTTCCGACTGGCCGGAAGAGGAAGCGCAAACCGCAAACTGAAAGCGCGTAATGAGCCTTGGGACCGTGCGGGTCGCCGAGGTTGGTTGCCGCCGGGCGTAAGCCGGCATTTCGCTAGCCGACTAGCGGTCCCACACTTCCTCTGGTACTGGCAATCCTGCGAGATCACTCGGGGTAAGCGGTCCATCGGGCTTGATACCGTGACTTTCGAGAATCAGCGCCAGTTGCCGCGTATGTTGTGCTGCGTGCCACGTCGTGCGTTCCAGCACCTCATGCATGGGCCTTCTGCCGTAATAGGTTGGCACGTCATAAGCTAATGCAGTGTCGGTTTCGTTACGCCACCAGGTTCGAATCTGTTCGCGTATGTCCTGTCCCCATCGTACTAGATCATCACGACGCCAGTTCTCGGGCGGCACATCGTTGAAACCTTCGAATCTGAGATCGATCTGTTGTGCCGCCTGCAATCCCATCTCCGCAACCCGAATAATGTGATACACGTGCGCGCCGACCATTCGATCCCGATTCCGGAATACCTCGCGCAACTGGTCCTCAGATAATTGTTGCGTCAGACGTGCCGCTGCCGTCAGTACCAGCGCCAGTTTTTCAACCAGGGTTTGCGGCGGCAACGCCTCCATCATCCGGGTTTTCAGGTCGAGAAACCGGATCACGTCGTTGATCGATTGGGCCAAGGTGTAGCGCCCGCCCAGTGCCACAACCGGAACGCTGCGCGCACCTAGCGCATTGAGCTGTGTCATTCCCTTAGCGTCATTGTGCACGTCGATTGATTCGAACTCGATGCCCTGCGACGCCAAAAATTCCTTTACCCGCAGGCAGGAAGTGCATCCGGGTTGCCAGAACACCTTGATGCGTTCGGGCGCCAGATTCCGGGTTGTCTTACTCATGTCGAATGCTGCTCTGATCACCAGTTTGCCGGGATGAAATTGCTCACGTGTGTCTATCGTACATTCTGAAGCAAATTGGAACACTTATGTAACACGAGACACTGCGCCGCCAGGGTATCTGTGCATCAACTTGGCTTGTGCTATCACACCCTCCC
Organism: uncultured Burkholderiales bacterium; assembly: GCA_951812315.1. Classification (GTDB taxonomy): domain Bacteria; phylum Pseudomonadota; class Gammaproteobacteria; order Burkholderiales; family Eutrophovitaceae; genus SG8-40. The sequence continues at coordinate 24,042 of CATOSA010000054.1, forward strand.
TTTTCTTCTTGCACATGCACTGTTCTTGCGTTGGTTCTGGCCCACATCGCGTGTCACAGCCTTGCGACGCGTGCGCGACCGGCGCAATATCACCGGAAAAGTTTTCTGACTCGCGAGCGATGAACAGGAACAGGCAGGGAAGAATGGCTTGGTCAAGTGTTGTTATCCCTACCGCCGGGCCAGGCTTCATTTACGTTGCGGCCTCAAGCGTTGCACTGTTTGGTGCCTCGACGTCGCACTATGAATCGGACGATGAAATGGGAACATGATGAAAATGCGCAAGACGTTCTGCCTCCAGATTGTCTGCCTGCTGTGCATGGTGTTTTCCGTCAATTCCAGAGGTCAGGAACTTCATGAGACGATCATGGACAGTGCGAGTAGCGCGATCGTCGAAAACGTTGTCGATTCAGGAAATGGAATATTCTCTTTCTCGTTGCGGTCCGCAGAAAAAGACCGCAACCTTACCGATCAAGGAAAACTCGGGGAAAGATCGAGACTCGTTCTGAAGTTCAACGCAGACACGCTTAATGGAACACAAGTTGTCGTTCATTCCGAGGACGAATACATTACCAGCGAAACGCTGGGATTGAGCGGACGTAGATTTCTGAGTCTGTTGATTTCCAGAATGCAATCGCAAACACCAATCAGTCTCACGTTCTCGGTAGTAGCACAGGATCAGGCAGCGCTGGAATCAAGAGCCGAGTTCGAGATCGTATATTTTCAGTGGAATTCACAGTAAGCGCGGCGCGACTTGCATCTGCCGGCTATTTCTTTCGAGCTGCCTCCGCCTGCGGCTTCCCTACTGCACGCCACCTGAACCTCGATTCATAAGCATTCGCTTTGCCCTCGACCATGTCCGCAATGAGGCTGCCGATCAGCGGAGCGAACTTGAAGCCGTGGCCACTGCCGCCAGTTGCGATCATCAGTCCGTCGCGATCGGGGTCCCGGTCGATCCAGAAGTCGCCATCGAACGAGTCGCAATAAAAGCACAGCCGTCGCGAATGAATCGGTGAGCCGGCGAGGTCCGGAAATGTTTCTGCAAGGAAGTCAGTGAAGAGTCCGTCCATTTCGGCGGGTACGCTTTGTTCGATGCTGGGGTCGGCGGGTATTCCGCTGCCGTGGTTGGCAATCTTCATGATGCCATCGGGCTGAACCGGAAAACCGTACCAGCCAGTGTTTGCGATGTCCGCAGCCCAGGGCGGAAAGCACTCAGGCAGGTAACGTTCCGGTCTTTGCGGTTGGAAGTAATAAACCGGCTGTCCGACACATTGGAGTGCGCCACGCATCCATGGAAGCAATGACGACGTCCATGCGCCTGCTGCAACGATCACCAAATCTGCTCGAATCTCGCCGCCCGTGGCGGTGATGATGCCGTCGACCCGGGAACCATGTTCCAGCAGCGAGTGCATTGTTTCTCCTTCCCGAAGAAGGACACCGGCATCACGGGCGCGGCTCAGAAGCCAGTGCACGACGTTAGCGCTTTCGGCCCAGCCGGCATCACGGCTGAGGTAGCCGTCGAGGTATCGCTGCGAGGTCCAGGCAGGGAATCGGGCTTGCAAGCGACCGCCGCCCACGGGGTCGGCGCGATGTCCGATTGATCGCATGGGGCTTCTCGACTATCGTATTCGAATCCGCCCGGCCGCATTTTTTCACCCGCCAAGATGAGAAAACCGGTCTCGTGAAAGTAGTTCCGCCCCGCCTCGGCATTCCAACGGCGCCAACCTGTGATGCAGTCGCGAGCGAAACGCGAATAAAACATATCCGCCCCGTAATCTGCGCGCACCATCTTGCTGATATCTGTTGATGAGGCACGCGGGTGGGGCAGGGGGGCCAGGGTCGACCAATGTCACCGTGTGCCCGCGCAGCGCAAGTTCAAGCGCTGCGCCAGCGCCGAATACGCCCGCGCCAACGATGAGAATCTTGTTCCCTTTCATTCCTCGCTACCTTGAATGTGACGCTCTCGGTTTTGGGTTCCGTCTCGAAGCGGCACAGGCGGTGCTGCAGTATCAAGCCGCGAGATTAACGGCCGCTACCGGAAGTATAGGCTTTCGGTCATTTCACTTGGCGCGCCATTCAGGGAAGTAAGAGTTGGGCCAGGCGTCGAAGCCTGGAGTTTTTTGGATGGCGCCAAGTGAGCAAGCGAAAGCGCGACGTTACTTTTAAGAATAATTCAGTAAAAGTAAGCCCTGGTTCCTGCGCACAGCAGTGGGTGGCAATTATGCCGAACAGGGGGAATTCCGTGTGTGCTCGGGCAGGGCTCGGCGGGGCAGCGTTGCCGCCGGCGCAAAGCGGCGACCGGGCGCCGCAGGTATTACATTGTTACCGTGCGTGATCGCTGATTCGATTGTAGGTGTCACGGCATCGCCTGCGAGCATTCCTGCTCAACAAATTACTATAAAACAACAGCATAGCGGAGTCTTGTCCGGCGTGGCCCGGTGCAGGTTGGTGCGTCACTCCATGATCGAAATGCGCGTCTGGTGGCAGTGTTTGTCTAGTCAGCGGAGCGCGCTGGCAAGGAAGATTGTTCTTGCAGATCGGGCATCGTTTCACTGGCACTGTTCGTGCGTTTTTCAGGTTAAATGGACACGAATCAACAGTCAGAAATCAAGCGCACGAGCCATGCGTCGCGGTTACCCGGCCGGTGCTCAACGCCAACGCGACGGGTCGCAGAATGACCGGAACCTCTTTCCGGGCAGTGCGATGGTCGTCAGTCTCGATATTGCCTGGCGTGTCAGGCCTGATCAGTTTGCAATGTCGATATACCAGTCTCCAACGACGCATCTGAAATGCCAGGAAACGCCTTACAGAATGTGACCGCACGCGAGTTCGGCACAATTTCAAGGTTTGTCTTTGCCGGATTGCTCGTCGTAGTGTGCGCAGGCTGTACCGTGCACAAGTGGGTGCCCGAAGAAGATTTGGAAGCTGAACGTCAGAGTCGGCAAGTTTTCCAGGCCAGGCAGGAACATCTGCTCAAGGAACTCAAGAAGCAGATTGGCGTTCAAGGCGAGCTGGAGGAAAAGCTTGCAGTAGCGGACCGCAAACTCCAGAGATTCGGTACAGATAACCAGGCGTTGAAGGAAAAACTGCACGCTGAATCGGTCGTTTAGGCCCAACTTCTGGCCGAGATCGCCGAGCAGAACAGACAACACAATGCCCTTGTGCAGGAACTGAAGCAGCAATCGGCGTCGCGGGAAGCCTTGCACGCCGATGTAGAGAGTCTTGAAAAGCAACTCGCGGAAGAAAGTCTGAAGCGCCAGGAATGGGAGCAATGGCAAGAACAGCTCGAGCGCGATCTTCAGAGTCAATCCGCGGCGAACCAGATCCGGAAAGACGATCGACCCGAATACCAGCAGGCGCAATTTCCCGGAGACGATGTGAGCCGCGACGATTGGGCGCTCGGGGCGGACGAGCAGGACGTGGAGGAAAAATCCACCGCGAGGGAAAACCTCGACTATGGTGACGCCAATCTGTATTTGTTGTTGCTGGAGAAGAAGGCCTACATTGCCAGACTCGCGGAGCAGATCGAGAAGGTTGTTTCTGAGGTGGTCCGTGCCAAGGCGAAGCTTCGCAGCCTGGAGAGTAAGGCCGAGGCAGCGTCGAATCTTGCAGAGTCCGAAATTGCGGTCGAATCATTGAAAGCACGAGGGATAGCGTGGAAAAGTGACCCAAGTGTTGTCAAGGCCGAGCGCTTGAACAAGCTAAGCGCGCTCGAATTTGAGGATGGAAACTACGGCGGGGCTTTGTACCTGACCGGTCAGGCCAAAAGCCTTATCGAGGGTGCGTGGGCACGCTCGACGGACCAGGAGAAGAGCGCGATGGTCGAGGGTGAGGTTCCCTTCCTGCTGCCGCTAACGCTTCAGCTCTTGAACAAGAGCAATGTCAGAACAGGCCCGGGTTCTGATTTCGGAATCTTGTTCTCCTGGGAAAGCGGTACGGCCATTGTCGGCCATGCTTTCAAGGGGCAATGGGTTCGCGTGACAAATGACGACGGGCTCGGCGGCTGGGTTCTCTACAAGTCGGTGGGTTCGAACTAGCAGCTGAGGACCCTGAGTCCGACAGACTGCTAGCCTTGGCGCCTCGTGCGGTTTCGGGCGGTTCGCCTCTGTTTTGCAGCCTCCGGCTTGATGGCCGTCACCGAAGACAAGACGACCGTGTTGCGTCCGCGCTCCTTGCCCTCGTAAAGTGCGGCGTCGGCGCTTGCGATCAATGCCGCGGGCGTAGTGCCGTTGTTGGGATAAGCGGCAACCCCGATGCTGACTGTGACCGGATCTTTTCCATCTTTGTCATCGGCTGTCGCTGAAGCGATATTCTTTCGGATGCGCTCTGCGACCTCCATGGCTTCGTTTGCCCCGTGTTCAGGCAGCATGATCAGAAATTCCTCACCACCGTAGCGCGCGGCAAAGTCCATGCTTCGAACTGATTCCTTGAATATTGCCGCTGCCTTCACAAGCAGGGTATCTCCGGCCATGTGTCCATACGTGTCGTTGTATTTCTTGAAGTAGTCGATATCAATCATCAGTACTGAGAACTCGTGTGGCTGCCGTGCAGCCCGAACCACTTCACTGTGAAGCGTATCCATCATGTGCCTGCGGTTGTGCAGTCCCGTCAATCCATCCGTACTGGATAGCTCCTCGAGCTCCTTGTTGGTCATCATCAGTGCATTATTGATGTCAGCCAACTCGTCCTGATCTGCGCGCAGTTTCCCGACCATGTAGTTGAATATTTGCGTTAGATAGCCGATCTCGCCGCCGCTCACGACCGGAATCTCCACACTCAGATCACCGTTGGCCACAAGTTGCGCTCCGGTAGTCAAACGGTTCAGCGGGCGTACGATGGTGACTCCGAGGAAGTAGGCGCCCAGGCCGACTACCAGAAGAACGCCCAGCGTGATCAGCAGGGTGGCGTTTCGAATCCTGTTGGTCCGGGCGTAGGCGTCAGCCTTGCCAATCTCGGCGAGCACGCCCCAGTCCCACTGAGATGACGGCGCGATGCTGCCCAACACTTTCTTCTGACCCACATTCAGGTATTCCAAAGGCAAGGCACTTTGTTCAAACATGCCTTGAGTCACTGCATCGGGAAGGTTGCTGTTCACCAGCGCAGCCGACGATCCAGTTGAACTGGTGATCAAATTTCCTTCCGAACCGACCAGATACATCTGCCCGGTATCTCCGGGTCTCAGGCGCTTCATGACAGATTCGATGGCATGAAAGTTCAGCTTTGCAGCCAGCACACCCAGCAACGCGCCGTCGGCGTCCTTGATCGGGACTGCGATCGTCACCGCCGCCTTGCGAGAAAGGTCGTCCCAGTAAGCGTCGCCAAGAACCGGGTCACCGCCGCGGGCAAACCTCAGCCAGTTGGCCGGAAGATGAACCGGACCCGCTGCTGCCGCGCTGGTGGTGACAACACTGCCATTTGAGTCGATGACCATCAGTTCTTCGTAGTCACTGAACTTCTTGCGAACCAGTACGAGATACGCCTTGAGGCGCTGTAGCGCGATGCCGTCCGTGTCGCCGCTGATACTCTTCTCCAGGTTCTCCGAGACTTCATAGGAGCCGGTGAACACGCGTAGTTCAAACATGCGCTGATTGACCCGGAGGTCAAGCTCGCGGGCGCCGTGCGAGGTGGCATTTTGAAGCTCCTCGCTGATCTTCTCCGTCATCACTTTGGTGTTCTGAACGTACGAAAGCCAACCCAGCGACAAGGATGGAATCAGCGTCGCGAGAAGCGCGAACGCCAGAATCTTTTTCTTGATTTCGCCAAGCCGAAGTGCGCCTAGAAGGCGCGCTATAGACTGTTCCCAGGACAGCAATGGATTATTTGTTTGGGGTGCGATGGTTGACAAACGTACCGGAAAGCAACTTAGGTGCCACAAACTGGTAACGCCCGGACTCGCAGTCCGGCGCGCGAGGGCTGACGGTTCGAATTCCCGGTATATGTGAATACGTGAATCGGGGGGCATCGGGTGCTGACCGACGGGCAGATGCTGGCTGCGGCACTCAGGCCCATGAGCGCAACTAGTGGGTCAAGTCTCCCTCGCAGGCCCGCGGCAACGCCAGCGCGCCCGATCCGCAAGGTGCAGCTCGTATCGAATTAGCTCTTGAGCGAGGTTGCGGCGCCGGCTGTTGCTGTTCGGCTGGGGGTTCTTTTGACCGAAGTCTCACCTGCAATCTGGTACCGGCATTCGCAAATGGCCCTGGCCGCGATGACCGTTGGTACGGTTGCTGCATAAAATTTCAACGCCGCCGCCAGTATTTGTTACCGGTGCCGTCGTTGCTGC
>CATOSA010000055.1 GCA_951812315.1 uncultured Burkholderiales bacterium
AAGCGTAGATCGCGATTGCCAGATGACGTCATTCTTTCCATCGACGACGGACGCGTATAAACCGGAGCCAGGGACATCGAGCTTTGGCTCTGCCGATCTTTCGGCCATCTCAAGTACGCCATTGCCGTCAACTTCGGCGGCCGCCATCAGCAGGTATATCTGTGCCAGCAGGCGCTCCTCGCGCGCGCTGCGTGCGCTGTCACGAAATGCCTTTTCCAGTGCCAGTGCCGAAATTACGATGAACACGGCAAGCACGACACCGGCGCCAAAAGTAACGCGGGCGTTAACAGAGCGCATGCCAAGTGATCAATTTCATAACGCCGAATTTTTTGAACAGCCATCGGATACGACCCGGCAATAGAAAGTCGAACCGGAATGTCGAAATTGCGTGCGAACACCCATTAGTCAATTTCTTCCAGACGTGATGGCAATCATTTGTACTCGCTCGTGGGTGGTTTTTGCCCCCGAGGTGCGCAGTCGATGACGTGAACGAAATTGTCAATCACCGCCAAGAACGAAACGATAGCCGCGGCCGCGGAGTGTGGCTATGGGATGCAAGTTTCCTCCGGGATCGAGTTTTCTGCGCAGTCTGGCGATTAAAACTTCAATGACGTTACTTTCACTTTCTTCGTCGTGCGGGTAAAGGTGGCTGGCGAGTTCGTATTTCGAAAGTACGTGTTCGCGTTCGCGCATCAGATGCTCGAGCAACTTGTACTCGTAAGATGTGAGCTCCACGGTCTTGCCGTCGTAACAGCGCTTTCAATCGAGCGGCCAGTTCCTCCATTTGAAACGGTTTGGTCAGGTAGTCGTCGCCGCCAGTTTCCAGCCCGGTGACTTTATCCTGCCAACTGCTGCGCGCAGTGAGAATGAGTATCGGCAATCGATTTCCGCCGCTGCGCAGTCTGGCAATTACGTCGAGGCCTGACAAGCCGGGAAGACCAAGATCAACGATGGCCGCGTCGAACGGGTATTCCGAGGCCATGTAAAGTGCTTCTTTTCCGTCGCCAGTCCCATCCACCGCAAAAGAGAGTCTCTCTAGTTCGGTGCGGATCTGCATCTGCAGCGCTGGTTCGTCTTCAACAACCAGAATTCGCATGGTTCAGATTTTCCCGAAGACGCGTTTCGGCAAAAGTGATGCCCATCAGCGAAATGGCTGCGAGCGCTCTCGTCACCGCATGTCGCCGTTTCGCGCATCGACTCGTATGACACGTACTACGCCGTCTCGTGTCAGCACCTTGATGCGGTAGTGGTTTCCCGCATCTTGCGCATCGAGTACGCGAGCCCCGGTCGTCTGTCGAACACGTTCGATTGCTTCGCCCATTGAAATGCCGCCTTGTTGTGCGACTACGATCGGTTCCCCGAAACCGCCATGGTTGCGAGCGAATTGATTGGCAACCAGCGGTGGAGAGGAAACCGCAAACGCGATTGCAGCCAGCGCCGGGAGCAGTCCTTTTAGCATGAATGATTGTCTTGGATGAATAGACATTGATCATCTCCGATGCCGTGTCAGGCTGCAACCCGGAGCGGGTTGTGAAACATACGACTGTCATGGCGCCCAATCGTCCATATCTTCAGTCGGCAATATCGGCTCAATCGCAACTCGCAAAGGGAGTCTTCGTCCCGGATCATGGGGGAGAATAACCGTCTGGGCGTGGCCGCGATATCGATACGCGATCTCATAGCCGACCAGACGGTTCTCCCAGTGGTCGACCAGCCGACAGCGGCGAACTTCGCGCTCGTAGTATTCGTTGCTGCTTTTGTGAGACATGCGGTCGCCAACAACGGCACCGATCGCAGCGCCTGCCGCTGATGCCGCGACGCGTCCGTTGCCGCTGCCCACTTGCGCACCCAGTATGCCCCCCGCGATGCCGCCGATAAGCGGTCCGGCCAGCGACCGGCGCGGACTCTTGCGTTCGGGCACAACCTCGCTGAAACACTCTTTGCGTGGCAGATTGACTTTCTCGAACTGTGGGGTAACCCGCGTCACCTTGGCGTAGTCTTCGAACACATTGTTCGCCTGTGTCGTGATTGCGGTAAGCATCAGTGCGAACGTGCTCGCTATTGAAGTCAGTGTTTTCATGATTGATCTTCCTCGATACATATTGTGGATTCGCGTTGCGTGTCAGCAGGCTCAAAAATGGCCATGAAGAATAATGCTCAGACCAGGATTGGAGTGGTAGTAGTGTCGGGCTGGTGCGTGTCTGTGTGGACCCCGGTAGTGATGGCGGCGCGCGTGAGTGCCGTGGCGATGCTGATGTGACCAGCCATGCCGGTAACGGGGATGATGGTTTGACCACCCGCGGCCATGACGCCTCTGGCGATCCATACCGTGATCAATCCGGCGATCCGAATTGCGGTTCGCCCGGCGGTCCGAGCGGTAGGATCCGCGCGTGTCGTGGTGACGTCTCGCGTGGCGCACGTCATGTCCCCGGCGATGGGTGCTGCAATTGCTGGACGTGTTGTTTGTCATATCTTTGCCCCTTATCTCTGCGGGCTTCAACGGCGTTGGCGCTGCCAAGAATAGCGATGCCGAAAACGAATACGACTAGTCTGGTGTTCATCATTCATCTCCTTTTCCGTAGTTGCCAGAATCTTCCTGGCTGAGTGCAGACTATGAGTACGATGCTGAACCCAAGCTGAATGCCATTTAGCGATCTAAAAACAGTTGCTTAGGGCGTTGTCTCGTGTGAACTGGCGTCTCGCCGCGGAATAAAGGAAAACCTTGTGCTTCCGATGGGAAAGTGCGGTCGTCGTTCCCCCTGCCAGGCAGCAACGTGAAATCGGGCGCATCAATGTGCCAGGTTGTCCGCTGAACGGGGTCAAAAACCGTCGCTGGCAAAGGTGCCAATTGCTGGCGGATTTTTTGGGTAGGATTGGGCACATCCGAGCAAACCCGGATTGCTCATTTGCAACCGGGTGTTAACAGAGGTAACCGCAGATGTATGACCTGGCAGGCACATGAAAGAAGATCCACCCGCTGCGGGTGATACCGGCGGTGTTTATGCAGTGTTGCGCGCCGCGACGGATTCTCGAATTGCAATTACGGCTCTGAAAATCGCCGTTGTCGTTGGTATCCTTCTGAATATCATCAATCAGGGCGGCCGGCTAATGGAAGGCAACGATATCAACTGGATGCAGGTGATTCTGAATTTCTGTGTGCCATATTGTGTTGCCAGTTACAGCGGCGCAATGAATCAATTGCGAAAAGACGGTTAACCGCACTGAAATTCAATCAATCAACGATACATGATGAAAAATCGCCAGGTACGACTCAAATCCAGGCCGAAGGGAATCCCCCAAGCCGAACATTTCGAAATCGTCGAGGATACGGTCCCCGAAATTGCACCAGACCAGGTTCTGGTTCGAAATATTTATCTTTCGGTGGATCCCGCGATGCGTGGCTGGATCGTTGACACGACGGGCTATTCGGAACCTGTCGCTATTGGCTCGGTCATGCGGTCATTCGCGACCGGGCGGGTCGAAGCGTCTCGGCACGCAGATTTCAAGCAAGGTGATTTGGTAACCGGGATGTTTGGCTGGCAGGACTATGCAGCGGTCGAGGGCGGTGCCATTGACCGGATTATTGGCGGGCGCGACTTGCCGCTTTCGACGTCGCTCGGTGTACTAGGGCTAAATGGTGTAACCGCGTATTTCGGATTGCTCGAAGTCGGTCAGCCCGCTCGCGGCGAAACCGTGGTGGTATCGACGGCGGCAGGTTCGGTAGGCTCTTGTGTCGGTCAGATTGCAAATACCCTGGATTGTCGAACCGTCGCAATTGCAGGTGGTGCTCAAAAGAAGCGACTATGTCGCGACGAGTTTGGCTTCGATGCGGCCATCGATTACAAGTCGGAAGATCTGGACGCAGCACTTGCATCGGCATGCCCGGACGGTGTCGATGTCTATTTTGACAACACGGCCGGAGACATCAGCGACGGTGTGCTGAAGCGACTGAATGTCGGTGCGCGAATTGTCATATGCGGGACCGCTTCGATCTCGAACTGGAACCCGATCCCGCAAGGGCCGCGTGTTGAACGTCACCTGCTGGTAAAACGTGCCCGCATGCAGGGGTTTGTCGTGTTCGATTTCGCAGAGCGCTACGCCCAGGCGCGCAGCAAACTGGCACAGTGGGTGAAAGACGGCACGATCCGTTATCGGGAAGACATCCTCGACGGTATCGAAAATGCACCGGACGCTATTGCGGGACTGTATCGCGGCGAAAATTCAGGTAAGCGCCTGATTCGCATCGCGTCGGAGAACGATTAGTCGTCAGCGTTTTCGTTTTGCCCAGGTATCACGCAATGTCACTGTCCGATTGAACACGGGCTTTCCCGGTGCTGATTCGACCTGGTCGGCAACGAAATAACCATGCCGTTCGAACTGAAAGCATTCGCCTGGCAGTGCTTGTGCGAGCGAGGCTTCGACCCGGGCGTTGATCGTCTTCTTTGAATCGGCATTCAGATCGTCCAGAAAATCACCAGTGCTGCCGGGTTGCTCGACACGAAACAGGCGGTCATATAGGTGAACCGGCGCCTCGAATGCGTTTGCCGCACAGACCCAGTGAATGTTTCCCTTTAACTTGTAATTGTCGGCCCCGGGGGTGCCGGATTTTGAGTCGGGCAGATACTCGCAGTGTACGGCGACAACGTTACCGTCGGCATCCTTGTCAGAACCGGTGCATTTGATGACGTAACCGTAGCGAAGACGCACGGTGTTGCCGGGAAACAGCCGGAAATATCCTTTTGGCGGATCTTCAACAAAATCGTTGCGCTCAATCCAGAGCTCTCCCGAGAAAGGTAATTTGCGCTTACCCCATTCCGGTTTCTGCGGGTGATTGGGCGCTTCTGTCATCTCCTCCTGATTAGAAGGGTAGTTGCCGATGATCAGTTTCAACGGGTCAAGTACTGCCGTGCGGCGCGGGCTGGAATCGTTGAGAACGTCGCGCATGCAGTCTTCCAGCACAGAACAATCGATCCACGAGTCGGCTTTGGAAACGCCGATCCGGTCGGTAAACAGCTTGAATCCTTCTGGTGTGTAACCACGGCGGCGCGCACCGACAAGCGTCGGCATGCGCGGATCATCCCAGCCGTCAACATGATGCTCCTCGACCAGCTGAATCAGCTTGCGCTTGGACAAGACCACGTAACTGAGATTGAGTCGCGAGAATTCGTACTGATGCGGAAGAGGGCGTTCGAAGATGCCAAACTTCGTGAGCTTTTCGAGAATCCAGTCGTATAGCGGCCGATGATCCTCGAATTCGAGGGTACAGACCGAATGGGTAATGTTCTCCAGCGCATCGGAGATGCAATGCGTGTAGTCATACATCGGGTACACGCTCCATTTGTCTCCGCTACGGTGGTGGTGCGCGTGTCGAATTCGGTAGATGACCGGATCGCGCATGTTGATATTGGGCGATGCCATATCGATCTTCAGGCGCAGCGCGTGCGATCCGTCGGGATGTTGTCCATCACGCATTTCCCGGAACAGCGTGAGATTTTCCTTTGGCGTGCGATCGCGATACGGACTGTTGCGCCCGGGCTGCGTCAAAGTCCCGCGGTGCTCGCGAATTTGCTCTGGCGTGAGCGAATCTACGTAGGCCAGGCCGTGCTCGATAAACAACTCGGCGTATCGGTACAGTTCGTCGAAGTAGTCAGACGCATAGTAAAGGTGATCCTGCCAGTCGAAACCCAGCCATTTCACGCTATCGAGGATCGTATCGACGTACTCGGTCTCCTCCTTTACCGGATTGGTGTCATCGAAGCGCAAATTGCAGATTCCAGCGTAGTCACGCGCAAGCCCGAAATTCAGGAATATCGACTTGGCGTGACCAATATGCAGATAGCCGTTGGGTTCCGGGGGAAAGCGCGTGCGTATTTTTGCCGGATCTTCAGGCGCGGTTTCCTGGACAATGGCAGGGCCTGGATTTCCACTCCAGCGCCGCGACGCGTAGGTGCCGGAAGCCAGGTCTGCGTCAATCACATTTTTTATGAAGTTGCTGGCCGAAGCAGGTTGTTTGTGTTTGGTGCTCACGAAAAGGCGAATAGTCCGAAGTAAAAACGAAACGCGTTAGCGAATCTGTTAGTTATGTTATGGAAAGAGTCAACACGGTACACCATACGACATATCGTGCGCGCCACGCGCAGACGATCAGATTGAAATCGCCGGGTCTGAACGTACTTGCCGCCGAATGTAGCATTTCTCCCGGGTGAACAAACGCAGACGCCTGGGCTCAATTGCGCTTGCGCCCGCGCAGGAAGTTTTGCTTCGCCGCCTGGGTTCGCCGGCTGTGTAGACCTGTTTCTGGGAGTCTATCGCAACCTTCAGTGCAGACTCGAAGCCGGGCTCGGTGAGGGAACGGAAGCGTTGCTTCGTCAGGCGCATTGCGGTTGGCGCTAGCTGCGACAGTTTGCCAGCGAGTTCGAGCGCGGCTTCGGTTACGTCGGCCTGCGGCACGAGTCGATTGAGCAATCCGACATCGTAGGCACGCTGCCCGCTGATCAATTCTCCGGTGAGGGATAGTTCGATGTTGTGCGCCATACCAATGTGGTCGATCATCAGCTGGCTGCCGACAATGGAGGCCAGGCCTGCCTTGATTTCGGGCTGGCCGATTCTCATGTCTGCATAGCCAACGCGCAGATCACAACACAGGCCGATTTGTAATCCGGCCCCGGCGGTAACGCCGTTGAATGCTGCGACGGCCGGTTTGTCCAGCAAGCGAACTGCACGGTACATTGCATGGTTCGCGGTCAACCATGCTTCCACGTCGTCGATGCCGTAATCCGCTGTCTCGGTCAGGTCCTGTCCGGCGCAAAACGCCTTGTCGCCCGCTCCTGTTACGATTACCGCCGCTACGGAGTCATCCGCATTGGCTTGCTCAAGCGCTTCTATGAATTGCTGACGCAGTTCGCTGTTGATTGCATTCAGCGCGCGTGGCCGATTGAGGGTCAGAATGATCGTTTGAGCGTGGCGTTCGGTGATAAGTACAGTGTCCAATGTCGTGTCCGTTGTCTGGCTGAGCATTTAGGATGTTTGGCCAATTGGATTTCGTTTGTCGCGTGCGCAGTAAGGATTGGAATATGTCGAACTTTGCAAAAGTATTGTACTTGCTGGCATTGCTGTCTCAGCCAGTAATGGCAGATCAGGCGTTTCCGGTCGCGCCCGCCGATGCAGCTGCTGCCGCTGGCGCCGGATTGAAGCGCCTGGACACAAGCGATCTTAAAAAAGCGTTCATCGGCAAGCGCTCGGAGAAGGACGGTCGCGGGAAATCCTATGTTGCTGAATACGGTGAAGACGGCAGTGTCATTCTCAGCAATGCCTCAGGCCTGATTGACCGCGGCACCTTCACCATTGTGCGGCAGAATGGCGGCGGTGTGTGCCTGCGGCTGGAGCACCAGATGAATCAGCGTATGTGCGCAATCTGGTTTCTTGCCGGCGACGGGATTCATCTGATTGGCTACAATCCCCGCGATGGGAAGTTGCGCGCCATTTCACGACCGTTTTCGCGGTAGGGGGATAGGCAGCAACGAAATAAGCGGTGACGGGATAGCAAGAATCAGCGTCTGAAGATTGCTGGTGCAGATCGTCGCAAAAAACGCACCGAAAACTGTGCCAAGTAAGCGCGGGACAACTGCGAACAGCGGGCCAGATAATTTGGCCGATTGACGTTCGCCCGGCACAAGTGGCGCGTGCGAAAAAACGCGGTCGATGTATTTCAAGCGAGACACTTTCCGATTCGGTAGACAGTGCAGGGCCGTTGTCAGGTCTATGACTAGCTTAATCTATACGTATGCTGCGCCTTCAATTACAGGATGTGCTGCAGGAAATTCCTCATCAACCTCGAGGCCGATTCCCGGTTCTTCCAGAGGTCTGGTATTGCCTTTGTCATCGACAATAAACGGCTGTCTGTCAACGAGTTCGTCCCGGAACAAATTGTTTCGCGACACGTCAGATTCGAAATAACCGGCATTCTCGATTGCCGCCAGAAAATGCACCGGCGCTGCCATGTTCAGTGCAGTCATCGACGTATGCGGATGAATTGGCAATTTCCACGCTGATGCCAGGGCCGCGATGCGCAGCGCTTCAGTAATGCCGCCCGTCTTTGAAAGGTCTGGTTGCAGAATCGTGATTACGCCGTCTTCAATCACCCGATCGAACTCAAAGCGGGTGTAGTGATTTTCGCCGGCGGACAATGGCAGGCATGCGTAGTTTCGTGCCTCTCGGTAACTGCGATAGTCGTGTGCCGGAAACGGTTCCTCCAGCCAGCCGACTGCCTGTGCTTCCAGCGCAGGCATCACGGCACGCGCGTCGTCAAGGGTGTAGGCGGTATTTGCGTCGGTGAGTATCGTCAAATCCTCGCCAAACGCCTTGCGCACTGCGCTAACGCGACGAAGGTCGTCTTGCACATTATCGCCAATGCGCAGTTTCAAGGCGCGATAGCCGAGTTCTACGTGAACACGCGCTTCGTCGACGAGTGAGTCAGGTGTCTGGTAGCCAAGCGATACGCCGCCAGCGTATGCCGCGACAGGTTGGTTGCGATGTTCCTCCAAGCAATCGGTAGAGAGGCACGCCAAGCGCTTTTGCCCGTATGTCCCAGAGGGCCATGTCGATACCGGAAACTGCGAGACAGGTGCCGGCGCCCATGCCGTGACTGCCGAGTTGACGGTCATACATACGTTTCCAGATTCCGGTGACGTCGTGCGCATCCTGGCCCACTACACACGCTTTCAGCGTTGTGTTGACAATATGTGCAACTGCACCCGGACAACGACCGTGGTGTGCTTCCCCCCAGCCTGTAACGCCGTCTTCAGTGGTGATTTTGACGACGACAGCGTCGCGTTTGACGGTGCGCCCGACGCCAAGTGTGACACTGTCTTTGGGGTCGACCGGAAAGGACGTCGGGAAGGCCTGCACGTCACGAACTGCAAGTTTGTCTGCGCCGGTGTCAGTCATCAGCTATCCAGAGTTCGTTCAGGTTCAGGCTTCAGGAAGGGCTGCCCGGTTCAACGGCAGGTAGAAAATCCAGTGCGACCACGCGGTAAGCAGGTTTGTATGCTTTGCGGAAGGCTGCCGAATGCGTGACGACCGGGTATCCGTCCTTGGCAATTTTCGCGAAGTAGCCGCTTACTTCATCCTTGTCAAACGGAATGCCTCCGGCGCCAGCAAGATCCGCAAGGCATCCGCAGAATTTCGCCAGCTTGTCAGGCGAGGGGGGATACTCGCGTGCCGTCTGCACGAATGCACCGAACAGGGAATCTACTGCGTGTCCCGCTTCGAGGTATGCGCGTAGATGAATGCGTGCAAGCCGCGCATCCGGGGAGATCGTTTCAGCGACCGGTTCTTCCGGTCTGGACCCAAGCGCGTCGACTTCGTCATTTAACCGTTGCCGCAGTGCCTCGACGTCGTCCATTGCATGTCCCGCACCGAGGGCCGCCTGGTGCAACAATTTATAAACGTCGTCGAGCTGAGCCAGCGGGTAGCGTTGCAAATGGTGCCCCAGTAGCTGACCAACGAATTTCATGGTGATCTCCATGCCGATCGGTACAACCCGACGATAGCGCGGCGCGTGCTCCGGCGCAAATGCAGGTGGGGCGAAATCGTTAGTTGCGTGGCTGAATTGTCGGGCGCAGAATGATACGTGGGACGCGAACGCGAGTGGTGCTGGTCCGGATTGCCTGAAGATCCGGCGGTTTGATTTGCGATCGACAACTCACATGCGAGCCCCGCGTTGGATAAACGATCGGGTGCTGCGCAGTAGCAGGGAAGTATCGGGCTGACATATTCGTTTCGGGTATCAGGCCTGGCGTGGACCACGCTATCTTGGCGCGGTGGTTTCAATCGGTACGGTATCGGGAACCTTGATGCCGTTTTATCTGGTACCGGAAAATCTGGTACCAGGTTAGCGGTGATGACGTGTCGCGTCGATGGCGTTGCATCGAAAAGAAGAGGACGGCCACAAGCTGTCTTATCAACAATAACGGAGGAATTCATGGCACGAATTCGTCGACTTGTCCAAGCCGACGACCAAAAAGCACGATGAAAATACGCGACGCAATTTTCTGGCAAAAGTGGGTGGCATTGCCGCACTTACCGCGATGGCGCCGCAGGCTTTTGCGCGTAACTTCATCGACAAATACGACGCGGACGGCCCGATTGCACGCTATCCGAACCCCGACGTCATTGTTCTCGACAAGCGATTCAAGTACAAGCTCGGCAATACTCCGATTCTGCGTTTGTACCGGGGTACGATGTGGGCCGAGGGTCCGGCGTGGAATGGCGTCGGGCGTTATCTGATCTGGAGCGATATTCCGGCCAACGAGCAACTGCGATGGATCGAGGAAGACGGCCACGTGTCCCGCCAGTTCCGCTATCCGTCCGGTAACTCGAATGGCAATACGTTCGATTTCCTTGGTCGTCAGATTGCGTGTGAACACGGAAATCGCCGCGTGGTGCGTTACGAATATAACGGCACCCAGACAGTCATGGCGGACAAGGCAGGCGGGAAAGGGTTCAATGCACCAAACGATGCTGCCTGTCATCCCAATGGATGGTTGTATTTCACCGATCCGGGATATGGCGGTTTGATGAATTACGAAGGCGAGCGCCTGAACACGGGTTCACCCCGGCCGATCCAGAAAGAAGCGATTTATCGCATTGACAAGCCGGGCACGGCAATCAAGGTCGCGGACGAACCATTCAAGCCAAATGGGATATGTTTCTCTCCCGACTACAAGAAAGCCTACGTGGCTGACACAGGCCTGTCACACTATCCGAGCGCGAAGAGCGTAATCTGGCAGTACGACGTTGACAGTAGCCGGAAACTGCGTAATCCGCGCGTTTTGCCAGCATGGAAATGGACGGGAAAATCGGCTTTGCGGACGGTATTCGCTGTGACGAGGACGGTAACGTGTGGGCCGGCATGGGTTGGGTCGGTGACGGCTATGATGGTGTGCACTGCTTCGCCCCTGACGGAACGCGTATCGGGCAGATTCGTATGCCCGAGATCGTATCCAACCTCTGCTTTGGCGGAACCAAGCGAAACCGGCTGTTTATGACGGGATCAACCTCGTTGTACGCGGTCTACGTTGAAACCAAAGGCGGCACGCGGACCTGATCACTAGTCGGGAACCGGCAACCAAAAGCCCGCGCGGTGAAAATCGCGCGGGCTTTTTCGATCTTTCACTAGGTTGTGTCGGTCAGCGCCGATCCCGCACATATGTCGCCGTGACTCATTGCTGACCAACGCGCGGCGCCCTGAACTGCAATGTGCTCTGTTACGTAAAGACCAAAATTTTACGCACGCTACGTGCGGCACTATCCTGCTGATGTGCCAATGCCTACTTTGATTTGTGAACGAGCACCGGAACTTTCGAATGTGACAACACTTTGCCGGCCTGGCTTCCCAGCAGGATTCCGGGTATTCCGGAACGGCCGTGCGAGGCCATAAATATCAGGTCGCATTTCTTTCGGCGTGCAGCGTCCACGATTGCCTGCCAGGGAGACATACTTTCCTTGTGGTAAGCCTGATACGGAACGCGCGCTGCTTTCGCGGCTTTTTCTATTGGCGAAAGAAATTTTTCGGCGGTTGCTTTGCTTTGTTTGTTCCATTCAGTTCTTGATATCAGGTTTGGTGGAAAATATTCACCATAGGCCAATACTTCGTATTGCTCTGGTGAGTAGAAACCAGTTACACGCGCGCGCAAGGCCTTCGCAAGGGCAATTCCGTCCTTGATCGCTTTTCTGGATAGTGGCGAGCCGTCGGTCGGCATCAGTATGTGTTTGTACATGTAAAGGCTCCTGGGACCAGTCTATCTGTTGAGTTTGCTTCGAATAGCGTGTCAGGATCATTGATCTGCGTCAACAAGCACGCATTCGTTACGTCCGGTATAGTTTCGCGCGGACAAGGTCCGTTTCCCTATGAATACACTGACATTTCCATTGCTACGTTTTCTTTCTGACGGTTGCGATCATACCTGCAGTGATATCGGCGATTCGCTGGGTGTCCCTGCGACTCGAGTATCTGAAACGCTCGATGAACTTGTGTCGATGGGAATGAAGATAGACCGCGAAACTGATGATAGCTGCAGGTTGCAAACTGACATTCAGTGGCTCGACGCTGATGAAATTGCGCATCATCTGGGCAACAAGGCGAGCGCGTTTCAGGTCGAGGTCGTTGATCATACGGCCTCGACCAATAGTGACCTGATGGCACGTGCCGGACAACAAGGTGCTTCCGGACTTGTACGTGTCGCAGAATTGCAAACGGCTGGTCGTGGCCGTCGGCAGCGCACGTGGTACTCCGGCATCGGTGACGCGTTGACGCTTTCTTTGCTGTGGGTTTTTGGCGGAGATGTTGCCGCGCTTTCCGGACTGCCGCTGGCGGTGGGTGTGTCACTGGTTAGAAGCTTGAGGGCATTGGGCGTTGCCGAAGTTTCGCTCAAGTGGCCAAACGATATCCTGCTGCAGCAGCGCAAGCTCGGCGGAGTGCTGATAGAAACGACCAGCCGTAACGCCGAATCCGTCCAGGTGGTGATCGGAATCGGACTGAATTTGCGGTTGTCCAGGTCGGTGGCGCAACGTATCGATCAGGAAGCCGCAGATCTTGATACTGCCGGCATGCGCATTGGCCGAAATGAGTTGTTTGCCCGTTTGCTCGTTGATCTTCGGGCGGCACTGGAAGATTATGCTCGCGAAGGCTTTGCTTCATTTAAAGACGAATGGGAGCGCATGCATGCATACCAAGATAAAATGGTCCGCCTTGCTCTTGCCGATGGCACACAAACTGAAGGACGTGTGACCGGCGTGGATAATGACGGCGCGCTATTGCTATGCGTGGGTGCACGTACGCACAGATTCAATAGTGGAGAGCTGTCTCTGCGTCCGATTCAGATGTAGTTTGGTAACGCGCAGCACTACGCCAGTTAACAGCACTATACTGGTTTCGTGCAAACCTGATCATCATTACAGAGACGTGTTCGTTGTTGGCACACGTTAAGTATCCGGCTGCCAGTTTTAATGTTCGTCTGGTTCTATTAATCTTGTCGAAACAGTATCGAATTCTTGTCGTTGATGCGGGCAATAGCCGCGTAAAGTGGGCGCTGCACGATAGCGGGAGTTTCGTCGAGGAAAGCGTCTGCGCGCACGAAGATCTTGATCGTCTTGATCAGGCGTGGGCGAAGGTCGCGTATCCTGATGCTGTCGTTGTTGCGAACGTAGCCGGAAAAGCCATCGGGGACCGGCTTGCACAACGCTGTGAGCGTTGGGGACGGACACCGGTTTGGGTGAAAGCTCAAATGAGGCAATGCGGCGTGACCAATGGTTACAGTGAACCGGGCCAGCTCGGTCCCGACCGGTGGGCCGCGTTAATTGGTGCAAATGCATTATCTGTTGGAAACTGCATTGTTGTGTGTATGGGAACCGCGACCACGATCGATGCACTCACTGACCAGGGCGAATTTCTTGGCGGAATGATTTTGCCGGGAATTGAACTGATGCACGTCCTGCTGAAAGAGAATACTGCGAAACTTGGTTCTGAACGCGGCAAACCGGTGCAGTTTCCACGCTCCACACCCGATGCAATTACCAGTGGCGCAAATTGGGCGACCTGTGGCGCCATTGATTTTTTGCACGCGCAAATGCTAAAAGCGGGTTACCACGATATTTCGGTTGTCGCGACCGGTGGTGCGGCGCCGGCATTTGTCAACTTGTACGAGCGTCCCGTGCTGCTGCGCGAGCGGCTGGTTCTTGAGGGTCTCGTATGTATCGGAAATTCCGGCAGACAATGAATACAATGAAATGCCGAAACGCATAGGGGCGGATGGATGAGCGAGCCTGAATGATGAAGTGGTTATTTGCTCTATTGCTGTTTGTAAATATCGTTCTGGGCGGGTATTTATATCTTCAGGAAACGCAACCTGATTCGGACTCGCAGATTATTAACCTGCAGATGAATGCGGACCAGATCCGCGTCATTCCGGAACCGCCACGGCCAAAGCGGCCTGCACGCACTGCTTGCCTGGAGTGGGGAACTTTTGGTGATCTTGAAATGGAGCGCGTGAGATCGGCATTGGCTGCCGCCGGGTTGCAAGAGCGAGTCGGTGAGAGCAAGAGCGTAGTGACTGCAAATTGGTGGGTATACATGCCGCGCCAGCGTTCGCGCGCGCATGGAGCGTAAAGCGAACCAACTTCGTGAGCTCGGCATCGCTGAACTGGAGACAATTACTGAACCGGGTCGTTGGCTGTACGCGATTTCACTCGGCGTGTTTCAAAAGGAGATCAGTGCGCGCAACTATGGTGATGTGCTCAAGGCATCCGGTGTGCGCACTGCGGTCGTCGGCGAGAGAGAGCAGCAGGTCATGCAGACGACACTGACCGTTCGAGCGCCCAGTACGTCGGAGTCGGCGAGGCTGGTCGAACTGGCCGCCAGATTTCCGGGCAGCGATATGCGGGCAGGCGAATGTCAGGGGTAGTCAAAAGAGGACACGCGACATAATGTCGCCATTAGTGCCGCTATTTTTGAAGTAACAAGCTTCGCAGAGAAAAACGTTTGACGAAGTAAAACGCCTTGGGAAGTGAAATGTACTTGGTGAAGTGAAAAGTTTAGCGACGCACTGCGCCTGGTGAAGCGCTATGCCAGGTCAATGTCAAAAGCGGCCGACATGAGCGCACGGGTATAAGGCTCACGTGGGTTTTCAAAGACTTGACTGGCTTTCCCATGTTCGACCATGACCCCTTCGCGCATCACGATGACTTCGTCACTAAGCGCGCGAATGACGCTCAGGTCATGGCTGATGAACAGATACGCGAGATGATGACGTGTTTGCAGTTCACGCAACAAGTCGACGATCTGTGCCTGTACCGACATGTCAAGCGCCGAGGTTGGTTCGTCAAGCACCAGTAAGCGCGGCTTGAGCACCATCGCGCGGGCAATCGCGATGCGTTGGCGCTGGCCACCGGAAAATTCGTGTGGATATCGATTACGACTATTCGGGTCGATTCCGACCTCTTCGAGTGCCGCGATGATCAGTTTTTGCCGGTCTGCAGTAGAACCGCCGAGTTCGTGAAGTTCGAGTCCCTCGCCAATGATTTGTGCGACGGACATGCGCGGACTCAAGCTGCCGAACGGGTCCTGGAAAACGATTTGCATTTCCCGGCGCAATGGTCGCAGTGATTTTGATCGCAAATCCTGAATTTCGCGGCCATCAAAGCGGATGCTGCCGGAACTGTGCTGCAGGCGCAGCAGCGCCAGCCCGAGCGTTGTCTTGCCGGACCCGCTTTCACCAACGACGCCGACAGTCTGGCCTTCACGCACACTGAGACTGATCCCATTAACGGCTTTAACATGCCCTATGGTTCGGCGCAGGACACCGCGTTTGATCGGAAACCAGACCTTGATGTCATCGCCCTGAAGCACAACCGGCGCGTCCGGGGAGACAACTCCTGGCGTGCCGCTGGGCTGGGCCGCCAGAAGTCGTTGGGTATATGGATGCTGTGGCTGCTCGAAAATGGCATCGGTTTGCCCGGACTCCACTACCTCACCGCCATACATTACGTATACGCGTTTCGCCATTTTGCGCACGATGCGCAGATCGTGAGTTATCAGAAGCATCGCCATGCCAAGACGTGAGCGCAGATCGTTGAGCAGTGTTAGCAATTGGGTCTGTACAGTGACGTCGACCGAGGTGGTCGGTTCGTCGGCAATGAGCAGATCAGGTTCGTTGGCAAGTGCCATTGCGATCATGACTCGCTGGCGCTGTCCTCCTGACAGCTGATGCGGATAAGACTTGAGACGTTGCTCGGGTTCCGGAATGTGGACAAGCTCAAGTAGTTCCAGCGCCCGCGAACGCGCCGCGTTTTTCGACAATCCTTTGTGCAGTGTCAGCACTTCGCAAATCTGTTTCTCGACGATGTGCAAAGGGTTGAGCGACGTCATCGGTTCCTGAAATATCATGGAAATTCGATCGCCTCGCACCTGGCGCAGGGTCGCATCGGCCGCGCCAACGAGCTCGCGTCCCCTGAATGTGATCGAACTACCTTGTGTGTGTTCGGCGGTGGGGTAGGGCAGGAGCTGAAGCACGGAGAGCGCCGTTACTGATTTGCCGGATCCGCTTTCGCCGACAAGTGCGACCGTTTCACCTTCGCCGATCTCGAGCGATACATTATTGACAGCCGTGGTCGCGCCGCCGGGCTGGTGGAACCGCACGCCGAGATTGTTCACTTCGAGTAAGTTGACGGACATTTGCGTGATTTCATACTGTTGCTGCGGTTCCGCTCGACGGCGCTTGTGGTGATGGCGAATCCGGTGTTGATGAAGCGTCTGGCTCCGGCGGTTTTGCACCTGCGAAGAGTTTGCGCGGATCGAATGCATCGCGAACAGCTTCACCGATGAAAATGAGCAGGCTCAGCATTACTGCAATCGTGAAGAAGCCGGTCAACGCAAGCCACGGCGCCTGCAGGTTGGCTTTTCCCTGTGCGAGCAGTTCCCCGAGCGACGCCGAGCCCGCCGGCAATCCGATTCCAAGAAAGTCGAGTGACGTAAGCACAGTAACCGATCCGGCCAACGTAAACGGCATGAACGTGATCGTCGCGACCAATGCGTTCGGAAGTACGTGGCGGCGCATGATCGTTGCGTCGCCGAGACCGAGCGCACGTGCCGCGCGTACGTAATCGAAGTTGCGCGCGCGCAGAAACTCGGCGCGCACAACACCGACAAATCCCATCCAGCTGAACAACAGAAGCAAGGCCAGCAACCACCAGAAATTCGGTTCCACGATGCTCGCAAGAATGATGAGCAGGTAGAGAGTCGGCATGCCCGCCCAGATCTCGATGACGCGTTGCGCCAACAAGTCGACCCAGCCGCCAAAATAGCCCTGCACTGCGCCAGCGGCGACGCCGATGATCGCGCTGATGATCGTTAGTGTGAAGCCGAACAAGACGGAAATGCGAAAACCATAGATTACGCGTGCGACGACATCGCGCGCCTGGTCGTCCGTTCCGAGCCAATGCGCAGCGTCCGGCGGTGACGGTGCAGGTACAGGAAGATCCCAGGCAACCGTCCGGTAACTATAGGGTACGACGGGCCAGATCATCCACCCTTCACGATCAATCAACGCAGCGACAGTCGGATCGCGGTAATCGGCCTCGGTCTCGAACTCTCCACCGAATAATGTTTCCGGGTAAGAGCGGAAAATCGGCATGTAGAAGCCATTTTCGTAGTACACGACAATCGGCTTGTCGTTTGCAAAGAATTCAGCCGGCAAAGTAATGAACAGCAAAGCCAGGAAAATCCACAGAGACCAGAAACCGCGCCTGTTGGCGCGGAAGTTATGAAGTCGTCGACGGGACATTGGCGACAGCCGAAATCGTTTCGCCGAACCTTCTTCCGGGAGGGTCAAGTTGCCGTCATCGGTGATTTTCTGGCTCATCCCGTTTCTACCTGGTCTCAAAGTCGATCCGCGGATCGATAACGGTATACATCAGATCGCCGATCAGATTCATCAGCAAACCGAGCAACGAGAAAAAGAAGAGTGTTCCGAACATCAGCGGATAGTCACGATTGAACGCGGCTTCAAATCCAAGCAGTCCCAGCCCGTCGAGCGAAAAAATAATCTCGATTAATACGGAACCGGTGAACAGGACGCCAACAAACGCGCCCGGGAAGCCCGCTATTACGATCAGCATGGCATTGCGGAAAACATGCCGGTAGAGAACGCGGCGCTCGGAAAGACCTTTGGCTCGCGCAGTCAGTACGTATTGCTGGTGCAACTGGTCGAGGAAGGAATTCTTGGTGAGCATGACGAGCCCGGCGAAGCCGCCAATCACCATCGCCAATACCGGTAACGCGAGGTGCCAGAAATAGTCAGCCACGCATGCGGCGCTGGCGACGCAGCCGGTAAATCCAAGGCCCAGGTATTGTTCCGACACCAGGCCGCGTAACGGGAACCAGCTCACGTAGCTGCCGCCGGCAAATATCACCAGGAGGAACACTGCGAATAGAAAGCTCGGAATTGCTGTGCCAATAACCAGTGCAAAGCTGGTTGCAATATCGAAGCGGCTGCCATCGCGCACTGCTTTTCTGATACCAAGTGGAATTGACACAAGGTAAACGATGAGCGTTGTCCATACGCCCAGCGAGATCGACACTGGCATCTTTTCGAGAACAAGGTCGACAACTTTACGGTCACGAAAGAAGCTTTCTCCGAAATCGAAGGTCACGTAGTCAGCCATCATCTTCAGAAAACGTTCGTGCATTGGTTTGTCAAACCCGAAACGTTTTTCAAGCTCCTCGATGAACTCGGGGTCAAGCCCTTGCGCACCCCGATATCTGCTTTCAGAACTGCTGGCCGACGGGGGCGGCGACAGTGTTTCGCCGGTTCCGGATCTGGTGATGCGTTCGGTGATTGCTGATCCCTGCCCGGTGAGTTGTGCGATCGCCTGTTCAACCGGACCGCCCGGCGCAGCCTGGATAACGAGAAAATTGATCAGCATGATGCCGATCAGGGTCGGAATAATGAGCAGCAGCCGCCTGACAATGTATGCGGTCATGCCGGGCCTGTCCGATGCCGTCTGCGACGAAGAAAGATCAATCCGATGATTCCAACTATTGCGAGCCCGCCCAGCATGGTGCCCGCACCAGTCGTGCTGCCAGTTTCGTCGACTGTGTTCTCCGGTTGTTCACTTCTTTGTTGCTCCAGTCGTTCCGCTTTTGCATCTTCGTACCACCAGTAGTCAATTGAGGTTCCGTTTCGCGGCGTGATCTCCGGTCGCGAGAACTTGTTCCAGTACAAGATGCGTTGCGTGCGCAAATGCCACTGAGGAATCACGTAATACCCGAACAGGAGCACCCGGTCGAGCGCCCGTGTTTGAGCCACAAGGCTTTCGCGATCCGGCGCGCTTATCAATTGTTCCACAAGTTCGTCTACAACGGGATCACTAACGCCGGCGTAATTACTCGCAGCCGGGGACGCGGCGGCGGCGCTGGTCCAGAAGCCGCGCTGCTCGTTGCCGGGGGATTCTGACGACCCCCAGCCAGATATGATCATGTCGAAATCGAATCCGCGCAGCCGATTGATATATTGCGACTGATCCACCAAACGAACCCGCGCATCGATTCCCAGACGTTTGAGGTTCCGCACAAACGGCAGCACGATTCGCTCGAACGCGGGACTCACCAGCAGAATCTCGAATCCGAAGGGCTCGCCAGTTTGTGCGTTCACAAGTTTCAGGTCGCGAACAACCCAACCTGCATCTTCGAGTAACCTGAAAGCGGTTGAAAGGTTCTGCCGCGGCCAGCCGCTTGCATCCGTTGATGGTGCCTGGTATTGCCGCGTGAATATCTCATCGGGGATTCGGCCGCGGTAAGGTTCAAGGATCTCTAGCTCCTGTCCTTCAGGCACGCCAGTCGCGGCCAGTTCAGAGTTTGAGAAGTAACTTTCCGTACGCGCATACTGGCCAAAGAACAAATTCTTGTTAGTCCACTCAAAGTCAAATGCGTAGGCAAGCGCGCGCCGTACTTGCGGGTCTTCGAAAAGTTTGCGGCGCGTGTTGTATATGAAAGCCTGCATTCCGGTCGGGCTGAAATGGCGGACTGTTTCCTTTCTGAGCCAACCATGCTCGGTAGCTGGCACGTCGTAATCAAGCGCCCAGGCTTTTGCCTGGTTTTCCAGCCTGAAGTCGATATCGCCGGCCTTCAGGGCCTGTCTGATGACAGTTGCGTCACGGTAATAGTCGTAGCGGATGCGATCAAAATTGTTCTGCCCGACGTTGACAGGGAGTTCAGCGCCCCAATAGTCCGGTACTCGTTCAGTGAGAACATAGCGGCCGGGCTCGAACTTCGTGATGCGATATGGACCACTGCCAAGTGGCGGGTCCAGGGTCGTACTCTCAAAATCGCGTGCTTCCCAATAATGTTTGGGCAGGATCGGCAACTGTCCCACAATCAGCGGGAGTTCCCGATTGCCTTTTTCCGAGAATATGAATTTAACCCGTCGGGTGCCAACTTTTTCGGCTCGATCGACACCTCCAAAATAGAACCGGTAGCCCGGCTGGCCCTTGCTCTTGAGTGTGTCCAGCGACCAGATTACGTCCTCCACCGTGATTGGTTCGCCGTCGTGCCAGCGCGCCTCCGGTCGCAATGTGAAAATGACCCATGAACGATCAGCCGGTACCTCCATAGTCTGGGCGATGAGTCCGTACTGGGTGAACGGTTCATCAGCACTGCCGGTCAGTAGCGTTTCGTTTGCGTTACCTGCGCCGGGATTGCCCTTCGGAATGTACGGATTGAAACTGTCAAAGGTACCTTGCGCGGCAAGACGAAGGCTGCCGCCTTTCGGCGCATCCGGATTCACATAATCGAAGTGCTTGAAATCAGGGCCGTACTTTACATTGCCGTGCATGGCAATGGCATGCACGGCAGCCGGTCGAAAATGATCGGCGCTGAATGCCAAAGAAGCAGAGGTGACAAGTGCAGGCAGGAGTACGGCGATCAATTGCCGTTTCAATGTGTTCTTGCTCGAGCCAAAGCCCGTCTTTCCCCGGAGTATTCGTTCAGGCATTGGCAACGTCACGTATCATCCCTGGCGGATTCTGGACAATGTTTCGGTGGTCGATCGCTTGAATTCGAAAGGAATTGAGCGAACGCTTCCGTTCCAGCCGAGTACTTCCTTTGCGCCTACGATCTTTTCTGCGGGCCAGTCGCCCCCTTTGACCAGCACATCCGGTTTGCAGGCGACAATTAGGTTCAGGGGCGTGTCTTCGTCGAACCAGGTGACCAGATCGACCGATTGCAAGGCGGCTACCAGCGCCATTCGGTCCTCAAGATTGTTAATCGGGCGATCGGAACCTTTCCCGAGCCGTCGCACAGAATCATCTGTATTCAATGCGACAACCAGACTTGCACCAAGCTCCCTTGATTGCGCCAGATAGGTCGCGTGGCCGCGGTGCAGGATGTCAAAGACTCCATTTGTAAATACCAGCGGGCGCGCCCGGCGTGCGACCTCAGCAACCAGTGCACCCGGTGAACATATTTTGTCTTCGAAGCTCAAGTTCATGGCGGCATCAAAAGATTCAACCTTGAATCATACAGTGGCACCCGCCTTTGGCGGTCAAACGCGACATCCTGGTCCGGGGCGGTCGCGCCGAATGTTCGCAGAGTCGAGACGTTGGCAGGCGGCATACGGCGAATATTTGGCCGGGTGCATCCATCAGGAGTGGGCCAGCGTAACAACTAGTGAAGCACTACAGTAGAGCAAACAGGAAATAGCTGTTTGCAGGGTACGTTTGATTTGGCCGCAAGCACTGCGCAGTTTGTGTCTCGTCGAGTTCGTCGATATCCGGTCTGGAGCCGTGCACGACGCAGTCGGGATACATTGCAACAACTCGCAGTTCGGCCGACTTGTTTCAGCGCGGGCCAGCGAGTAAACGTCAGGTCCCAATCCGGGCCATTCCTGTCCCCTCCCCGACCCGGGTTGGCCGACTTCGTCGCCGATTTGTGAAATCTGCAATGGAGCTGGCCCGGGCTGAGCCTTTTGAACATCGGCGCAGGACCATGGCGGCCTGTACCCGATCAATGGGCCGACGCAAATGGTTTTTGCGGACGCTTGCACGTTGTCGCTCGCCTTTGCGGGCTCAGAGGCAATCATCGGCTCACGGCAGCCAGGCAAATGAGTTGCGCCCGCCGCCCGGTGCGCAACGCTCTAACCAAGCTATTTTTGCTTTATGAGTGCCGATCAACGATGCGCGAAGACCGGCGTCTCCAGTTCAGATTGTGTATGCGGCCCCGGAAGGGATCAAATGCTCGCGGCGGACGCGTTGGTGCGCGTCCGCATAGTACTGTGGTGGTCAACGTTGGCCGTACGTACGCTAGTCGAGAAACTCGAAAACCTTTACGACCCGTTTCACGCCATTTGTCGTTG